>JAICJH010000001.1 GCA_025928545.1 Bryobacteraceae bacterium | reverse complement strand
ACCAGTCTGGAAAGTCCTCTCGTCGACACGGTCCCAAGGGCCGCTGCCGTGAGCCTTTAACGGGCACCCGAGAGTCCAGTTTCACCTCAGTCGACGTTTCCTGGCCAGGAAATAATTGTCAGAAGCGGCCGGCGAAGAACCACTCCCTGTCTGGAAAGTAGCACACGGTGTCAAGAAATCGAGGGTGCTTTGGCTGCTTGTTCGGGTGGGTGAAGTTGAATAATCTAATTGTTTTCAGTCGGATATGCGGTTTCGCAAATAATTTCACTTCGTTGTGACTCGGTTATCCGGTTCTTGCGGACAAGCTTGATATTCTGATAGATATTTCGAAACGGCGACGTCAGCCGTGACACTCTATACTTGGCTCGGCTGGAGTTGTGTCCAGCCGGCCGGAGGATCGTTTGAACGAGGACCTGAAGAATCACTACGACGTCGTCATCATTGGTGCCGGGCTTGCCGGACTTTCACTCGCCACCCAGCTCCTGAAATACACGGATAAGAGCGTCCTGCTGCTCGACAAATGGGACGATCCACCCCGTCCAACTCAAAAGGTCGGCGAATCGCTCGTCCAGCTTTCCGGCTATTATTTCTCGAAGATTCTGGATCTGGAAGACTACCTCATGGTCAACCAGTATCTGAAGTACAACCTTCGTTTCTACTGGCAAACCGGCGGCGGGCAACATGACTTTTGGGAAGACGTCTCCTCTTCCTCGATCCGCTCCATCTCCAACATCGCCACGTTTCAGCTCGACCGGAATCACATTGAGCGCCACATGATGGAGCTCAACAAGAAGAACTCCAGGTTCCAGTTCGTCGGCGGAGTTCGGGACATCGACGCGCAGTTGTCAGAGGCCGATGGCGACCATGTCATCTCCTTCAACAAGGGCAAGACGTCCTGCCGCTGGGTAGTGGATAGCTCCGGCCGCAGTTCCGTCCTCAAGAAGAAGCTGGGTCTTCAGAAGGAAAGCCCGATCAAGCACGGCGCTACCTGGTGCTGGGTGGAGGGTCTGGTCAACTACGAGAAATTCACCGATCATACCTATACCGAAACTCTGCTGGACCGCTCACGTCAGTCGACCGGGAACTTCCCGTTCGTGAACGCCACCAGCCACTTCTGCGGCAAGGGCCGCTGGTTCTGGGTGATCCCGCTGCATGGCATCACCAGTCTTGGGCTCGTCTTCGAGCATGCCTCCGTCAATCCCGAGGAGGTTTCCAGCGCGAAGAAGATGATCGAATGGGTCTGCAAAGACTGGCCCATGTTCGCGCGCGACCTGCCGAATCGCAAGGTCGTCGATGAAGGCCGCTACGTTTCCTACTCGTTCGATTGCAAGCAGACCATCAGCGCCGACCGGTGGGCTCTTGCCGGAGAAGCCGGCCGCTTCACGGATCCGCTTTACAGCCCCGGCAGCGACCTGATCGCGATTTACAACACGCTGATTGTCGACGCTATCCAGACGGAAGATAAGGAAGTTCTGGAACAGAAGGTCGCGCTTGCCGAACAGATCGAACGCGCCATGTACGAGGCGTATGTGCCTACCTATGAGCTCAGCTATAACGCGCTGGGCGATCAGGAAGCCTTCACTCTGAAGTACACCTGGGAACTGGCGATCTACTTCGGCTTCTACGTGATGCCCTTTGCCAACCAGATGTTCACGAATCGCAAGTTCATGCAGACGTTCCTGCGCCGCTTTGCGATCTTCGGGCCTATCAACAAGTGTGTTCAGCAGATCCTGAGCGATTTCTACAAGTGGAAACTTGAGAACGGGATTAAGCCTCTCCCCGAACCGCTGCACATCGAGTACTACAGCATTCAACCGCTCAAAGAGTCGGAAACGCTGTTCTATCAGATCGGCCTCACGACGGAAGAAGCTGAAGACCAGATCGAGATCCACGTGGAGCGCATGCGCGAATTCGCCCGCTACATCTATGCGCATGTCTACGCGTCGGTGCTCGGCGATAAGAAGATCCTGCTGAATGACGCTTTCGTTCGAAGCCTGAAGCTGCGTGAGGTGAAGTTCGATCCCGAAGCCATGCGTCAGCACTATGCGCAACACGCCGGATGCGAAGAGGTCTATGCGTGGAAGCTGAACCCGTTCGCACTGGAACCGTTCATCGCGGCGCGGATGGAAGCGATGGCTGCAGTCGGTTAAGGAACTCGCAGCCGGCAGTCAGAGCGACGGCTACATCGGCTGTCAGCACGGATTCGTCCGGATGGTGACTGATACCGCCGGGACTACGCAGGAACAGCATCGTCGAGGGCACCACCGGCGCGAGGATCATCGCGTCGTGTCCTGCTCCGCTGGTCATGCGATGTCCGGCAATACCCGCCAGCGTGTCGCACATGTGGCTGTCCATTCGCACGGTGGGCTGATCCAGGGTTTGTTCGTGGTGAACATCCACGCCTCGCCGCTTTGCTGCCGCGGCGGCGCTTGCGAGCAATCGCGCGACGGCACCGCGGCGAGTCTCATCACATGCGTGCCTCACATCGAGACTGGCACGGACTCGTCCGGGGATCACGTTACCCGCGTTCGGTGAAACGGCGAGAGACCCCACCGTCGCCACCAAACCCGGTTCGGGCCTTTCGACAGTACCGATCCATTCCGCTGCAGCGGCGAGGGCGTCGTGGCGCAAATCCATCGGCGTAGTTCCCGCGTGATTCGCGTGGCCCTCGAACGTCAGCCATAAGCGGCTTTGGCCGACGATCGCGTCCACCACCGCCAGCGGCAGATCGAGCTTTTCGAGGACGGGCCCCTGCTCGATATGGAACTCAAGATAGCCAGTCACCTGGGGTGCGAGCTTCGCGTCGGGCAAGAGCGCGGGGTCGAGGCCGAAATCGCGGATGGCCTGGGCGATGGGTCCTGCGATATCGGCAGGGTTCAGGGTTCCGGCAACGGCGCGGCTTCCGATGAACGGCATTGCGAAGCGGACGCCCTCCTCTTCGGAGAAGCCGACCACTTCGATGGGGCAGGCCGGCTGCGTTTCGATGAGCGCGATCCCCATCACGACACCGAGGATTCCGTCGAACGCGCCGGCGTTGGGAACGGTATCGAGGTGCGAGCCGATCAGCAAGCGGGCCGCATCCGGATCGCCGTAGATACCGCGCAGGTTGCCCACTGCGTCGATCCGAACCTGCATACCGAGGTCACGCATCCAGTCGCCGAGAATGCGGTGGACATCGCGCATGGGCGGCGAGAGGAAGGTTCGGGTGGTGCGTCCGGGCTCTTCGGTGCACAAGGCAAGTTCGCGGCAGATCCGGATTACTTTTTGCGCGAGCTCGGTCATGATCCTCTGTAAGTGCTGTAGCCATGCGGCGCCAGCAGTAACGGGACATGATAATTGCCGCGCGGGTCACTCACGCCAAAGCGGATTGGAATGGCATCGAGGAACGCAATGCCCGGCGTCTGAAAGTACGCGGCGGCGTGGAACACCAGTTGATAAGAACCGACAGGAAGCTCATCGGCCGTCAGAAGCGGCGATTCCGTGCGCCCATCGGGATTCGTGACGGCCGAGGCGACGAGTTCGCCGTTGAAGAAGAGTTCGACATTGACACCGGCTGCCGGAGCGCCCTTTGCGATATCCAGAACGTGGGTTGAGATTCTGGCCATGGTTAATCCCGCCTTACCATCAGGCCGAGGCATCCGTAGGGTGGCCGCGCATCGGTGTAGATCCCCACGGTCATACCTTCTTCGGCGATCGTATCCCACGTGCGGTTGTTGGCTTCGAGACGAATCTCTCCGATCGAGGGAATATCCGCGAGCATTTTTCTGCCGATTTGATAGATGATCTGCTGGATGCTGCCCGATTCAAAGCCGGCGAAAACGTTTTCGACAATGGCGCGAACTTTCGAGGTAATCGCCGCTCCTCCGCATGCGACTCCAGGTTCCATAAAGGTCCAATCGAGATCGAGCCACATGTGCAGCGGGCGATCGTGAATATCGGGAAGCGTGGTGTATTCGTCGCGGACAAAGCCGGTGAATGCGCTGCCTTTCAGACGCAACAGACGAAAGCCAGTCATGCCGGATCTGGCCTCGATTACCTGGAGGTCCGACCCGCTGCGGGAGAGTTCGATGAGAGCGGTGGCAGAAGCCGGTCCGGCGGGCGCATACGCGAGTTCACTGCCGGCGATGGCGCTGTAACGGATCTCTGTCGCAGAGACTTGCGCGCCTTCGGCCTGCGGATACCGGTTGAGAAATTTCGCGGCTAGAAAATGGCAGTACCATTCGAGGTTGTCACCGGGAAAATTCATGGTCTCGCGCTGGATGAAGTTCTTCATCGAGTCCGTGGCGACAAGGCCGGAATTATCGCCTGTTGTGTAGGTCTGCCAGAAGGCATCGCCGTAGATCAGGAGCTTGACCGTTGCGCCGAACACCGGATTGGGGCGGCCGTCGCGGAAGAGACGGTAAACGATGACGTCGCCTTTGCCGTAGTAATTCCGCTTAGGGCCGCTTGCGAATGAGTTCATTGAATTGTGTCCTCCAGCCGGAAGCGCGCGATGCGAAAGACGTGCCCCAGTGCTACCTGAAATTCCTGGTCGGGGGTGGATTTGAGACGCCGCTTCAGGGCTTCGAGGATTGTTGCCTTGTCGCTGCCTTTGATGGCGAAGAGAAACGGGAAGCCGAATTTCCGTTTATATTCGGCATTCAGTTTGACCAGGGTGTCGTATTCGGGCTGGGTGAGCTGATCGAGGCCGGCGCCAGATTGCTCGGCGGCGGAGGAGGCGCTGATTTTGGCGCGGGTTCCGAGATCGGGGTGGGCGCACAGGAGGGCGAGTTGTTCGTCTGGCGAGGCGGCCTGCACTTCCTGAATCAGCCGGGTGCTCAGGTCATCGAACGATTTGAACGGCCGTTTGCGCCAGGCGCGTTCTGCTACCCAGGGTGAATGCTCGAAGACCCAGCCTATGGCGTCGACGAATTGCTGTTTGGGGTACGAGTTCAGTTCATCGAGGGTCATGGCCTGCCCTCATAGATCAGGTCGCCTTCGATGCGGACTTCGCAGATGCTGTCCTGGTCGCCCAGAGTCAGGACAGCTCCCAGTATTCGTTCCGGATCTTCGGTGTGCGCCAGCACGGTGTGCAGAGTGCTTCCGGCAGGAGGTTTCACGAAGATCAGGTCGGCTGCTTTTCCGACTGTGAAGTCGCCAATCTCAGTCTCCATCGAAAGTGCCTCGGCTCCGGCGCGGGTCGCGAGGTAAAGCATCTCGGCCGGACTTAAGACTCTGGGCTGTGCGGCCAGACGCTGCATCAGGTGAGCCTGGAGGGCTTCCTTCAGGATTCCAAAACCCGTGCCACCGCCAATATCGGTACCGAGCGCCACGCGAACCCCGGCATCCAGATGCCTGGTCAGGGGAAAGATTCCACTACCGAGGGCTCCGTTGCTGCAGGGGCAGTGCGCAATCGACGCCCCATGCGCCGACAGCCGCTGCAACTGGCTGTCTGTTGTGTGAACGTTGTGGGCGAGAACGGAGTGGCGTCCGATCAGGTCGTATTTTTCGTAAACCGCGAGGTAGTCCTCCGCCGCGGGGAAAAGCCCGGCGACCTGCGCGATCTCATCGGGGTTTTCATTGATGTGAGTGGTGAAAATGAGAGACGGTTCTTCGCGCAGCAGAGACTGGCAGACCTCCAGCATCGGTTCACTGGCGGAGAATGCGAAGCGCGGGATGACGGCATACTGGAGCCGCGAGCGGCCATGGAAGTTTTCGATGAGATTCCTGCACGCGCGAAACGCAACGTCCGGCGTCTGGTGAAGTTCCGGCCGCAACAGTCGGTCGGAAAGCACCAGACCGGCTACTACGCGCAGGCCGCGGTGTTTCGCTGCTTCGAAAAGCGCGGCTGTAGCGTCGGCGAAGTGGGCTCCAAAAACGAGGGACGTCGTGGTGCCGTGGGACGCAAGGCCATGCGTGAATTCACGGGCCACAACCCGGGCATGGTCGGGATCGGCCATCGCCGCTTCTTCGGGGAGGGCGACGGCATCCAGCCAATCGAGCAGAGAATGCCCGAGGCTACCGGTGATTCGCACCTGCGGGAAATGAACGTGGGTGTCAATCAGACCAGGCAGAATGCAACCGCCGCGCAGGTCGCGCACGACGGCATCGGGGAACAGGGCGCGCACGGCGATATAGTCGTCGCACGCCGCGATGCGTCCGCTCTTAATCGCGACAGCGCCATCGGTGATGGCGAATAAAGCCTCGGGATACTCGAAGGTGTTTTTCGGCGTATGGAAAACGGCTGCCCGAAGAATTTCGACACTGTCCCCTCGCATTGCGATCGTTTTCGTTCGCACGCGCGGAACGGTAGCGGTGGTCACTGGATGGGATCCCCCTGGGCGGCGCGAAGGGCGCGGAAGACACGTTCGGGTGTCGCGGGACTGTCGAGTTCGACGACTTGATTACCGGGGCCAAAGGCGGCGATCGCCGCGCGGATTGCTTCGCGAACCGAGAACGCCAGCATCAGCGGTGGCTCGCCAACGGCTTTGCTGCCGAAGACGACGCCCGGTTCGGTGGCACGTTCCAGAAAGGCGATTTCGAAAACAGAGGGCATTTCAGGCCAGGAGGGAAGCTTGTACGTGGAAGCGCCGGCGGTGGCCACGCGCCCATCGGCATCCCAGAGGAGTTCTTCGAGCGTCAGCCAGCCGACGCCCTGCACAAAGCCGCCTTCTATCTGACCGAGATCGATGGCCGGTGAAATGGAATCGCCCACATCGTGCAGGATATCGGTACGAAGATTACGGTGTTCGCCGGTAAAGCCATCGACCTCGACTTCCGAGACAGCCGCGCCCCAGGCAAAGTAGTGGAACGGCTTGCCGGTCGCGGTCTGGGGATCGAAATGAATGCCGGGGGTGCGGTAGTAACCCTGCGCGAAGAGCGCGATGCGGCTCTTGTAGGCGGCTTCCACGGATTGCGCGAAGGTCATGTTCTCCGCGCCGGGAATCGCGGAGAGGCGATCTTTGATCTGCCGGCAAGCGTCCACTACTGCGGCGCCATTCAGGTCGGTGCCGGCGGAAGCGGCGGTGGCGGAAGTGTTCGGGATCTTGCCGGTGTTCGTGGGCATGATGCGCACGGTCTCCGGCGGAACGCCGAGAGTTTGAGACGCGATGCGCAGGATCTTGGTATGGAGGCCCTGCCCCATTTCGGCGCCGCCGTGATTCACCTGGACACTGCCATCACGGTATACAAGAACCGTGGCGCCCGCCTGATTGAAGAAGGTCGCAGTGAAGGAGATGCCGAACTTTACGGGAGTGATCGCAATGCCTCGTTTGACGTCGGCGTGAGCGGCATTGAAGCGGCGGACGGCGGACTGGCGCTCGACGAAATCGCTGGTTTGCTTCAGCTGTTCCCAAATGGTGGCTATTCGGGCGGCGTCTTTTACGGGCTGGTGGTAATGGGTGGCGTCGCCTTCACGATAGAAATTGCGCTCGCGGACGAGATCGGGATCGATTGCGAGAGTTCGCGCGATGCGATCGAGAATATCCTCGATCGCTAGCATGCCCTGAGGTCCGCCAAAGCCGCGGAAGGCCGTTTGCGAAGTCTTGTGAGTTTTGCAGACGTAACCGGTCGCATCGAGGGCGGGGATCAGGTAGGCGTTATCGCAGTGGAAGAGGGCGCGCCACATGACGGGATCGGATAAATCGAGGCTCCAGCCACCATCCGACCAAAGCTTCAGTTCGACGCCGCGCAGGTGTCCATCGTCATCGAACCCGGCGTTGAAATGTGCGAGGAATGGATGGCGTTTCCCGGTGAGCGCCATATCGAGGTGACGCGGGAGGCGCACGCGCACGGGACGCTTCGTCTTCCATGCGCCGAGCGCGGCGATCGCAGCCCAGGGGTTTGCCTGAACTTCCTTACCGCCGAACGCTCCTCCCATGCGGAGGCATTCCACCGTGACGCGGTTGCGGGGCACGCCGAGTACACGGGCCACTACTTCCTGAGTCTCAGCGGGATGCTGGGTGGAGCTATCCACGATTACGCCACCGGAGGTATCCAGGCGGGCAATGGCGCACTGTGTTTCCAGATAAAAGTGTTCCTGACCGCCGATGCGCAATTCGCCGCTGAGGCGATGGGGACTGCCGGCGATTGCGGCGGCTGCTTCGCCGCGGCGAATGCGAAACGGGCCGGAATGGAAGCTGGCCGCTTCGACAGCCTGGTCGATGCTAAGGATGGCGGGCAGTTGCTGGTACGCCGCGGAGATCTGGAGCGCACCCAAACGCGCGGCTTCGAGGGTTTCGCCGAGCACCCAGGCGATGGGCTGCGAATGATAGAGGATTTCGGTTGGGAACAATGGCTCATCGCGGCGATTGGCGCCGGAGTCCGCTTCGCCGGGTACATCCTTGGCTGAGAGGACGGTGACTACACCGGGAACCTGCGCGGCGGAGTTTGTATCCAAATGCGTCAGCCGGGCGTGCGCGTGCGGCGCCAAAACGGGCCAGGCATGCAGCAGACCTGGATAGTGGGCCGTCAAATCGTCCGTATATAAGGCCTCACCGGTGACATGTGCGCGCGCGCTTTCGTGCGGGGAGTCGGACCGGAATTCGGCTTCTCGCGGCGGAGACTGAACGATGGCGCTCATGCGGCCACCGCCCCGGATTGCCGGCGCCAGAATTTGTCGAGAAGGCTTTGGGTGAGAGCGAGCCGATAAGCAGCGGAGCCGCGATGATCTCCCTGGGGAACGATGGTGTGCCGCAGCGAGTCCTTCGCGCGCGTCAGATCGCCGGGTTCTCCAAATGTGCCCTCCAACTGCCGTTCGGCTTCGATGGCGCGCAATGGAACGGCAGCGACACCGCCATAGGCGAGGCGCGCTTTCGCGATACGGCCTTCGCTGTTGCGCGAGATGGAGAAGCAGGCTGCCACGGTGCTGATGTCATCCAGACTACGCTTGGCAGCTTTGTAGAACCGCGTGCCGATGGGTATGGGTTTCGGGATGCGTATGGAACGGAGAATTTCTCCGGGGGCCAGAATTGTTTTGCGATAGGCGGTGAAGAATTCGGATAAGGGCGCGATTCTTTCGCCGGCCAGAGTTGCGATGCGAACCTCGGCATCCAGCGCCAGGAGGAGAGGGGCGGCGTCTCCGATGGGTGAGGCGGTTGCGAGATTGCCGCCCAAGGTTGCGCGATTGCGGATGAGCAATGACGCGAACAGCGGCAGCCATTCGCGGAAAACGGGCGGCACATCCCCGTTTCGCTCCCACAATTCGCCGATGGATGTCAGGGTCAGACCCGCGCCGATTTCGACGAGGTCGGGGAGGTCGTGAAACTCCAGGAGTTCAGGGACGTTTTCGAGACTGATCAGGTGGGGGAAGCGTTCGCCGCGCAGATTCGTGACGACACCGAGGTCTGTGTTTCCGGCGACGAAGCGAGAGGTTGGCTCTTCGTCCGCAATTTGCAGGCATTCCGCGAGGGAGCGTGGTCGGGAAAATCGGCCACCGGAAGTGCGGTAATCCAATGGGGCGGCGGTTGGCGCGGGTTGCGAAAGGCGCGCGAGCAGAGGACCTTCGGGTACGGGGCCGGCGGCGAGCATCGCATCGCGAATGGGGCGATAGCCGGTGCAGCGGCAGAGATTGCCGCCGAGCGCGTGGGGATCGGGCAGGGAAGGATCGGGCCGGTGCTGCTCGGCAAACATGCTGACGACAAAGCCGGGGGTGCAGTAGCCGCATTGGGATCCATTGTGTTCGACCATGGCGCGCTGGACGCTGGCGAGTTGCCCGGATTCGGCGAGGGCTTCGACGGTGTAGATTTCGCGATCGGCGATGGCCGGGAGGGGGATCAGGCAGCTGTTGACGGAGCGATAGAGGGTACGGCCGTTGGCATTTTCGGATACGAGCAGGATGGCGCAGGCGCCACATTCTCCTTCGGCGCAGCCTTCCTTGGCGCCGGTGAGGCCGTTGGCACGGACGAAATCGAGGAGTGAGGTTTGTGGCGCGTTGCCCCAAACCCGAACCCGCTTGCCGTTCAGGACGAAGCTGAATTCAGCGTGGGCGGCGGACGCCATACTGAATTCTACTAATAAATGATGGTGGAACGAAACCAATTTTTGGTTAAGTCGTTTGAATGCAATGGGCGTGGATCGGGTTGGGGGGCTTGGGCGGGATCGGGTGGCGCGGGTGTGGGGAATATGAAAGTTGAGGAACGAAACCAATTTTGAGTTAAGTTGTTTGGTTGTAATGCGGCTCGGTGCCGGGGTGAGGTAAAGATTGGGGCGGGCCCTTGGCATTGCTTCGCTCATGCTGGAAATGTAGCATGTCGGACCTCCGGCGGAAGGGGCGATTTTTTCTAAGTTATTGAGGGGCGGGTAAATAGAGGCGCGATTTCGCTGTCACCTGGTTTCCGGGTTTCTAGGGAAGCGTTCCGGGGCCATGACCGCTCCGTGACCGTCGCGGCTCAGAACCTTAGTGAAGGGCGGGCGGGGGCGCTACCGGGAGCTTCGGCAGAGTGTCTCCGACTTTTTCCAGTTCGAGGTCGTCGATCAGAATTGACGGCGCGACGACTGTGATGTTGGCGGTTCCGCCTTCGACATAATCCAGGGTGGCGGAGTCGTCGCCGGCCAGCAGGATATCTTTCATCGATCGCGCGTCGAGGCCACGGAGCCTGACGCCGCGAATCATTTCTTCATGGCCGTCCGGGTAGAGACGGTAGGCGTAAACCGGGCTGAGGCCCCCGCCGGCTCCGCTGGTTGAAGGGAAATCCAGCTTGCGCACAACGATGCCGAAGGGAAGGCTGCGCTGCACGCAAAGATCGACCAGCTTTTTCCGCAACTCGGTGAGAGGGGTTTTTTCCGTGGTGGAAACGATCAGATTCGTTGGCGCGGGGGAACTGCCGATCAATGCGCGTCCATTGGATTCCGGGAAGCCCTGCATGGGAAGGCGGGTTCGCAGGAAGTCTTTGAGGACCCCTTTTTCCACCAGGGAAACCGGCAGCGAGGGTACGCCTTCGTTATCCACATCGGTATGACCGAACATGGGCAGGGTCGGATCGTCGACAACGTTGAACATTTCGGGCATGATGCGGACGCCGCGGCGGCCTTCAAGTTCGGTCGCGCCGCCACGTCCGGGTCCACCGCGTCCGGGCGGTCCACCGCGTCCGCCGCCTCTGCCGGCCGGCCTTGTCATGTGCACATTGCGGCCGAGTATGTCGGCAAGTAATTGCGGCGATGAAATGCCCTCGAAAAGAATGGGTCCGGAATATGCGTCCCCCATGGGCGCGGCAGCCAGTTTAGTTAGTTGCTCACCGACGTTGCGAATCGCTTTTGTGAGATCTTCTTCGGAGGGCATTTTCGTCGCATCGAGTTTGTAGAACGACACGGTGTCGCGAAGGATCATGCCATCGCGGGCCTGAATGTTGGCTCCGAGTTGCACGGTGCCTTCCGACTGGACTTCGCGGACATGTGTCCCTTCGCTGTTCAGATAACGATGGATGCCGTCGGCGGCGCTGTAGGTGACCACCGAATCGCGCAGATTTGGAAACTGGTCGAAAACAGCGGAAGTACGTTTGACGCGGTCGTTCCAGGTTTTGTCGTCGAACGTGATGGGGGTGCGCTCTTCCACAAGATTGAAGGGTTTTGCGGGAGCGAAGTCGGGCAGCTGAGCTGTGAGATTGACGCTGCCCTGGGCGGATCTTTTTTGCGCGATGGACTGAACTGCGCCTTTGTATGCGGAATCGGTTTCGAGCCAGAGGTACTGGCGGATGACGAGGGGATCGTCATCCAGGGGGAAGCCGGAGAGATCGTAGGAAGCGCCGCCACGGCCACGTCCGCCGGCTGCGTTGGTGTTGTCGAACGTGTAATCGCCGACGCGCACTTGCACGGAGGGGCGGCGGTACTTCGTGATATGAGCCGTGACAAGGGCTCCATGAACGGCGGTTCCGGTCCAGGTTTTTCCATCGTCGATGGCGTAGCTGACGAAGTACGGCTTCTCAAGTTGTTTCAGAGACAAGCTCATCGACCGGGTCAATTCAGCCTGCATAGCGCCGTAGACGGGATCTGAACTGAGGGCGTCGGCGTGCAGAAGCAGGGCAATGGGAAGAGCCGCGGCCACACTGGAAACTATGATTAGACTGCGCCGTTTCATTGTTGATCTCCCGTGGCATTCATCCATCCATAATAGACCGGGCAGGAGTTGTGGTTGTTTCGGAAAATTTCGGTTGACGCGGGATAGAGCAGACGACCCGAACCTTCAGCCTCATCCCGATGTATTAAGTGGGACTCATTCGATGAGAAAACGGGTAGAATCATTCTAGAGGGAACCTTAATAAATGAAAAGCTCAAGATCCAGGATTGTGCTCGGAGGCATATTATTGGCTGCGGCCAGTTTCGCGATGTTCTCGTATCGCCACGCGGATGCGGCGATTGTCGCGCCCTTCATGACGATCGATTACCCCGCGTCGGCGCTGCCACCGGGAGTGAGCGGGGTTGTAGCCACCTCGGTTTGGGGCGTGAACGATCTGGGGGACATGGTCGGCACTTACGGAGACACCAACGGGATTTTCCATGGGTTTGTTTACCGTCACGGAAAGTTTTCCACCGTGGACGGGCCGACGGGCCCCGGCGGCGACATTGCGGTTTACAGCCAGATACGTTCGATCAATGACTTTGGCGACATCGCCGGGTTATTTATACCGTATTCGGCGGTTGCCAGTCAGACGCCAGGCGGCGGCTTTCGCGCGATCTACCAAAAAAATGGAGGGCCCCTCACTGTTTATCAAACGGCGGGTCATCTTAATACGATCTTCAACCATATCTCAAACAGCGGCATCGTCTACGGCTGTTATCACGATGAGGGGACGGACACGGGCCCGCAGGATTCGATGTATGGAATCGTGGGACAAATCGGGGAATGGCCGAATGTTCAGGTAATCATGGATTCCGTCGCTGCTCAGGGAACTCCGGGATCGACGATGAATGTAGGGGGCAATCCGTTTGGCACCAGATTCACCGGTGTGTTCTACGACCACAATGACGGCCAGGCGCTGACCGCCGGCGATGTACCCGGAAGGCATCGGGCTTATATCATCGAGCAGACCCGCCTGGCTGGCGGCGGCACCCAGCTTGAACGCACGAATTTCGATGTTCCGGGGAGCAACAACACGAGTTCCTGGGATATGGACATTGTGGGAAACGTGGTGGGCATCTGGGGCCTGCAGCAAGATACGGACACTGGCTTTTACCACGGATTCCTAAGGCAGAATAACGGCAACTTCCTGGACGTCGAATTTCCCGGTTCACTCGATACTCAACCGCAGGGGATCAATAACGCGGGCACCATCGTGGGCTCCTATGTGGATGCCGCGAAAAAGACGCACGGATTCGTGACGTGGAGCTGGTATCTTGGCGCCAACCCCGGCATCATCATCCCGAAAACTCCGGTCATGGCGTCCCTGTTTCCTTTCCCGAGTCCCGCGATCGCCGGCAATCCCTTCGGCGGTAAGGGCGCGATGGGAAGAGAGGGCTTTTCGCCGGTCCGTATCGGCGCAGTGAATGCCATTTCGAAAGACTTGCCTCTACAGGCCCCAAGCCATGTTGGCATGGCCTGCTGCCATCGTCATCCAAAGATGGACATGGCTATGCACGGATCCGCTCTGTCGGCGCTCCGGCCCTGAACGGCGCTTCTTTGGGTTGGCGATTGAATGCGCAAGAATCGCGCCGCTCCTGGTCGGAGAGCGGCGCGATTCTTGCGGTCGTTTTTGCCGCATCCACACTTAAGTGAATCTGCTTACTACGGGCTGCTATTGCAAGGGAGACAGCGTCGGCGAAGTATCCGCGTTCGAAACGCTGCTCCCGTCAATCAGAATCTACACCAGGTCTTTGCTGTGGCGATTGATTGCCCGCAACCTATGTGCACGAAAACAGCGCCATGTGTATCAGAATCGCTCCGCTCAGTGTCTGAGAGCGGAGCGATTGCGGTCTTTTGGCCGCATCCACACTTAAGTGAATCTCCTGACTACAGGCTGCTATGGCAAGGGAGTCAGCGTCGGCGAAGTGTCCGCGTTCGAAACGCTGCTCCCGTCAATCAGAATCGACACATAGGGGGCACTCGGATTGGTAGAGACATTTACCGTTGCGATGTGCGGATTCTTGTCTTTGCTCCAGTTGCCGTATGCCGTGAACTGAATAGAGTCGTAATTCCCCGGCGTCTTTGTCGAAGTGAGTGAGTTAATGCAGGAAACCGCAGCCAGGCGAGTCAGCGTAAATGTGCCGGCATGGCCAAATTCAACCTGGCCGCCATTGGTGTACGTAAACGAAGACGGGCCATTGCCGGAACAGGGGACCGAATACTGATAGGAGAAGGATTCTCCATACGTCGAAGTGATGTTGGTCTGACTGCCGCTCATGACGCTGGTAGGTGTATCGGTTGCCACCGCAGCCTGAATACGGACGAAAGGCTGAGCGTACGATCCGGGGCCCGCAGTCCACGCCGCAGCCGGATTGCTATAGTCCGGACTCGGCCAGAGATAGTTCGTAAAGGGCAGCAAGGCGGTGGAATCGTAGCGGAACATGATTTGTCCATTCGGGCCAGTCTGAAATTTGGCCGGTCCCCTTTGCTGAAACGAAAATGGAATCAGGCCCCGTGGCCCATTCAGTGTCAACACCGCCGTGAGCAGGTTGTGGTTCCAGAAGGAACGCCAGGTCAAGCCTCCCACAATCTGGCCGGTTGTCATATCCAGTTCACCCATGGGGAAATCGAAGGGATCGTCCACGACAACCACGCCAACTACAGGGAACGTCTGTAACGGAAACTTGAGGTGGGTATCGGCCCCGAAGAATCCAAGCGACAGACCTGGGATAGGAAATGCGGGAGGTGGAACCAGTAACCCGTTCGGCGCGAGAGAACGCAGGACTACCGGCACGTAATTGCCGTTCGGCGTCCCGAATTGTACCTGGACGGTTCCCATGATCTCGGAATGGCCTTCCGGCTTGGGTGAGCCGGCGGGAACAAAGCCGAGTTGCGGAATATTCAGCGTATAGTCGTCGCCGATCGCCGAAAAGCGCGGATTGGCAGTCAACTGAATTACAGAATTGGGAACGACCTTAATGCACTGCGGATCGCACGGCGGATCGGTAGTGGGCACGGTCGTTATCCGGATATGGGGATGCAGACTCATACCGGGAACCTGGATGTTACCCAGGTCGAGAAACGGCCCGCTGAGCGCCATCGGTATCCGGACAGGATCTCCGTTGGTGTTGGAACCGAGTGGCAGGAATGTCGAACCATAAAATGTGAAATCCAGCTGGCCATCCGGACGCTGTGAGAAATTTGCAAGGGCCATGCCGTAAGTGCCCGGGAAGGTGAAGGCGGGCGGCTTGATCTGCGGATTCACCTGCGCCAACGCCCCATACCAGAGATTCGAGAAAATCAACTTGTAATTTATGTTGCTCACTTCGCCCGTCAGTAGATTCAGATCGCCGGAGGAAATTGTGTCGAACGTATCGAGGACGACGTTCGATGTGATGGGGAAGGTATACAGCTGGGGCATCGTCATGGTCGTATCATTACCAACCAGGTTGAGCGGGTGCGTCACTTCGAAGTGAGAGATGCCGTGAATCGGATCATAAAAACGAATCTGAATCGCGCCGTTCAGATGACTGTTCCACAGGCCCGGGCCGCCGAATAATTCATTGCCGCACGTGCCAAAAGGCTCATCCGCATCTTTCGGGCAATCAACAACGCGAACAGCGTCTCCAATGTAGCTGCCGCCCGGGTCGATCTGGAGCACCTCAATGTTGCCCGGAGGCAGTGTGAGCGGTTTTGGCAGCGGAGTGGGAAGGAAAGCAGTCTGGCCGAAAAGCGGCACAGCGACAAAGAATGCCAAAAATAAGGAAAGACGAGTGTTGTTAATCATCGTCCCAGCCCTTTCATCTTCATCTTCATTCTCATTTCCATGCCCCGGATGACCAGTGGCTGATCTCTTTTGATCACACTTGGCTTGAGTCTGCCGGCAGGGTCGGCTTTGGCGATCGAAACCAGATCGAGCATCGGGAAGTTTCTTTTGTAGGTCGTATTCAGCAGAGAGAGCATTTGATTGGCGATTACAGCCTGTCCGAGGCTCCCCGGATAATAGCCATCGAGCGAGTAAATACCGCCGAGGTAATCGGCGGTGAGCGTCTGGGAGCCTACCGTAATACCGTTTTGCCGGAACTGGTGCATCAGCGCCTGCAGGTCAAATACGACGGCGCCCGAGTTCTTTGCGGCAGCCGTAATGCCGGCATTGAGCGCGGTCAGGTTACTTTCGACAGCGGTTTGGGTAGCCGCATTCACCACGGTGCCGGCCTGCGCCGAAAACGGGTTAAAGAAGGGATTCACGTTGCCTGTGACCAGAGCGGAAACGGCCTGGAGCAATCCATTAGGCGTGAAGTAGTCGCCCTGCTTCATTGCGAGAAAGGCTGCAATGGTGTCGGGGGGCGCGCCGCCCAGGAAATTAGTCGCGTTGTTCACCGACGTGAAGTAGGCCGTGTCGAAGGGATCGGGAATCGTCATGACTACAATCTGGGGTCCAGCCGGTCCGCCTGACTTGAGCCGGGAAAGAAGCGTGCCATAGTTGGTGGCAAAGGTGGCGGCGTTCGGCAGTTTCGACGGATCGTTGGTGGCGGCTGCGGCCAGAACTTCGGAATAGCCGAGTTCGACGACGACCAGTGTTGGATTCATGGCAAGTGCATACTCCACCTGACTCCAGTAGGGAACGTTGTTCTCGATGATCAGACTGGGATAGCCAAGAACGAGGTTCGCGAGAGTCTGTTTGGGGTTCCCCGCCTGAATCAATGGAGTGGCAGGGCGGAGATTCAGCGCGTCAGTGACGGTGGCGCCGGGCATTGCCAGGTTGAATACAAAAAGCTGGGGAGGAAAGTCATTGCGGCCCGAACCCTGCAGAGTGAAAGGCAGACCGGCGGACAGTTGGTTGAAGCCCGGGGTGCCAAACGAGATTCCCGGGGATTGAATCAACGGCATGGGGAATGCTGTGTTCATCTGCGCGGCCATCTGGGCGGGAAAACTCGTCTTCTGATAGACGTCCCGCAGAGCGAAGTCCGCCATGCCGGACGCCAGCCCTTCGCCGATCACGATGAATTGTGTTGTGTCGAGTTTCTGGGCAGGCGCGCTCGCGGGAGACAGGAGCAGGAACACCGGGAGCGCGCCCGCAAGAAACCGAGCCCGCATTCCAATCGATTTCAGTATTTTCATGAGTCTCATTGGCATTATTTAGTCGCCACGCGGCCACCTGGGAAAATCCGCAGGCCGAGTCCGGCCAGATGGGCGAAGTTGGAATAGTCGCCGTTCGTGAACTGATTGGCATTGGCCGCGACGTTGGTGACACGATCCATGAAAAACATCGCCTGATAATAGGCGCTGAACTCAAGGTTGCCGCGGACCTGCGAAAGCCCAAACGTAAAGCTATTGCGGTTGCTGTCGGGGAACAGCGCACTGACGCTTTCGTCAGGGACCGGCGAATGGTCGTACGAATAGCCCACGCGCACAGCTGTGATTTTCTGAAGCCGCTTTTCCAGGCCGAGCTTAAAGATGTACGAATTGCTGAAGTTGAAAATCAGGCGCTGTTCGGCGGGAGTCCCGGTGTCTTTGGAAGCCTGCGAAAAATTGATCGGGAAATCCTTAAAGCGGTGGAAGTCCTGCACTTCAAAATCGGCTTCGACCGTCGTGTTATGGAACGCCGAATTCGAGATGCCCATGGTATATGTCGCAGGAGTGGTGAAAGTGCCGCTGATCTTTTGATTCGGGAAGAGCGTATTCATCGTCGTGCCCGAGGGAAGGAACTGAGGAAGAGCCGCACCGGGGAGAAAAGCAAAAGCGGCATCGCCGTGCAGGTGGTTGGCGACCGCACTGCGCCAGCTGAGTCCGATGTTCGTCTTCGAGCCCGGATGCTTGTACATATAGCCGGCGGCGAAGCCTGGCGAGTTGGCAGTGGCAGCGGCACGCGAGCGGCCTTCGGGCAGGAGCCGCGCGATAGACGCCGCAGCCAGAGTTGGATCGATATTGGGGAAGATGGTGGAGGCGAACGCTTTTCCGAAATCCTTGCCGTCCGTCAGCGGATTCAGAATGCTCTGCTGAAGAAAAATATGCGTATGGACAAACGCAATGCCAACGGAGATGCTGCTGTTCTCAGAGAGGCGGTATGCCACTGTCGGCTGGAACCAGTATTCCTGCAATGCCGCGCGATCACCGGCATAACGGCCAGGATATTTGGTTATGGCCGGATCGCCGTCATGGAAGTTTTCAAAATTTGAGGCGAGGCCGAAAGGAACGAAAACCCCGAACCCAAGAGTGAATTTGGGGGTGAGCGGGTGAGTCATGTACATGCCGCCGACCGGAATGAAGTGGGGCTTCACCAGACCACTGAACCCGTTTGACGGGACGATCTGGCCAGTCGGTTGATCACTGGGGAAAAAGCGAAAAAGACCGATGACAGCCATCAGGTCCGATTCCATCTGATTGCCCTTTTGAAACGCAATGCCGGCGGGATTATAGAAAATGGCCGAAGCATCATCGGCAGTCGCGGCAAATGCGCCTCCCATTCCCATCGCTCTGACACCAAGCTCATTAATGGCGAATGCCGAGCCATGCGCCCATTGGGCGCCGCTCAGACTGCAAATAAGCAATACTGTCGCGGTCCGTAGGCGCATTAGTCGCCGACCTTGCCGAAACCGGGTCGACGGTTTCCTGTCACCGGACGCGCGCCAGTCAAAATCGCTTTCCACATAACTATTGCTCGAACCCTCATCCTTATCGACACTCCGTTCGCTCAGCGGCAAGCAAGTTAAATAAATGGATTGCGCAAATCCACCCCCGGAAGCTCGGGAGCATTTGCGGCGGCCGCGCGCAAGGCCGCCTCCTCGGGGGCGAGGACCGGGCCGCGGTATCTCACCATGTCCCAGGCGGTGTTCGGCGTGTTCCCCAGGACGTTCTGGAATTCGGAATTCGGATTGGCCAGATGATGGGGAAAGTTCTGGAAGAAAACCATCTTGGTCGCCAGCAGCATGAAAACCCCGGCGAATGCCACAATGTCCTGCACTCCGTTATTCTCAAAGTTCCCAATCAGAATATCGGTCAGGTACTGCGATCTGGTAGGAACGTCCATGCTCAGGAATTCCGGGCCGTAGGCAATCAGCGGCGGAATCGTGTTGAAAGAGTTGACAGCCTGGAGATAACCGTTGAATGCCAGATCGACCCCCAGGTTGAAAACCTGGCGAATGTAAACATCGAGCGCGTAAACAGTGATATCGGGTTCGAAAGTGGCCCACCCGGAATCGTGATCGACAGGGATTACCATTTGTCCGAAGGCGCTTACGATCTTGAGACCGGTGTCGTACTGTTGCTGCACGGTCTGAGCCTGTCCGAACAATCGCGGCCCGAACTGATCGAGCGCGGCCAAAGTCCCGGCGCCGACAGCCATTCCCTTGAACACGCGGCCAAAAAACGCGCGCCGGGACAGAGCGCTGTCCATGGCGAGAAATGCCTGGCGTGGATCAATCACGGTGCGCCCCCTGTCTGTCCGCGGCTTCCCGTGCGGCTGCTTCTCGTTCCGCAGCCTCTCGTTTTGCCCGCGCCAGCGCAACCATTTCATCGTTCGCGGTTGGAGCCGACGCGGCGCCCAGAATCTGACGGTTCACGAAATCCGAAGCGCGGCTCGAAACCGCCATGATCATGGCATTTGGATTAGCACTCAAGGCATTGGGGATGACGCTCGCATCGTTAATCATCAGATTGCCGATATCCCACGACATGCAGTTGGTGTCAACGACTGAATTCGCGGGTCCCGAACCTGCGCGGCAGGTTCCCTGAGGGTGCAGGGCGCCGGACGTGGTGACGAACAGGCTGATCTGCTGCTTGAGGACAGAAGTCGGCACGGTCGGATTCGGAAACGTCGAAAACGCACCGAGCTTCTTGTACACCGCGGCAACCTGCTCGATGGCGGCGAGAAGGTCGTTCATCGTTTTGGGTTCGAGAACTCCGGTAGGATCGGTGATTGGGTAAAGAATGATCGGATTGGCGATCGTGCCTGTCACTCGTCCGGTGATCGCGGGTTTCATCGCGAAGATAAATGCTCCGGCACGTTGCCTCCACTGCCGCATCACATTTTTGTAGGGCGTGCCGAACAGACCTATCTGGAAGGCGGCCGCAACCCACATCGTGGTCGCCATGAATCCGGCGCTGACGTGAACCACGGCATCCGTTGGCTGCCCGGTCCGATCCATTACGTGATGGTGGCAATTCCACTGATAACCGCGATCCGTGTTCCAGTCCTCACCGGGCATCAGAACGTCCATCGGTACGCCCGGATGAGCGCGTAAATACATTCCGACATTCGGGTTCGTCAGGTGAACACCGGAGTCGCGAAGAATGAGAGGCGTGCCCATTGCACCAGCCGCGACCACAACCAGCTTTCTGGCATTGGCGGTAAACGTCTGGCCGTTGACCGTATAGGTAACGCCCGTGGCAACCTTATTCGTAACGTTGATCCGGGTCACCGTGGCGTTGGGAATCAGAGTTGCGCCGGCTGCAATAGCCTTCGGGATCTGGGTCAGATGAGTTCCCATCAGGGAGTCGTATTTGCACGGCATGCCGGCATTGAGGCGGTGTCCGCAGAAGATGCAGTTTTTCCGGTTCGATGCCGTTTCAAATACCGGAATCCCCATGCTCAGCGCGGCCTGCTCGTAAAGCACACTCGCTTTGTTCCAGTACGCGCGCGCATCGCGATGAACGTTCAGGATGCGCTCGGCCCGCTGAAAATGCGGCTCGAAGTCATACTTCGTCCAGCCCTGCACGCCGGTTTCGGAAGAGAAGCCATCCCAGTCCACCAGCCTCGGCCGCAGCCACGCGCCCACGTTGACCGCAGATCCTCCCCCCACAATTCTCGCTTCGTGCTGGGCGGTTGACGTAAACGGATTCGAAGTATCCATGTACATCGGATAGGAATAGAAAACGCTGCCCCGGTTGCTCGCTTTGCTGGATGGGATCCAGGTCCCGAGGCTCATCTGGGTCGATAACGTTCGCCGGGACAGAACCCCCGTTCCCGGATTCGCCGGTTCCGCAAAATGCGGACCCGCGTCGAGAATCAAGACGGACCCATTGGGAGCAATCTGGCCAGCCATAAAGCCGCCTCCCGAACCAGCGCCGCAGATGATTACGTCGTAAGTGTCCGCCAAATCTTCCTCCAGCTAAGAATCCATACTGGCCGAGACCAGTCTCAAACAATTGCGGAACAGCTCTTTGAACTGCCCTTTCATTCAGATCGGCCGAGCGTAACCTGCCGTCTGCTACGACATAAAAACCACTCTCCTAAAACGAAGGCAACGTGGTCGGGCCCGTATAGGCAATCGGGTTGGCGAGCGAAATGGCGAATCCGTTAGGAACAAATGCATACTGATTAGCTTTTAAAGTTATCGCTTTGCCGTTTGCCGGAGTAATTTGAACACTACCAGACAACACCGCGATGTGCGTGTTGGCGGCGATCCGGAAAGTCGGAGTTTTTTTCCCGGGCCGCAGCCGCACCATTCTTACTGTCGCGCCCAACACAGCATCGGTCTCGATCAACCGCGAGTCGATTCCCCACGGCCAGCCGACATTCGGATATGTCACGTTCCACCCGATCCACTGAACCAATGCGTCAAACGTTCCCAACGACAGCACATACTGGCTGCCATCCTTGCCGGGCGGGTCGAGCGGGCTGCGATAGCCTGGGTCCGCCGGTTGAAGCAGAGGGAACACCGAAGCGGGCGTCCAGAGGAAAGAGTGCGCTTCCACTTCCGGAACTTCGGGGCCAAAATCAACTCCCTGCGGGAATGGCGCGTAGAGGCCGGCAGTCAGATCGGTCGGATCCGTCTGGGTCGGGATCAGCAGCCGGTCGATGCCCTGCGCGATCAGCAGCTTTCCCGGCCCCAGGAACGTATTGTGCTGGGTGACGATGCCTTCCTTCTGAATGATGTAGCGAAAATTGTCGTTCGACTCGTTGTGGAGATTGACGTAGAATTCACCGGCGAAATTCGGACCGAACGGAACGGGCGTTTGCGCCGTTGGGTCGATGACCGTGAAACCCGTTGCCGTATTAACTGTGGAAGACGGAACGATTTGCGGAGTGGGGCTTCCCTTAGTGTTGACCAGATAGAGGACAACTTCGTTCGTTCGACCGCCGAACTGGGCGAATGCCCCTGGAATACCGGCACAAACCGCCAGAATCAGGAAACGCCTGCAGATTGAAAGAATACCGCGCATAGATTGTTTATCCTTCGCCCTGGAAACAGTCAGCAAATGGACTGGCCGTGTCCGCCGCAATGCAGGCCCTTGCGATTACGCGCTTAGGGCTGCTGAGCCTTCAGGCTCCCGGAAACCGCCCACCCGGAAGTGGTGATCATAATCATTGCTACATCACCGTGTCCCGCCAGATATCCGCCGAGATTGATCGCATTCGAACCGCTGTCCGGTTTATAGGTCAGCGTAATTCCACAGTCCCCGCTGACACTGTACGTCCCGGTGAGATCCTCCGCCACCGAAGTGCCGGCGTAGTCTGCTATAGTCTTCGCCGTGAACTTGCCCGCGCCGTCAGCGACCAGCCTTCCCACCCGGCGGAAGGGGCCAGCCTGTGAGGACGTCCCCGCGAGAGCGCCGCCAATATCGAGCGCATAGGATCCGCTGAAAGTCGATGTCCCGCAGAACCGGATGTCCTGTTTCACATGCGTCCCGATGACCACCGTTCCCGGAGGGTCGCTGATGACCAGCGCCATCGAGCGGTTGTCGCCGCTCAATACACCAGAAAACGTGGATGGAATCGACAGCGGCGGAGGAAGGGTCACTTTAAAGACCGTGGTGCAATCCGGGTTGACCGTGTAGGTGCCCGGTACGTTGGCAGGCAGAAACAAACCGTTATAGCTTGCGTTGGATTGAATCGTGACATGACCCAGGCCATCGCTGATGAAAACACCCGCCTGAGCGAAGCTGCCGAGCAGCGCCGCCGCGGCCGGAGGCAACTGCAGGAAATTTCCTGTGGTGATGAAAGCATAGGTACCGTTGTAATCGGCGGTGGAGCAGGTAATCGTCGCCCCCTGAACCGTTGCACAAGTGCCCAGTAAAAACAACCCGGCGCATCCCAAAAAGACGTTTGCTCGTTTCATCGTATTCTTTGGCTCCGGCAATATGAATTTGATTTTGACTGCCAACTACGGCATCCCGACGGACATCGGGAAGTTAATCCTGCCGTTAGTGTAATATCGATTATCGTTTGACCATAGACGTCTGTCAATACATTTTAAGGCGCGTTTTGCAACTCAAACTGCAGCTAACTTGCGATACGTTGGCAATCGGAATCGCTCATGATTATTTATTCGGTTAACGTGAAACGTTTTGCCCTTCGAATCGCACATTGCAGTTACGGCTGCGATGTCTGCTTGGGTGATTCCGTTACAGCGGGCCGGTTTTAGGTTTTGTGGCGGACCTTTGCCTTGGGGAATCTCAATTTCCTGAATCCAGGTTGACCCTCAGTGATACTGATTGTGGCGTTGACGGGCGGGTTCTCCACCCGCTGCGTGTCGCCGCCGGGCCAGCGGATTTCCACCGCCGCGATCTCCTTGCCTTCGCCCAGACCGAAATGCTGTTCAGTGGGCAGACAACCGAAATTGGTGCCGCCCCCCACTTCGCGCATCTGCCGCCGGTCTCCCGTCAGCAAAGTAACGCGGGCACCGATCGCATCGCGATTGCATTTCGTGCCCTTCAGTCTCACGTTCAGATAATTGCCGGGCCGCTCTTTCGGGCAGAAGACAGTGCTGGTCATCAGGTCGCCCGGATATAAACCACCCGCGGCAACGATGATCGAGAGGCGTCCATCGCCGAACAGATCGGCGCAGTTGGCCCCATGGCTCTTCCCTGTGAACGGCAGGCCTGCCGAGAATGTTACGTTGCGGAACTTCGCGCCGTCGCTCTGGAGGATTACCAGCGGCTCGATCCTGTCCATCGGCGGCGCGCCGTTACCCAGCACGAAATCCAGGTTGCCATCGTTGTCAAGATCGCCGAACGACCCGCTCATCGTGCCCCAGCAGCCATCGAGACCCAGTTCGCGGTCTTTCAGCGTGAACGTGCCGTCGCGATTGTTGTGATAAATCCGGAGCGGCTTGCCGTCATCGGGGCCATGGCCGGTTTTCATTGTGTGGATGATGTCTTCATACTCCGACCACACATACTGCGCAACATCGAGCCAGCCGTCGTTATCGTAATCGCACCACGCACAGACGGTGCCGATGGATGGGTCTGTCAGACCGGCAGCGGCGCTGACATCGGTGAAAGTTCCGTCGCCGTTATTCCGCAGCAGCTGCGCATGGCCCAGCGCGCTGACGAACAAATCGGGAAAGCCGTCGTTGTTGTAGTCGCCCCATGAGGACCCGATGGCGGGCATCAATCCGCCCACGCCGGATTCATTCGTCACATCGGTAAATGTTCCGTCGCCGTTGTTGTGGAACAGCCGGTTGGGAATGTGGCGGTCGAAAACGCCGCCCGCGTTGTTCGGGATGAAGAGGTCCAGGTACCCGTCGCAATCGTAATCCACCCATGAGGCGGAAAAGCACGGGCCCCACGTGGCGAGGCCGGCCTGCGCGGTGACATCGGTAAACGTGCCATCGCCGTTGTTGTGGAAGAGCGTGCCGTCTCCGGCATACCAACCCAGGCGTGTGATGTAGAGATCGGTAAAGCCGTCGTTATCGTAATCGCCCGCGATAATCGAAAAGCCGTTGACCGCCTGATCGAGTCCTGATTCGATGGAAACGTCGGTGAAGGTGCCGTCGCCGTTGTTGCGGTAAAGGCTCGTGCCGCCGTGAGCCGACGTGATGGCGATGTCCGGCAGCCCGTCGTTGTTGTAATCGAAGACAGCGGTGCCGCGGCCGCCGCTGGTCTTGTTCAGTCCGATCTGTGCGGCAATGTTTTCGTAGTGAAGATTGGTGGGCGCCATCCCGGCGCGCAGGTCCATGCGGAAGCGCCCAGGTACGGTTTCCGGATAACCGCCGACCTGTTGCGCCGCCAGCCACAGCCAGTAGCGCGCCCGCTCGTTATCGGGATTGGCGGTGAGAGCCTCCACGCCGTCCTGAATGGCTCCGTTGAATTTGCCGGCGCGATAATGCGCGACGCAGGAATCGTACATCGCGTTCGCCCGCACGGCTGCATCTTTGCCCGCGGCCTGCAACTCATCGATGGCATCCGCATAGCGTCCGCACTTGATATACACCCGGCCGAGTTCGCGGCGCGTCGCCGCATCGTCCGGCGCTTTGGCAAGCCGTTCGCGATGGCGTTCGATCAGGTCGTTGTACTGCAGCCGTACGAAAGGCGCGATATCGGAGGTGGACTCCATGAAATCCAGCGTCGACTTCGGAAAGCGCTTCGGCCCCAGAATATTGAAGAAAACCAGACCGCGCAGCATGCTCTCAGCAACCATGCCCGCGGCGGAGAGCGGCAGAGCCAGGGCCAGGGCCGCCGAGCGTGGATCGGACGCATCGATATACCCGAAGCTGCGCCGCGCCGAGGCAACGGCTTCTTTCGCGGTTGTCAGGAGGTCGTCGGAATCCGGACGAGTGGTGCGCCCGATGCGCACGAGCTGATTGGCAAACTCCGCCAGCGCGCTGTCGAGATTCTGCGGACCCTTCAGCGGCGCTTCGTGTTTCGCTGCATACGAGCCCTGGCCGGAAAGGCCCTCAAGCGTGGTCTGAAGCGTGCGCGCGCCTTCGCTCAGCGTGTTGAGGCCGGTTTCCAGAACCTCGGCAGGCAGCTGGAACAGCTTCTGCAGGTTCTGCAAAGAAAAATTCATATGATTTTGGGTAGCTGGTAATAGACCGACTGAATGGCGCAGCCGAAGCTCGGCGTCTCCGGCTGGGAAACGGGACGGCCCGCCAGGAAATCCGCAATTGCGGGTTCGAGGTAGGCCGAATAATCGGGCGTTCCTTCGAACTGGAAATTATCGATCGCGCCGCGATATTGCAGCGACAGGTCGCCCGCAATCAGAAAAGCGCGGGGAGTCTGTTCGGTGGCCCACTGCCGCGCGATAACGCTTCCGGCGTCGATCGCGATCGGGAATGTGAGCCTGCGTTCGGCAATCGTGCGGCGCAGCATTTCGGGAGATTCCGATTGCCGCGACGCTACAGCCAGCAAAGCGATTTCCGGATGCCGTGCGCCAAACGAATTCAGGTACTCGTCATAACGATGGCAATGCGAACAAACGCCGGACCAGAAAACCACAACCGCGGCTTTCCTGCCGGCGAGTTCAGCGCTCAGAGTCCGTGCGTTCCCGTCGAGGTCCGGCAGCGTAAAATCGACGGCCTGGCGACCAATTGCCTGAACCTTCGGAGCTGTACGTTCAGTCGCCATAGCAATTTCAACGAAGCGAGCCGTTAATTACGATTTTGGTTCCGCGGCGTGACGCTTGCCCGATTTCGCATGCTCCGAGGCTTCCAGCCGATCCGCCAGAGCATCCAGATCCTGGAAGCGGAAGATCTGATCCATCATCTTGTGCCTGCTGAGAATCGGCTGATAACGATGTACCGACCGGTAAACCGGCTCATGCACCAGCTTCTGCCACAGGTCCACGACTTTCGGGTCCGTGCTCTTCGGCTTATATTCGAGGTACGCCTTCACCACCGGATGATTCGGAGTGGTGTCCATGGCCATGGTTGTGGATGCGGCCACGCCCTGACGAATGGTGCCTTCATGCTCTTCGGCGGCGCCGCGGCGTTTGATGAGATCTTCGAAGATCTCCGGCTGGCGCATATTCACGACATTCGCGGCCCACGTGATGCCGGACTTCAGAATCTTGAACGCTCTCTCGTTCGGAGCCTCCTGCTCGGCGGCAATCCATGGCGAGAACAGCGGCTGCATCATGTGGCCGGGCGAAAAGTAAAGTGCGCGGCCGGCGCCCCGCCAGAAGTGTTCCCACGCGATCGGGTCTACGTCGCTGAGCACCTTCTGGATCAGGTTGACCATCGGGTAATTGAAGCAGCGCGTGACCAGTCCAAGCGATTCGAGCGCGCAGCCAACGTAGCCGGGGCGCGAATTGTTGTTGCAGAGCCGGATGTAGGCTTTGAGCACACGCTCCACTTCCTGCGTGGTGCTGTCCACCGTGAGCTGCTTGATGATCGATTCACTGAAGGCGAGCCCCATGCCCGCGTGCATCATGGTCAGCGATTTATCCGGCAGACAGGCAGCCTGCCCGTCGATCATGATGCCCTGGGCATCTTCGCTGACGTTGTGCTTCAGAATCCAGGTGCGCTGCGCATAAACGTGGCCAAGACCTTCCACGCACCAGATGTTTTCGAACTCCCCGACACTGTAAGCCTTATCGATGAAATACGCCAGATCGAATTCGCCGGACTGAGGGATGCCGATTTCTTCGGGATTGTTGCGGACCAGCACGAAAATAAAACTGGTGTTGTTGGCCTGCTGCGCATAAAGCGAACTGTTGGGCCCGATGGCGGCGCCGGCCAGTCCGGCCTGAGTCGCAATCTGGCCCGGCAGATTACCCCAGTAAGGCAGAAAGCCCCTGGGTTTCGAGACAAGGTTGAAAACGGCGTCAACGCCCTTCGAAATGTATTCGTCGCCCGCGAGGAATGCGACGGCAGCCGGATCGCCGAACTTTTCCATGGTTTTCTTCGTGCTGTGATACAGCTTTCCCGTGAGCGTGGGTGGATCCTTCGCGTCCGGGCCGGGTCCGGGAGGGTTTTTCGCGTTAACGAAATCGGACGGAACGCCTAATACTTTCGCAACTGACTGTGCCGCATAAAGCGTCTTGGCAAGGCCAAAACTCGCAAACGTCGCTATCGCTTCCCGCATATGGACCCTCTCCTCAAACATTGATTAACAGTGTTGTTAACAACAGTTACCGATCACATGAGTTTAACTCTATTTGCGCCCGTCGTACAAGGTTTAACTTCCGGCATCGGTACCCATGGCCGAGTCTCAGCCTGAGCCTGGCTCAGCCTGAGACCGCTTTCACGCGTTCAGGAACGGCCACGGGCTTGCCCGCCTTCTTCGCGGCAAAGACATCCATCAGCGGAGTCGCCATGAACGTAGTGACCAGTGCCATCGCTACCATCATCGAAAACAATTGCGGTGAAAGAATGCCGAGGTCGAGACCAACGTTGAGCACCACAAGGCCCACCAGGCCTCGCGTGTTCATCAGCAACCCCAGCTGAGATGCTTCCCGCCATCCCATACCCATGGCGCGCGCGCCGATCGCAGCGCCGCCCCATTTGCTTGCCACCGCCACCAGCAGGATCAGGAAGAAGTCGAAATACATACCCGCGCCCGCATTGAATATGAAATTTGTGCGGATGCCCGTCAGGGCGAAAAACAACGGCATCAGGATGATCAGCGTGACGGCCTCCAGCTTGTCCACCAGTTGCTCGCGAAATCTTCGCGGCGTGACCAGGCCCGCTATGAACGCCCCTACCAGCGCATGCACACCCAACTGCTCGCCGACCGCGCCCGAAACCAGCGCCAGCACCACGAAGACGAGAATCGAATCGAGCGGTATTTTTCTGTCGTTAAAGCGTTTTGCCCAGACTTCCAGCGCCCAGCGCAGGATGAAAGCGACCACCAGATAGACGGCGATATAAACCATCATCGAGGGCAGCGACTGCGCATGCGGATCGTGTTTGGTCATGGCCACAATCACCGCCAGCAGAATCCACGCCGTCATGTCGTCCACCGCCGCGCAGGCAATCGCCACCGAACCCAGGCGCGTGGTGAGAAGGTTTCGCTCCATCAGGATGCGCGCCAGAACGGGGAACGCCGTGACGCTCATCGCGGTTCCGATGAACAGCGCGAAAGCCAGCGGAGAGCCAGTCCCGTAGCGCGGGAAGATGTACTGCGCCACGCCAAGACCCATCAGGAGCGGGAGAATGACGCTGACGTTGCTGGTGACGAACGCGATCCTGCTCTGATGACGAAGTTCCGCGAAATCCACCCGGACGCCCACCAGAAAGATGAAAATCGTGAGCCCCGCCTGGCTCAGCGCGTTCAGATACCCGAGCGAAGCGGGCGGAAAAAGAGCGTGGAACGAATGCGGCGCAAACAGCCCGAACAGGGTCGGCCCCAACGCGATTCCGGCCGCCATCTCGCCCACCACTTTCGGCTGACCGAACCTGCGGAACAGCGCCGCCACCAGGTGTGAGAACCCGATGATGACGGCGATCTGGAGCAGGAATAATTTGTTATCGAATAACATTGATTCTGGCTAGGCGTTCAGAGCATCACTTGCTGTAAACGTCGCGCCAGGCGCTTTCGCCTTCCACAAACTCCACCGTTTTATTGATCGGCAGGCCCTCGAATCGCTGCAGCAGACCGCTGGGCCAGCGAACCTCCACCGCGCCGATAACCGGAATCTCCGCCAAACCGAAATGCTGCTCGAAAGGCATGCAGCCGAAGTTGCTGCCGCCGGAAACTTCCCGGTATTGCATCTTGCCGCCGGCCTCCACCGTGATGCGCGCGCCAATTGCGGACCGGTTGCTCTTCACCCCCACCAGCCTCACATTCAGATAATTTCCAGGCAGCGTTTTCGGACAGTAAACGCTGGTCGTGAGCAGGTCCCCCGGATACGCTCCGCCTGCGCCCACGATGATCGAAAGCCGTCCATCGCCGAACAGATCCGCGATGTTGACGCCATGGCTCTTGCCGGTGAAAGGCAGGCCCGCCGCGAAAGACGTATTGCGGAACTTCTCGCCATCGCTCTCAAAGACGATCAGCGGGTCCAGACGATCCAGCTTGGGACTGCCGTTGCCGAGCGCTAGATCCAGATTGCCGTCGTTGTTGAAATCGCCGAACGAGCCGCTCATCGTGCCCCAGCATTGGTTGAGGCCCAGTTCCTTACTCATCATCGTGAACGTCCCGTCGCGATTGTTGTGATACACGCGCATGTACTGCCCGCCTGCCGGGGCTTCGCCATTTCTCATCGTGTAGATCACGTTGTCGTGATCCGACCAGATAAACTGCCCGATGTCCATCCATCCGTCGTTGTCGTAATCCCACCAGAACGCCGGGCTGCCGAAGCCCATCGCATTCACGCCGGCACGCTCGCTGACGTCGGTGAACGTGCCATCCCCGTTGTTGTGATAAAGCTGCGACCGGCCGATCCCGTTGCTGAGGAACAGGTCCATTCTGCCGTCGTTATCGTAGTCGCCCCACGTGCCGCTGATCGTGGGCCAAAGCGTCTTCAGCCCGGCCTGCTCGGTGACTTCCGTGAACGTGCCGTCGCCATTGTTGTGGAACAGGCGATTGGGCGTTTTGCGCTCGAAAAGGCTGCCCAGATTGTTGGCGACAAAAAGGTCCAGCAGTCCGTCGTTATCGTAATCGACCCACGACGCGCTGAATGCCGGTCCCCACACTTTTTCCAGACCCGCTTCCACCGTTACGTCAGTGAAGGTGCCGTCTCCGTTGTTGCGGAACAGCATGCCTTCCCCGGCGTAAAATCCGGCGCGGGTGATGTAGAGATCCGTAAAACCATCGTTATTGTAATCGCCCGCCGCAATGCCGAAAGTATTGGTGGCGGTGTCCAGCCCGGTATCCACCGTTACGTCGGTGAAAGTGCCGTCTCCGTTGTTGCGGAACAGAGTCGCTCCGCCGAACGCGGATGTGATGGCGAGATCCAGCAGACCGTCGTTGTTGTAATCGAAAACCGCCGTGCCGCGCCCGCCGCTGGTCTTGTCGATCCCGATGCGCGCCGCAATATCCTCGAACTGAACGGTCGGCCGCGCGAAACCGGCCTTTACTTCCATCCGGAACTGCTGCGGGACCCACGCCGGATAGCCTCCCAGCTTATTGGCCGCATGGAACATGATGGAACGCGGACGATCGTCGGCCGGATTCGTCTCCATCGCCTGCACTCCCGCGCGAATAGCCGCCTCATACCGGCTCGCCCGGTACAGCGCAACCCCCGCCTCATGCATCGCGACGGCGTAATAGTGGGATTCGATCGGTATCTTCTTGAATTCGCGGTCGGCGTCTTCATAACGCCCGCACTTGGAAAGCACGCGCGCCAGTTCGAGGCGCATCCGGTAATCGTCCGGCACCGCCGCCAGGCGCGTCTCACAGCGGTCGATGAGATCGCCGTACTCAAGCCCCGCGAATACCGGGGACTCCGTGAACATCTCGAAGAAATCTTCCACGAGGCGGGGAATCCGGGCCGGTCCCACCACATCGTATGTGACAAGTCCGCGCAGTGCGGATTCCGTCATCAGCGTGCCCATCGAAAGAGCCAGCTGCACCGGCAACGTGAGGTTGCGGGGATCCCCGATATTCACATTCCGGAACGATTCTTTTGCCGCCGCCAGAATATCGCGCGACGCCGCCGGCAGTTGAGAGAGTTCCAGCGGCGAGTAGCGGAAGACGCGCGTCAGTCGGTTCGCGAAGTCTTCCACCGCGAGGTCCAGATCTTCGGGCCCTTCGAGCGGCGCGCCCTTTACTTCGGAAGTGTTCAGTCCGGTCAGCTTGTCGATAGTGCGCTGGGCGGTCTTCATCGCGCTTTGCGCCATGACCAGGCCGGATTCGAGCAGGGAAGCGGGTGATCCGAGGATGGATTTTGCGGGAGTGGTTGGCGCGCTCATTGGCCCTTCGTGAAAGCCTTCGGCAAATTGTAGTAAACGGACTGGATCGCGCAGCCGTAGCTGGCGGTTTCCTGCCGCGTAACGGGGCTTCCGCTCAAGAACTGCGCAATGGCAGGTTCGAGATAGGCGACATACTCCGGATCCTCCGGGTATTTATAGTTGTCGATGGCGCCCCGATATAAAAGTTCGCGATTCGGACCCAGCAGGAACGCCCGCGGCGTTTGCTGCGTAAACCACTCGCGCGCTACGCTGCCGGTGGGATCGTGCACGATACAGAAACCGAGCTTCCGCTGGTCGGCCGCCTTGCGAACGGCCTCCTCGCTTTCGCCGTGCCGGGCCGACACAATAATGAGGCTCAGATCCGGAAAGCGCTGCTCGAAGCTGTTGAAATATTTGTCGTAGCGGATGCAATGCGAGCAGGTGCTCGACCAGATCACGACCACCGCGCCCTTCTTCCCGCTCAGCCTGGAACTGACTGAAACCGGGGGGCCACTCAGGCTTCGCAGCGAAAAATCGCTCAGGGGTTCACCGAATTTTTGCTGTTCGTTTGCGTTCTGCAAGGGACTCCGCTCCTCGGCCATTCAAAACCGGACCCGGCATTGGCTGCCGATACTACGGGGTATTATGACATCGCCACACAACTTCAGCCAGCCAGACCAGCCCAGGTATTTTCCTGCTGGAGAAAGAGTGATCGCCGGGGTCGGTTTTGTTTCGTCCGGAAGGAGTTACGGGCCGGGTTTTCGGTTTCCGCAGCCCGCCCCGCAATTGAAAACGGGTGATCCGGAAGTACCGAATCACCCGTTATTTTGAAGTCTGGAGCCACCCGCCAGGATCGAACTGGCGACCCTCTCATTACGAATGAGATGCTCTACCAGCTGAGCTAGGGTGGCGCTTCCTCATAATAGCAAACAGCTCTTTGCGAAACGGCCCGTCAGCTTTCGCTGCAATGGGTGTGCACGGCGGGAATCCCGGAGCCAGCGTTGCAACTCAAATTAAGCAGAATTTGTAACCAAAATTAAATCGGAATAATGCTGATTTATTTCTTATTTGCCGGGTTGTTAGTGTCGTCGAGAATATAGATCTTCTCGCCCGGCTTCGCCAGCTTCAGTCTCTGGCGGATTTCCATTTCCTGCTCGATCGGGTTGTTCTCCAAACGCTCGATCCGCTGTTCCTTCTGCACGTTTTCCCGCAGAATCTCCTGATTCTTCTGCTGGTACTCAGCCACCTGATGGCGTTTCGCCAGCAGGGCCGGAATGCCGTTCGGACCTTCGAGCTCAACGAACGCATACGCGACACAGCCCAGAATCACGATCGCGTAAGCAGTCTTTAAAGCGGGGTTTCTCATGAATAAATCTGGAAACAATAGTAACATTGAATTAGTTCCAATGACAGAAAAAATTGTCGTGATCAGCACATGCGGCTCGGAAGAGGAGGCAGTCCGCATCGCGAAGAAGTTAGTGGAGGGCCACCTCGCCGCCTGCGTAAATCTGGTGCCGCGTGTGAGGAGCTTCTATCGGTGGCAGGGCAGGGTAGAGGATGCCACGGAATGGATGCTGATCGTCAAGACTTCCCGGTTCCGTTTCGAAGCGCTCCGCACAGTGCTCGAAGCCGCACACTCGTATGAGTTGCCGGAAGTCCTCGCCCTTCCCGTCGTGGATGGTTCCCCGAATTACCTCGCCTGGCTGGACAAAGAGCTGGGTGCCGATTCAGAGCAGCCTTCACAATCAGAAAGCGCCGATGCCTGAGATCCGGGCCTTTATTTTTGACATGGACGGCGTTATCGTCGATTCCAATCCGCTGCACCGCGAATCGTGGACCGAATACAATCGCCGGCACGGCCTCGCAACCACCGAGGAAATGCACCAGCGGATGTACGGCAAGCGCAACGACGTGATTGTTCGCGACTTCTTCGGCGCGAATCTGACCGACGCCGAGGTCTTCGCGCACGGCGCGGCCAAGGAAAAGCTGTATCGCGAAATGCTGGGGCCGCGCCTGGCTGAAACCCTGGTGCCGGGGTTAAGGGATTTTCTGGAGCGCCATCCGGATATGCCCAAGGCAATTGCGACCAACGCGGAACCGCCGAACGTGGAACTCGTCCTCCGCGAGGCCGGTCTTGCCCGATTTTTCCGCTTCACCGTGGATGGGCACCAGGTCGCCAATCCCAAACCGCATCCGGACGTCTACCTGCGGGCGGCGGAGTTGCTCGGCGTGCCTCCGGCGAATTGCGTCGTTTTTGAGGATTCGCACGGCGGCGTGGCAGCGGGTCTGGCAGCCGGCATGCGGGTGGTGGGCATCACGACGACGTTTGCCGAATTGCCGGGAGTGTCATTACTGGCCAGCGACTTTAACGATCCGCGCCTCGACACCTGGTTAGCAACGAGAATTGCCGGGTGAACGCTCGTAGCCGTATTCCGCTTTAAACGCACCACAGTTGCTTCAGCCACAGTTGAAAGTGTGAAACCGACATTCAGACGGCACCGTCGAAAGCCGTCAAGAGGAATCGACAATGCTGAGGCGACTCGTAGCCGGATTATTGGGCCTGTTAGCCGCAACGTTATGCGCACAGACTTCTTTCAATGTCGCGTCAATCAAACCATGTACCGCCGCAGATGCGAACGCGCCTCTGGTTCCGGGCGGAAGAAGCGGCGGGGGAAATTTCAGCACTTCGCCGGGACGGTTTCACGTCCACTGCATGAGTTTGCAGAACCTGATCGAAATGGCGTACACCTCGGATAATCCGCTCCTCAACGGCGGCGGGCTGTCCGATACCCGGCAAGTGACAGGTGGCCCCTTCTGGGCGCGTTCTGACTCGTATTCCATCGAAGCGGTGACGGATAATCCCGTTGCGAATGGCCCGGCTAATCGGCTGAATACGCCAGGATCCATGATCATGCGGGGCCCGATGCTTCGGACCCTTCTCGAAGATCGGTTCCAGGTCAAAGTCCACCGCGATGTGGAAGAGGTTTCGATGTACGCCCTGATCGTAGCGAAAGGTGGCCTCAAGGTGAAGCCTTTGGGACCGGGCGACTGCGTCGTTCATGATCCTTCGAAACCTCTCACTCCGGCGGAATTCGCCGGCCCCAGGCCAGTATGCAACACGATTATCGGGGATACGCACGGCCCCAACCGGACTATTCATATAACCAATAAACTCGGAGCTTTGGCCGATGCGCTTTCCGTCCGTGTGGACCGGCATGTAATCGATACGACGGACTCTGATGGAATCTTCGATATCCATCTTGAATACGCGCCTGATGAGAACACACCTGGTTTGCCCGGCGCTCCGAAAGTTGACCCGAGCTCGGAAATTTCACCCGCCAGCTCAATCTTTACCTCACTCGAACAGCAACTCGGCTTAAAACTGGTGCCTGTTAAGGGACAGCACGGATATATCGTCATCGACCATGCGGACCGACCCTCCGAGAACTGATCTGGAGGAGTGCGACCGGTTGCTGTTTCATGGAGGATTGGACCGGCGCAATGGCATTCCTACACATATGAAAATCCCGGTGACAACGAAATTCAACTTCTATTTCCCCTGTTATCAACACAAATTCAAAAAACGCGCTCCAAAACTCTTGACACTCGTTCTATTCTGAGGCCGGGGAAGCACCTCGCGCTTCATCCCCGAACGGAAGGAAACAACATGTCGACGCCAGCCCAGATCGCAGCCAACATCGCCAACGCGCAGCTCTCAACAGGACCGCGCTCCGAAGATGGCCGCGCCATCTCCTCTCAAAACGCCGTGAAGTCCGGCCTCTTCGCCGCTCATGATTTCATCGGCCCCGGCGAACAATCCATCTACGCCGAACTCGAAAATACCCTCGACAGCGAACTCGCCCCCGCCGGCACCATCGAGTTCAACCTGGTGCAGGAAATCCTCAGCGCCATGTGGCGCCTCCGCCGTTGCCGAGTCGTGGAGGAAGCGCTCGCCACTCAACTGGCAGCCACCGTCCAGCGCGATACCCAGGCCGGGCCGCTCGTCGACCCCATCCAGAACGACGCCACCGCGAAACTCCAGCTTTCCGTCGACCGCGCCCGCTCCCAGGCCAATCGCCTCCTGCACAAATGCACGTTCGAACTCCGCCGCCTTCAGACCGAGCGCCACTATCGCAACGAAGTCCTCCCCGGGGGCTTCCTCTGCGAAGGCCTCGGCATTTGCGATTTCGCCGAAGTAGTGAAAGGGGCCGGACGAGCCGCCGCCGATCAGCGCCGCCAAAAGATGGGGGAAATGGATGAATTGCTGGCGGGCATCGATCTCGAAGCACGGAGCCTGGCCGCGAACTCCCATTTGACAAAACAAACCCAACCGGCAGCTCCTGCCCAGCAGAAACCGGCCCCAAAGCCGGCCGAACTGGCGCGCAACGCTCCCTGTCCCTGCAAGTCCGGACAGAAGTACAAGCGATGCTGCGGTCGAAACGCCCTCCCCTGGATGCCGCGGCGTGAGGGGGCCTGAAAAAAGGCTTTATCGGCGTGAATCGGCGTGAATCGGCGGCTATTGAGGTTTTTCCGTATCCTGCTCCGCACGAATATCTGAAGTCCGACAGCCGTCGATGTCGGATGTGCTACACTAGCTTTGAAACTAAACGAGAAAGATATAGAAGGAGTAGCAACCCCCGGATGGCATTGGCGGCAGAAGCAAAAAAAAAGATCGTAACCAGTAATCAGACCCACAAGTCCGATACCGGTTCACCGGAAGTGCAGATCGCATTGCTGAGCACTCGTATCGCTCAGTTGACCGAGCATTTCAAGTCTCACAAGAAGGATCATTCGTCCCGGCGCGGTCTGTTGACCCTCGTGGCGAAACGCCGCCGCTTGTTGACGTACCTGAAGAACACCGGCCCGGAACGCTATAAAGCGGTCCTGCTGAAGCTCTCGATCCGTCACTAATTTTTTCGGGGTTCATACTCGAAGCGCTTGTTTTGTACGGCTTGTAGCCGTTGCAGGCGTTTTCGCATGTCCGTCCAAAGGGCTGCGAACTGCGGTAACCGTTTTTCTGGAACGGTTCGCCGTACCCTCCTTATTTTAATCGCTCGCTTTAGTTCATAACAGTCGTGCCGTCTGGTTTACCAGCACGCGCCGACGGAATTAAAGGATAGCCGGGGAATGTTACCCTGGCAACGAACGATAGATGAACATACAAACAGTTGAAGTCGATCTCGACGGGCGCAAGCTCACGATCGAGACGGGCAAGATCGCCAAACAATCCAGCGGCAGCGTTGTCGTGCGCTTTGGAGATTCCGTAGTCCTGGTCAGCGCCTGCATGGCGCCCAAACCCAAGCCCAACCAGAGCTTTTTCCCCCTGACCTGCGATTACCGCGAGTACACTTACTCCGCCGGTAAGATTCCGGGCGGCTACATCAAGCGCGAAGGGCGAATGTCCGAAAAGGAAACGCTCACCAGCCGCATGATCGATCGGCCGCTGCGTCCGCTTTTCCCCGAAGGCTTCCTCAACGAAACCCAGATCATCGCCTTTGTGCTCTCGGCCGATCCGGATAACGATCCCGGTGTCCTCGGCATCGTCGGCGCTGGCGCGGCCCTCGCCATTTCCGAAATTCCCTTTAGCCACATCGTCAGCGCGGTTCGCGTTGGCATGGTGGATGGCAAGTACATCGTCAACCCCACCTACGAACAGACGCGCGCGGCCAAGCTCAACATTACGATTGCCGCCACCCCCGACGGGATCGTCATGGTGGAATCCGGCGCCCAGCAGGCGTCCGAAGCCGAGATCCTCGGAGCCCTGGAATTCGGCCACGAAAACGTCAAGAAGATCGCCGAAGCGATCAAGAAGCTTGTTGCAGCCGCGGGCAAGACGAAAAAGGTCTTCGTCGCTCCCGAACTGAACAAGGAACTCTACGCGGCCATCGAAAAGAAAGTCCGCGTCGATCTGACGGACGCGCTCGATACCAAGAAATACTCCAAGCTCGAAAGCTACGCGAAAATCGATGCACTGCACGATGCCGCCATCGCCGATGTCCCCGACGAACAGAAAGCCGAAGCCAATGCGATTTTCGGCAATCTGAAAGAGCGCATTTTCCGCGACGAAATGCTCGATTCCCATCGCCGTCCCGATGGCCGCAAGTTCGACGAAGTTCGCGCCATCTGGGGCGAAGCAGGCCTCCTGCCCCGCACCCATGGTTCCGCCCTCTTCACCCGCGGCGAAACGCAGGCCCTGGTCACCGTCACCCTCGGCACCAAGGACGATGAACAGCGCATCGAACTCCTCGAAGCCGGTGAATACTTCAAGCGCTTCATGCTCCACTACAACTTCCCGCCGTTCAGCGTCGGTGAAGTTGGCTTCATGCGTGGAGCCGGCCGTCGCGAAATCGGCCATGGTGCTCTTGCGGAACGCGCCGTCAACGCTGTCATTCCCGATCAGGACAAATTCCCCTACACGCTTCGCGTGGTCAGCGACATTCTGGAATCCAACGGTTCCAGCTCGATGGCCAGCGTCTGCGGCGCCAGCCTGGCGCTGATGGATGCCGGTGTGCCGATCACGGCCGCTGTCAGCGGCGTGGCCATGGGTCTGGTGAAGGAAGGCGACAAGTACGCCATCCTGACCGACATCGCCGGCGCCGAAGACCACTACGGCGACATGGATTTCAAGGTTGCCGGAACCAAAGACGGCATCACCGCCCTTCAGATGGACATCAAGGTGCCCAACGTCACCGCAACTCTGATGAAGGAAGCGCTCGAACAGGCGCGGCGTGGACGTCTCCACATCCTCGAAGCCATGGACGGAGTGCTTGCTCAGTCCCGCGGCGAAATGTCGCCCCATGCCCCACGCATCTACACCCTCAAGATCCCCGTCGACAAGATCCGTGACGTCATCGGACCGGGCGGTAAGGTCATTCGCGGCATCATCGAACAGACCGGCGTCAAGATCGACGTCTCTGACGACGGTACCGTGAACGTGGCCTCCAGCGATCCGGTTGCCTCCAACAAGGCGCTCCAGATCATTCGCGATCTCACGGCTTCGGCTGAAATGGGTAAAACGTACCTCGGTAAAGTGGTGCGGATTGTCGATTTCGGAGCCTTCGTTGAAATCTTCCCCGGTACCGACGGCTTGCTGCACATCAGCGAAATTGCCGAGAGCCGTGTGAAGGAAGTTCGCGACGAGCTGAAGGAAGACGATCAGATTCTGGTGAAGGTGATCGGCCTCGAAGGCAACAAGATCAAGCTCTCCCGCAAGGCCGTTCTCAAGGAACAGCGCGAGAAGATCAAAACCGGCGCATAAACACTCTTAAAATCGGCAACAACAAAACGCTCCGCTGGGTGATCCGGCGGAGCGTTTTTGCGTGTCAGCCCCTGGAAATAATCCCTTGAAAATAGTCAATCGTAGGCCGCAACCCATCCTCAAGCACGACTTTGGGCTCCCAGCCCAGAATCCGCCGCGCCTTGGCGATATCCGGCCTGCGTTGCTTCGGATCGTCTTCCGGCAGTGGTTTCCGCTCCAGCGTGCTCTTGCTCCCGGTCATCTGGATGATGACGGTAGCGAACTCGAGAATTGTCATCTCGCGCGGATTCCCCAGATTCACCGGCATCGCCTCATCCGAGAGCATCAGCCGGTACAGACCGTCCACCAGATCGCTCACATAGCAGAAGCTGCGCGTCTGAGTGCCGTCCCCGAAAACCGTGATGGGCTGGTCTTGCAGAGCCTGATCCAGAAAGGCAGGCACCACGCGCCCGTCGTTCAGCTTCATGCGCGGGCCATACGTGTTGAAGATGCGCGCAATGCTGGTACGCACTCCCCGCGATCGGTGCCACGCCATCGTGAGCGCCTCCGCGTAGCGCTTGCTCTCGTCGTAGCACGAGCGCGGGCCTACCGGATTCACGTTCCCCCAGTAGCTCTCAGTCTGCGGATGAACCGTCGGATCGCCGTACGATTCCGAAGTGGACGTCACCAGAAACTTGGCGCCCTTCTTCTCCGCCAGTTCGAGCATGTTGCGGGTACCGGCCGAGCCGACATCCATCGTCTCGATCGGATATGCCAGGTAATCTTTCGGACTGGCGGGCGAAGCGGCGTGAATCACGTAATCGACAGGCCCGTCCACCTGGAACGGCAGCGTGACATCCTGGCGGCGGAACTCGAACGCCGCATTTCCCGCCAGATGGGCGATGTTGCGCTCCGCGCCGGTCAGGAAGTTGTCCAGACCCAGCACCGAGTAGCCTTCGGAGAGCAACCTGTCGCACAGATGGGAGGCAACAAAACCGGCCGCGCCGGAAATCGCGACGCGCTTCACTGGAGTCTTCTTCGCTTACTGTTATCGGTCGGCACTTACCCGAATTTAACACCGCCCCACCGATTACTGAGCCGCGACCGCAAGGAAGCGGTCCTGACCTTGCCACGCCACAACCGCCCGTGGCCTTACCCGACGTTACTGAGCCGCGACCGCAAGGAAGCGGTCTTCGAAAACGAACCAATCCCATACCCTATACCGCGCCGAGCGAAGGTCGCGCGGTACCGTAAATCTAATGAAGACCAGACAGCTGGGAAATAGCGACCTTCACATTACGCCGCTCGGTATCGGCGCCTGGGCCATGGGGGGGGCGGGGTGGGCCTTCTCCTGGGGTGAGCAGGATGACAACGCCTCCATCGGCGCCATTCACGCAGCCCTGGATAAAGGCATCAACTGGATCGATACCGCTGCCGTATACGGACTCGGGCACTCCGAAGAGGTAGTCGGCCGTGCGCTCAAGGGCCGCTCCGTGCGTCCCTATGTCTTCACGAAGTGCGAGCGCAGGTGGGGTGACGACCGCGTCATTTTCAAGAGCCTCAAGCGGGATTCCATCATCGGCGAATGCGAAGACAGCCTCAAACGTCTCGGCATCGACGTCATCGATCTCTATCAGATCCACTGGCCCGAGCCCGATGAAGACGTGGAAGAAGGCTGGGCAGCCTGCGCCGAACTACAGAAAGCCGGCAAAGTCCGTTGGATCGGTGTCTGTAACTTCAATGCCGCGCAATTGGCCAGAGCGAAAGCCATTGCTCCCATCACCTCTCTTCAACCGCCCTACAGTATTATTTCGCCTGAAATCGAAGAGAGCATTTTGCCGTATTGTGGGGCCAACAATATCGGCACAATCGTCTATTCGCCGATGAAGTCCGGTTTGTTGAGCGGGGCCATGTCGCGCGAGCGGGTTGCCGCAATGCCTGCCGACGATTTCCGCCGCCGCACGCCACACTACCAGGAACCGCTGCTCACCCGTAATCTGAACCTCGCCGACCTGCTGCGCGGAATCGGCGAGCGCCATGGCCGCACAACCGGGGAAGTCGCGATCGCCTGGACGTTAAGCAGAACGGAAGTCACCGCCGCAATCGTCGGGATGCGTTCGCCCGCACAGGTGGATGGCATAATCGGCGCCGCGGATTTCCGGCTCAGTGAGAGCGAGATCGCCGAGATCACCGCTTTTATGGCTCAGTAGGCCAGATCTTCCGTTGCGCGGAAGCATCTTCCTGCCCGGCTGTTGATCGGCCCGGCAGTACGAAGTGATCGTCGCAGCGCGGTTCATACGTCTCATCGCCGCCCACCAGTACCTGCTGGCTGTTGTAATGCGCCGGGATGCCGTCGATGATTCGCTGCGGATACGGTGCCCGTGCGCCGCACTTCGTGCAATACGCAGTCAGCCACATGCAGCGATCCTCCGCCAGCATCGCCAGGTCGGGAGTCGAGCCGAACGGTTCCCCCCGGAAATCGAAGGCCAGCCCCGATGCGAGGACATCATAGCCTTCGTTCAGTAGTTGGTTGACAAGTTGGAAGAATCCGGAGTCGCGCGGAAAGAACTGCACCTCATCGAAGGCGATCACCTGAAAGCGGCAGCCGATGGCCGATTCCTTCGCACGCAGGATGGGCCACAGTTCGGCCGGATGCGTTGCCGAAATCTCTTCCGCTGAGTCCTCATCGCCCTTGCGGCTCTTGATGAGATTCATCCCGCTGCGAACATCCGTGCGCGGTTTGAAGACGGCAATCTTCTTGTTGCCGTACTTCCGCAATGTGTCGATCTCAGTCAACAAATGACGGGTCTTCCCCGACGCCATATTGCCGATAAACAACCTCAGGAACCGTCCTCGCGCCAATCGAAATCTCCCAGGGAAAGTTCAAGCATAGCTTGTTGCCTCTTGACACAAGCGGAACGTCTGATGTAATATCCTGATAGGTGAATTAACCAATTGGTTAAGTAAGATGCAGCCCGATCATCTCAACACAACTTTTGCGGCCCTTGCGGACCCCACCCGACGCGCGATTCTCGCCCGTTTGTCACTGGGCGAGACGACGGTCAAAGAGCTTGCCGAACCCTTTCGCATCAGCCCCCCGGCCATTACAAAGCACCTGAAAGTTTTGCAGCGCGCCGGACTGATTTCGCAGGGCAGGCAGGCTCAATGGCGTCCCTGCAAACTGGAAGCCGCGCCCATCAGGGAAGTGGCGGCGTGGGTGGAAGAATACCGCCGGTTCTGGGAACAGAGCTTTGACCGGCTGGATGAATACCTGATCGAAATGAAAGCCGGCGCCGCCAAACAGAAAGGCCGCAAACAGGAGAAAACGAAACATGCAGCGACATAAGTTGACGATTACACTGCCATCCGACACAGAGATCCTGATGACACGGATGTTTGATGCGCCGCGCGAAATGGTGTTCGCCGCCATGACAAAGCCGGAACACATCACTCGTTGGTGGGGACCGCGGATCAGTACTTTCGACACCTGCGAAATCGACGTCCGTCCCGGCGGCACGTGGCGCTACGTCATCAACCTGCCCGGCGGCCAACAGATGACGTTCACGGGCATATTCCACGAAATCACGCCGCCGGAACGCCTGTTTTGCACCGAGTGTTTTCACGCCCCGCAATTCGGCAATCCCGAATGGCAGACCACGATGACGCTCGAAGACTGCGGCGGCAAAACGAAGATGACCAGCCGGGTTGTTCACCCGTCAAAACAAAACCGCGACGGTCACTTCAACTCCGGCATGGAACAGGGCGCTGCGGAGACCTTCGACCGCCTGGACGACCTGCTGGCAGGCCGGCCAACCGGCCCCGATCCCGCGGACAATCCCATGGAAAAGGAACTGGAGATTACCCGGGTCTTTGACGCCCCGCGCGAGCTCGTCTACCGGGCCTGGACCGAGCCGGAACACATGACCCAATGGTGGGGTCCGGGTGTGTTCACTAACCACAGCTGCGAACTGGATGTGCGCCCCGGCGGCGCGTGGCAAATCGTCATGCGATCTCCGGATGGAACGGATTTCCGTTGCGAAGGGATCTATTCCGAAGTCGTAAAACCGGAGCGTCTCGTGTTCACAAACGACGCGGTGGACCACACCGGCAAACGCCTGCTACAGGGCTTCACCACCGTGACTTTCGCGGAGCAGGGCGGCAAGACCAAACTAACCTTGCAGACCCGAGCGGTTGGTCTGGTCGATTTCGCTCCGATGATGTTGCGCGGCATGGAGGCAGGCTGGAATCAGAGCCTCGACAGCCTGGCCACACATCTGAGTACGCGCTAAGCCGGGTTCTCTTTGAGCCAGGCCGCAAACACTTTCGAGCTCCCCTCCATCAGGGCCTGATGGACACGGGAATGCTGCGTGGACATCTGAAGATCCATGAAGTCGTGGAACACCTGGCTCTTGTAAGCCCCCAGCGTCAAGACCTGCAACGCGTCGGAAGTCCCGTACAGCGGATCCGGTATGAACTTCCCGAAGTCGAAAACCTTCTTCGTCCGGGCGCCGGCGACGAAGTCCATATCGCAGCGAACTTCGCCGTTATCGCGAAGCAGGAACGAAAAAGTCTTGACCGCCCAGTTGAATTTGCCGGGACCGAAGCCAAAGTAATTCGGAATCGGAGCGAAGTCGATAAACGGGTAGCCGATAGCCACTTCGAGCTTGTACCCAGGCTTCGGGTTCTCCACGATATGGATGAAGTCCGGATGCTGCACCACAGCCACCGCCTCGCTGAGAACCTTCTTGATCGGCCCGAGATAGATGACGAAATCGTGCAGGTAGATCGTACCCAGTGACCACTTGTACTTCGAGCCGATGAGGTTCCAGTCCACTGTCTGTGTGAGTTGATTGTCCGGGAACCGTTCCACCTTGCCGTCGGCCGTGCAGCGGAGCATCTGCTTGAACGTGAAGCCGCCGGCATCGCCGTCGTCGTAAGTCCAGCAGGCGGTATTGAGGAAGTGCTTGAAGACGAAGTCCTTCAGGCGCTGTTCCTGATTCGGCCCGGTCATTCTGCCGAACTCGACTTCCTGGAGCGCGCCGAGCGCGGTCAAAGTCTTGCCGCTGATGCTGACTTCGGCAAGATAACCATAGGCCTTGTTCTTGAGCTTGTATTGCCGGTTCAGGCTCAGGAGGTGCTTCTCGATCTTGCGATTCGGGTCGCGGGTCCAGCGCTCCAGTTGGAGCCCATCGCGGAGTGCCGCTTCTGTCTTCGTCACAAGCGACTGCTCAAACGAAGTCAATTGTTCACTGGACGGAGTGGGTACAGCAAATTGGGTGGTTGCCATCTGGATTTGCAGCCACTTTAGCGTTAAACCCGCCCTGAAGTCAACCGCTGGCAGAGCAGGCTCTCCGCATCGTCGGAATGGGTCTGCCGTCGTATCATCGGAGACGGAGTCCCGGATTCCAAAAACGGAGACAGAACGCTTGATTCGAATTGCAAATGGGCAGGGCTTTTGGGGAGATTCGCCGGACGCCCCGCTCGACCAGGTACGCCGCGGTCCCATCGATTACCTGACCCTCGACTATCTGGCCGAAGTGACCATGTCGATCCTCCAGAAGCAGCGTTCGCGCGATCCCGAACTCGGCTATGCCCGTGATTTTGTGGACGTAGTCGATCGCGTCCTGCCGGATCTCGTTTCGAAGAACATCCGCCTGGTAGCTAACGCCGGCGGGCTGAATCCCGAAGCTTGCCGCCGCGCTGTCCGGGCCGTCGCCGCGCGTCACGGCATCGACGTTCCCATCGCCACGGTTTCCGGCGACGACATCACCACTCGCCTCGACGAACTGCTGGCCCGCGGTGTCGACTTCATCAACATGGATACCGGTGAGCCTCTGTCCGTCATTCGGGATCAGGTTCGCAGCGCCAGTGTCTACTTCGGAGCCTTTCCCATTGCGCAGGCACTCGATGGCGGCGCGCGGATTGTGATTACCGGCAGATGCGCCGACGCAGCCCTCGTGCTCGGTCCCATGATCCATGAGTTTGGCTGGAAAGCCGATGAGTGGGATAAGCTCGCGGCAGGGATCGTGGCGGGCCACGCGATCGAATGCGGCGCGCAGGGCAGCGGCGGCAATTGCCAGGACGACTGGTCGACGATTCCGGCACTGGCCGATGTGGGATACCCCATCGTAGAAGCCGAAGCCGACGGTTCGTTCGTCGTTACAAAGCACGCGGGAACCGGCGGCCGTGTGACTGTTGCCTCCGTGACCGAACAATTGGTCTACGAGATCGGAGACCCGAGGGCTTACTTAACGCCGGATTGCGGCGCGGACTTCACCTCGTTTCATCTGAAACAGGAGGGCGCCGAGCGGGTACGCTTCGTGGGCGTTCGCGGTACTCCCGCCACACCGAGCTACAAGGTTTCCATCAGTTACGCGGCGGGCTATCGCGCCATTGGTTCCGTAGCCTATGCGTGGCCCGATGCCTACCGGAAAGCGCAGGCTGGAGCGCGCATCCTGGCCGAAAGAGTATCGCGCCTTGGTTTTGAATTCGAAGCAGTACACAGCGAACTGTTGGGTGCGAATGCCTGCCATGGAATCCCTTCCGCTGAGCCGTCTCCGGAACTTGCGGCGCAATTACCCGAAGTCGTCATGCGCTTCGGAGTGCGCTCGAAGAACCGCGCGGCCGTCGATCGATTCACGAAGGAGATCGCGCCGCTCGTTCTCAGCGGCCCTCCCTCCGTGACTGGCCTCGGCGCGGGCCGTCCCAAAGTCGAGGAAGTAGTCGCCTACTGGCCGGCGTTGATTCCCAGGACTGAAGTTTCCCCGGTGGTGTCTTTATGAAAGTTCGTTTAGTCGATATTGCCCATGCGCGTTCCGGCGATAAAGGCAACAGAAGCAATATCGGTTTGATTGCCCTTAAGCCCGAATACTACCCGATTCTTGTCGAACAGGTAACCGCCGAACGGGTCAAAGAGCATTTTGCGGGCGTTTGCCTTGGCAAGGTCGAGCGCTTCGAACTGGCCAACCTCAACGCCATGAACTTCGTCCTGCACGACGCGCTGGATGGCGGTGGAACGCTCTCCCTGCGGGCCGATCCTCAGGGCAAAACGCTCAGCACTGCGCTGCTGCGCATGGAAATAGAGGTGCCCGCGTGAAGTTCGGGGTGACGGTTTGCCTGCTGCTGGTCACCATGCCAGCCGTCGCCCAGGATCGCTGGACCCGTCTAACCACCAGCCATTTCGAGATGTACACGAACGCCGATGAGAAAAAGGCGCATGAAGCCATCCTCTACTTCGAGCGCGTGCGGGATTTCTTCATGCTGGCTTCTCCGGTCCGTCCTCCGGCGGAGTTCCCCACGAGAATCGTGGTCTTCAGAGATGCGGAGATGATGCACGTCTACGCGCCGAGTCCGTTGGCCGCGGCATTCTACGCTCCGGGACCGGTTCGCGATTCCATCGTGATGAGCGATCCGTCGCCTCCGAACTATCCCGTGACGATCCATGAATACGTTCACCTGGTGGTCAAACACAGTGGCCTGCGTCTACCCCTTTGGCTGAATGAAGGCTGGGCCGAAGTCTATTCCACGCTGAGACCGGAGAAGGATGGCGTTGCGGTTGGCGATCTGATTCAGCGGCATATGGCCGCCCTGAATCGCGGCGGCTGGTTCAGCCTGAGCGATCTGGAAAGAATCGACAACCGTTCGCACGACTATAACGAATCCGCGCGGGCAGGCATTTTCTATGCCGAAAGCTGGGCACTGACCCACATGCTTTATCTCTCGCCCGATTACAAAAGCAACTTCCCGAAGTTCGTCAACGCGCTGAATCAGGGGCGTCCGTTCGAAGAGGCTGTTCAGACCGCCTTCACCAAAACCTCCGATCAGGTGTTTGCGGACCTCCAGTCGTATCTGTCGCGCAAGAAACTCTACGGCACTGTCTTCCTGACACCTTTCGAAAAATCGGGGGAAGCTCCATCCATCTCTTCTGTGGCGCCGTACGATGCGAATCTGATGCTCGCGGATCTCCACGCCGCGGCGAATCACATGCCGGACGCGAACCGCGCTTACCGCGCATTGCAAACGGACGATCCGAAGCGCCCCGAAGCCTTCGCCGGCGCGGGTTATGTCGCGGTGCAGACAGGGGACAAGCCTGCTGCCCGTGCAGAGTTTCATAAGGCGTTTTCGCTGGGAACCAACGATCCGCTTCTCTGTATGCAACTGGCCGCTCTCGATCGCGAAGCCAAACAACCCGCCCCGGTAGTGATGGAAGAACTGGCGCGTGCGATACAACTCCGGCCGGATTTCAGCGAAGCCATATTTCAGTTAGGGATTATGAAAGTGGATGCACGCGAGATTGATGCCGCGCTCGATCTCCTGGGCAGAGTGGGTACCGTACCGCCGGAGCGCACGGGCATCTACCGGTCCGCTCTGGCTTATTCCCACCTGCAAAAAGGCAACATCGAGATGGCGCGTACCAATGCGGAGGCCGCGCGTAACGCTGCCAAAAGCCCCGGTGAGGTGCAAGCCGCCGACCGTCTGATGAAGCTGATCGAGGCCCGCGCGAAAGGGCCGGCAGCGGCGTTGAAAGGCGAGCGGCTGATGCGTGCGACCGGAACCGCCGTAGGCCTGCGTTGCGTCGCACCCGGCACGGACTCCTTATCCAAAATGGGCGTTCTGATCGAGGGCAAACAGATGCTGTTCGATTTACCCGATGCGGACGCTGTCGAGGTGGCAAGACTCCCCGGCAGTAAGGCCGAGATGAAATGCGGCCCCCTCCAGCCTTATCAGGTGACGGTGGAGTATGCTCCTGCGAGCGTGACCAACCAGCAATCGGCCGGAATCATCCGCCGGCTGGAATTCTGAACGAAATCAGTCGACTTCATCCTCGCGAATCATCGCGCGTCGACCCTGGAGTGTAATCCGGCGTTCCACCATCAACTGGATCGCCTTCGGATAAATAGCATGCTCCTGCGCCAGGATCCGCGCGGAGAGCGTTTCCACCGTGTCGGTATCGAGGACCGGAACCGCCGATTGCACAAGGATCGGTCCCGAATCCAGGAATTCATCCACCACATGCACCGTGCAGCCGGTGATTCGGACGCCGTACTCCAGTGCCTGGCGCTGCGCATCAAGACCCGGAAACGCCGGGAGCAGGGAAGGATGAATGTTCAGCACGCGATTCGGAAACGCGTGCACAAACGAAGCACTGAGCAACCGCATGAAGCCGGCAAGGCACACGAGGTCCACTTCATGCGTACGCAGTTCATCGATCACCAGCTTGTCGTAAGCTTCGCGTTCCATGCCGCGCGACTCGATCACCCGCATGGGAATGCCGCGCTCGCGGGCGAAATCCAGTCCGCCGGCGTTGGGGCGGTTACAGATCACGATGGCGATCTCGGCGTCCAGCTTGCGCCTTGAAATAGCGTTCGCAATGGCTTCGAAATTCGAACCGCGACCGGAAATCAGGATACCGAGGCGCATCCCTACCGGTACTCCACCCGGCCTTTGCCGCGTCTCTGCGCGGTCACTTCGCCGATGATCCACGGCTTCTCGCCGTTGCGGGTCAGCGTTCGCAGCGCCTTGTCCGCCTTCTTCGCAGGCACCACGAAGATCATTCCCACGCCGAGGTTGAATGTTCTGCGCCAATCCGCTTCGGGAACGGATCCAATTCGCCGCAGCATCTCGAACACCGGCGGCACCTGCCAGGAATTCGTGTCAATGGCAGCCGCCATACCTTTGGGCAGTACACGAGGCAGGTTATCGGTCACGCCGCCGCCGGTGATGTGGGCGGCCGCTGATATGGAATCCGCTTTCACGAGCGACTGTAACGGTCTGAGGTAGCTGCGGTGCACCTGGAGCAGCACGTCGCCCAGCACAGAGGCCAGTTCGGGGACATGTGACTCGGGCTTCAATCCGGCCACGTCGAACAGCAGCTTCCGGGCCAGCGAATAGCCGTTGGTATGCAAACCGGTGGATGCCAGCGCCAGCAGCACATCCCCCTGACGGACTTTGGCGCCGGTCAGTATTTTCGATTTCTCCACGACACCGACAATCGAACCCGCCAGATCGTATTCGCCATCGTGGTACATCCCGGGCATCTCAGCGGTCTCGCCGCCAATGAGCGCGCAGCCGTTGGCGGAACATCCGCGGGCAATGCCGGAAACGACCTGTGCCGCAACTCCGGCATCCAGCTTCCCGATCGCAAGATAATCGAGAAAGAACAGCGGCATTGCTCCCTGGACCGCAATGTCGTTGACGCAATGGTTCACCAGGTCTTCACCGACCGTATCGTGACGCCCGGCTGCGAATGCGACCTTGAGTTTGGTCCCGACGCCGTCGACCGAACTGACTAATACGGGCTGCCGCATCTTCGGCAGCGCAAAGCAGCCGCCGAATGAACCGATCTCGGTGAGGACGCCCTTAGTGAACGTTGCTTTAGCCATCTTGCGGATGGCGCCGACTGCGCGATCGGCTTCATCGATATTGACGCCGGCATCGCGATAAGAAACAGGTGAAGGCATGAGGGGAACCCTCAGTATAACGGGGCGGGCGATTCGAGCAAAAGGGTTACAGGCCCGTCATTGACCAGCTCAACTTCCATGTGCGCCTGGAAGACGCCGGTTTGCGTGAGCAGTCCGCTCTCGCGAACCTTTTCGACGAAGTAGAGATATAGTTCCCGTGCGATGTCGGGCGGCGCGGCGGAATCGAAGCCGGGCCGCCGGCCTTTGCGACAATCGCCATACAACGTGAATTGCGAGATCAGCAGGATGCCGGCCTTTGTATCCATCGCGCTCAGGTTCATCTTGCCGTCGCTGTCGGAGAAGATCCGGAGGTGAATCAGCTTATCCGCCAGATAGTCCGCATCGCGCCGTGTGTCCGTCCTGGCTACTCCGATAAGTGCGACGATGCCGTTATCGATGCGCCCCTCGCACTTTGTATCAATACGCACTTCTGCCCGACTAACACGCTGCACCAGCACTCGCATAAGTTACTTACAATGATATATTCTGTGTTTAATGGCAATAGTCAAGTCGAATACACACTCGGATATACTCCGTTATGCCCTGACACATCTGGAGCGGGAACGCGATCAGATCCAGCAAAAGATAGATCACATCAATAGTCAACTTGGTCAGCGGACCAGTTCACCCGCGGCGGCAGCCTCATCCGGCGAGGAATCTGCGGCTCCCAGGAAACGTGTCCTGAGCGCGTCGGCGCGTAAAAGAATTGCGGCCGCGCAGAAGAAGCGCTGGGCGGAACATCGGAAACAGGCGAAAGCTTCGAAAGCCGCGTAGCCGGAAAGAAAACCAGGCATGAGAACAGCGCGTTGTTGTGACGAATGAAGTCACAACAACGCGTTCGTCATTTGGATGAGGGAACTTCTCCGATGCGCTTGGTTTCTTCCCAGGTATAGATGATGCGGCTGATAACCGTGATGTTGGATAACACCGCGATGGTCCAGAGTACCGGAGCCATCCGGTTCGCCAGCGCGCCGATGATGATGAGCACCACGCGCTCGGGCCGTTCGAGAAAGCCTACCTTACATTTCGGAATCGTGTTTTCGGCGCGCGAGCGCGCATAACTGATCAGCACGGTTCCGGTCATCACAATCGCCGTCAGCACCACATAAAAGAATCGATTGATCGACGCGTAGTACACCAGCAGGCCCACCAGCAGCGCAAGGTCCGAATAACGGTCCAGCACGGAATCGAAGAAGCCGCCAAAGCGTGTCACACGATTGGTCTCGCGCGCCACACGTCCATCCACCATGTCGAACAGGCCCGCACCGATGACCACCAGCCCGGCAGGAACGAACTTGCCGTAACTGAACAGCACCGCCGCCCAGATGTTGATCAGCAGCCCGATGAAGGTCAGGACGTTGGGGTGAACTCTGGATAGCGCCAGTGCGCTTACAATGGCCTGAATGATGCGGCCAAAAAAGAGGCCGATGCCTCTCGTGATGGTCATGATTGCGGTGTTTCAGCCGCTGGCGGCATGAAATCGTGAATCGTCTGCAGCGACAGGATCTCGAGTTCGCGCGTGCCGCCGGGGGTTACGAGCTTGACCATATCGCCGACTTCTTTGCCGAGCAGAGATTTGCCGATGGGAGAACTGGTCGACACGCGGCCCTGCGTGACGTCGGCATCTTCGCTTGTCACCAGATGGTACGCAATCTCTTCGCCCTTGCTGGTATCCAGAATGACGACACGGGAACCGAGCCCCACCCGATCACGCGGGATCTTGGTGACATCGATCATCGCGACTTCGCCCATGCGCTTCTTGAGCTGCCCGAGACGGGCGTTGACGAAGCCCTGGCGCTCCTTCGCGGCGTGGTATTCGGCGTTCTCGCTCAGGTCGCCATGGGCGCGCGCCTTCAGGATTTCTTTGGGAAGTTCGTTGCGCAGCTCATATTCGAGCGCGGCGATTTCCTCTTCTAGTTTCTTACGGACGTCCAGCATGGAGAGTCAAGGCTTCTGCGCTCCATTATAGCGGGACCCGTGCACTATCGGGGACTGGATAGTCTCGGCAGCATACGCCTCGTATTGGCGGGAGTGGCCAGCGCAGATGGGCGGTCTGAAGCGGTCAGCGCGACGATCGGAATGTACGACTCGGTTGTATAACTATCGGGGCCGCTGATACCGATGGAATTGTTACCTGCGACCGCGGTGGACGGAATCTTGAAATTGATCTGGTACAGTCCGGCAAGACCGGGGGCGAGTCCGGCATAGGCCAGAGTCCCCACGTCGGTTCCCGATACATCGACGCTGATGGTCTGGACCAGAATGTCACCGCTCAACGGGCCCACATCGCCGCTTGGATTGGAGGGAAAGGGAGCGCCAAGGCCCGTCAGATAGAGAGCGACAGTGTCGCCTGGGTGGGCTGGCTTACTGCCACTAACGATGTAGTATCCGCCGGAGGCAGGGAAGTCCAGCATGGCGGCGATGCCGATGCCGCCGACCGGATTGGCCGTGAAAACTCCGGGCGTCGTCTTATTCACGTTCATGGTGACGGTGTTGGATAAGACGCCATTGTTCGAGACCTGGATGGTGGCAACGGGAAAAGTGCTTACGTCGTAAGGCACGATGAAAGAGATCTGGGTCGTACTCACGTAATAGAGCGGCGCTGGAATTCCATCGATCAGAACCTTGACTCCACCGAGCTGAGTGGGAAATGGAGTGGTTGACGCGATGACGGTGGAATTTGCCAGGTTGGTTCCGCTGTAGATCGTTATGAAGTCGCCCGGAGAGATTCCCGCCGTATAGGGCGCCGAACTTGCCGTGTTCACTATGCCCGTGGGCTCGATGTAGACGGCGCCGGTGGGGGCCGGAGGAGTATATGGGAAAGCGACTCCGATGCCGAGATAGCCTTTTATCCCATAGGCGATCCGGATGCCGCCCTGGCCGACCGTGTATGTAGTCGTGTTGGGCGGGTCGTTATACGTGCCGCTGAACGATTGGGGATATGACGTGTAGAAGCTGAACCCCTGAGGGGCGAAGGCCGAATACAGAAGGCGTTGGTAACCAATCACGGCGCCATTGAAGGCGTTGAAGGTGCCGTAGTAAGAATCCACGCCGGATGAGGTATTGTTCTCCACGCCGGCTTCGTAATAGAGGCCCGATAACGATGTGGCCCCTCCCGTCTTGACGCCGACAAACATATCGAAGTCGGTCGGAGAGCCTCCAAACACGAAATTGCCATCGGGAGAGATATACAGGAAAACCTGCCCGGAATAGAAATTGGCCGAGGTGCTGGTGGGATAGGTGATGGCGATGGCGTTGTTCGAGACTTTGTAGGTGACACCCGATGAACTCTGGGAAAGTGTCGAGCCCGAACCGAGGTAGCCGGAGATACTAACCGTGTTCAGCTTGCCGGCGCCGTCGGGATTCAGCTGATAAGTGGCATCGACAGAACCGGCGGCCGTGGTGCCGGGAAAATATCCGGCGAGCGTGTAAGACCCCTGAAAGCTGGAAGTGCTGATGGAGGTCGACGGCGCCGCCACGAACATGCCGTTATAGCCGCTTTCCGTGTCGCTGCCCATGATGACATTGTTCGAGACGAGGATCGAGATGGTGGAACCCGTGATTAAGGGATCGGTCATGAAGCCGTAGCCGCTGGCCGAGAGCGAATAGGTGCCGGTAGAGTTGACGGCTGGCGCCCCGCTCTGGCTGCCGGAATCGAGGCCACCCAAACCGGTCAGGGTAAACGCGCCGGAGGTAAACGTAGCATTGCCATAGAGCGTCAGCGCGCGACTGGTGTTGCCGCTGGAATCCGCGACATACACAACCTCACGGAAGTAGTACGTACCGCTCAGCAAGCCGTTCCCGCTGGTGTCCCAGGTGGGGGCCGCGGCAAAGGTGGGTACCGCGACGGCGGCCAGGATGAGAAGTGTGCGGGCAGTCTTCATAAGTTCAGGATAGGTGACGAAGCCTACGAGTATTGCGTTTCAACGGGGAATCGTTCCTCGCAGACGCGGTAAATGTGTATCCTGCATCGCAGGTACGGCTGGATCCGCTCCGGGTCCGTTGCCCACCGGTAACAATGCCTGTGACGAAAAGGAGTTCGGTCCGACGATGGCAAGGGGATCGCTGCCGACCGGCGCGTTCGGCGGCACCTGAAAATTGATCTGATATAAACCGGCAGTGCCTGGGGTGAGACCGGCGTAGGGGATTGAGGTTGAACCTATGCCGGAGACATCCACCTGGATGTTACTGATGACCGTATCCCCGTTGGGACCGGCTGCGCCGCCATCCACGGGCGGCTGGCCGTTCACGGGAAAGACATTGCCGAGACCGGAAAGATAGACAACGATGGTTTCGCCAGGCCGGGCCGGATTATCCGGTGTGATCAGGGAAAGATTCGGCCCGCGCTGAGCTGCCGCAAAACCAAGACCACCGGCCGGCACGGTGAAGACTCCGGGATTTGTTTTGTAGACGTAGGTAGTCGCGACGTTGGAGAGAGCGTTGTTATTGATCACCTGAATCGATGCGATGGGAAAATCTTTCACCGCGAAAGGGACAATGACGGTGATCTGCGGGCCGACGCAATAAATCGGCGCCTGAATGCCATCGATCAGAACCTGAACTCCATCGAGCGATTTGGGATAAGGAGGCCCGGCGGTCCAGCAATCCTGCGAGGCTCCGGCGAGGCCGACGCCATTGTAGATGGTAATAAACTCGCCGGGCGAGATGCCTGCGGTGAAGGGGGCGGAACTGGCTGTGTTCACGATACCGGTGGCATCGAGAAAGGGTGCGCCGCCCGGCGCTGTGGCAGGAGATGCGGGAAGTGCCACTTCAATCCCAAGCCAGGGACCAATGCCAAAGCCGATTCGGATGCTGCCCGCACCCGTCACATAGCGGACGGTCGCCGAGGGATCCAGTTGACCGACGTTGGCCGGCCCTGTGTAGGATGCCGACGGATAAGTCGAGTTATAGGCCGTTCCTTCCGCGGAGGAGCCGGCATAGAGCAGCCGCTCGTGTCCGAGAATATTGCCGCTGAACGCGTTGAACACGCCGTAATAAGTATCGAGGCTTCCGAACTCGTCGGTGAGGAGCTGCGAGTTGTCCTCATCGAGGCCGACTTCGTAATAGAGACCCGATGCTACGCTGGCAGTGCCCGAGGTTCGAACCCCGACGAACATGTCATAGCCAGTGGGCGAGCCGCCGAAGATGAAGTTGGAATCGGGAGATACGTAAATGTTTTCGGGGCCGGAGTAGAACTTCAGCGGCAGCAGGGAAACGGGGAACGTAATGACTCCTGTGCCGCCCGAGAAGGAATACGGCACATCTGTGAATGACTGCGAGAGGGCGGTTGGGGATGCGCCACGGTATCCGGATGAATTCACGGTGGTCAGTTTTCCGGCTCCATCGGAACTGAGCTGAACCGATATGTCGGCGGTTGTCGCAGGAGCAAGGCCGGGAAGAAAACCAGCCCAGGTGTACGCACCCGTGAAGCTCGCGTTCGTGAACGCGGGAGTGGCCGGAGCAGCGATAAACAGATCGTTATCGTAGGCTCCACGCGCGCCGGTGGTTTCGGTGGAGCTGCCAACCAAAACCCCTTTGGCGACCAGGAAATATACAGAGGCTCCGGGCAGGAGCGGATTGGAAAGAAATCCAAAACCGCTGGTTGCGACGGAATAAGTGCCGGTGGGTTGGATTGACACAGGGCTTCCCGTGTTCACCTGCGTGTTGGATCCCGAAAGAGTATAGGCGCCGGTACCGCTAAACGTGATGGTTCCGAAGTAAGCGATTTGTTGACTGATGGTGCCGGAACCGTCTGAAACATATAGCACCTGGCGGAAGTTGTAATCGCCCTTGAGCTGGCCATTGCCGGTGTTGTCCCAGACAGGGGCATCGGCCGACAGCGTGGCTGCCAGCATGGCGGCCAGAAGAAGAAAACGGATCATATGACATCCCTGCTAGCAATCGGACGCCCACCGGCTGCAATGAAATCGCGGGTGACCAAATCACCGGCTTCGGCCGAAATGCTGGCAGAGGCATCGGTGACGAGCGAAACCTGTCTGCCGGAGCGGAGCAGGCCCATGATCGCGCACTTCACGCAGTAATCGATGAAGATTCCGTAGACAATACACTCGGTGATGTTCAGTTTGTTCAGCAAGGCCAGAGAGTGCGGATTGGTGAACATGTCGAGATCGTTCTTCTCAACGATGATTTGGCTCGCAGCGGCATCGAGCGTGTCGAGATCGAACGCCGTGTCATATGGCACGACTGCGTGATTTGCCAGAAGCGTGGCAGCGGGCTTCCGCTGGCCGAAAGTGCCTGCGACACAGTGTGGCGGCCAGACGCGAAATTCTTCCGCATTCTCCGGGTGCGCGTCTGTGGTTGAAATCAGCGGGATCTTGTTCTCGCCCGCGTAGCGGTTCAGCGCGGCGATGGCGGGGATGAGACGCTCGGCTCCCGGTCCATAAAGCGCTCCGCCAGGCACCATGAAATCGAGCTGCGTATCGATATCGAAAAAGGTTCTCACGCGGAGACCTCGAGTTCGCCGCGAACCTGCGTTGTGAGGGCCTGGAGACGTTCCGACATCTCGGTGCGGCGATTCGGGCTCGGCCACGGGTTGAGCGATTGGGTGGCGCGCTCGCGGACCTCGGCGGCATCGGGTAAGGCGCCAACGACTTTGCCCGAGAGGATGACTGGCCGCAGCAAAGCTTCCGAACCAGTGAAGCACTCGGTTGCGAGACCCAGAACATCACGATCAGGGAAGCGGAAGATCTGCTTGGCGCCGGGGAACGTATGCTTCTCCGGGCTCGACTTGATGGGATAGCGCACGTTGCCTGGATTGCCGATGGCGACTACTTTATAAACGGCCCCGATGGAAGGCGCATCGGCGGAAGTGGTGAGTTCGGTGCCGACTCCGAAGGCATCGATGGGAGCCCCGGCTTTCACGATGGCCTCGATCTTCACTTCGTCGAGGTCGCCACTTGCCATGATCTTCGCGTCGTTCAGGTTGGCGGCGTCGAGAATGGCGCGAACCTCACGCGAGAGCTGCACGAGATCGCCGCTGTCGATCCGCACACCCCACAACGGGCGTCCGAGTTTCGCCGCGGTGCGGGCGCCCTCGAGAGTGTCGTAGGTGTCGATGAGATGCACGGTCCGCTCGCCGAGCAGGCGCTGGAGGCGCTCAAAAGCTTCGGATTCGGAGGCGAACGACATCACCCACGAATGGGCCGCGGTGCCGAGTACCGGGATTGCGTAGCGATAGCCCGCGAGTGTGTTGCTGGTGCCGGCGCAACCGCCGATGTATGCGGCACGCGCTCCGATGACGCCCGCTTCCGGAGTGTGGGCGCGGCGGGTTCCGAATTCGATGATTTCGCGGCCTTCGGCGGCGTGCACGATGCGGGCGGCTTTGGTGGCCACCAGAGTTTCGTAACCGATGGCGGCGAGCAGGTACGTCTCCGGAATCTGACCCTTCATCAGCGGAGCCCGCACGTTCATGACGGGCTGGCCTTCGTAGAGGACGGTGCCTTCCGGGACAGCGAAGACGTCGCCGGTGAACTGGAAGGCTGCGAGGTAATCCCAGAATGCGGGGGAGGCGTTGCGGAAGCTGGGGAGGCCGCGCAGGTAGGCGATCTCGTTGGCCGTGAACTTCAGGTTGATCAGGTAGTCGATGGCCCGATGGAGACCGGCGGCGATGACGAAGTCGCGGTTACGCGGGAGGCGGCGAATGGTCAGTTCGAAGGTCGCGGTTTCTTCGTGCTTGCCGGCGGCGAAATAGCCCGCGGCCATGGTGAGTTCGTAGAGGTCTGTCAGGAGGCCGTTCACAGGAGGCCCTCCCGACGGCACGGGGCCGGCAGGACATCGTTGGCGGAGGCTCGCGGCATCTACTTCTTAGTATCAGCCTTCGGGGTCTGAGCCGGCTTGATCGCGCCGATGGTCTGTTGCAGATCGTCGAACGCCTTCGCATCGAGGCCGTAGGCGGTGGCATCGCCATCGCGCACGCCGATGTAGTCGGCGCCATTCTTATTGATGGTGACTTTATCGACCTTGCTCTTCTCGCCCCAGGTGACTGCAATGGCGAGGGCGGGGGAGCCGGCAATCTTATCCGAGAACTTCGTGGCCGACAGATCGCGAAGTTTGTCTACGACTGCCTGGATACTCGCGGAGTCGATCTGAGCGGATCCGTTGAACCACTTGTCGCCGGTCTTCTCGTAAAGCTTGCCGCCGAGATCTACTTTCGAAGGATCGGTGAAGCCGAAGTCGAAGAGCTTCTTGTTACGGAAATCCTCGACACTCTTATCGACGGCTGTGCCGACGTCGGCGGCAACCTTGTAGATGCCATCGACTGCCGAGGATTTCGCGTAGATGGTGCTGTCTTTTGCTTTATGGACTTCGATCGACTGGGGACCCTTGTCGTCCACGAACGTCGCCGAGCCGACCTTGGGGGCGGCTGAGAATTCGGCGGGGGTCGGGATGGTGGTGAGATCCATCTTCGCGTCTTTGAGTTTGCCGACGAGATCGTCGACCGCGGAGCCATCGGCGCGGATCGGTTTCGGTTTGGTGATCTGCCAGTCGCCACCGGAGTTCTTGTTGAATTCGATCTGCGCGCCTTTGGCGTTCAGGGTGACGGAGGTGATCTTATCCGAGTTCAGGGTGAGGAGACGCTTATCGCGAAGATCGTTGACGGCTTTGATGAAGTTCGATTTCGTTCCGGAGGCGATGCTGTAGACCTTCGGGTCTGAATCCAGCTTGACGTAAGTGTCGCTGCCGGAGGGCGTGTCGGAGCCGAAGAGGAGCTTTTGGGTTTTGCCGCCCTTAGTGGTGACGTCGAGTTCCGCGGTCGGCTTATCGAGACCGAAGGCGGTCAGGCCTTGCGGATGCTCATCTATGAGGCGGTCCGAAGTCAGAGGCGACAAGGCTCCGGTCAGAGTGCTGACAGCGTCGTTGTCGGCCGCCAGGGGCTTGGCGGCTGCGATGACCCACTTATCGCCAGTCTTGTTCAGGACGACCGGGTCTTCGTCGGTCTTTGCAATTTTGATGTTGGTAATCTGATCCGCCGTCAGGGCCAGGATTTTTGGCGCGGGCGGAGTTGTGGTGTTGGTATCGGAGACCGGGTGGCGATTGGCCCACCAGGCATAGCCGCCCAGGATGGCGAGCACGCCGGCGGCAGTGATGAGACCGTGTGGTTTCAGCATGGTTGGTTCAGCGATTTACCTTCGTTTCCACCAAACGGAAACTCCGGAGAGGATCACGAACAGCGGAATCCCGATGACGCTTACGAAGAACAGCATGCGGATGCCGGTGCCGGTAATGTGCAGGCGGCGGTCGGAGGCTTCTTTGGGGCGAATCGAGATCAGATCCTCATCGGAGGTCAGCCAGTTCATCATGTTGAGCGCGAGATCGCGGTTGGCGATGGGGGCGCTGAGAATGAAATTCGACATCCAGTCGGAACTGCCGACCATGACGACACGGCCGGCCTTATCGCCGGTGCCGATGGTGGCGGCGGCTCCGAGAACGAACGGGCCCTTGGCGCCCTTTTCAATATCGGCCTGATGGATGGGGAGCTTTGGATCGGTCAGCGAGTAGCTGTCCGCAGTAGACGAGAAGAGCGTCTCGGCGGGCGACTTGGCTTCCATGCTGCGCGACAGCGGCATCACCGAGGCGTTGTCCTGCATGACGCGGACGATGGGATGAGTGCCGTAGGTGCCGACGACCGGAGACAGCTGGCCAAACATCTGGCTGGCGGAACTCATATCGAGCACGACGTCGCCCTTATAGGTGACGCCCCAGTCGGCAGCCATGGCGACGAGGCCGGGGGTGTCTCCGAGTTTGCCATCGGGTGGAGGCAGATTCAGAGCGGGATCGAGATTGATAATGAGGCGGCCACCATTGGTGACGAACTTCTTCAGAGCATCAATGGCGGGCTGGAGGTAATCGCGCTTGGGGCCGCCGACAACCACGATGGTGCAGTCCGAGGGAACATCGGGCTTTTCAAGAAGCGAGATCGACTGGGTTTTGTAGTTGTTCCTTTCGAGCGCGGTCTTGACTGTCGAGTAGCCGTCACGGCCGGTGTCGTCGATCTTGTGCTCGCCTGAACCCTGCACGAAACAAGCCATGCGAGTGCCGGTTTTGATGGTGCGGATGATGGCTCCGGTGAGCTCTTCTTCGGTGAGGGACTTGGCGGTTTCCTTCTTCACGCCGTTATCGACAATCACGTCGCCCATGGCGCGCGCGCCTTCGACGCGGGCGATATCGGGCTTCTTATCGGGATCGACGTAGGTGATCTTCACCTTCGAAGAAATATTGGCGTAGCGATCCAGAATGTCGCGGGCGCGGTCGTAACCGGCGGACTGATCGAAGTAATAGATGTTGATGTCGGACTTGAGATTGCCGACTACCTTTTTTGTCTGATCCGAAAGCGTGTATTGCTTGTTGGAGGTGACATCGACCGATTTGTTGTGGCTGCTGGCGAGCCAGTTACCGACAACGAGCACGGCCAGAATAATCAGGATGTAGACGGCTGCGTAGGCGCCGTATTTGGTCTGACGAGTTTTCATCCAGGATGTTTCGGCCATGGTTACGCCCTCCACCTTAAAGATTCGAGCGACCGGGCGGTCAGGAACAGGCCCAGGAAGATGGCAGAGAGATAGAAGATCACGTCTTTGGTATCGATGATGCCTTTCGAAAACGGTTCGAAGTGAACCAGAATGGAGCAATATGCGATGGCCTTGCCGAAGGCGGTGTCACTGTAGTTGCTGACCCAGGAGAGCACCCAGAGCAGCAGGCAAACGGCGAAAGTGGTGCCGCCGGCGATGATCTGATTGCGAGTCGTTGTCGAGATAAAGGTTCCGATGGCGAGGACTGTCGCGCCCTGGAGGATGAGGCCGAGGTAGCCGGTCAGGATGGGCCGCCAGTCGGGCGTGCTCCAGGCGAAGAGCAGGGCGATGTTGATCATCGACATACCGATCACGCAAAGGTACATGGTCATCGCGCCCAGCCATTTGCCGAGGATGATTTCCCAATCGCTGAGCGGGGAAGTCAGCAGGAGTTCGATGGTGCCGGCGCGTTTCTCTTCGGCGAACAATCGCATGGATATCAGGGGAACGAGGAACAGACCAATGACTCCGGCGTTGCCGAGCAGGGGAGCGATGACGTAATCGTTAATGCTCATGGCGCCAGTCTGGCCGGACATTTGCTGCTGGGTTCCGGCATTGATGAAGTAGACTGTGGCGCTGTAGAACATGAAGCCGGTGATGAGCCCGAACATGCCCATTAAGAGGTAGGCTATGGGCGACGTGAAGTAGGCTCTAACTTCTTTACCGCAGATTGTGAGTACGTTTCTCATCAGGCGTCTCCCTTTATAACGGTGGCTTCCGAAGCCGCGGGGGACGCAGTCTTTTCGGATTTCGTGAGATCGAGGAAGATTTCTTCGAGCGATTCGCCGACGGTGCGGAGTTCGGTCAGATCCCAGCCGGACTGCACGATGGCACGGGCGAGATCGGGACGAACGGCATATTGTTCCATACTTTCGATTTCAAAGGCGACGAGGCCTTCGGGGGCTTCGCGGGCCATGACTTTGGCGACGCCGCTCACCTGTTCCAGCTTCTGGCGCACCTGATTTTCGGTAGCTCCCTTGACCTGTACGGCCACCATTTCGCCACCCTGGCGGCGGTGATGCAGGTTGGCGACGGAATCCACCGCGACAATTTCACCCGCATTAATAATGATGACTTTGCTGCACGACTGTTCGACTTCCGACAGGATGTGGGTGCTGAGAATGATGGTGTGATCGCCGGAGAGGCTGGCGATCAGCTGGCGGGCTTCGCGCTGCTGCTCGGGATCGAGACCGGAAGTAGGCTCGTCGAGAATGAGCACCGGCGGGTTGTGGATGATGGCCTGAGCGATGCCGACGCGCTGGCGGTAACCCTTGGAAAGCTTGCCGATGATGGTGTTGCGGACGCTGCCGAGGGCGGTGCGCTCGATGACTTCATCGACCCGTTTGGCCACGTCGGCGCCGGAGATGCCTTTGAGTTTGGCGACGAAGGAGAGGTACTCGTTGACCTCCATTTCGGGGTAAACGGGAGGAGTTTCGGGGAGGTAGCCGATGTTTTTGCGGACATCGAGCGATTGCTCCAGGACATCGAAACCGGCGACGCTGACTTTGCCCGAAGTGGGGGGCAGAAAGCAGGTGAGGACGCGCATGGTGGTGGTTTTCCCAGCGCCGTTCTTGCCGAGGAAGCCTACAATCTCGCCCTTGCCGACTTCGAAGGAAATATTCTTGACCGCGTAGTTGCGAGCGTATCGCTTGGTCAGACCTTCGACTTTGATCATAGAGTTAGTGGAGGTAACAGTTTTATTTGACGGATAACCAGCTGGAGGGTTACGGAGTTGCAGGGCTGAACCCTCAGCGCCAACCATCATACCAGGGTGCAAGGGTTGCGCGCGTAAGGGGAACGTTTGGGGAGGGCCAGGGTGGTTTCGGCGGGTGGCCTCGCGCGGGTTCGGAATGGGGTTCGGGTGGCTCAAAAGGGGGTGGTGGGGGCGTTTTCCCGGGTTCGCCAGGCCTTTAAATGGGTTCGTGAATTTTGGGAGTTCCTTTGTTTTGTTCAGGGTGGCGGGTTCGCTTGGTACGGGCATTTTTTTTGCTTCTTGGGCGAGGGGCGACGGACTGGATGGGTGGGTGGGGATGGCCCAGGTGGTTTTGGTCGTCGCGGTCGGTGGGGCGGCGAGTTTCGGGGAGGCGGTTTTCATCGGTTGTGAGCGTCGCATGGTCATTATCCGATTCGACTCTACATGATGGTGTCTAGAAATCGGGGTTGGGGGAGGGGGGATTTTGCGGGTAAGGCGTTTGGGTTCAGGCGGATAGGGGGATTTTATTTTGCTGTCACTCAGATTTCGGGTTTCTTTGAAATTCGCCGGACTCGGATGAAAAAAGGGCTTCGCCCCGCGATTTATTTCGCGAGAGGAACGCACGCTCGGGGATATCGACAACTGTTAAAGATAGCGCTCGCCGCGAACGGAGAATGCCGGATTGAGAACCACGGCGTGTCGCGTCCCGAGCACTTTAAAGAAATTTCGGATCGCGGTGAGATGCTGTTTCCGCATTCAGATGACGGGGAATGCCTTTCATGATGGTTGATTGCACTGCTAAATAACTGCCTTAATTGTTTGTTAAATGAAACCATTTAAGGACGCTGGGTCAAGCCCTGCCTGTGGATTCACGACCTCCGTCTCTTGAAGACGGAACTTTTTCCAGGATAACTCCCGTCTGCGCGATACACTGTAGCGAAGTCTGCACTGCAACTTAAGATTCCGAATCCGCTTGCAGATTGGTCGTCGTGCTCAAACGGCGATGAGGAGCAATCTTGATCAGATCGCTGGAAGTGCATAACTTCAAGCCGTTTGGCGTAGCCCAAACCCCAGAACTCGCGCCCATCACACTCATCTATGGGCCGAACTCCAGCGGGAAAAGTTCGCTGATTCAGGCGCTGTTGCTTTTACAACAATCGATCGGCAGGTCCGGCGGCGAGGACTTCTCGCTGATTCCGAGGGGCGATCTCATTGACCTCGGGAGTTTTCGGTCGCTTCTGTTTTCGCATGACTTGCAGAAGGCGCTCACAATTGGGGTGACGTTCGATGGGCGCCTCATGCCTAGGGAAATTCGTCCTACAAGATTCAGGTTTCCGCCTCTGGCAGTTCGTTCGGCCAGGATGGTTTTCCGATCCGAGGATGCCGCGGCCGGAAGTGGCTCGCCGATACTAAGTGATGTCGTAATGGAGTTGTCGGGCGAGTCTGATTTTCGAATTGCTCTGAAGCGGATGATCTCGGTTCCAGACGAAGATGTGGACGAGATAATACCGAATGCTCTGTTTGAATGGGCAGATGAATCATCCGTTGAATCGTTGAGCGCATATTTTGTAGAGCGCGCCGAGAGGCGGCCTTTGCCCGGGATTCGGCCCCATCTTGAACGAGAACAGGTCAAACAATTCCTTGCCGATGCGTGTATGGCGGGTGGGGGCCTCCTGCCGTCGCGGCTCATACCGAAGAAAGCATCAGCCAGATCTGAAGAATTCTGGAGCTACCAGCGGTATCTTGGCGGTGCCGCGTCTCCGATGGAAGGAGTGAATTCGGAGCTAACGGAATTGATCAAGAATATTCAATACCTCGGACCGCTACGGGAGGCACCTGAACGGCACTATCTGATTTCAGGGCGGAATGAGTCAACGGTGGGCCGTGCGGGGCAGTTCACCTCACAAGTTATTCACAGGCGTGCAGCACCACTCACGCGTTTGATCAATCAATGGTTCGGCAAATTCGAGATCCCTTACACGCTCAAAACAAAACTATTGGCGGATGATGTGATGGGAGAACTGGTGACCATGACTCTGACCGATTCGCGGTCGCTAGTCGATGTGGCGCCGTCTGATGTTGGTTTTGGAATTGGTCAACTTCTGCCTATCGTTGTTCAGGGCTTGATTTCGGTTGGACAGGTTATATGCGTTGAACAGCCGGAAATTCATTTACATCCACGCTTGCAGGCGCATTTGGCAGATTTCCTTATTGCGACAACGCGCCTGTCGGCTGACCGGTCAGCAGCAAGGTCAAGACCAACCGGCAATCAGTGGATTGTCGAAACCCATAGCGAAGCGCTTATTCTTCGTTTGCAGCGGCGGATACGCGAAGGTAAGCTCGAACCGAACGCTGTTTCTGTTTTGTATGTGCAACCCGCCGGCCGGAATGGAGCCGCGATCTCGCGTTTGCGAATGGATTCGTCCGGAGAGTTTGTGGACGAGTGGCCCGACGGATTTTTTGAGGAATCCTATCGAGAAATGTTTCCGGTGCAATCGTGATTGCCAGATTTACTGTGCAACCAGAGGCCCTGGCGCTATTACATATCGATCCTGCGATGCGTTTGTCCCAGACAGACCTAGTGATCCGTTTTTGGCGTGAGCACGGAATTCTAGTCGTTCCTCAACCCTTCGCGGCAGCTGTCGGCTGCTTACCTCAGAACCAAAGAAAAAGATGGCAAGAAGCCGTCGCATTCGCGGTTAACCGACGTCAGTTTGTTGGGCCGCTGGCGAGTCTTGTCAAGCAAGTTCAGTTGTCATTAGTAAGCACAGATTGGTTCATAGGAAAGGGGCTGAAGGATATCGTGGCTGTCAAAGACGAAGAACTCGGCTGCGAGGCCTGCCGCATCGACTGCCTCAACCTGTCAGAAGTTGTGAAGGGATTGTGGGAGACGCGTGCGGGCGAGTTCCCGGAGCGAACATCCTGCGATAAGATTTGGGATATCTGTTTTTCGCGGCTCGTACAACATGCTGACACCATGACAATCATGGACAGATACGCGGGCCGCGATCTCCTGACGTGCAAGGCTGAAAGGCGGAGCGGCTTGCTCAGCTTGCTCGATCGCCTCCCTAAAAAAAATCGGGAAACCCAGTTGAGACTCTACACTGGTTTCGCCAAAGAGGGGAGCGAATACGGTACGCAATCGGATGTAAGATTAGCCATAGAAACGGCAATCGGGCATTTGCTGCCAGCTGGGTACACCCTCACCTTGTATCTCGCTGAAGATTCCGTTTTTGCTGCTCGATATCATTACCGCTATTTTCGGTTTGATCAATCATGGAATCTCAAGACCGATGCCGGGCTTGCGATTCTTGAAGGGCCCGATTTGTGGAGAAGAGCGACGTATAATTTCGAATCCGTTTCGGAGCAGCACCTGCAAGCCGAAGTTGCTTTCAGCACCGAGTTTTCGGCCAAGGCACTCGAATACCGAAGCCCTAAGGTTTGTGCCGCTTGAGCACGTCGCACATTCTGAGGCTGTACAATCGGCTCTTCCGCGGCTGAATGTCTGAACGCACACTACTTAGCTTCACTGGATTCGACGCTGCAAATGAGGGCAACACACAGACATGTCCGACTTCCAAGTCGGAAGCCGATGCTTTTGTTGAGTTGCTCGCGTTGCTCGCGCAAAAGGTGAGACCAATGTAACGGACCGACGGGCTGTGTTCCAATCAAAAAATCGGCTGTCGGCTAATACTTCCAATCGCAAATGGTTTCTAGAGAACCATTTCCCGGAAGCTGTTACGAATCGAGAGGAGTGTACCGCATGACGAAGAGTGCGCAAAGTCTAGTGCATTGGTATAAAACACAGGCCAAGCCTTTTCTTGAGCGGCATTGTGCCGAAAAAGTTGAGGAGTTCGACCGAGATTGCGCACGCCTCCAAAAGGCAGACTCCCTGATGGGCGACGAGCTTTCCGTTTGCTTCCTTGGTAATTCGGGCGTCGGGAAGAGTACCCTGATAAACGCTCTCACTGGTGGCGGCCAAGCTGTAGTCCCGTCGGGGGGCGTTGGACCACTCACGGCGCAGGCACTCACAGTGCGCTACGGCGCGAGCCCGAAAATCGAAGCCGAATACCACAGCCGCGAACGCTTGAATCAGTTGGTGTTCGGCTTGGAGAATTCCTGGAAATTCGAGTTGGGAGCTCCCGGAGAGCACTTGGCGGAGTTGACTGACGAGGAAGGCGAGACTCTGTTCATCGATATGCTCACGGAACCGGAGGAGGATGAACTGAGTACCCGCGAACGCCAGCGTCGCGATACGAAGAGCGTTGCGGAACTGCTTATCACCGGGAAGCAGTCTTCCGATGTGACGATTCGATACCTCGTCGACGGACTCCGGGACGCGCTGGGTCACGGCCGTCCATGGGCAACACAGGCAAACCATGAGGACGCCGAACGGATTGGGAGAATACGGACCGCTCTCACCTTGGCCAAGAGAGGTGAACGATTTGTTCGTGAAGGAACCCCGGCTGAACTGGCTTCGGTTCTGAACGATCATGCCTGCGGTTTTCTTGCGCCCCTCATCCGAAAAGCTACAGTTTGGTGGAACTCGCCTCTGCTTCAATCGGGTGTGACTTTGGTGGATCTTCCGGGTTTGGGGGTGATTGGCGATCCCCGACCTGAGATCACTCGGAAGTTCATCCGGGAGAGTGCAAAGGTTCTTGTGCTTGTTGTCGACCATCGGGGAGTTACGGAACCTGTGGCGATGCTGCTGCGGCAGAGTGAGTTTCTAACGCGGCTCCTTCATACGTCCGATGAGCCCGAAGGGAATCCAGTTCTATTAATTGCAATCACCAAGGTGGACGATATTGCACGCACCCGTCGACTTGCCGATAAGAGCCGAACATTCGCTGCGCACTTCGCCGCAGTCTGCGAAGAGATGGTCCCTTTTATCAGAAATCAGCTCCGGAACGAACTAGAAGCCCTTTGGAAAGACGACGGCGAGTTACACCATGCGAAGCAGGAAGTAATCGACAAATTGCTTCAGACTCTCCGCGTCCATCCAGTTTCTGCTGTTGAATTTGAGGCGCTGGTTTCTGATGACGGGGCGCGACTTCAGGATGTAGGCGAGACGAATATCCCCGCCATCGCAACGTCACTCGGCGAGATCCGTGCAACTCAGGAACTGGAGCGGGCGAGTAGAGTGGAAACGTACTTTCAATCGCTGAGGGATGGAACCGTATCCGAGATTAGGCTTGTGGAGGCGCAGTGGACGGACGAAGCGCATCTCGCGGAGGAAATTGAGCAACTTCGAAAGGATCTGGAAACTTTTATTCGGCCCCTGCGGACCAAGTTTGCAACGCTGCAGGGGCAGTATCGGGAGTTTCTGCGCCAAACCGCACCGCAGCGGATATCGGACTTGGTCAAGTCCGGCAAAGAGCGGTCGAGGAATCAAATCGGCAAATACCTCAGGCGACTTGGAACGGCTCACTGGGCGACCCTGCGAGCATCGGTTCGAAAGGGTGGCAGGTTCTCTGGAGCGACCGACGTCAATTTGCAACAAGAGTTCGCATTGCGTTGCGAAGAGCCACTCGCGGAAGCGTGGGGACAAGAGATCCTGAAAGATATTCGAAAGCGGACGAATGAGTATGCCGACCAGTGCTATGGGCTTGTCGAGGAAACCGCTGCATGGGCAAGAGAACAGGGTGCCCGCGTGCAACAAAGCGTGGTTGAAGCACAGAAGGAAAGTATCAGGATCGATGCTGCGCGACTGAAGACCGTCGGACGAGAGATGATTAAGGAGGTCAGAGAGAAGAATTCGACTGATTTGATCAATGCGATTGACGGGCCCATCCGAATGAAGTGCAAACGGTTTGTCGATGACAATGCAGATGTTGGCCCGGGAGTGAAAAATCGGATTCTCGCGCTTTTCGAGCAATTAGCTGACGAAATACCTGACGCGGCCGAAAAACCTGCCTTGCGTATTCTGACCAGGTTCTTCGGAGAAGTCGAGCAGGAAATTCTGCAGACGCTACAGGAGCATCAGAATCCTTTGGAAGCGATGGCTGAGGCGATTGTTGCTTCCCAGGAACAGTATAGATTGCGGAGTGATGCGCAAAAGCGAAAACCAATTCTGGAGCAGACAGCTGCGCTCTTGCGAAATGTCCCAGGGGTTCAGACTGCGACAGCCGGTGCATAATGATGAAAACAGGATGTTTGTTGTTGAAGCCCGAATCGAATCTGCCGTATGCGCTGTTACGTGAGTACGACGACTTCGGTCTGGATGCTATCGACATTGTCGCTCCGCCCCGACGTTTTTGGTCGGATCAGGAGACGACGGATGGATGCGTGGAGGTTGGCCTACAGGCGAGCCGCGTCCGAGCCTTAACGTCGCCGGCATCGCTCTTGATGGCGCTGCCAGCCGGTGAGAATTGGCCCTCTCAAAGCCGCAGAAGTGTGGGCAGACTCCAGGCGCATTTTCTCATCTGCGAAGATCCGCAGCGGCGTATGGATGCTCGCGAGGTCGAAACACTGTCTCACCAAGTCAGTCTGGTCCAGCACGTTCTACAACACGAATCCCTTCGGCGGGTAATGATTGCAGACGAAGTCGGATTGGGTAAGACCGTCGAGGCTGGATTAATTGTTCGTGCGCTGCTGGATCAGCGCCCAGAGCTGCGGATCCTTTATTTGGCCCCGGCGCGGCTGGTAAACAACGTTCTGACGGAGTTTGATCGTTTGAACCTACCCTTCCGGCGCTGGTCTGCGCAGGGTGCCGATGCCCGACTGACAGACAGCATGGTCGTGGCTTCGATTCACCGAGCTGTGCATAGAGGGCATTTCGACAGCATCGCCGAGTCGAAGCCGTGGGACGTAATCATTGTTGATGAGTGCCATCATTTGTCTGCCTGGGAGCAGGATGGTGGCAAACCAAGTCAGGCGTATAAGCTTGTCCAGGCACTGATCGAACGACAGGGCACCAACGGACGAGTAATTCTGATGAGCGGTACTCCACATCAGGGGCATCAGACCCGATTTGAGAATCTGCTGAACTTGCTCAAATCCGCTGGTGAGGACTCCCGCATGCTTACGGGCCGGGTGATCTACCGGACCAAAGACGATATTCGGGATTGGGACGGAAATCCGGTCTTTCCGAACCGTCAGGTAAACGAACCACTAATAGTAAATCTTGGTCCACAGCATCGCGCCTGGATGGATGCGATTCATGATTTCTACCGGCCGTCTCGCGAATCGTCCATGGGGCAGGCTCGCCGCCGCGCCACGGGCTGGCGTTGTGCGCAGGCGATGCAGTGGGCCGCTTCGAGCCCTCAGGCAGGCCTCGGGTATTTGACAAGACAAGCCATTCGCGCAAATTGGAAGGCTTCCGATCCAACTCTGCGCGACGCGCTTGCTGCCCTTCGCCCATATAGGCTCGGTTCGCAGGACGAGGCTGTAGATGCTCTCTATCAGCGAATCTACGCTGAGATAGACCGGCAGGATCGAGATGACGACGTGGATGACATTGAAGATTTCATTCCCGGCGATCCACGCGATATAGGCTCGGCTGCTGGCCTCAAGAGCCTGATCTCGCAGGGAATCGATCTGGTTTGTAAGGCAGGTGATGACAAGTGGCTGATCATTTGGAACCAACTGCTCGCGGGCGTCGCGGGGGAAAAAGCAGTTTTATTCGCTCAGCCCATCGAAACTGTGTCTGCGCTCGCGCGCTTTTTAGAGCGAGCGACGGGCCGGGCACCAGCCATGATTATCGGCGGACAAGACGACATGCAACGCCAAGAGCAGGTGGCGGCATTCAAACGCTTGGATGGACCCCAATTTCTGGTTTCGTCCAGGGCGGGCGGCGAGGGTATCAACCTACAGGTATCCCGGCGGCTAATTCACATCGATGTGCCGTGGAATCCCATGGATATGGAACAGCGTGTTGGCCGAGTACACAGGTTTGGATCGAGAGAAACAATCATCGTAGACACCGTTGTGGTCGAAGACAGTCGCGAAGCCGACGCGTTCCGGATCGCCCGTGAAAAGTTAAAGCTCATCACTAGAACGTTGGTAGAGCCTGAGCGGTTTGAGGCGGTTTTCAGCCGGGTGATGTGTCTCGTCTCCCAGGATGAATTGCAGGATCTCATGCTCAACAATTCAGCTTCTCCATTTAGCGATGCGGACCAGGAGCGGCTGGCGACCATGGTGCAGAACGGCTTTCAGGCATGGAAACGGTTTCATGACCGGTTTGGCGATCAGCAACGGTCGATTCAATCACAGAATTCAGGTTTGCTGCAGTGGGATGACATTGGCGCCTTCTATGAGCAATACGGCGACGCGGTTCCCGAACCCGGACACAAGACAACCCGCTTTCGGCGAAGTGGGGCGGCCGTGAACCGCATAGAAGAAGACGCAAAGGTGTACTGTTTTCCGGGCGGACAAGCTTTTCTTTTCGATGAACACTCGGACGCGTTAGTCTATGGTCCGGACGGTAATCCGACGCCGAAGTTTGGATTGAATCGACCCGAGGCTGCTGAGATCCTTCGGAAGATTGCTTTTCCGGCCCAGTTTGCGGGGGCAGCCTGGCTTCGCTGGCCCGATGGAATCCCTCTTCCCAATGGCCTTTCTACAGGCGCATTCGGTGCTCTTGTTTTCTTGAAGCAGACGCTCCGACGAGATACGTCAGGATTATGGACCGAGATAGGCCAGTCGCTCCACGCTTATCTGATCACCGCTGATTCATGTCGGGAGGAAACGGACGAGTCACGCGGTTTGTTGCTTCGTGCCATTTTCCGCTCTGGGATTCGGAAGGGCCCAGACGGCGACAGCCGCGCAATCGTGGAAAACCTGCAAACACAAGAAGGCGCGCTCTGCGAATCTCTGCGGACGCCGACATCGGACGAGTTGGAGAGCAAGGTTCGTCACGGAGTCACCTCTCTTTTCGCAGGCATCCTTTCGTGTTGAAAGCGCCCTAGTACTCGCTGCAACGGCGCTTGTAGGCGCGTTTCCTGCGACAAAGGATCACAACAGCCGGGACGTATCTCTGATCAGTTTCCGGGCATGTTTCCACGCCGTGGCCCCGCCATCTGGCGGCCAATCTCCGCCCGATGCCACACGCGGCGTCGTTTCATTCACCAGCCTTATTGGGCGCAATCGATTGCAGATTCTTGAGGAGGCCCTTTTGCGCCAGGTCGATGGCATTGGTGATGCCGGGCACGGGCTCATAGTTAGACGTTGCCAGCGGATTCGGCGTACCCCGGCCGCGCCCGATCCCATCGCTACCACCACGTCCGATCCCGCCGCTCCCACCCGCCCCAGCAGAGAAATTTATTCCGAGCTGACCGGCGGCCCCCTTTTCCCGATATTAGGTGGTCTTTCTTCGCGGCGGTCCGGGACGGATCTGAGCCCGCACACGGCGCCGCGGGAGCGGATGCTGTTTGCGATTACATAATGCCGAGTTATCGGAGGCTAATGGTTTGAGCTATGCGCTTAAGCGCGGCGCGGCCGGCTCCGGATAACGTCGGATTATGTAAGAGCCTGTCCAACCTTCGGCGCGCGGCTTCCATGATCAAACATCTCCTTTCCAGGCCACCAGGCGTACAATCGTTTGCCTGGCGAAAAACCGTTATGGGCGAGATCCACTTGATTTCATAGTTGATTCCGACCAGCAGCGCTCATACAGAGCACATGCGTGAATTCGACCGTACGCTCCATAAGACAACGTCCCTCAGGAATCTTACGATACGTTGATTTTCGGGTATGTGCGCCATGCCGCGAGGCGGGAGCCTGTGGCAGCCCCTTCTCTGGAGGTCACCTCAATAAGCACTTCAAAGGCTGGCAGGTCGGCTATTTTACGCACCCCAAAAGATTTTAAAAAGGTGCTCCAGCGCGGCCGGATTGAGCGCGAACGCCGCGCTGGCTTCGGTGGCTTCGCCACCTTCCGTCGGCCTGCTCCCCGACAACACGACCCGAGAGGACTTCCTGGCAAATAGGCTTCAGGCGGGAATTTTTCGAAAGAATGAAAAACCCAGCGCGGCGCTTCCACCAAAGTATTGTGGATCGCCAGCCTGTGTCACCGGAAGCACAGGGGTTCATGTCAACAAACGCGACCCGGAGTATAAAGCCAGCGTGCCGATCTTTGACGTTGCCTGTTCGTGCTGTCGCTTCGGTCAGAACCCGCTGGGCTTCACCCAAAAGCTCGCTTCCCAGGTCTTATTGGGCGCAACCGATTGCAGATTTTTGACGATGCCCTTTTGCGCCAGGTTGATGGCATTGGTGATGCCGGGCATGGGCTCGACGCAAATATAGTTAGGCGTTGCCAGCGGATTCGGCGTACCCCGGCCGCGCCCGATCCCACCGCTCCCACCACGTCCGAGCCCGCCGCTTCCACCGCGCCCCAGTCCCTGTCCGGGCAGCTGACCAGGCCCACGCCCCCCCGGGTTCGGATTTTGGGGAGCGTTGCTCCCAAGACCCTGGCCGTTTGGGTTCGGTGAATAGATCACCTCGGCGTAATAGTTAGGGCCGAACATGATGTCCAGCGACTGCTGCCTGCCTTTGACGATGGTATGGGAACGACCCTGAGAATCGCGCTCCGGATCGCCGAACAAGTCGTCGAGGTTGTAGTCCTTCAGCGTGCCCTGCCGATTGGGAAATAACTTTTCAACCATCTCGGTTTCCCCGCTCGGAATCTTCGCACCGGTCAACAAATAACGGGTTTTTACGGGCAAGGTGACGGTCCACTCTTCCCTCGGTGAATCGGTGAGTTGATAGTAGGAGTGAAATCCCACGGCTACGGGCATTGGCTCGGCGCTCAGATTGGTGATTTTCGTCTGGACCTCCAGTTCGCCATCCTGCAGCCGCTGAGTGATCTCGATCGTATGCGCGAATGGCCACTGCTTCATCCACATCGGCTGTTTCCAGACTTCGAGCCTGCTGGTTACCCATGCCGATTTGTTGTTGGCCTTTACTTCCACAACCTGCCACTTGTCGGTCGTTGACAGGAACCCGTGGAGGGGAATGGCTCCGCGCACGTTTCCGAGATCCATGTCGAAGCTGTATTTTTTGCCGTTCGCGTAGAAGGCGTCTTCGTCCAGTCTGTTGGCCCATGGCCCCAGAAACGGGATGCCGCTGGAGCCCCCGCCACGCGATTTGTAATCTTCGAGCGAAGTATACGGCCAACGCAACACGTTCTTGCCGTTGACCGAGAACTCGGTCACCATATTCCCAATCGAGGGGATGACAGAGACCACCATATGCCTGGTCGTGTCCCTCAGCTGGATGACCTCGCCCACCTGGCCAGCCTCATATTGCTTCGCGGATGAAGGCCGAGCAGTCGCCATGGCCACTAATACCGCAAACACGAAAATGTGTCTCATGCGCATGATTCTTTCAATACCCCGATATCCTGTTCACGCTGTCCAAACGGCAACAGAGCACTGCCCGCCAGCGCGCAGACATACTGCCCCTGTGCGATGAGATCCATCGCAGCAACGAGCTTATCACTGGTTCAGGCGGTATCAAGTGGTGTCCGGCCTCTCGTACACCAGGTACTGAGGGTTGATAGCCACCAGACAGGCAGTCATGTCTGCTTCGTCGGGAAAGGTCACCATGACGTAATCGCAAACGGTGGAACCTATGATGAGGCCATTCCGGAGTCAAGCTCCACTTTCGTGGTCTGCACTTTCGTGGTCGGGCAGACCATGAGTGTGCGGGGAAGCATGATACCGTCACTGTTTGGATGAAAGGATTTCTTCTTCCCTGCCTGGCAACTGCATCTCTGGCGGTTTTTCCGCTGGGCGCTCAATCCATACGCGATCTGGCCGCTGAACGCGGCCTAAGGTTTGGCGCGGCGGTTGACCCCTCGCATTTTTCCGAATCGCTGTACAGCGATACTCTGGCCCGTGAATTCAATCAGGTGGAGCCGGAGAATGCCATGAAATTTGGCCCCACACATCCGGGCCTGAACGTTTACAGCTTCGCGAGCGCCGATTCCATCGCGGCTTTTGCGGCCGCGCATGGCATGGCACTGCGTGGCCACACGCTGGTCTGGCACAGCAACCTGCCTTCATGGCTAACGGGCGCCACATGGACCACCGCGCAGCTTTCGAATATCCTGCAGGACCATATTTCCACCGTCGTGGGCCACTACAAAGACCAGGTCTTCGCCTGGGACGTCGTTAATGAAGCCTTCAACGACAACGGCACTCTCCGCAGCACGATCTGGAGCAATTCGCCCGGCATCGGCCTCGCGGGAACGGCATATATCGAACAGGCCTTCCGATGGGCCCGGGCCGCCAGTCCGAAAGCCTACCTCTATTACAACGACTACAACGCCGAGTCAACCGGCGTTAAAAGCGACGCCGTTTACGCCATGGCGAAGGACTTCAAAGCCCGCGGCGTGCCTCTCGACGGCATTGGCATGCAGATGCATCTGACGTCGGCTGCGCCCAACCTGACCGGCATCGAAGCCAACATGAGGCGCCTGGCGGATCTGGGGCTCATGATCGATATTACGGAACTGGACGTTCGGCTGACGGTCAATTCATCCGGTATCGCCAGCGACGCTTTGCTCGCAACAGAGGCGCAAACCTACCACGACATCGTCGCTGTGTGCCTCAAAATTCCTCTTTGCCGGGGCGTGCAGACCTGGGGCTTCACCGATAAATATTCCTGGGTTCCGGGCACTTACCCCGGTTTGGGTGCGGCGCTCGAATTCGACGCCGGTTATCGGCCAAAGCCCGCCTATGCGTCGATGGTTGGCGCACTCAGCAACACGCCGCCTGTCCTCGCTGCCGCCGATCTGGTCAGTGCGGCCAGTTACGGAGGTGGTTCCGTTTCTCCCGGTGAAATCGTCGCGCTCTTCAACACGAATCCGGGGCCCGCCGCGCTCGCGGTCGCCGATTTCACAGACGGCAGATTGCCCACCTCGCTCAGTGGCGTCCGATTATTGTTCGACGGTATTGCCGCACCTCTGCTTTATACTGTGACGGGTCAGACCGCGGCAATCGCGCCGTTCTTCCTCGCGGGAAGATCGACCACGCAAATGCAGTACGAATACAAAGGTATTCAGTCGGCAGCCGTGACAGTAGCTGTGTCACCGGTTCACCCGGCACTCTTTGCCGCCAATGCTTCAGGATCCGGCCCGGGCGCGATCCTGGATCTTGCATATCACCCCGTCACAGCCGCAAACCCCGCGCGGCGCGGCGGCTATGTAATTCTCTATGCCACCGGGGCCGGCCTGACGAGTCCTCTTCCAGGGGATGGACAGCTCGCAACCGATACCGCTTCACTCAGCGCCAGGGCCACGGTTACAATCGGCGGCGTCGATTGCGCCGTCTCCTATGCGGGTGCGGCGCCTGGACTGGTGGCTGGTGGCGCTCAGGTAAATGTGCTGGTTTCGGCAGGCGTCCCTTCCGGGGAGCAACCGGTTGTGCTCACGGTCGGGGGTGTGTCCAGCCCCGCCAGTGTGACTGTGTTTGTGGAATGATGAGCCGGCGAAAAGCGTTTGCATAACCTCCGTCCGGGCGACGTACCGTCTCGCTGCAAGGGCAAGATCGTCCCAAAGAGCCTGATTTTGCCACGAGTTGGGGAATACTACAGATGTGTTTAATGGTCAGCCGGGTCGACTGGGAAGTGAACATTAATTCTCTGGCCGGCAATTGACTCCCGGTCCGGTGTTATTCCATACTATTCAGCATTGCGTTACAACCAGGAGTTGGGTCCGTCTCTCATTGTCCGCCTTTGCCCGCAGGTTCCGGCATGCCCGGCGAAGGGACTTCCTGACTGGAAATGATTGCAGAGGGCAGCGGACACGCAAGATTTCCGGCCATGGGGGACAGCGGGCGTTCGGTCGCGTTACTGAGGCTTGCCTCATTCCTTTTGTTCACGGCGGTTTGGGCGCAGGGGCAGGCTCCGGTTCCGGCCGTTTATCAGTTCGTCGCGGGATCAACGCCACCTGCGAACGCAGTTACGGCACCGTATCCGCCGTATCTTCCGGCGTGCCGTGCGGTGGACCCACGCTACCCCGAGAGAGCGCCAGACGGGACGCAGACTTATTGGATGGGTACCTGGACTGGTACTGCATGTTCGGTCAGCCATCCCGGCTCCGGATTCTTTAATGAATCGAACAACGTTGAGTTTCTGACCGTGGTTTCGGGCAGCCAGAGTTGGGTTGCCGGCACGGGCAAGGTGCAGATCAGCGACATCGGGACGATACCGGGTAATTCAGTCTATTACGAATCCAGCGTCATTTGCAGCGAAGGCGGCCAGATCGGCGGCGGATCGCAGGGCCATTGTTATACATACGCCAACCCCGGGGGAAACTCATTTATCACTACCGTCCTGGTGGGAACGCTCAGCACCCGGACGCTCAAGAAAGTTTCCACCGATCAGACGGTAGCTTTTTCCGATATTGGAAACGGCCTGGGGGCGTGCACCACGGAGGACTGCTACCAGTTTCCGGTTGAGGTTGAGCTGCTGGATGGCCTGGGTAATCCGGTCAGCGGCGCTACGGTCGCGATGTTCGCGTCGGCTCCTCCCGGTTCGGTGAGGAACTATGTTGGATTCACGAATTGTCAGTTGATCGGCCCCGACGGTTCCGGCAATGTTCTTACCGACGCGAGTGGGCGGGCAAGCGCGCTGCTCGTCTGGTCCAATGAGCCAGGCACGTGTTCCGTTACGGCGGTTAATGCCGCAACAGCTGCGACACCCGAGTCAAATCGCCTTCTTTTTCAATTCAGAATTTCAGGGTACGCGCCCCCAACGCTGTTGAAATTCACGGCCGATCAGAGCCTTTCCACGTCCGCGGCTCTGGCTGGACCGGGAAACTGTGGCACGAACTGCTACCAGTTCCCTCCGATCAGGATCCAGGAGTTATCCATTGGCGGAACGCCGCTGGGAGGCGATTCTGTCAGCTTTTACGTCCTTCGAAGCGCATCGGGAAACGACATGAACTGCGATATCGGTCCCGACCGTCAGGGGACGCTGGACTCCAATGGACAGGGAACCCTCGCCGGCGTCAGGCAAACCGGCCTGGGTACGTGCACGTATTTTGTCTCTGCCGGGCATGGAGGATCGGCAGCCTTCCAGTTTTCTCTTACGGCAGATCCTCCGCCGCCGCCTGAGACTCCCGGCGTTTATTTATGGGCCGCAGGCACCTCGGCGCCGGCTAATGTCGTCACGACACCCGATGGCGGCCAGGCGGTGTGCAAGGCGAACGATCAGTATGGAATAACGATCGTCGGGTACTTTAACGGATCAGGGTGCTTCGGTAATGCGTTCTCTGACGTGCAGAGATACGCGACAACGGACCTTCAGTTTCTGATCGTTTATTCCGGCAAGCAGGTTTGGGTTCAGGGACAAAACGGGACCACGTATGTGCCTCCGGCCAACACTATCAACGCGGGACGCGGAGTCTACAGCGACCTGCTGATCTGCAGCGCCGGCGGAGCGGTAGGCTTTGTCGACCGCGGTGGCTGCACCGGCCCGGTGCCGGTAGCTCTGGGATCAGCCAAACTGCTCATTGGGGCGAGTTCAAACCGCACCCTCACAAAAGTTTCAGGCGATGCGACTACAACAACGGCTGCGGGAATTCATGGCAAGGGCGCGTGTCTTTTGCCGTCGCTCGATCCCGATTGCTACCAGTACGATCCCCTGGTCATAAAGTTCACTGACGCTTCCGGGAATCCGCTGGCAGGACTTCCGGTCGCCTTTTCGGCAGCCGCGAGCGACGGTAGCGTCGCGTGCCAGATCTCCGCCACCGACCCGAACAATCCGACAGGTCCGGTGAACTCTCTGACAGTATTGACAGACGCCGGAGGACTGGCAACGGCCAAAGCACTGGGGGGCTTCGGGATAAAACTGACGGGCGGACCGGGAACCTGCAATATCACCGCGACCAGTCCAACGGCGTACAATGTGCCGGTCTTTGGCGTTTCTCTGACGCTTCAGGGCGCGGCCACGCTCAGCCGGATTTCGTCCGATCAGACCGTCACCGATTTCAGCGCCCTGAGCGGGCCGGGAACCTGCATTCCAGGCCCGTGCTACCAGTTTCCTCCTTTGGTGGCGAGGCTGACCGACTTAGCAGGCAATGGGATTTTGGGCGCCAGCGTCACCTTCACCGCAACTCCGAGCACACCGAAAATCAACTGTCTGATGGCGGGTTCGGAAAACTCGCTGACGGTGACCACGGGACAGGGAGGACTGGCGACGGCGAACGCCCAGGGCGGTTTCAGCGTGAAGATGTATGGCGGGCTGGGGACGTGTACGGTAACCGTTTCGAGTCCGGCAACTTTGCTCGATAAGGCACCCGCCAACATCTCGTTTGCGATGAATATCGTTTCCGCGCCTACTACCGGCGTGCTCAGTCTGGAAGCTGTTTCGGGGGGCAATCAGACAATCGCGATGGATCCGTCGGGCCTGTCCGTGTATACGGTGACGGTGCTGGTAAAGGATTCCAATGGAATCCCGGCCGCCAACAAGGATCTGTCTTACAGTTGCAACGCGGTGACGGGTTTTTACCGAACGACTTCCATTTGCCTGCGGACTGTCAATGACCAACCAGTCCGCAGTGGAGCTGACGGAACGGCGACGGCCAGTTTCGTCGTGCAGGATTCCCCCGGCATATTCCTCATTACGATCGGAGATATCACATCCAAACAATACGCCAATACGGTTTCGTTTACCGAAACCGTGGGTTCAGGCGATGCGGTTGCCGGCATCACTCTCACGATGGTTCCCGCCGTTCCTGTCGTTAACCCGATTTACTGGAACCAGGGTTTTGTGGCGCTGTACGCGCCGGTTACGGTCCAGGCGACGCTGCCGAGCGGCTATCCCGCCGGGGCCGGCATTCCGGTCAATTTCACGTGCGGAGATCGCTGTCTGCCGAATGGCGACCTCGATAAGTACGGACCCACGACGGGTTCGGTTGTGGTGCTGACGGACAAGAACGGACGAGCTACGCTGCCCGCAGCATTTCAATGGGTGGGTGGAAAGTTTTTCGGGATACAGACGAGTAACTATCATGCAACTCCCGGCGCCTGGAGTTTCCTGCCTACGGATACCTACCTTCACAACAAATTCGGACTTCCTTATCTGAACTCGGCGAGCCAAACCGGAGACTTTCCGAGAAGCTATCCTCTCGTGGCGACCAATTACTACACAAGGGGTACGGCCGGAATCACGCTTACCGATCCGGGCGGCCCGCTGTCCGGTCAGGGATCGGCGGCGACGGGTTGTTACCGAACCATCGTCAACAACTCCTGGTTCGACTGGCGTTCCGATGCGCTGGGGGTCACCATTCCGCCGAAGGGAAGCGCCACGATCGACTGGTACAAGCTGTACAACGTGGAAACGGATACGCAGTTCAATAAGGACAATCTGTTCGATTGGGCCGGGCAGGGGTTGGGCGGAGCACAGCTGGATCTTTCCGTTTTGGGTGGACCGATATATTCCGCCGCTTACACCGGGGAAACCGCCGATCCAACCGGCAAGGTGCGGACGTCGGCTCTGGCTTACGGAATCGGCACATACGTGATCAACACGGCCATCAATAAGGCGGCCGACGCGGAACTCGGCCCCGTTTTGGGATGGGTGGTGGGGAAAGTTCTGGGCAAAATCGAAGATTTTATTGAGGACGCCATCGCAGATGCTTACCTGCCGAGACTGGAGTGCGCGGCCCTTCAGCACGATGGCGACACACCACACATGGATCTCAACGTCCCCAACTGGGGAGACATTACGATCCGCACGCAGGACGCCGGATTCGGAGGGACCGCGCCGGCAGTCAAGACGATTATTATTTCCGGGGATGCTCAGACAAAAAGCCGTTTCTCCGGCGCCCAGACATCGGCCGCGGTGGCGGCGGCCTTTTACCAGCCGCTGAAGGTGCAGTTTGTGGATTGGAACAACGCTCCGGTTCCGGGGCTGGCGATCACGTGGAAGTGCGTCACGCCCGGCACAATTCAGTGCGCCATCGACCCCAGCGGGGCTGCGACGGCAACCACCACAACGGGTGCGGACGGGATCGCCGTGTTGAATCTGCTGAGTTCCACGAGATCTCCTTTCGTGAATGGCAGCAGCGCCGCCATTTGGGGAAGCGATGGAAAATTCAACGTTACCGCTTCTTACAACAATCTCACCGCGACATTTCAATTGACCGAAGATCCCGCCTCGAGCGGCCAGCCAATTCCCGAGACGGTGTATCTGATTACCAACAAGACGCCCGCGGCGAAAGGGGAACCGGTAACCTTTTCGGTCGGCGTCGGCCCGAACTTCAATTTTGCTTTCGCGCCCGGGCTGCAGATCACCCTCTTCAACGGAACCCAAGTCATCGGAGGGCCGTATTCAACGAGAGTCGGCGTAGCCTTCCTGACGATCGATTCGCTGCCGGAAGGAACAAACAAGATCACGGCCGCATTCCACGATCTGGACGGGAAATTCGCGGATGCGTCGGCCACGATCCTGCAGCGGGTGGATTCGCCCACCGTCCATGATCCGAACAGCAACCTTTATTGCAACAATGGCGGCCTCAGCACAAGCGGCCCGGGGACGCCATACGCCTACCCTTCTTACATATATCTGCCTGGATTCGGATCGGTTCTCGAACGTCTCACACTTTCACTGAAAGGACTCACGGCCGATTCGCCGAACGGCATGTCGTTTTTGCTGGCTGCTCCCGGCGGCGAAAACCTGGTCTTCTGGTCGGGCTCGGGAGGCCTTTCGAAGGCGACGAATCTGGACATCACGCTGGATGACTCGGCAACGCAGACGCTGAATTCCAGCGGGGTTGCCGCGGGAAGCTATCGTCCCACCGCAGCCACTTTCGCAAGCTTACCCGGGCCGGCGACAATCGCTCCGGAATATGCGGCGCCGCGGGGCGCGACTACTCTGAATTCCGCATTCGCCGGCAGCGATACGACCGGGCCCACCCGCTGGTCGCTTTATATGTTGGGGGGGACGGGAGCCACGTCGATCAGCGGGTGGTGCATGAACGTCACCCCGACGCCCAAGGCACCGACGACTACTACGCTGACCGCGTTGCCGGCGAGTCCGGCGCCCGTCGGAACATCCGTAACCTTCACGGCGCGCGTGGATGAGCCGGGTTCCACATCCGCGCTACCGGGCACCGTCACCTTCAAGCAGGGTTCGACTGTGCTGGCGGGACCGATGCCACTGACCTCCGGAGGTCTGGCACAATTCACGATCACGCCGGCTGAAGGAAGTACCGAGATTACCGCCGTCTATTCCGGTCTTCCCGGCAGCGCAGGCAACGCCGGGATTGCCGGAAGCAGCAGCAAGCTCCTTTATACGGTCGATACACCTACGAGCAGGACCAACACAAACGGACGTGGAGTCTACTGCAATACCGCGCCTCTGCGTCTGCCGGGCACGCCCGGCGCCGCCAGTCCGTATGCCTCGCGCGTGTTCGTTTCGAACGCTCCAACTTCGCTGCTTCGGGCGTCGGTGACGCTGAACGGAATCACGCTTGCCGCCGGAGACAGCCCACAGATGCTGCTGGTACCACCGAACGGCGGCGCGTTCAGTTTCTTCTCACACGCGGGCGCGGTTTTTACGACAAACTCGGCGATGACTTTCAGCGACGCGGCGCCTGACCAGGGCAAGACTTTGCTTCCGGGCGTCGTCGGTTCAGGAGTATACCTTCCGATCGGCGGCGCGTCAGCCGATGCGTATCTGTATCCCGCTCCTTCCGGCCCCTACGGCTATCCACCGTTGGCCGGAACTGCAACGTTTATCGGGACGCTGGGGGGTACTGACCCGAACGACTATTGGTCCCTGTACGCCGCTCAGAACGGCACGGCCGGGTCCAGCGGTGGCAGCGTTGCCGGCGGATGGTGCCTGAACCTCGCGTGGCTCGCCGACCCCGCTGTCACGGTTGAGAGTTCGCTGAATCCGTCGCTGTACCTCCAAAGCGTGGATCTGACTGCGAAGGTAAAAGGTGTCAACGGCATCACTCCGACCGGAACCGTAACGTTTCTCGATGGCGGAAACTCCATCGGGCAACTCACCCTGGCACCCGGTGCGGATCTGACGGCGACGGCCAGGCTGACTGTCCCTGCTTTCATCATCGGCACTCACACGATCACAGTTGCCTATAGCGGCGACCCGGAATATAAAGCCACTACTTCCGACACGTTGAACCAGATCATACCGGTTCTTACGCCGGTAGTCACGTTGACCAGTTCACCGAATCCCGCCGTGGCCGGCGGGCCAATTACCTTCACCGCCACGGTGTCCGGAACAGGGCCCGCGCCAGGCGGAACGGTCAAATTCTCCTCAGGCAAGAGCACGCTCGGATCACCGACAATCACCACTGGCACTGCGACGCAAACCGCGCTTCTGGAGCCGGGCAATTCAGGACAAACTTTTACCGCGGAGTATCAGGGAGACAGTAACTACGCTCCGGTCACCAGCAGTGGCGTAACCCAGACCGTCACGCAGGCTAACAGTTCGGTAGCGGTGGCGGCTTCGTCCAACCCCGCTACCGCCGGCGCCTCGGTCACATATACCGCCACGATACGGCCCGTCGCTCCGAGCGCGCTGCTACCCACGGGGAAGGTCACATTCTTCGATGGCTCGAATCAGCTCGGCACGGCGCCGATCGATACATTCGGTCAGGCGGCGTACAGCACGCCTGCAATCGTTCCTGGCGCCCATACGATCACTGCGACCTACCCGGGCGACACAAGGTTGATCGGCAGCACGGGAATCCTGCAACTAACGACCAGCCTGATTGCTTCCACCACGACGCTTGTGATGCCTGCGAGCCCCTCACCACCGGGCCAACCGATTGTTTTGAAGACGATTGTGACCACGGCCGGCGGACCGGTCAGCATCGGCTCAGTGCTTTATTTCGCGGATGGAGCCATCATCGGGGCCGCATCGGTGGATGCGACGGGTGTGGCCACTTTCACGATGACTGGTTTTGGGGCCAACGCCCACACTTTTTCGGCTTACTACCTGGGCACCATCAGCATTGGAGGTTCCCCCAGTTCAGCCATTACTCTGACGGTGACCGGGGTCAGCCAGACCATTACGTTCGCGCCTCTTCCCGACGTTGGTTCGGGAGCGATTCCGTTCCTGATTCGGGCGAGCGCCACTTCCGGCCTGCCGGTTTATTTCACTTCGACGACGCCGGCGGTGTGCTCGGTATCCGGCGCCACAGTTACGGTGCTTTCGGCGGGGAGTTGCAGCATACAAGCGGTCCAGCCCGGCAACTCGGCATATTCGACCGCGCCGCCTGTCAGCCGGAGTTTTCAGGTAACACCCCGGAGCGGCCAGACTATCTCGTTCGCGCCGCTGCCGAACAGGACGTTCGGCGCGGCTCCGATTACACTGGCTGCGACATCGAGTTCCGGACTGGTGGTGTTGTTCACTTCCGCCACGCCGTCTACGTGCCAGGTGAACGGTGCGACTGTGCTGCTGCTCGTGCCGGGCGGGAAATGCACCATCGAAGCGGGGCAACCAGGAGACTCGGCCTTCAGTCCGGCAACGTCGGTAAATCGCAGCTTTGCGGTGTTGTCGGGAAACGGTTCGGGTGGCTTCAGCAGCGCGAATTTCCTGCCGACTGGCAGGATCAGCGGTTCTTCTAATGTTGCGGTGGGCGATTTCAATGGCGATAACAATCCGGACATCGTTCTTGTCGATGGGTCCGGCCTGGGGATGCTGCTGCCCGGCGACGGCAGCGGAGGATTCGGCGCGGGAATCACGTTCGCAACACCGTCCGGCGCCCTTGCGGTTGGGGACTTCAACGGCGACGGGAAGTCGGATCTGGCCGTTACGAATTATGGATCCAAAACCGTGAGCGTTCTTCTTGCAGGCGGCTCGGCAGGTTTTGTACCGGCCGTGGCGTTTGCAACCGGCGTTAAGCCCTATTCGGTGGCAGCGGCAGACTTCAATGGCGACGGAATACTGGATCTTGCGGTTGCAAATTCAGGCAGTAACGACATCAGTGTTCTGGCCGGGGATGGAACCGGCGGGTTCGGAGCGCCGGTGAATTTTCCGGTGGCTTCCGCCGCACAGATGTCGCAAGCCCTGAATAACGCCCCTGTAGCAATGACAATCGGGGACTTCAATGGAGACGGGGCGCTGGATATTGCTGTCGGAAACGCGGGCACGGGTACGGTAAACATCCTGCCCGGTAACGGCATGGGAAGTTTCGGGGCCGCAATCAGCCTGGACGCCGGGGCACCCCCAGGGGGCCTCGGACTGATGACATCGCTCACCACAGGCGATTTTGATGGAAACGGCAGGCTGGACTTCGTAGTAGGACGATACGATAAGAACATCAATCTGCTCCTGGCCGACGGCGCAGGCGGGTACGTCAGCCCTGGTCTCAATGGCGCGGCGTCGTCATTTTCAACCAACGGGTATTACACTCCGGCGGTCGGCGATTTCAACGGAGATGGCAAACTGGATCTCGCGCTGCCGTTCGCAGTAGCACTGCTCGGTGGCGGCACGGGCGGTTTTACGACCAGCCCGACCTTCACGGCGGGAGTACTCCCCTCGCAAATCGCGACGGCGGACTTTGACCGCGATGGCCGACCGGACCTCATCGTCACGTTGGGAGGTGGCGATTACGGGCATTTTGCGAGCATCCTGTTCGGCGCGCCGGGAGCTACAACTCTTAGTCTGACCACTCCAGCTTCCAACGTTGCCTTCGGGGCGACCGTGCCTCTGACGGCAACGATCAATCAGGCTGCGTTCAACTCGAATCCACCGGCGGGCACCGTCACGTTCTTCGATGCCACAGCGAATATTGGCACGGTCGCGGCCCCGCCCTATACTCTGTCCATTTCGACCCTGACGGCGGGAAGCCACAGTCTCAAGGCGGTCTACGCCGGCGCCGGAGGTAACGCGGGTTCGACCAGCAATACGCTAACGGTGGCGGTGACTGCTTCCAGCCAGACGATTTCGTTCGGTGCGCTGTCCGACCGGGCATTCGGAGCGGCGCCTTTCACCGTGAGCGCCACTTCTTCGGTTGGGTTGACCGTCGCATTTACGTCGGCCACATCGGCGGTTTGCACCGTAAAGGGTGCAACCGTGACCCTGGTGTCGGTCGGAGTGTGCACCATTCGGGCCAGTCAATCGGGAAATGCCTACAGCCCCGCGGCACCCAACGTGGATCAGAGTTTTAACATCTCAGCCACGAGCCAAACGATCGCATTCGGCGCTCTCTCGGACAAGATCTTCGGCACTGTGTTCACAGTCGGCGCCACGTCATCGGTGGGGCTTCCGGTCGGCTTTGCCAGTCTCACCTCATCCGTATGTACCGTGTCCGGTACAACTGTGACAACGGAGGCGGTCGGGACCTGCACGATACAGGCGAGCCAACCGGGGAATAGCTACAGCCCCCCTGCTCCGTCGCAAAGTCAGAGCTTTACGGTGAATCCAGTCGGACAGACAATTACGTTCGCAGCCCTTCCGGACAAAGCCCTCGGGTCAGCGCCATTCACGGTCAGTGCGTCGGCGAGTTCAGGACTCGCTGTCGTATTCGACTCCATGACTCCGGTGACGTGTCTGGTTTCCGGGACAATAGTGACGCTTGTTGAGCCTGGCATCTGCACAATCCGGGCGAGCCAACAGGGTAACGCGACAACGGCGGGGGCGGTGCCTGTTCAACGCAGTTTCAGAATCACAACGGCGACCGAAGGAACGTTCGTGGCCGATCCGAACGGCCCGCTCTCCATCGGATCGTTTTCGGGGCCCACGTTTATCGGGACAACCGATTTTAACGGCGACGGAATACCGGATCTTGCGGTCACTGCCGGGAGCCAGAACTATGTGAGGGTACTGGGCAGCGATGGCGAGGGCGGGTTTTTCTCACTCAATAATCTCATCTCAACCGGCAGCACCCCCGTATTTCTCGCCTTCGGAGACTTCAATAAAGATGGACATCGGGACGCCGTGGTGGCAAACCGCGGCGGGCAAGGCGTGACTGTTCTGCTCGGGGACGGGTCAGGCGGTTTCACGAAATCCACAGTTGGTGGAATCGGCCCGAACGCGACGTACACAACAGCTGTGGCGGCGGGTGACTTCAACCAGGACGGCAATCCGGATCTGGCGATTACGAATAACGACATCGGCCACAACACATATACCGTCTTCGTCCTGCTGGGGAATGGAGCGGGAGGTTTTGCCGCCTCTTCGTCAGGACCCTATGGACTCAGGGGTTCCCCGACGGCGATTGCAATCGCGGACTTCAATGGTGACGGAAACCCCGACCTCGCCGTTACCAACTCCACGGGAGTTGTGGTGCTTCTCGGCAGCAGCACGGGAGTATTTTCCCAGTCTGCGGACATACCTCTGCCGCCGAACGATAATCCGACGTCGGTGGTGGCGCGCGATTTCAACGGGGACGGAAAACCAGATCTGGCGGTGGCCAGCGGGCGCGGTGTAACAGTGCTCGCCGGTAACGGCACTGGATCGTTTGCCGAGGTGACGGGGAGCCCGTTCGCCGCAGGTTCTTTTCCGACTTCGATCGGAAGCGGAGATTTTAACGGCGACGGCTCCGTGGACCTCGCTGTTACAAACCGAAACGACAACAACATAACAGTCCTCATTGGTAATGGCGCCGGGTCGTTCGCGCCTGGCCTGGGAAGCCCATTCCCCGCAGGGTCCGCACCCACGTCCGTCGCGGTGGCGGATTTCAACCGCGACGGCAGACTCGATCTTGCGGTATCGAATCAGGGCGACAACAGCGTCACGGTACTTCTCGGCTCGTCGGCGGTTCCAGGCGCCGTCCTGACCACCACGAGTGTTGCTGTCATTGCAGGGTCGGTGACGCCACTGACCCTGACAGTCACCCCCACCGGATTTGCCCCCGCCTCGGGCAAGGTGCAGTTCTATGAAGGCGCAACGCTGTTGGGTTCGGCGGCTCAGGCGACGAGTCCTTATTCAATCATTGTTTCGCCGACCGCTACGGGCACCCACACGTATACGGCCACGTACACCACCGATGGTGGTAACGACGGCTTCACAAGCAACGCGGCGACCATACTGGTGGTGGCGGGATCCGCACCCACCATCAGCTTCGGTCCGTTGACCGATGTGAACTACGGAACGCTTCCATTCGCTTTGAGCGCGAGCGCTTCTTCCGGGCTTCCGGTGAGTTTCGCTTCGAACACATCCGCGGTCTGCACCGTTTCGGGAACGACGTTGACTCTGGTATCCCCCGGGAACTGCTCCATTACAGCGACGCAACCAGGCGACACGACCCACCCTGTCGCGATACCGAACGTCCAGGCGTTTACGGTGAACAAAGGCGTTCAAACCATCGCATTCCCGCAGCTTTCCACACAGACTCTGGGAACGACGCCGGTGCTCATTGCGACCGCGACATCCGGTCTGGCAGTATCTTTCACTTCAAACAGCGCCTCGGTCTGCACCGTATCAGAAATCGCATTGTCGTTGTTGGCCGCGGGCACGTGCTCGATCACGGCGAGCCAGCCAGGGGATCCCCTCTGGGCAGCCGCGTCACCGGTGACTCAAACTCTCACCGTTGCGAAGGTAGCGCAGACGATCGATTTCGCTCAGCCTTCCGACACGGCGGTTGGCGCCGCGGCCGGTGGGTTAAACGCGACGTCTACTTCGGGGTTGAACGTGAGCTTCACCTCGAACACGACGGCTGTTTGCACTGTGTCCGGAGCAAACGCTACCGCGGTGGCGGCCGGTCAGTGTTCGATCAGCGCATCGCAGGCAGGAGACGCCACGTACGGCGCAGCGGCTTCGGTCACGAAGACATTTAATGTGACCGGCGCGAATGTAATCACGTTCCCGCAGCCCGCGGATATATTGCTGTCTGCCGGACCTGTGGCGCTTACGGCGACGGCCAGTTCGGCTCTGCCGGTTGCATTCACGAGCAACACGGCGTCCGTCTGTACGGCTTCCGGCTCCAGTGTGACTCTGGTTTCCGTTGGAACGTGCTCGATCACGGCTACCCAACCGGGCAACGAAACGTTCGGCCCCGCGCCGCCGATGACAAAGACCTTCAGTGTTACGAAGGGGAACCAGACGGTGGCTTTCAACGGCGTGTCGAATCAGGCTCTGGGCACCAGCCCGGCGATTCTGAATGTGACGGCTTCATCCGGTCTGACTGCCGCTGTTTCCTCCACCACGACGAATGTCTGCACGGTTACGGGAAGCGTCCTCACAGTGCTGGCAACCGGAACGTGCACGCTTCAGGCGACACAGGCCGGCGATGCCAATTATTTTGCGGCGTCCGCGACGAAGAGCTTACTCGTGGTTCAGACCCTCAGCATGCTGGCGGTGGGAAGCAATGCCGGGGTCTCCTCTGTGCTGGTGCCGATGAATGGACCGTGGACCGCGGTTTCCAATTCCGACTTCCTGCACCTCGATTTTGGCAGCGCGGCCGGAGTGGGAAGCGCACCGGTTGTGTTCAGCTATGACGCATTCGGCGGAACCGGAGTCCGCTCGGGCACCCTGACCATCGCGGGGCTTACGGTCACGGTCACGCAGACGGGAAACGATTATCTTCCGGCGGTGGGATCGTTCAACCTGGTTACGTCGGGGCTCAGCCAGCCCATCCTGCAGATGCGGGATGCAGCGGGTAATCTCTATATCGCGGATAACGGCAACAATGCGGTCAAGGTATGGAACGCCGCTACGGGGGAAGTGTCGACACTGATTGCAACGGGGCTGAGCCATCCCAATCTGATTGCACCGGCGGGAGGCGGCAACCTCTATATACGAGATAACAGCAGCACCGGAGTCCTGTTGTGGAACTCGTCGACCCAACAATTGACCCCTCTGCCCAATACAACGCCGGGTTATCCGGGAATGGTGGCGGATTCCGCAGGAAATCTTTACTTCACCCGGTCCGATACATTCCCGAACTATAGCGTCGGCTTCTGGAACGCCGCCACGCAGCAGTCCACGACGCTTCTGTCCGGGCTGAGCCGGCTGGGCTCTATCACTCTGGATCTGGCGGGCAACCTTTACTTCATTTCCGGAAACACCGTGATGAAGTGGACGGCTTCGACTCAGGAGGTCAGCACGCTGGTTGCAAGCGGGCTCAGCTCCCCCAACAGGGTGACGGTCGACCCGATGGGGAACGTATACATATCCGATGTCGGGAGCACCTCGTTCAGAAAGTGGAGCGCGGCGACGCAACAGGTGACGACGCTCCTCACCCTGAGCGCAGGATCTCCTTTTGGTGTGCTGGCGGATGATTCCGGCAGCTTCTTCTATTCCGCCGCTACTCAAAACGACGGCAGCCTGGTTGTCCTGCCAGCCGCGCTGATTCCAACGGCCACAGTATCGGAATCGGCTCCGGCCGGGTCGGGAAGTGTGTCCGTTGTGCCCTCGTCAACGCCGCTGAGCGGGGTCCTGACCCCGACGAGCGATTCAGCCTGGCTCACCGCCGGGGCGACAACCAATGGAACTGTGAATTTCTCATTCGCCGCAAATCCCACGACCACGGCGCGGACCGCGAATATGACGGTGCTTGGGGTACCGATGGCAGTCACACAGGCCGGTTTGCAGAGCCAGACAATTATATTTGACTCCCTCGACACACAGACGATGGGATCGACAGTGCCTCTGAGCGCCAGCGCCTCCTCGGGACTACAGGTCAGTTTCACCTCGACTTCGACATCTGTCTGTACTGTTGCCGCTGCGGCCGTTACCTTAGTGGGCGCCGGCACTTGCACCATCCAGGCCAGCCAGGCGGGCAATACGGCGTACACGCCAGCGCCTTCGGTGAGCCAGTCGTTCACGGTTCTGGCGTCGCAGACCATTACTTTCGCATCGCCTGGAACGCAGGTGTTCGGCGCCAATGTCACGTTAAGCGCCACCGCGACGTCCGGACTGCCGGTCTCACTTACTTCGAACAACTCGTCAGTCTGCACGCTTTCGGGCACCGCCGTTACGATTCTTACCGTGGGCTCCTGTTCGATTACGGCAACCCAGTCCGGGAGCGCGAACTACGGAGCAGCCACATCGGTTACACAGGCCTTCCAGATCATAAAAGCCACGCAGACGATCGATTTCGGTTCGATGAACCTGACGGTCGGCTCGCCCTTCGTGGTGAGCATCACAACAAGTTCGGGTTTACCTATCAGCAGCGTTTATTCGAACAACGATTCCCAGTGTGAGATTTCCGGCCTCACTCTTGTTCCCAAGAACGTCGGTGGCTGCCAGTTGGTTGCGGAACAATACGGCAACGCCAACTACGCGGACGTCAAATCATTCTCTCCTCTTTATGTGATTGGGCAGGGGGGACAAACGATCACCTTCGGTCCGCTGAGTAACATTGCTATCGGATCGACGCCACCGCAGCTTTCCGCTACGGCCAGTTCCGGCATGACGGTGACCTTTACGTCCGGGACACCGCAGGTGTGTACGGTTTCCGGCGTCGTTATTACCCTGGTTTCTCCCGGTACCTGCACCATTCTGGCGAACCAGGCCGGGAATTCGAACTACGCGCCCGCCACGGTATCGCAGTCGTTCACGGTGCTGGGCGGTGCGACGGCACAAACGATTACATTCGCAGCGCTGGTCGACCGGCTGATCGGGGATGCGGTGGCGCCTCTCAGCGCGACGGCGTCGTCCGGCCTTGTTGTTACATTCACCTCGACAACGCCGAGCGTTTGTACCGTTTCCGGCGTGGCCGTCGCTCTGGTGACGACGGGATCATGCTCGATTCAGGCCACCCAGTCAGGCAACGGAACCTATGCCCCTGCGCCGGCGGTGACCCGGACATTCGCGGTCACATCCAGTGCACCGATCAGCCAGACGATCACGTTCGCCACCCCGGCCAATCGTGTTCTCGGTTCGACGGGTCCGGCACTGAGCGCCACATCTTCGTCGAATCTTCCGGTCCGCTTCGCATCCGTGGCCCCATCGGTATGCCAGGTGACAGGAACACAGGTCACGCTGCTGAATACCGGTGTGTGCGCGGTGCGTGCCACACAGGCCGGCAATGTGAGTTATCTGGCGGCAAAACCTGTGGTGCGTAGTTTCGGGATTTCGGCGGCTCTTTCCGGGAAGTTTTCGAGTTCGATATTGTCACTGGCGCCAACGGGCGCGAGCGCGATTGCAACGGGCGACTTCAACGGAGACGGGAAGGTGGATGTGGTCATCAGTTCCCCATCCGCTAAGAACGCCGCAATCTATCTGGGTGACGGTTCGGGAGGTTTTACGCAGGCTTCGGGCAGTCCGTATTCGACAGGCTACGATCCTGAGTCGGTTGCGGTGGGCGACTTTAACCGCGACGGCAACGCCGATATTGCGGTGCTCAATTCGGGTGAACTATCGGTTACGATCCTGATGGGTAACGGATTGGGCGGGTTCTCCCCGGCTCCGAATAATCCGTTCATCCTGTATGGAGAAGACGTCCTCCACTCGTTGACTGTCGGGGACTTCAATGGCGACGGTTATGACGACCTTGCGGTTGCGGCTACTGAATTCGGATACGACTTTATGGGCGGCCGGGATCCTTCGAGCGCGAATTACGTGGTTTACCGCTACCTCAGTAACGGCGACGGAACGTTCGGCGGCAAGTCCCGGATTCTCCTCGGGGACGCCTTTACAATCCCATACCAGCCGGGACTATTCTCTCTGGTGGCGGGCGATCTCAACGGAGACGGGAACCTGGATCTGACCGGATTGCCGGCAGCCACGGGATCGTTCTATTCCATTTTGGGAGACGGCAACGGCAATTTCTCCGGGCCTCCCGGTCCCGGCCCCGCCGTCGCATCGCCGAATGGAATCTCGGCAGCCGACCTGAACGGTGACGGTGTACTCGACGTAGTGACTTCGAGTGGTGCCGGTAACTCAGTGCTGCCGGCCCCGGGAGACGGCGCGGGCAACTTCAGTTCCGGTCCGTCTTTTGCGGTGGGAGCGGGTCCAAACGCCGTTCTTGCCGGCGATTTCAACGGGGATGGCAATGCGGACATCCTCACGCTCGGAACTTCCAGCGCCACGATGCTGGTCGGGGCTGGCGCAGGCGGGTTCAGCGCTCCGGCGGGCGGTTCGTTTGCATCCGGCGCGGTTCTATTTCAGGGCGTGACCGGTGATTTCAATGGCGATGGAAGGCTGGATGTCATCGCGTTGAACAGCGACAACAATGTAACGCTTTTCCTGGGCGCATCGACCGCGCCGACCTCCAGTCTCACCACGACGGTGGGAACGTCGGTGTCAGCTTCCAATCCGGTTCCGCTAATTCTGACGATCGCTCCAGGAGGGTTCGCGCCGAATCCGGCGGGCACTGTGAAGTTCTATGACGGCAATGCGCTGATTGGGAGCGCAATCCAGACATCGAGCCCGTACACCATCAATGCGACGGGGCTTTCGACCGGAATTCATTCGTTTACCGCGGTGTATTCGGGCGACGGAGCCAGTAACGGGTTCACCAGCAGCGCTCTTACTGTGACTGTGGTCGCGCTGCAGCCGCAGACGATCACTTTCGGGACGCTGAACGATCAGAAGCTCAACGCTTCGGTTCCGGCCCTCAGCGCCACGGCGTCATCGGGTTTGACAGTTGCTTTCACGTCGAACAGCGCAGCAGTCTGCACGGTGTCGGGAACGGCGGTCACGCTGGTTGCGATTGGCACATGCTCCATCACGGCCAGCCAGGCGGGCAACGGAACGTATGCGGCGGCAAGTTCAGTTACACGGACGTTAGTGGTTTCGGCCGCGTTGATTTCGCAGACTATCAGCTTCACACAGCCGGCGGATACGGCGTTGGTTGCCGGGCCGGTGGCGCTGACAGCCACGGCTTCGTCGGGTTTGCCCGTGAGCTTCGCTTCGAATACGATGGCGGTGTGCACGGTGTCGTCAGCGAGCGTGACGCTGGTGGCGGTGGGTCAGTGTTCGATTACCGCTTCGCAGGCAGGCGATTCGAACTACAACGCGGCGACGACGGTGACAAAGACATTCGCGGTTACCACCAACACGAACACAATTACATTCCCACAGCCTGCGGATACGGCGCTGACGGCTGGCCCAGTGGCGCTGACGGCGACGGCGACCTCCGGTCTGACGGTGGGCTACACGAGCAATACAAGTTCGGTGTGCACGGTGGCTGCTTCCAGTGTCACGCTGATCAGCGCCGGGACATGCTCGATCACGGCGAATCAGGCGGGTAACGGATCGTTTGCCGCGGCGGCATCGGTTACGAAGACGTTCAGCGTGCTGAAAGGTGCGCAGACGATCAGCTTCACACAGCCGCCGGATACAGCGCTGGCTGCCGGGCCGGTGGCGCTGACAGCCACGGCTTCTTCGGGTTTATCCGTCAGCTTCGTCTCGAATACGACGGCGGTGTGCACGGTGTCGGCAGCGAGCGTGACGCTGGTGGCGGTGGGTCAGTGTTCGATTACCGCTTCACAGGCAGGTGACGCGAACTACAACGCGGCCACGACGGTGACAAAGACATTCGCGGTTACCCAACCCGCCAGTCCGACGGTCACGCTGGCGGTGGGTGATGGCAGCGGATTTAACGGGGATTCGGTCGAAATTCCGATACAGCTGACATCGGTCGGGACCCCCGCTCTCTCCACGTTCCAGCTCGATCTGAACTTCGACCAGGTAAAACTAACCTATAAATCCGCACGGATCGGGGCGCAACTTACAGCGGCAGGCAAGAGCATTTCGACCAGCGTGCAGCCGAATGGGGATGTCCGTCTGGTGGCGGCTGGATTCAATCAGAACGTGATCGGTAACGGGACCGTCGCGTATGTGTCGTTCGCTCTCAGCTCTCCATTCAGCACGAGCACGGTGACGCCGAAAGGGTGCAATTCCGCCGACGGGCAGGGCATTGCCCTTGGGACAGCCTGTACAGTGGGGACGATTCGGTTGCCGGCGTGCGACATAAACTCCGACGGCACCGCAAACGTTTCCGATGTCCAGTTGATCATAAACGAAGCACTCGGCGTGATCCCGGCCGTCCACGATCTGAATCACGACGGCAGCGTGAATGTTTCGGAAGTGCAGAAAGTCATCAACGCCGCGCTGGGACTTGGATGCACGTTGCCATAAGAGACCGGGCTTTCCCTGCCTGGTCCCCTTTCCGCTGATGGATAGCTCGCAACCCGGGGCCGCAGGAATCGTCGCCCAGGCCAGCGCGCGCGACCAGCCCTGCAGCCGCCCGGCGCCAGTCAGGATGGCCCAAGGTGTCTCAACGCACTCTTTGGTCCTCGTCCTTAGTACTGGTAGTACCAAAATCAGCAATACTAAATCTCATGCCCCCAGGCCTCGAGAACCTGAAACATATCGTTGTCCTCATGATGGAGAACCGCTCTTTTGACCATATGCTTGGCGGACTCCAATCCCCCACCTACCAGATCGATGGCCTGAACGGCACCCAGTCCAATCGCGATTCCACGGGCGAACCGGTGGCGGCCAATCTCGAAGCGGCCTACTCCGGAGATTACGATCCCGACGTCGCCCATGACTTTATCGACGTCACCGAACAAATTTTTGGCACCAAAACACCAGGCCCGACTGCGAAGCCCAACATGTCAGGGTTCGTCACAAATTACGGCGAAGTCTCCGGCAGCGTTGCCCACTCGCACGCCGTCATGAAGTGCTTCGACCCGGCCAAACTCCCGGTCATCACAAGCCTCGCCCAAAACTACGCCGTCTGCACCCGCTGGTTCTCCTCGGTGCCCGGTCCCACGCTTCCCAACCGGGCCTACGTTCATGCCGCCAGTTCTGTCGGCCATGTCGACATGACCATCAACTGGTGGAAAGAAAGCAAGACCATCTACGAACTCCTGGTCGACAACCAACACACGGCGAAAATTTACTACACCGATGCCACCATGGCCCTCACCTTCGGCGGCATGCTCGGCAACCAAAACCGGTTTTTCGTGCCGGACTTCAGCCAGTTCTTTCGCGATTGCAAAGCCAACAACCTCCCCGAATATTCCTTTCTGGAGCCGCGCTACAACCCCGCCACCGGGAATGATCCCTTTGAAGCCAGCGACCAGCATCCCGACCACGACGTACAGGCCGGCGAAGATCTCATTCACGACGTTTACAACGCAATCACGGCAAACCCGGACACCTGGAAGAGTACACTCCTCGTCATCATTTACGATGAGCATGGCGGCCTCTATGACCACGTTGCTCCTCCAGCCGCTGTCCCGCCCGACAAACTGAAATCGGTAGACCCGCCGTTCGCCTTCGATCGCCTCGGGGTCCGGGTGCCCGCTGTCCTGGTCTCGCCCTGGATTCAGGCCGGCACCATCGTCTCCGATACGGTCTTCGATCATGCCTCCGTCATCGCCACTGCGCGCAAAGTTTTTCTCGGCGCGAACTGGAAAAACCAGTTCCTGACAGAACGCGACCGCGCAGCGAACACCTTTGAGGGCGTTCTCACTCTCAATGCGCCGCGAGCCGCGAATGAAGTGGATATCAGCGGCAAACACCGCGCTGCAATCGCGGGCCGCGAACTCGATCTCTCCGAACGAGTCGAAGCCCAGGCCGCACAGCCCATGTCAGATCATCAGGTGGCGCTCGCCGGGGTTATGGCAACCGCCGCCGCTCAGGTGATGACCCAGGGTGAAGGCGCCGCCCTGCATGCCCAATTGCAGGATGTGATTCACCCGCCAGCGGCGCTGGGCGCCGGCCAGGTGAAGCCGTGAGTACACGAACCATTGTGGTTCTGGCTCTCCTCTCCTTCACCCTGCCATCGCTTCGCGCGGGAGAGTGGGACAAAGAGGGCGAAACCCTGAAGAAGGACTGTTCGGGCGCTCCCTTTTTCTCCCTGATCAGATCCTGCGCCACATTCCTTTTCCACGATGGCAATCCCGTCCGCCTGTCTATTCCGACCACGGTCGTTCCCGGTGGAGGAACCGCTCTCGGCGCCATGCTCGTTCAGCCACTCAACATTCACAACTGGGCGGGCAGCAATTTCACTTTGGAAGGCGGCAGTTCCCTTCGCCAATTCTGGTACGGAAATGCCGTGGCGTCTTTCAATCACCGCCGCTGGGGTGGCGACTGGAATACTGCGCGTGACGCGTTTCAGTTCCAGATCTACGCCCGCGCGCGAGGCCTGCCGACGATGCCATATTACGGGATTGGTCCCAACACCGACCGAGCGGCGCTCAGGGATTATCGCGAGCGTGACATCTCCGCCGGCATCAGCGTCTTCAATCCACTGCAATCATGGCTTGCCGTTGGTGGGGGGCTGGGGTTCCTGAGTACGAAAGTCGCGGGCGATTTCGCTGCGCCCGGTCTGGCACCAGGTCTGGTCAACCAGCCCGGCTTCATCCACTACAACGTCTTCCTGCAGCCAAAGGGCTCGTGGACACGGACCACGGTGACCTCCCGCGTGGGATATGACTTCTATCAGGACGCGGGTTCGGGATTGTACTCCACGCGCAGATTTTCGATGGATGTTCTGCAAAAATTTTATCCCGAGTCGCAGAAAGAACCGAATGGCGGCGCAGGCGGTTCGGTCCGCAAACAGGTGAAATATGACAGCGTGTTCTACCTCGGAGGGCGTTTTGCCGCAGCTTCCGCCGCCGATGCGAATGTCGTGCCGTTTTACCTGATGGACACGATCGGAGGCTCGGACATCAACAACGTGGCGACGCTTCGCGGTTTTCAGGACTACCGTTTTCGCGGTCCCGACCTTTTCACGATTCAGACGCAGTATGAAAGGCGGCTGTGGGGCCCTGTTGGAATTCTGGCGTTTTACGATGCCGGTGAAGTGGCCGGCCGAGTGACCGATCTCAGTTTCAGCACGCTGCGCCAGAGTTTCGGCACGGGCCTGACAATCTGGTCGGGCAATAAAGTCTGGTTCCGCGCCTATATAGGTCTGGGCAGCGGAGAAGGCCGCCATACCTACTTCAGAATCGCCGACGCGCTCTGACGGCGCCCCTCTGACAAATCTGCGCTGCACTCTGTTACACTGACCCGACATGAACACCTGGATCAAAAAGATCCACATGTACACAGGGCTTCTGAACTTCACAATCCTCTGTGTCTTCGGGCTGGCCGGAATAGTAGTCACCGCTGAAGCCCCGGATATTTTCCATGCGGGAACGTTGCCGGTCGTCGCAACTCTCCCTTTCATCGCGCCAGCTTCGGCTTCCGACCAACAGGTGGGCGAAATGATTCGCCAACAGTTGCAGCCTTCGCATGCCGGAAAAGCCAACCTCAGCCGGGACGCCAAACACAGACTCGTCGCCGACTTCTACAGCGTGAACGGCCTGGTCCGCGCCACGCTGCTCGAAGGCGAAAGTCGCGTGCAGGTGGAAACGCGGCGCAACAGCATCTGGCGGTTCATCGACAACGCCCATGCCACCACCATCCAGGAGTCGGCGTCGGATTGGTCGACAGGCGCGTGGGCCTGGTATATCGAGCTGTCCATCTGGTCCCTGATGGTCATGGCGCTGTCGGGCCTCTGGCTGGGCCTGACGACTCGCTGGCCGTTCTGGTGGACGAAGGCGTCGCTGCTGGCGGGCACAGTGAGTTTCGCGATTTTCTACTGGGTGCAGAAATGATCTACAAATTCCTGCGGCACACGCATCTGATTCTCGGCCTGCTGCTGTTTTGGGTGATCATGATGTACGCGGTGAGCGCGGTCCAGATGGCGCACAAAATTCGCATCGTGCCGGTGGTGACGGAGAGCGACGTGATCGCAACGCCGAACCTTGAAGCAAGGCCGCTGGCTCATGAGCTGATGGTGAAGAATGGGCTGTCGGGCGAGATGGGAAATGTCACGTCAGTTGCCGGCGGGTATCGATTTGCGTTGACACGCGCCGGTGGCGGCACCCAGATTACCTACGACCGGGGAAGCGGCAAAACGCACCTGCGCGTGTCCGACACCGGCGTCTGGGGAGTGCTGAATCGCCTCCACCATTTCCACGGCCTGCACAACCAGACTGGCGTGCGCAACCTTTGGGGCTGGACGGTGCTGTTTGCGTCATTGGGTCTGTTTGCGCTGGGAGGAAGCGGAGTTTATATGTGGTTCAGGCTCTACAATGAGCGCACAGCAGGCCTGGTGCTGTTGGGGGCGAATCTGGTGATTTCGATGGTGCTGCTGACGGCGCTCCGCATTTGATAGCCGCCGATTCACGCCGATGCACGCCGATCAGGCCCTTGTTTTCTCGCGAACAAGAGCAGCGTCTGCCCCAGCGGCAGATTTCCTCCCCTGCAAACCCAATAGGCTTCCAGGCGCAGCACACACCGCAGCGCCGTATTCAGCCATCCCGAAATCGGCTTTACTCCACTCTCAGCGGATTTTCCGAGCAGCGGTTCCCATATCCGGAAGCGGAACAGCGCCACCGGCGCCAGAAGGCAATTGAGATAAGTGCATCGAATCGGGCTCAGCCCGTGCTCGGTGGCAATCCGGATCAACTCCGCCTTCGTAAATCGCCGCCTCTCGTGAATAAACACCGAGTGCCGGCTGCGCAGAACATCGAGCGCGGCCACCCGAATGATCACCATGCCCCCCGGCCGGAGCACACGCGCCATTTCCGCGAATGCCGCCCGCTCCATGCCGCGTTCCAGATGCACCAGCACATCGAGCGAGAGCACACAGTCATACTGTTCCGCGGCAAGCGGCAGCGCCCGAACGTCCGCCCGCAGAAGACGGCGCAGACCCTTGCCGCGTGCCCGAGCCAGTCCCTCCTCCGCCAGATCCGCCAGATCGATCACGCAACGGAATTGCTTCGTCAGTTCCCGGGCAAAGGCACCGGTGCCGCAGCCGGCCTCGAGCATCCTCTCCGGCGGCGCCGGCAGCATACGCTGCAGCAGCCGCAGAGTGATTTCGTGCATCCCCCGGTACCACCAGAATGAATCCTCCGCCTGTGCAATATTTTCAAATTCCGCGGGGTTCATCATGATACGGGAGTCGCAACCGCGGCCCGCGCTTGATGGCCCAACGGACACGCACCTCCGGCGATTCCGGCGCGATAGTGCCGGTAGTGCTCTCCGTAATACGTCAGGGTGCGGCGGATTCCCTCGGCCAGATCGACGCGCGCGCGCCAGCCCAGCACGGCGGTCGAGCGCCTGTCACTCGAGACATAGCTTCCGATATCGATCTTCTGTCTCGCCGCCGGAAACGGCTGCACGCGAAAATGCGGCAGTACCGCCTGGCGTGAAATCTCCTCCGCAATTTCATTGAGCGAAAATACCGCCGAGCTCGACCCGATATTCAGCGTCCGGTACGGCGGGTTTACAACGGCGCCGGCCAGGAGCAACGCGTTGCAGGCATCGTCCACGTAAATCGGGTCCCGGAGTTGCCCCCCGTCGCCGAAGACACTGAGCTGGCCGCCCTCCATCGCGCGCTGGAAAAACAGCGGCAGAAACCCCTGACAGGAAAGCCCGATTGCCATCCGCGGGCCATAAATGTTGGTGAGCCGAAGCACCATCCCATCGAGTTCGCCGAGTCGCGTGAGAATCAAATGGTACTGCTCCGCCGCATGCTTGTGAACCCCGTTGTAGTCCAGAGGAGCAACCTGATGTTTTTCCGAAACCGGAAGCCTTCCCGGCGTTCCATAAACCTGGCGCGTGCTCGCGTATACCACCCTTCGCTGCCATGCGTGCCGGCCGCACGCCTGCAGAAAGCGCAGTTGCGCGGATGAGTTGATGCGGAAGTCCCGCTCCGGAAACAGCATGGAGTGGGTGTGGCTGACTTCGCCCGCCAGATTAAAGATCAAGTCTGTTTGCTGAAGCACCGGGGCCATCAGCTCTTCGTCCGCGATATCTCCCTGGACGATCGCAATCTCCTCCGCCGCCGGCTTAACGTTGAATGGGTTCGCACCGCAGCCGGGCTCGGAAGAATCCGCCACCGTCACCACGGCTCCCATCCGCCACAGTGCCAGCGCGAGATTGCTGCCGATAAATCCCAGACCTCCGGTGACCAGCACGCGCCTTCCCTTGTACCATTGCCGTATTTCAGCCGTCATCGGGTCCTCATGCGGATTCTTTCCGCGATCTGCTCTGCGTCACGTTCCGTAATATGTGGTCCGCCGGGCAGAGAGATGACTTCTCTCGCCGCCAATTCCGATATGACAGGCCTCCCCGCGCTGCTCCATCTGCCGCGAAACGCCGGCTGGGAATGCAGAGGGCAGGGATAATGGACCGCCGTCTGAATTCCTTCGGCCGCGAGCGCGGCCCGCAGGCTGTCCCTCCGGCTGAATCGGGTCACGCACAGATGATGCGCCGAGTTTTCCGATGCTCCGACGAGACGGATTCCGGCGCGCCGGTACGCGCCCGCGATTCTCCGCCTGTGCCCGTTCCAGTAGGCGAGATGCGGCAGAAACGCGCGCAGATAGCAAGCCTGTATCTCGTCCAGCCGCGAGTTTATGCCCGGGGCCCGCGCGAGTTGCCCGTCCCGGCGTCCGCCATCGCGCAGCAGCCGGATTCGGCGCGCCACTCGCGCGGAATCGGTGACTACGGCCCCGCCGTCGCCCACGCCGCCGAGGTTTTTCGTCGGATAGAAACTATATGCGGTATAAGTTGAGAGCGCGGTCAGTGGTTTGCCGCGATACGTCGCGCCATGGGCCTGGCAGGCATCCTGGATCAGCACCGCGCCCCGGTCCCGGCACACGCCGGCGATCTCATCCAGGCCGCAGACCTCGCCATAAAGGTGAACGCACAGCACGGCGGCGGTTCGCGGCGTCCATGCCTTCAGCACTGTTTCCGCCGTCAACAGCAGGGTGTCGGGGTCTACATCGGCGATCCGAAGCCGCGCTCCGGCCGCCAGCACCGCCTGCGCCGTAAACAGTGAAGTGAACGACGGTACAATCACCTCCTGTTCGCCTCGAACGATCCCCGCTTCCCGCAGGCAAAGCTCGATTGCGGCCGTGCCGCTACCCACCCCTACGGCGTGCCCCGCATGGAATGTTGCCGCCAGTTCGGTCTCGAATCGCTGGACCTGCTCTCCCAGCACATATTGCCCTGCGGCGTGCATCGCCGCAAGATTCAGGGCGATTTCCGGCGCGGCTCTCTTCGTCACGGGCCGCAAATCGAACATCGAAAGACAGCGTTCAGCAATCACCGCGGCTCCCGCAGGGCAACGAAACGCACATAGAGTATGCACAGCTGCAGAAATGTCGCTCCCAGCGAAGCCGGCCGGAAAAACTGCGAGCTTCCGTGCCTGCGCGGATAGTGGGACACGGGAACTTCCGCGATCCGCATGCCGCTCGATTCCAGCTTCTTCACCAGTTCCACGCACACCGTACCGCTGGTGCAGGTCAGCGGACTGCGCGTCAGCAGCGAACGGCGCACCAGCCGGTAATCGCAATCGATGTCGCGGAGTCTTACGCGGAAAAGCAGGCGCGCGAACTTGTTATAGAGCAGCCCGATCGCAACACGATGCCAGGGGTCCTGCCGGCCTGTCTTAAAACCATTCACCAGGCCGGTATCCGGCAATGCCACTTCCAGCAGCCTGGGTAGTTCCCGCACATCGTACTGGCCGTCGCCATCGGTATAAAAAACAAACTCCCGGGTTGCCGCTTCAAAGCCACTCCGCAGCGCCCCTCCATATCCGCGATTTTTCGCGTGGGTCACCACCCGCAGCCGCTTCCCGAACTCGCGCTGAAGGCCGGCCAAAACCTCCGCCGTTTCGTCCTCGCTGCCATCGTTGACCACGATGACTTCATAATCCACCACATATTTCTCCAGCACTTCAAACGCTGTACGGATCAGTTCCGGAAGAGACGGAGCATCGTTGTACGCGGGAAAGAACACGCTCAGGCTGTAGGGAAAGACCATCGGCATCCCACGATATGCCTGAAGCGGGTTGCCGTCCATACAGCAAATTCTGTATTGCCTCACGCCGCCCGCGGGCGTTTAATGATCAGGTGCGAATTGCTCTGCTTCTGACCGCCCTCGCTACGCTGGCGGTTCTACCCTACGTTCCCGTCTTTTCCCAGCCCCTCATCGCCGACGACTACCAGCAGATCGACATATCGCGCACGTGGGGACCACCTTCCGGCTGGGCATCGCTCGCCTCCGACCGCCTCTACCGTTCGCGGGCAACATCGATCCTCTACACCTGGTGGACCGATAGCCTCCTCGGTGTCGCGCCCTCCGTACTCTATGCGTCCACACTTCTCCTGCACGTGCTCAACGTCTGGCTGCTCTTCGCCCTGGGCTCGTGGAAACGAATCGGCTGGAGAATTTCGTTCACCACCGCCGCTTTTTTCGCGGTTTATCTGGGTCATCAGGAGGCGGTCATGTGGTACGCCGCGCTGCATGAACTCATCATGTTTTTCTTTGTAATCTGTTTTCTGCTTGTCTGGACGCGCTGGATGGCCAGGCCTTCCGGCGGCTGGAGCCTTTACCTGGCGTCGTTCGCCCTCTTCCTGCTGGCGATATTTTCGAAAGAGCCCGGCGTCGTCCTCGTCCCCTTCGCCGCGCTCATCGCATGGTGGGATGGCTCCAGGCGGCGGGTTCAACTGGCTGGCGTCATACCCTTCGCTGCGATCGCCGTCATCTATACCTACGAAATTCTGACCGCGGGCAAAACCTACCAGCACCTCAATGACGGGACGTTTTCCATCCACGCGCCGTTCTGGATCACGTGGCGGAATAGTTTTGGCCGCCTCCTCTGGGTCTGGGGTTTGCTGAGTCTGATCTGGCTCGCCATGTCCGGCGAATGGCGCCGCTACAGAACATTGCTTCTGGCCGCCGGCGTATGGATCTCCATAGCGCTGCTGCCGTTTTCATTCCTCACCTATATGCCGCGGATTCCCAGCCGCCACACATATCTGCCCAGTGCCGGGCTCGCATTGCTGGTCGGCGTCGCTTTCGTCAGTTTCCGCGATCGCATGCAGACCCGGTCACGCTTTGCCGCACCCGCTGTGGCCGCGGTGCTGATCGCTCACCATTGCGTGTATCTCTGGTTCGTTAAACGCCCTCAGTATCTTGCCCGCGCCGCAGCGAGTGAGACGGTGCTGCGCCTGGTCCGCGAAGGCCATACACCCGTATCCATCGAGTGTTTCCCGTATGCATCGCTGGTGGGCAATCTCGCCGTCAGCATCGTGCTGCATCGCGAGCCAGGGCAACTGCTGATCTGGAAGGATGGCTATCAGCGCGCCGATTGTCCCTCGGGCGTCTTCACAACACCCGACTCAGCCACGGTTACGCAACCAGCCCACGCCGCACTGCGCTGATCACCAGTTCCGCCGCTGTATGCAGACCGAGTTTCTCCATGATCCGCGCGCGGTGTGTTTCCACCGTGTGCAGGCTGAGACCCAGAGCCTTCGCAATGTCTTTATTGCTGTCGCCTTCGGCAAGTAAGTGATACAGTTCCCGTTCCCTCTGAGTCAGCAACTCGTACGGATCGTCGGGCATCCGGTCGCGCTCAGCGCTGGTCACCGGATCGGCGAAGCGACGGACCGCCGGACTGAAATAGCGTCCTCCGCCAAGCACTGTGAGCAGGGCCTGAATAAGATCCTCCTCCACCGAATCTTTCAGCACATAGCCGCGCGCCCCCTCGCGCACGGCCCGGTACACATAGCGCTCGTCGGCGTGCATTGTCACAATAATCGCGCGCGTCTCCCGGGAACACTGGCGAATTTGCCCGAGTACCGCCAACCCGCTCAGTCCCTTCATCCCGACATCCATAATCACTAACGCAGGCTGGTGTCGCCGGGCCTCCTCTATCGCCGCGATGCCCGACCCCGCCTCTGCCACCACTTCAAATTCGCCGTGGCTTTCCACAATGCGGCGGATGCCGTGCCGCACCAGCGCGTGATCGTCCACTACCAGCACTGTAGTCATCACGCGACCGAGGCGCTTTCCCTTTTGCGCTCTGTGGCGGTCAGAGGAAGCGTCGCCAGTACACGTGTTCCCCCACCGCCGGGACTGGTGTCGACGAGTGCCGCTCCGCCGAGGCGCGATACGCGTTCGCGTATGCCCAGCAATCCGGTGCCACCGGCCGGCATGCCGCGCGAGTTGAGATGGAACCCGATTCCGTTGTCGCTGATTTCCACCATGATCGAATCTTCCGAACTCCGCACCACCACCCGCACTTTCAGCGCGCGCGAATACTTCTCGCAGTTGTTCAGGGCTTCCTGCGCCACCCGGTAGATGCACGTTCGCGTTTCATCGGAAAGCTCCATCATGCCTTCATCGCTGAGATATTCGGTCTGAATGCCGCTTCGGCGCGAGAATTCCTTCAGATGCCATTCGAGCGCCGCGTCCAGTCCAAGATCGTCCAGCAGGGAAGGCCGGAGCATCAGCGAGATGTGACGGACCGTCTGCAAAGCCCGCTCCGCCAGAGCGTACGAATGTCGGAGGCGCTCGCGCACCGCCGGATTCTGGCTGGCGGCAAGCGCCGGTGAAATCTCCATTCGCAGCGCAGTCAAAGTCTGGCCCACCTCATCGTGCAGTTCGTGAGCCAGAGATTTCCGCTCCTCTTCCTGAACATCCTGGAGGCGCGCGGAAAGATGGGCCATTTCGACGGCATGTTCCGTTCGTTCCAACTGCCAGTTACGGACATAACGCATCGTCACGCCCGCGATAGCAAGACCCGCGAGCAGGGAACTGCCCAGGACAATGAAAAGCTGCCAAACGATGGCGAGCTGCGTTTTCGCCAGATCTCCCTCAGCCGAGCGAAGTTCGTTCTGAATGTCGGCCTTCGTCTGTTCCAGCGTTTCCAGAACGCCGAGCCGGAGCGGCAGCAGCTCTTTTTCTATCAGGCTCATGGTCAATTCGCGGCCACCCGGACTGGCGGCGGCGAGCTTCGACCAAGCCTCCGTATAGACGAAAAAACTGTGCGCGGCTTCGGGGCGCAGCAGTGCCGCGCTCACTTTCCCCTTCTGTGTGATTTCCGCTATCTGTGAACGAAATCGCACGGCGTCGCCGTCGATCAGATACTCCCGGGCATAGGTTGCCCCCAGCCACATGAGGTCGCGCAGCTCCGACAGCGCATTTTCCCGTTCAATATGGCTCTGATAAACAGCGGCTTCCCGCATCGACAGCGTGCGCTGCAACCGGTAGGCTTCAATAGTGGAGCAGATCAATAGACCCAGGACAAGAGTATACCCCCCGCCCAGGGCAAGGTTCTCCCGGAAAGGTCTGGCCATTCACCCTCACTTCGCCGCAATTCGTTCCCTTACGAATTTCTAATGTGCAGTTTATACGGAATCGTACACAAAGCGCAAGCTGGAAGATGTAGTGGGCCTCCGTCACCAAACACGGCGATCGGCAGGATAGGGAAAAACCTAAATAGCCGCCGATGCACGCAGATGGACGCCGATCGGGGCCTTTGTTTCAGGTCCCTTGGCCCGAAGGCGAAGCTCAGGTTTTTGACCTTCGCGTTGACGCAGAGAACTTTTTGGTATAAAGTTATTTTGGGCAGCTCAGTGAGGCATGCGAAGCCGTACACTGTCAAGAAGAAGTAAACGTTCACACGCCTGACAACACGCACGCACAACTAAAGCATGGAACTACAGATTCGCGATGTATCCAAAGCCTATCCCAATGGCGTGCGGGCACTGAGGGACGTTACCCTTACGATTCCCAAGGGACTGTACGGCCTGCTCGGTCCCAATGGCGCGGGCAAGTCAACTCTGATGCGCGTTCTGGCCACGTTGCAGGATCCGGACAGCGGCAGTGTGACGCTCGACGGGATTGACGTCCTGAATCAGAAAGACGAGATCCGTCAGACGCTTGGGTATCTGCCGCAGGAATTTGGTGTCTATCCGAAAGTGAACGCCGAGGACCTGCTGGAGCACTTTGCCATCCTGAAGGGCATCGTCGGGCGTGGGGCGCGCAAAGAGGTTGTAGAGGGGCTGCTTCGGCAAACGAACCTCTGGGACGTCCGCCAACAGAAACTCGGGGGCTACTCCGGAGGCATGCGGCAGCGGTTCGGTGTAGCGGTGGCACTGCTGGGCGATCCGAAACTGATGATCGTGGATGAGCCGACGGCGGGTCTCGATCCGGCCGAACGCGTGCGATTCCTGAACCTGTTGAGCGCGCTCGGCGAGAACAGCGTCGTTCTCCTTTCCACGCACATCGTGGAGGACGTGAGTGAACTGTGCACCAGAATGGCCATCATCGACAAAGGGGAGATTCTGCTTGAGGCCGCCCCCCCGCGGGCGATGGAGGACCTTCGGGGCCGCATCTGGAGCTGCGAAGTTTCGCGGGAAGTTCTGGCAGACCTGGAACGACAGCACGCGGTGATCTCAACCAAACTCTACGCCGGACGCACAATCGCGCATATCTATTGCGAGGCGAAACCAGGCGCGGGCTTTGAGGCTGCGATCCCGGACCTCGAAGACGTTTACTTCAGCGCTTTGGCGGGACGCATCGGACGGCGACGCGAGTTCCCGGAGCTGGAGGAACGACGGTGAAGTTCCGGGAGATCGTGCGCTTTGAGTTCGTTTATCAGGCGGGCCGCGTCCGCACGTGGCTGTATTTTGGGGCGCTGTTTGCGTTCGCTTTTCTGCTCATCCGGACTGCCGGTGGGGGAGAGGGCGTCGTCAATTCTCCTTTCAGCATCGCCCAGGATACTGTCCTCACCAGTCTGCTCTGGATTCTGATTGCCCCCGCGGTGGCCGGCAGTGCGGGGGCGCGAGACGCAGAGACCCGGATGTACCCGCTCGTTTACACCGCTCCCATCAGCAAGGCCGACTACCTTGCGGGACGTTTTCTTGCCGCGTTTCTGCTCAATGCCCTGATCCTGCTCGCCGTGCCACTGGGAACCCTCGCCGCCGTCTACCTGCCGGGCCTGGAGCCGCGGCTTGTCGGTCCTTTTCGCCCCGGTGGGTATCTCAGTTCTTACGGCGTGTTGGCTTTGCCGACTGCCTTTCTCTTTGGCGCGGTTCAGTTCTCCGTGGCCGCGCTGAAACGACGAACCATCCTCAGTTACCTGGGGACCGTGCTCTTTTTCGTGGCGCTCGGCGTAACGGGAGCCATGGTTCTGAACGTCCTGCGAATGCCCGCTCTCGTCCAGTTGCTGGATCCAACATGCCGCGCCACTATCCTGAACGTCATGTCCGATAGTCTGACCCCGCTCGAGAAAAACACCGTTCTGGTTGCACTGGACGCCTCGATAGTGGCGAATCGGTTGCTCTGGATCGCCATCGCTTCCGCGATACTCGCGTTCACCCACTCCTGGTTTCGCTTCCGTCAACGTGCACAGTAATGCGCAGTAATCCCGCCCCTCCTCTCAGACGGAAGTTTGACTTCGGCACCCACGCGCGCCAGACGTGGGCAATCGCCGCGGCTGAACTGGGCGTAATCGCGAAGAGTGCGGCCGGTCCGGTTGCTCTGGCGATCGCCGTGATCGCGGTTCTTCTGATGCCCGCGATCTTAGGTGTAAGAGGAGTTTCGGTGCTTCCCGGAACGGCTCAGATTCTGGCCCTTCTGGCCGCGCCGGTTGCCGACAATCCACGGTTTCCCTGGGTGCTGGTACCGCTTCTCATCGTGCTTTATGCAGGTCAACTCGTTTGGCGGGAACGAGACGCAGGGATCAACGACATGTATGACGCGGCCCCGATTCCTGAGTGGGCTTTCTTCCTTGGTAAGTTTTTGGCGCTCACCCTCGTTCTGGTCGCGTTTATGGCGTATCTGACGCTGGTGGGAGTGCTCGGTCAAATTCGACTGGGATATTTTCATTTCGAGATCGGGTTGTATCTGCGGATCCTCTTCGGACTACAGCTCGTCGAATACCTGCTTTTTGCAATGCTCGTCTTCGTCGTGCACGTAGCGGTGAATCAGAAGCACGCCGGTTACCTTGTGTCGATCATCGCCTACGCTGTCCTCGTTTTTCCGTCGGCTGTCGGGCTGGAACACCATCTCCTGATTTATGGGTCCGGTCCGCGCTGGACATACTCGGACATGCGCGGTTTCGGCGCGACCTTGCAGCCGTGGTTGTGGTTCAAGCTCTACTGGATCGCGTGGGGGATGTTGCTGGCAGTGGTCGGCAGGCTACTGTGGGCGCGCGGGGGAGAGCGCGGAATCGGGTCTCGCTTGCGGTTGGCCCGGGGGAGTTTGACTCGTGGGACAGCCGTCGTCGCAGCCACGGCTCTGGCGCTGATTCTCGCGCTGGGCGGTTTCGCCTTCTACAACACGAACGTGCTGAACCACTACCGCAGTTCCTCCGAGGAGACGGCGCGGCGCGCGGAATACGAGCGGCGGTACGGAAAATATGCGGACGTTGCGAACCCAACTCTCGTGAGCACCAGCCTTCGCATTGAGATCTATCCCGGGGAGGGGAAGGCGGAGATTCGGGGCACCTATGTCCTCGCCAACACCAGTTCCACGTCGATCGATTCCATCCATTTGACGACCGTCGCGGCTGTTGAAACCGGAGCTGTGTCTTTCGACAGGCCCGCCTCGACAGTTCTCGTGGATGATGACCTCGGCTATCGCATCTATGCGCTGGGGGAGCCCATCCAGCCTGGCGAATCGCTGCATCTCAGCTTCGTGGTCCGGTCTGCGCCGCGCGGCTTCGGCAATAACGGAGCCGACGCTTTCATCGTCCGGAACGGCAGCCACTTCACGAATCAGGCCTGGTTGCCAGCGATCGGTTACCAGCAAAATCGTGAAATCGATGCTGCAGGGATGCGCAGGAAGTACGGACTCGCTCGACGGCCCGCCGTTCCACGCCTAGAGGACGCGAGGGCGCGCCTGATCAGGGTGGGTGGCGAGCCGATCATGTTTGATGCGATCGTGGGGACAAGCGGGGATCAGGTCGCGGTGGCGCCGGGTCTGCTTCGTAGCAAGTGGACGGCAGGCGGGCGGAACTACTTCCACTACGTTACGGATGCGCCCACCAACAATGAATATGGTGTGTTTTCCGCCAGATATGCTGTTCGCGAAGAACAGTGGAATCCGGCGAACAGTTCAGGCAGACCCGTCGCGATTCAGATCTATCACGATCCGAAACACGGAGCGAATCTGGATCGGATGGTGGCGAGCGTACGTGCCTCGCTGGATCACCACACGCGGGTTTTTGGTCCTTACCCATACAGCCATATCAGGCTGATAGAGGATCCACTTCGTGGGATGGGAGTAGGTACGGAAGCAGCGACCATCGAATACGGCGAAGGGTTCTCCCTCCTGAGTCCGGGGAATGCGTCTGAAGAACCCGATGCCGTGTTCACAGTTATCGCCCACGCCACAGCGCGTGGGTGGTGGGGGATGCAGGTTGTGCCCGCGGACGTGGAGGGGTCGGGTTTGCTGGGCGTCAGCCTGGAGACATACTCAGCGATGCGGGTTGTGGAGGAGACGGTCGGGCCAGAGCGTCTGCGCGGATATCTGCACTCATTGCACGACGGATCGGACGCGCCACGCAGCCGCGCGGTGGCACCTTTGCTTCGGGCGACAGACTCCTTCTCGTTCGCGCGCAGGGGTCCGTTCGCGCTGTATGCAATGCACGAATATATCGGCAAGGACAGAGTAGACGATGCACTGCGTAATCTGCTGAAAAAGTATGGCTCCGGCGCGACTCGTCTTGCCACCTCGCTGGATTTGTATCGGGAGTTGCAGGCCGTGACGCCTGGTGAATACCAGGAGCTGTTGCGAGATCTTTTCGAAAAGAAAACGATCTGGGAATTTGCGACGCGCAGCGCTACGGCGAAGCAGGTATCCGGAGATAGCTGGCAGGTGACGCTTGATGTGAGGGCACGCAAGCTTGTGGTCGACGGAGCAGGCGCACAGACTGAGGCGCCGATGAATGACTGGGTGCAGATCGGAGTCTATGGCGAGGGTCGGCCTTACATGACGCTGCATCGTGTGCGTTCCAGCGAGCAGACTATCACGCTGACGGTGCCGGGCAAGCCCAGCCGCGCCGGAATCGATCCGGAGAATCTGCTGCCTGAAGTCGACACGGAAGACAATACCCGGGAGGTGGAGATCAAGAGGTGAAGAACGAAATGGCCACCGATTCACGCCGATTCACGCCGATCAGGCCCCTGTTTTCCGGCTCCTTGATCAGGTACTGAGTGCCGCGGATCAGGTAGAATGCTTTCAGTCCGAAATGCACCACCGAAAACTTAGTCCATTGTGGCTATTGCCCGTGCTGGCTTCTCTGGCTACGGCTCAACTGATCGATACGGAGAGCGGTCCGAATCTGCGGGGCCGGACGATTTCTATTTTCGACGAAATTCAGGACGCGCGGGAGCGCAGCCTTTTTCAACAACTGGGCGAGGCGGCGGATCCGGCGCAGGCAAGGCAGCGGGCAGTGACCTTTGTGGAACGATACCCGCGCTCGGTGTTGCTCCGCGAGGCTTATGAGACGGCGGCCCGCGCTTCGGCGGCGCTCGGAGACGACGATGCGGCGATCGAGTGGGGCAAACGCGCCCTGCGACTGCTGCCGGAGAATCCGCTTTTGCTGGCTATGATCACCGACCTGGCGTCGCAGCACGGCCAGCATCAGCTAGCCGAGACGAGTGGCCGGCAGGCGCTGCGGTACCTGGAAAATGCGCTGGCGCCCACGACAATTCAGCCCGATGCGTGGCCGCAGATGCGGGACGAGCTGCGAAATCAAGTGGATTTCGCTCTGGGCCGGATGGCGGTGGAGGAAGGCCGTTTCGCGGACGCCGAACAATGGCTGCTGGATGCGCTGCGTTTGAAGCCCACCGATTACGTGGCGCTCTATACGCTCGGCATCGAGCGGTACGCGAACAAGGATCCGGATGCGGCGGCGCCCTGTTTTGCCGAAGTGATGAGAGCCGGCGGCGCGTTCGCGGAAACCGCGCAGCGGCGGCTGCAACAGGTCTACGCTGCGAAGACACGATCTCAGACGTTTGCGGAGTTTGCCGCTTCTCAGCGCTGGCGCGTTCCGACAGCGGCGCCCGCTCCAGCGGGGCCGCCGCCCGGTCCCTATGCCGGCTCGACCACGTGCCGCCCTTGTCATGAGGACAGATTCAAAAGTTGGCAAGCCACGGGCATGTCGAAAATGTTTCGTCCCTATTCGGCGGGCGACGTGATGGGCCGCTTCTCGGGAGAAGAGGTGCTCGGAGGCAGCGCGCGCGCCATCGCCGAAAACGACCAGCGCTTCATCGAACTGCGCAAGGGGGATTCGGACCAGTGGACGCGCTATCGGGTGGACGCGCTGATCGGGTCGAAATGGCAGCAGGCGTACGCTTCACTGCTCCCCGATGGGGGGCTGGTGGTGCTGCCGATTCAGTACAGCAAGCCGGAAGGCGCATGGGTCAACTATTGGAAGCTGGTGGATGGCAGTTCCGCGCGCTCCGATATCAGGCACTTTCAGGGCACGCCTGACGGCGCGCTTTATCAGCGCGATTGCGCGCCGTGCCATACGAGCCAGCTGAGTTACGCGGGGGCAACACCGGCCACGGCGCGGATTCGCGAAGGTGGCATCGATTGCGAAATGTGTCACGGCCCTTCGCAGGAACACGTGAACGCCATGAACGGTGCGGCGCAGGCCAAGCCTCCCGCGGCGTCAGGGGCGGGCAGTACTCCGGTGAACTTTCGGAAGATTTCCGCCGCGCAATCGGTGGCCATCTGCGGACAGTGCCACAAGCAATCGCTGGCTCACGATCCGGACGCGACTGGCGCGGTGAATTATTCGCAAACCGGGACCTTCTATCGCGCTTACGGCAGCCATCTGCTTTCGAATTACAACCACAGTATGTTTTACGCGGACGGGCGCTTCCGCGCGACGACATTTATCGGCGAAGCTCTGGAGCGAACACGCTGCTTCCTCGAAGGCGGGGCTACGTGCGTCTCATGCCACAGTCCTCACGCGGACGATCCGGCGGGGAATCAGAAATCCCTCCGGTTCGCGACCGATTCAGATGAGATGTGCGTGCAGTGCCACCAATCGCTGCGCGATCATCCGGAGCGGCATACGCGGCATGCGCCGGGGACGGAAGCCAGCCGCTGTGTGACGTGCCACATGCCACGAAATATGCACTCGCTGATGTTCGAGGCGCGGTCCCACCAGATCGACGAAATTCCGGATGCGGAGATGACTGCCCGTTTTGGCGAGTCCGACAGTCCCAACGCGTGTCTTAGCTGCCATCGCGACAAGGATAGCGGGTGGTTGGTCAGCAGTATGGCGGCCCGGCGGGCGCGACAATGAAGCGCCGGGTAAGCAGGGTAGCCGCACGGCATCGGACCCCGCGATTCAGGCGGAAGCCCGATTGTTCCGGCAGGCTTCATTTCTCCGATGAAATGACCGAGTCTTCTTCTGCGGCACCCTTTCTGTGACGGTGGCGTTGCAGTTGTGAAGATTAACACGCCGGTGGCCCCGACGTTAACTTTAGACAACTGTACTGGAAGAACGCCTGGGGTTACTGTGAGTGCATGAGGGACCTGACATGTACATTATTCTTCGTGATCAAGACGGGGCTCTGACAGAAGGACTGCTGTTGGCCGCTAGCCGAAACCGAATGAGGGTGGCGATGCGAGATTGCGACGACACCGTGGAATTGCGACTTAGGCACCGTCACTGGACCTTCCCGGATGGCCGGATCGCCGAACTGGACGCCGCCTTCTCAGGGAAACACGCCCACGTGGTCTCCCTCGATTCTCACGTCCGGCACGCCGCGTAAATACAGAGGACCGGCTTCGTTTCCCCTCATTAATACCCAGCTCAGTTGATATCGAAGTCGATCGTGCGGACGACCGGATCACCGGTGTCGCGCGAAACGCCGACCTCCAGCCTGTACGCTCCGGGTGGCAGACTGGCGATGGGAAGCTGGGAAATGATCGGGATTGTGAGATTGCCGGGCCGTTCATAAATGCCGGCCATTTTGACTCCCGTATCCTGTTTCGGCGCGCCAGTGGCCCGATCGAGCACGCGAATGCGTATGCCAACCCCCGGCAGGGGTGAATCCGGAGTGGCGGACATCAGCAAAGGTTCATACGCTTCGAAATAAACATAAGCTGGTTCGCCCGAATGAAAATGGGCGGTGCCGGTGGGAACCGCCTCGGCTCCTCTCGATACGAGTGGCCTCGGACCTTCGAGCAAGGACGCGTCGAGGCCAGCCGCCAGATCGGCTTCCGGATGGACATCGTGGCTGAGCGCGAGTCCGCTGATTGAAAAGGTCTGACCGTTCCAGGGGGGGATTACGAGGGGCATCTCAACCTTGCCGAAGCCACGCGCTTCCGAACTATCGGAGCTGAAGGCCACGCGAAAGACATACTGGCCCGGCGCGGTATAGAACTGGTTCTGGTAATGGTATGGCGTTTTCAGAAAAGCGTCCACCTGCTGTTGGGATTCGAACTCCACGTTTAGCGCATCGCTGACGCGGGCGGCGACGGTTCCGTCAGGCCTGTAAGCGACGCCGGCGAGATCGAGTTCGCCCTGGAACTTGCCCTTTCCCTTCTGGAATTTCATAGCGGAGGGAACAATGTCCATGGCGAGATGGACGCTCGCGACGTTCGGCGCCGAATAGAACCAGGGCAGTTGCATCTTCGCGCTCATGTTGCCCGATGCGGCGCTCGCGGCGCGTGCTTCGAGATCTTTGCCAACCGGCTTTCCTGAAAGCAGGTCTGCCGGCTTCGATGTGCAGTAGCTCTTGCGCGCGCGCACTTCAAGGCCAGCGCGATCCACCTTCACTTTGAGTTCGTGGCACGAATCCTCCGGTGACTCGACCGCCGGAGTGTAGCTGAGCAGGTAGTATTCCTCCTGCTCCCGCGCGATGTCCCCAAGACCATTGGCAAGATCGTTGGTGAACAGAGCAAGACCCCCGGTGCCGTCGGAGAGGCTGCGGGATATGTTCTGATCCGGGGAGAAACCGCCGCCCGCGGGAGGAGGACCAACTGAATAGATGGCCACGTTCGCTTTGTTTGCGGCGTTGATGGTCAGTTGGATGTCCGCCCCGAACTCACTGGGAAGCGGTGTGCCGTCGGTGAAAAAGATCAGAGCTTTCCGTCCGCGAATCGGCGCCAGCGAACTGGCCAGGTTGCGGAGGGAAGACAAGAGGTTGCGGTAGGCATTGATGTCAACCGCGCGAGCGGCAGCTTCCCCGTCTCGCGCGATCCTGGCCGCGAGTGAGCCCGACAGGGCGGGGAATCCGGTGCCGGAACTCGCCGACGCGCGGCCCAGGGCCTTCTTCAATTGATCCCGATCCGCGGTGAAATTCTGAGCAACGTCTAATCCGCCATGTGGGTTATAGCTGGTGACCGCCATGTAGCGATCGGGGCTCGCAAAGCCATCCACGAAGCGCGCAGCTTCCTGGCGAGCAGCGATCTGACTCGCCTGCCTGGCCGATGTATCGAAGAACATGGCGATGTAGTGCTTGCCCGGGCGCTCGGTATTGACACCTGAGCTTTCGAGCGAAAAGTTGCCGATCTTCTGTTCTTTGCCGTCCTCCCAGATCCTGAAATCGCCCTGAGCGAGATCGCGGATGAACTTGCCTTTCTTATCAACGGCGACCGCATCCACGAGGACAACGCGGGTTTCGGAATGCAGCGTAAGGACGGGCGCGGCGTCCTGTGCGTGCGCCGGGAACAAGCCCACGCAGAGCAGTGGGAGAAGCTTCAGCTTATCCGCAATTCCCGCCATTGTGCTTGTTGCCATCGGCTTCAGGGAATTTCGACCAGGGTGCTTTGCTCCGCCATCAACTGGCCTTCGGAATCCCTCACCACCATACGCACCATATATCTGCCGGTATGCACGTTGAAACTGCTCCTCACCGCGATACCGGATCCAACGCGTTTCTCGAGCGTGTCGTCAAGCAGCCGCAATTCGACGATTTTCTGCACTCCGCTGACGTAGTTTCCGTCGTCATCAAAGAGCCCGGTGACCACCGTAAGGTTATCGAGATTGCGCCCGTCTTCCTTTCGGAAATTGAGCTTTTTCACATCCACATTCGCCACGGTCGACAGCGTGGCGTCGCTATCCCCGGTCTTGAAATACTGCGTTTTTAGTACAGCAGGCAGATCGCGCACCTCATCGCGAGAGAAGAACGCTTCTTCGATCTCGCGTTTTGCCTGTTCCGCGGGATTAGCCGCATAGCTGGGTGCGTAGTAGCCTTTGCGGACCTGGAGATCCATCCCTCTGGCTGTTTTCAGAGTGACTTTGAGGTTGTGGTATTTGCCGTCCAGTTTGAGATCGAGCGGAGAGAAGGCGAGAACATACAGATATTCCGGTGCGGAAGCAGTGCGGGCAATGCCGTCATCGTAATCGTTCGAGTTGTGGAAAAACTTGCCGCCAGTGGCGTCGGCAAGAGCTCCCAACTCCTCGCCCTGAATAATCTGTTCCTGCAAGGTGTACGTACCGTAATTGGGCTCGTCATCGACAAAACCCGGTATATAGAGTCCACGCGCATCGAGCGCGCTGATGATGACATTCGAGCGAATCGCCTGCTCGAAGAGTGCCGACTCCTGCTGGCGACGATCGTCCGGCACCAGCAGTCCCGATGAGATCAGCACAATCGTACGCTGCCCGGCCATCTTAGCCAGCTTGCCGACGACATTGTGAAGCGTTTCAAGAGAGTCCTGGGTATCCAGGTTGTTCTGGAGGAATGTCTCCCTCGCGGCCATTCCCGCTATCGTGAGAGCCTTGGAATAATCTCCGGGCTCCAGTTTCAGGCAGGCCATCACATTTTGGGCTACAAGCGCCAGTGCCGCGCTGTCGCTATGGTCATAGATCTGCTCGGCTACGTAAAAAGTCATGGGCGGGCACGAATGGTTCTGAATGGCCTTCGTGGAGCTGGCGTGGGAAGTGTTGATGACTGCAAGCGCGCTGTGCAGTTTCTCCCTGTCGCTGGTGAAGTCCTGCATCGGCTTTCCCGAGATCGTATAAATCGCCGTACGCTCCGACGCGGAGGGGGCAGAATCGATCCGGCGCCTGACCGCGTCTCGCGAATAGACAAGATCGGCAGGGCTCATATGCAAGTCGTCAAACACGTAGGCAACGAAGCGGGTGGGCGCGCCGTCGGGGTTCGCATCCAACCGGATTTCACCGCTTACTGCCGGTTTGCCCGGCTGGCCCGGCGAGGCCGCGTCAATCCCCAGTTTTTCCACTGAGAATTTGGAAATCATTTGCAGCTTTTCGTTGTCGAAAAGCTGGAAGTCGCCCGCGCCCAGGTTGCCTACCGCACGCCCGTGGCTGTCGCGAACAACCACGGGAACCGGGATCAGGTTCACTCTGGCACTGAATGTGACGGGCGCGTCTTTGGTGGTTACCTCCGCGATTGGCGGTGCGGGCGCCTGCTCGCCCAGAAGGACGCACGCGCAGATCAGTGAACCGAGGACGATGGCGCAACGAGGCGCGTTCAGCATGAGGCCTCATTGTATAACAAGACACGCGAGACCAGCCCCTTCCCGCCGAGCCCACGCGGACATCGCAGGCATCTGTTTCCCACGTTGAATCACTGCGCGGAGACGCGTATCGACGGGGCGCCGTAGTTCGGGCTACAGACGGCGCGACGGCAACACGGCGGTGAGATAGGCGGCCGCCGAATGCCGTCGCCAGCCGGCTAACTTTTTACTTACTGCCACACTCTACTTCTTCGCGGAAGCCGAGGGGGGCGGTGCCGCCGGGGGAACCTCGGAGCTGGCAACATCGGAAATCGATTTCCACGTGCCATCCGTCTGCTTCTTGTAAATGTCCACAACCGTTCCACGATCATCGATGGGATTCTTCGTAACCGGGTTCGTCACGGTCATTGCGTAGGTGCAATGGGCGTATCCGTAATCCCCCGAGGCAGCCACCTCGATGCGCGGGCACTCGGTCGACGTCATGTGCAGCGCCGGATCGGACATCATTTCCTGAATGAGTGCCTTGCGGGAATCGGCGTTGCTCGCGGCCGGAGCGCCCGGGACTACGACAATCGCGTCGTCGGCGTAGTGGGTGAGCGCCTTCGCCACATCCCGGCTGTTGAAATCGCTTTGCCAGCGAAGCATGTCCGCCGCGATGGCCTTAACATCGGCGTCGTGGGCAGCGGTGGATTGCTGCTGTGTCTGGCTGCAACCCGTGGTCAAAATCATCAGAAAAGCCAGGGAACCGGTGGTCAGAAACTGTGTCATCTCGTTTTTCTCCTTTTGGACTATATGTCCCGATCAACACAATAGTCACCTCTGGCGCGAAATACCAATGGAGCGTATCTGATCTGGCAAGTTCTTTGGATTTAGCAGGATGGAGCCAGGTATGATCTCGCAATCCGTCAGATGGTAAGGTGAAACGGTCCAGTCGATTTGTGAGTTCCAGTCCCCTATGGCGTCGAAAACCTTCAAATTCGGTCTGTTCACCCTTCAGCCGGACAGGGGTGAACTGTCGCGGAGGGGCATCCCGATTAAACTCCAGGACCAGACTTTACAAACGCTCTGTTATCTGGTGGAGCGCCCGAACCAGATCGTTAGTCGTGAGGAACTTCGGGCGCACCTGTGGCCCGACACCTATGTAGATTTCGACCTCGCGCTCAATACCGCCGTGCGAAAACTCCGTCAGGCGCTTTCCGACTCGGCGGAAAATCCCCGCTTTATCGAGACCCTGCCGAAGCGGGGCTATCGGTTCATTGCTCCGGTCGATGAGATTTCGCCCGAGTCTGCTCAGCCGCCAGCCGTAATCCCGATCGTCGAACAGCCAGTCGCCGAACTGTTAACTGAGGACCAGTTAGTTATGGAGCCACCCCCGGCGGACCGGCGATGGAAATGGGTGGTCGCAGGCCTGCTCGCGGTCTCGCTTCTCGGAACAGCCATCTGGGCGGCCATACCCAGAGCCCCGCGTTCCGCCCCCATTCCCCGGCTGGATTCGGTCGCGGTGCTCCCTTTTGTCAACGAAGATCACGAACCCTCGATCGAGTATCTTGGCGATGGTCTGGCCGAGAGCCTCATCGGCAGCCTCTCCGAATTGCGGTCGCTTCGCGTGATGGCCTCGGGGACCACGGCCAGTTTCAAGGGACGCGATCCGCGCGCGGCGGGCAGGGAATTGAAGGTGGCGGCCATCATTCAGGGGCGGATCTACCAGCGCGCGGGCATGCTGGTTGTGGATGCCGACCTCGTGAACGCCACCAACGGCGAGGAAGTTTGGCGAGGCCGGTACCGCCGCCGCGTTGAGGATGCGCTCGATCTCGAAGAGGAGATCGCGGCTGAGGTGACGCGAAAGCTGCGCGAGTCTCTGACCGAAGGAACCGTCAGCGCCGCGCAGTTGGCGGGGTCCGGTCGCACTACCCGGAACAAGGTCGCATACAGCGATTACCTGCAGGGACTGTTTGAGATGAGGCAACTCTCCAGCGCGGCCGAGAATCAGGCGATGGGCCACTTTGAGCAGGCAATTGCGCTCGATCCGAATTATGTGCCGGCCTACATCGGTCTCGCTGACACCTATGAGATTCTTTACGACTGGGTGCTCTCGCCGGCCGATACGGTACCGAAAGCGAGGTCGGCCATCCAGAAAGCACTGGATCTGGACCCTACGCTGAGCGAGGCCCACATGCTGATGGGCACCGTCCATTTCTGGTATGACTACGACCAGGCGGCGGCAGAGAAGGAGTTCCGGCGCGCCATCGAACTGAACTCCAACCTGGATGATGCCCACGATTACTATGGCTGGTTTCTGGCCACGCAGAAGCGCTTCGATCAGAGCTTCGCGGAACACCACCGGGCGATCGAACTGAGTCCTTTCGATCTGCAGCACCACCTGACGCTCGCGCAGAGCCTCTATTATGCGCGGCGGTATGACGAGGCGAGCGAAGAACTCCAGGCTGCGCTGCGGCAGAATCCCGGCGCCTGGTGGGGCCATGAGTTACTGGGCTGGGTTTATGAGCAGAAGGGCGACCTCCGGCAGTCGATTGCGGAGCTGAAGCGCTCGGTGGAACTGGAGGGGAAAATTCCGGAGCCGCTCGCGTCGCTCGGCCGGGTTTACGCCATCGCCGGCGACCGGGAAGCCGCGCTGCGGATTCAGCGGCAGCTGAATGAGACCGCCAAACGATCTTATGTGTCACCCTGGGCCATGGCCATTCTCGATGCGGGGCTGGGAGAGGACGAACGCGCCATCGCTGAGATCGGCAGCGCTTATGAGAAACACAGCTGGCTGGTGAATTTTCTTGGGGTGGACCCGAAGCTGGACCGTCTTCGCTCGGATCCGCGGTTAGAAAGAATCCTGCGTCAGGCGGGGCTTCCGTAATCGCGGATCTGTTCCGGCGTTGCAGGATGCGCCTGATCGCCGGGTCCCATTCGTGAACGATGCCGAGAGCCAACATGCAAACGCCGGTCCCGTGTTAAAGTCCTTCGTAGGAGACTACCGCGCCCTTTGGCCCGGTTCACGAGAGCATGTCGGGCATGACCACACGCGAGCGGGACGCAGTTGCCAAGGCTGCTACGCTTTTCATCGGGCTTGGAGCATCGCAGGTGTTTGTTTTTGGGTCCGCGGTTAAGGGCCAGCTTCGGTCGACTTCAGACATTGATATGGCCGTTTCCGGCCTACCACCGCGGGTCTATTTTTCAGCAGTCAGCCAGGCATCCGATCTCATCGGACGGCCCGTGGACCTCGTTGATTTGGACGACGATTCCGGGTTGGTACGGTACCTGCGCGGTAGTGGGGAACTCGTCCGTGTCGGCTAATCTCGCCGACAAAATACAATTGGGGCTGATGAACTTGCTGTAATCAGAGATATGATGTTCCCCCTGATGGCCAGGACAGATGAGCCGGAATTACCTGTCATGGAGAGGGCGGCGACCTGTACGATACTGCATTCGTTTTACACAGAAATCGAGAAAATCCTCAAGCTCATAGCTTTGGACCTCGACAAGAAGATCCCGTCTTCCGAGTCCTGGCATCGCGATCTGTTGGGCCAAATGGCGGCGGCTACTGAAACGCGGCCAGCAGTTATCAGCGCCAGTCTCGTTACTCCTGGGCGAACTGTTGGCATTCCGTCATCTGTTTCGCGGCGCGTCGATTGTCTTAATGCGTTGGGATAAGCTGGCGCCGTTGATGGAGAAGGTAGGCGGCCTGCTTGGTGAGGTTGTGAGTCAGCTAACGCAATTCCAGATCTTTTTACGTTCGGATTCAATGGATGCTAAATAAGAGCCGCGGCGATGAACGTCGAGCGCGGTAAAGGTTCCCGTTAATTTCCGGTTGGACGCTCGATGTGATCGACAACAACAATCGGAATCTTCCCGCTTGCGGCTCTGAGACGCAGGCCGAGTTGTTCCTGCAGCGCTGCGGACAAGGAGGGCGCTGTGGAATCGGCAGTCTCATTACGATCCCAAATGAGCTCGAAATCGAACTCACCTTTGAGCTTCGTGTCATCTTCGACGGTCCTGCCGAGTTGGCGGCGTAGGCTGATGGCTAAGCTCGGCATCGATATTTTGGCGGCTTTCATCGTGATTACGGTCCCGCTGGCGTTGGTGCTCATGAGCCGGTCGGAAGTTCCATGGGCCCCAAGTCTGGGTCCGCCTTTTGCGATTTCCAGACGATAGATCGGCCCTTCTTTAGTATCGTGGTGGATCTTAAAGCTGAAACGGTCCTCCAGAAGCGCCATCATCACGTCCGATTTTCGCTCTTGCGTCACGGGCTCGGTACTGAACGTCTTGCCGTCAATGTCATAGCTCGCAGCGTCTGTCCAGGAGGGAACGCCGAGCATCTGGCCATCTTCGACCATAGTCGCCATCTGGATCAATTTGCGGACCGACAGATTTCGGCCCCTGAACCGGCCGCCGGGAAGGAAGTCAGCATCGGAACTGCCGCCGGTTTGGTTGAGTTTGATTGACACAACCTCAAAACGGTACGGCGACAGAGCGGTGGCACTTGATGAATTGGCCTGAGCACTCAGAAGCCCTGCCACGGAACCCCCGAGAATGATGGCGGCGAGCGCCCTTGAGGGCCGTGCGCGTGTTCCCATGCCTTTGAATACTCGAACGAAGGCGAAACGTTACAACCGGGCGTCCGGCGTTATTGATACGATTGACAGATCCCACCATAGGAGGGCCGCGATGACGCTACAGCTAAACGGATTCAACGCCACATTGATACTTGCCGCCGTGGTGTCCGGGCAGGCATTCGCGCAATCCGTTCAGAAGCGGCCGGAATTCGAGGTGGCCTCAATACGACCTTACATAACGGACGCGGCAAAGGTCGGTCCCGGCGTTGTGGATGCCCAGATGCCCAATCTCAGCGTCAATGAAAGCAGGATCGTCAACATTGTCAATCTGAACATGCAAAACCTTGTCATGCTGGCCTATGGCGTGGGCGGCGCGCAGATAACGAATGCCCCCTGGCGGGGCGACCCCGACTGGACCAACACAAGGTTCAGCATTGTGGCCAAGGTGCCTGCGGACGGCAATAAGCAGGACGTTCCTCTCATGCTTCAGACGCTGCTCGCCGATCGATTCCATCTGGCGGTGCATCGCGAGCAAAAGACAACGGCCGTGTACGCGCTCGAAATCGGCAAAGGCCCGCTGAAGCTCCAGGAAGTAAAGGCCGATGACGATTCTTCTTCGCCTTCAGGCTGCGTACGTTCCTACGGCAGCCGTGACGGTTGGTTCAACGCGAACTGCAAGGGGATGACGTCAGCGCGTGCGGCGCAGGCTATTCAGAGCCTCGGGCCGGGCTACTTCGACAAGCCTGTAGTGGATCTGACCGGGCTTACCGGCGTCTACGATTTTTCCGTCGAGTGGGCTATGAAGGCATTGGTGCAGGAGGGCGGCGACGCTCCGTCGATGTTCGCCGCGGTTGAGAAACTGGGGCTGAAGTTTGTATCGACGAACCACGCGATGGAGCTGATCGTGGTGGATCATTGCGATAAGCAACCTACGGAGAATTAGCCATGGCGTCCGTCATCATCCACGGCGACGCCGGGCGGTGATAGGATGTTTAAGGCTCGTCAGGCAGCCACCGTGTCCGCGGGAAGGACTGCGTCCCCTGATCATTTTCAGTAATAGTTCGATTGAACTCTTTTCTGCCCGAACGAGCGGACACCGGGCGCGATGAAAGGAGCTCTCTGTGAAAAAATCCCTACCGACTCGCACCCTTCGCGAGAATCCCGATCTCGATCAACTCAAACGGCAAGCTAAGGAATTGCTGAATGGATTTCTGGCTGGCCAACCTGACGCCGTCGTCGAAGTGAACACACATTACCACGACGCCAGCGCCTCCAATTTCGCTTTGCACGACGCGCAACTCGTGATTGCCCGCGCCTACGGTTTCGAAAGCTGGCCCAAACTGAAAGGTTACGTTGACGGCGTCACCGTCGGACGCCTTTCAGAGGTGGTAAGGGCAGGCGATCTGGAAGCTGTTCGCGCTATTCTCAACCTGCGGCCCGAACTCACCGACCGGTGCATGTCGGGTTCCGACGAGCATCGCGCACTGCATTACGCCGTATTGCACCGGAGGCCTGAGATTGTGCGCCTGTTGATGCAGCATGGCGCTGACGCGCGTGCTGGAATCCATCCCCACCGCGACGCGACTGGTCCACTGACTCTCGCTGTGGAGCGCGGTTACGAAGAAATCGTAGCCATTATCCGGGAAGAAGAGCATCGCCGTCAGACAGGTGCGCCGAAGCCCGTAGATACAGATCTGCCCTCGGAGATCGCGCAAGCCTTTCAACGGGGGGACGAGGCAACCATCATCACGTTCCTCGGGAAACACCCGGAACTGATTCGACTGGCCGATTCCGGGAACGGCGTTACTTCGCTGCATAAGGCTGCGGCGTTTCTGCTGCAACCGGTCGCAGCCTGGCTGCTGGATCGCGGCGCCGATGCCAACGCGATTAATCGGATTGGCAATACCCCGCTGGACGTGGTTGGCTGCGCCAGGAGTTTCGGCACGCGGAAACAGATTGACGCCATGACCGAGCTTCTGCTGGCGCGCGGGGCGGAGCGAACGGCCCGCTGGGCGCTCATCAACGGAAATGCAGAATGGCTGCGAGCACGGCATGAGGAAGGCACTCTGGGTCAGCCCATATTCGGCGACGAGGGACTGCTTTCACTCGCGGTGAGATATGACCGACCTGAAATTCTGGCATTGTTGCTCGACCTGGGTTTCGATCCGGACGAGCGCCAACAAATGGAGCTGGAACCGCCCGCGTACACGTGGGGCCAGCCACTTCGTCATTGCGCGGTATTCGGTAAGCCGGAAATGGCGAAGATGCTGCTCGCGCGCGGAGCGGATGTGAATGCTCACATCCTGGCCAGCGGCACGCCCCTTTTTGCCGCTTACGGTGAAAAGAATCAGGTCATGATCGCCTTGCTGGAAAGCCACGGTGCGTATCTTGATGCCGAGTTAGTCGGCGCCCTCGGTCTGGCAGAGAAGGCGCGTCAGATGCTGGACGATGAAGCTGCGGGCCGCCTCAGACCGGGAAGCATTCCGGATTGGGCAGGCACAATGCCCGTCGCGGAAGTGCTACTGGTACATGGCGCGAGCAAACCGGAGATCCTGCGGATAGCGCTTGAGCGAACCGATCATGCGCGCGACGACCCGTGGTGGTTTGACAGGCTCTCGAATGCCCGGGCCGATCTGACGTGCCTGCGCGAAGTGCTGGATCGCTGCGATCCCAATATCCGGGGTCCATTTGGCCGAACTATTCTGCACGATCTCGCAGCCGACTGGTGCAATTCCGAAGACAGCACAGGGCCAGCGACCGCGCTTCTGGATGCCGGCGCAAAGCTCGACACGCGTGACGATCTCCTCAAGAGCACTCCGCTTGGTTGGGCCTGTCGCTGGGGCAGAATCGAACTGGTCAAGCTGTATCTGAGACGAGGTGCGGATCCAGTTGAAGCCGACGCCGAGCCCTGGGCGACGCCGGCAGCATGGGCCGAGAAGATGAAGCACGCCGACGTGCTCGCTCTGTTGCGGAAACACAAGCGCTGAAATAGATGAACATTGTGGTAAAAGCGCATCGCGAGTATTGCCAGGCGATGCCGTGAATGGCAAAGGACGGTTCCTGTGCTATTACGAAGAGCGGGAACCGTTCTCCCGTGTGCGGCCCACAACATCAAGGCGAATATCGAAATGCACTCCGACACGAAAAAATATAACGATGCCCAGAGTACGGGGGATCAGGAGATTTGCCGACTCCTGGCGGGGCAAATCGACCTCGGCCTGCCGGAAGCGGAAAACAGAATATGGCATGGCCATCCGGTATGGTTTCTGGACGGCAACCCGATCGTGGGATACGGCAAGATGAAAACTTGTGTACGTTTGCTCTTCTGGAGCGGCCAATCCTTCGCGGAGAAAGGCCTCAAAAAGGAAGGCACCTTTCAAGCCGCGGAAGCGCGGTACACCGCGGCCGATCAAATTGATACACAGGATCTGCGCCGCTGGCTTTCGAAGGCCAGGGAGATTCAGTGGGACTACAAGAACATCGTCCAGCGTAAAGGCCGGCTGGAACGCTTGAAATGACGCACAACAATCAGTTCTCGGACGGTTTCTCCACTTTGTCAATCACAAACACGTCCACCATTGCCTTTGTGGATTCCAGCTTCAATCCCAGTTGCTGCTGCATTGCAGCAAAGATGTCTGGCGGCGCGTCCGGATTGGGGACTGTTCCGGGAGCCTGAGGCCCGTCCGGCGTCCACTTCAGCAGGAAGTCATATCTCGCCCCACCCAGCCCGGTCTGATCCACTACGGGCTTGTCCAACGCGTCATTCAAAATAAAACCGATAAACTCCGCGATCGTCGAGTTGACAACCCTCATTCCGTTGGGTCCGCCGCCATAGCCCGGATTTCCATTCGGATTCGTTTCGTTCTTCGTTATCTTCAGGCCGCCTTTTGCGATCGTCACTGCATACGCCGGCAACTCTGTCTTTGCCGGGTGAAAACGCAGCTGGAAACGATCGGCCAGCAGCTTCTGAACCATCTTCCGCATCTGGGGAAGGCTGGGCTGACCCGGGCGATCCGGCTTAGCGGTGAGATCGTACTTTTCTGTTTCAATCCATGCGGGCGCCTTTGTGAGCTGCCGCGGATGAACTTCATAAGCGAACTTGATCAGATAGCTCAGGGTCGCGGCGGTTGCGATCAGGGATCCACTGGGCGTGGGATGAATGGAGAACCGCGTTGTCTCTTCGCTTGGCTTGATTGTGGCTACCTCAAATTCCGGTTTAGCGTCAGCGGCCATGGCCCTGGCCTGCTGGGGCGGCTCGGGGATTTCCCACGCAGTCTCTTTCGTCGCGAGGGTTAAATCGAGGGGAAGGGGATTGGGCCCCTGCGTCCATACTCCGGTGATCGCGGTGCCATCCGTGTTGGCCAGTTTTCCTTCATACGTACCATTCAGAGAGGGAACAGAAAATTTAATCGCACCACCCTTGAAGGAAATAGGGCCCACGGGTGTCGGCCGTCCACCCTGATCGATGCTGTACATGGTTGCTTTCAGGCCGGCTGCATCGTCTTTGGCGATCTTCAGCACGATTCGCAGGTTATTTTCGGCGTGCAGGGTGCCCTGCCAACTGCCACTGATATCGCGATCCTGGGCAAACAGCCCGGTGCCGCCGATCAGCAGAACGGCCAAAAAAGTCAAAAGGTTCTTCATGTTATTAGTCTCCCCGTGGGTCTTCCTGCGAAATTGCACACTGTTACTACGCACAGCATAGGCACGGGGTTCACAGCATATTCCCGAGGTTAAAAGAAGAATATGGACTGTCCGGCAGGTTTTTTCTGCCGGCGACTTCCATCCCGTCAGCTGAGTAGTTTCGCGGAAAACTCGCCGTCGCCCTTCACGTCCGTGAGGCGCATGTCGCGGCCCTGATAAAGATACGTCAACTGCCGGTGGTTGATGCCCATGAGGCGCAGGATTGTCGAGTTCAGGTCGTGAGCATCGATACGCATATCGGACGCCTGCACTCCAAACTCGTCGGTGGCTCCGAGCGCGCGGCCTCCCTTGATACGAGCGCCAGCCATCCATGAGGTGAAGCCGTAGGGATGGTGATCGCGCCCGTTATCCCCCTGCGAAAGCGGCGTCCGGCCGAATTCGCCGCCCCAGACAATCAGGGTGGAATCGAGCAGACCGAGAGCTTTGAGATCGCGGATCAGGCCGGCAATCGGCTTGTCGGTTTTCTTCGTCATACGGGCGTGGGAGCCAGTTAGGTCGGTGTGGGCATCATCCCAGTCCTGCCCGACATTGGTGCCTGAGATCAATTCGATAAAACGAACGCCGCGCTCGACCAGACGACGGGCGAGGAGGCATTTGCGCCCGAAATCGTCGGTGAATTCTTCGCCGATGCCGTAGAGCTTCTTCGTCGCCTCGGTCTCTTTCGAGATGTCGACGGCTTCGGGGGCGGAACTCTGCATTCGATAAGCGAGCTCGTAGGACGCGATGCGGGCTTCGAGCGTGGAATCTTCACCACGAGTGCGCTGCTGGATGCGATCCATCTTATTGATGAAGTCGAGAGTGGCGCGCTGCGATTCGCCGGTGATGCCTTCGGGATTCTTCAGATAGAGGATGGGGCTCTCGCCGCTGCGGAAGATGGTGCCCTGGTAAACCGCGGGCAGGAAGCCGGCACTGTAGGCTGGCGGCCCGGATTTTGTGGAGCCATCCGACATGACGACGAAGGCCGGCAGATTCTGATTTTCTGTGCCGAGACCATAGGTGAGCCAGGAGCCAAGGCAGGGACGGCCGGGCAATTGATGGCCGGTGTGGCGCAGGTAGATGGCGGGGGCGTGATCGAACTGATCGGAAAAGCAGCCGCGGAGGACGGCGATGTCGTCGATGGTGTCGCGCAGATTGGGATAGAGGTCCGAGACGAGAAGTCCGCTCTTGCCGCCGGGGCGGAATTCCCAGGGGCTGCCCCGGAGGATCGCTTTGGAGGGATCGTGGATGAAGCTGGTCTTGATGATTTTCGCGAGGTCGGCGGAAAGGGGCTTACCTGTGTATTTGGTGAGCTCGGGTTTGGGGTCGAAGGTATCGACGTGGCTTACGCCTCCGTGCATGTGGAGGTAGATGACGCTTTTGGCATTAGCCGGGAGGGGCGGGGCCTTGGGCAGGAGCGGATTTGTTTCGCCCGCGTCGATCATGCCGGCGACGGCAGCCATGCCGAAACCACAGGCGGTGCGGGACAGCAGTTCCCGTCTTGTCAGCACTTTTTTAATCGACATATAGAAACTCGTTTGTGTTTAAAAGGCCTCGCACCAATTCGGCCAGGCCGGCGGACTTCGAGCCAGTCAATGTGATCTGGCGGTCGAGAAATTTTTGTGCTTCGTCCGTCTCTTCCTGTGACGGCGCCCTGCCATAGATCCTAAGCCATGCGTCGGCCGCGCCCGAGATATTGGCAGCCAGTGCTTTGGCACGCTCCATGGTGAAGCCGCTGTTGAGAAGCGAGAGGGACTGGGGCGCGGTGGTGCTCTCATTGCGGCGCGGACAGGGGGCGACTCCATCGGGACCGTCGAACACCTGAGCCATGGGCTGCTGGAAAGTGCGGCGCTGGAGGGTGTAGATGGTGCGGCGCACGTGCTCGGAAGGATCGGGCGAAACGCTCCAGTTGCCGGAGCCGCCGATCATGCCGAACATCTCTTCGCGGGTCAGGGGTGGAACGGCGGGAATGCCGCCCATTTTCAGGTTCAGTTCGCCTGTAACCTGGAGCGAGGCGTCGCGGATTTCTTCGGCTTCGAGGCGCCGGCGGTTGAAGTGAGAAAGCAGATCGTTGGCAGGGTCCTTAGAGGATGCGGCGGCGTTGGGATTGGAATCGCGCTTGTAAGCCGCGGAGGTCATGATGAGCCGGTGCACGACTTTCATCGACCAGCCCTTAGCGACGAACTCGGTGGCAAGCCAGTCGAGAAGTTCGGGGTTGGATGGCTGGCCGGCGCGCGAACCGAAGTCGCTGGGCGTTCTGACGAGGCCGGAGCCGAAGTGGAACTGCCACATCCGGTTGACCATGACGCGGGCGGTGAGCGGATTGGCAGGGCTGGCGATCCATTCGGCCAAGGCTTTGCGGCGGCCGGTGGTCTGCGCGTGCAGCGGGGCTTCAGGAATATCGCCACCGCCGAGCACGGAGAGGAAGCCTGGCTGGACCTCATCGCCGGGGGCGTCGGGATTGCCCCGAATGGCGATGAAAGTTTTGGGCGCGTCGCGGCCGATATCGGCAATGCCAGGCGACATGGGCGGCGGGCCGTAGCTGCTGAACATCTGAAGGAGACGCTGCGAGATAGAGGCGAGCGTATCCTTATCCTCCTTCACCATGACCTGGTTGATTTCGGCTGTGGAAACGTTGGTCTTCGCAACGTTATCGAGAACGAGGCGGGCCTGATCGAGCGTGCGCTTGTCTTCGGCCGTTTTAAAGGCCGCGATAACGTCGGCCGGCAGCGCGGCCATCTTCTTTGCCTTCAGGTCGTCGGCATATTTGGCGTTGATCTGAGATGCCTGCTGGCCCATCTGGTAGAGCTTGAAAGTGCGGGAGTTTTCGGAAATATCATAGAGGCGCGCGGGGTTGTAGTCGAGAAAGACGCGGTCATTGACGGCAGGCTGGAAGATGGCCTGCATCCGGTAGTAATCTTTCTGCGGAATGGGATCGAATTTGTGATCGTGGCATCGCGCGCAGCCGACGGTGAGGCCCAGAAATACGGAACTGGTGGTGTCTACCATGTCCATGCGCTTCTCAACCAGATTGACGTCTTCGACTTTGAAGAGCATGTCGCGGTTGGTGCCCACCCGATAGAAGCCGGTGCCCTGGCGGAATTCCGGATCGGTGGGATAGAGTTCGTCGCCGGCGATTTGTTCCTTCACGAAGCGATCGTAGGGCTTGTCGTCGTTGAAGGCCTTGATCACGTAATCGCGGTAGCGCCAGGCGATGAGGAGGTAGGGGTCCTGCTCGAAGCCGGCGGTGTCGCCGTAACGGGCGAGATCGAGCCAGTGGCGGCCCCATTTTTCGCCGTAGCGCGGAGATGCAAGGAGTTTGTCGACAACTTTTTCCCAGGCGTTGGGGGATTTATCGGCGAGGAATTCGTCGATTTGATCTTTGGTGGGGGGAAGGCCAAGCAGGTCGTAGGATGCGCGGCGGAGGAGAGTGAGGCGGTCGGCGTCGGGTGACGCGGGGACGCCGGCGTCCCTGAGTTTGCGGTTGATGAAGGCGTCGATTGGGTTGATGCCCGCGGTGGGAACGGCGGGACGTTCGGGCTTCTTGAAAGCCCACCATTGGCTGCTCTGCACTGGGGCGTCTCCGGACCACAGGGCGCCGCCATCGAGCCACGCTTTGATAGTGGCGATTTCCGAGGGTTGTAGTCCGCCGCCTACCGGTGGCATACGGAGCACTTCGCCACTCCCGGAGACGGCTTTGTAAAGCACGCTTTCCGAGGACTTGCCTGGAACGATGGCCGGGCCGCGTGTACCGCCTTTGAGTGCGTTTTCGCGAGAGGTGAGTTTGAGGCCGGACATGGCGGCGTCGCCATGGCATGTCAGGCACTTCTGCTGGAGGATGGCGACGGCTCCGTTGGTGTCGTCCGCGTGAACGAGTACCGGGAAGAGCAGGAGAGCGATGGAAAGCGGGACCGTAAATCGCATTGGTTCGACCTTCATATTACATCGGTTTGGGGGAAGTACGCGGGCGGAAGCGGGTGTATCCTGATCGACATGACATTTTCAGTCCGGATGATGATTGTGACGATGCTTGCGTGCGGCGTTATTTACGCACAGGATATTTCCGGGCGTTGGAGCGGAGTGGCCGATACGACCGATGAGGGGAGCACGAAACGCCAGGAGCAGCAGAGTTTTGAGGTGAAGGTGGTGGATGGAAAACTGACCGCGGTGTCGCTCGGGAAAGACGGAAAGCCTGGAGCGGTGGTGCAGATTCAGCAGGACGGCGCAAAGTTTAATCTTTACCGGTTTCTGGATTTCGAGGGGGGCGAGCATCTCCGGTGGAAGCTCGAACTGAAAGACGGCAAGCTGGTGGGGACATTTTCAGCACTCCATGACAGCCCGAAGAAGTGGGTGTATGACCGGATCGGCGCCATGGTGATGACGAAGCAGTAATGTCGCGATCGCTCTATCGACCAATTTTCTTGTACGCGGTCTGGCTCGCCGGAATCGCCGCGTGGGGTCAGAATGCGGCGGCGCCGCGAGGCGTGATCAACGTGATCGTGATGGAGGCCGGCCTCAATCGGCCCGTGCCCGACGCCGAGGTTACCGTTGCAGAATTTGTCTTTCAACCCTACAAATACACGGAAGTGTCGAAAGCCAAAACGGACCTGAATGGCGCCGTTCGACTGGACGTCGATAAATTCGCAACCTACATTGTCAAGGTGCGGAAGCCGGGCTATAGCGAAGCAACAGGTAGCCTGGGCGGTGCGCAGGAAGAAGTAAGCGTAGACCAGGATCACGCGACGCATTCTCTGCAGTTCTCTCTTGCACGCATGGGGGAGGTTACGGGACGTGTCGTGGATGATGAGACGGGAATGCCGCTGGCAAACTTCCACGTACAGGTGATGGGCGTCCATTTCAGCCGTGGTGAAGCAATATGGAGCGGTGGCCCGGTATCGCCCACTGACGAAGACGGGCGGTTCGTCTCACCCGATCGGGAGCCCGGAAATTATGTAGCGCAGGTGGGGCCGCAGACGCTCGGCAAAGATCGTCTGATGAAACAATTCACCGAGCGGGATGTTCAGACTGTCGACGTCGACTACGGCAACGCATATTGGCCGGGTGGGCAGGGGCTGGATTCCGCAAGTTTAGTGCGGCTTGAGCCCGGCGGCTCAGCCAGCGTAGGGACAATACGCGTCAGGAAGACGTCTTTCTACCGGGTCCACGTGTCCCTGCCGCGTGGCAGTTGCACACCGGGAGAGTCGATGATGATCGACGCAATGATGCGTCAGTTCGAGGCATCCAGTGCCGGCGAGGTTGCCTGCGGCCGCGATTTCCTATTGCGCAACCTCCAGCATGGAAGCTATATGCTATACGTTCTCGACCTCGACAAGGCGCAGCACCGGAAACGTGTCGTGATGCCGTTCGAAGTAACGGATCGCAATTTCGAGCTCAAGGTTTCGATGATCAGCGGTCCGGATCTTGGCGGGCGGATTCTCGTCGCCGATGGCGCCAGGGGCCCGGTACCTGCGACGGTCAAAATTGCACTTCAGACAGAAGGCCGGATACAATTCGCCGACGAAAGAGCGCCTGTAACTCCGGACGCCGATGGCAACTTCCGCTTTTCCGAAGTACCTCTTGCAAGTGAAAGAGTGACAGTGTCAGGTCTGGGCGCCGGGTACTTTGTGAGGGAAGTCCGCTACAACGGCATTGCATTGAACGACAACATTTTCGTTACCGACGGCGGTTCCCCGCGGCAGTCGCTTGAAATCGTGATCGACGATAAGCCCGCTACCGTTACCGGTCTGGTCAAAGATGGCGACAAACCGGTGAGCAATGCGGATGTGGTGCTGGTGCGATGGCCGGCGACATCCGAAAATGTATTCCTGGCATCCAAGCATACTACTGCAGACGACAATGGGCAATTCCGGTTCGCCGGACTCGCCCCGGGTGAATATCGGGTGCTCGCGGTTCCACAGCAGATCGTGCCCCGTTTGGACGAGCCGAATGTCCTTTTCCGAATGCTTTCGGGTGCGGACACTGTTACGGTGGATCGCGGCAGTTCGCAGAATCTGGCATTGAAAGCTACAAACCGCTGAGAACGCGAATTTGGGTAGGGGCTTAGGCCCACTGCTTTACAGGTGAGCGCTCTCTCCTTCAGTCCGGTCCTCGCCAGGATGTTACAACGGCAGGCAGCGGTTCATCCCCACGGGTCTATCAACTCGATTCCGCAATCGACAAAATCCTTTGAATTGCGGGTTGCCAGCGCGGCGTTGCGCGAGAGCGCTATTGCCGCGATCTGCGAATCCATTCCGCTGACCGTCCGTCCACCCATTCTGTGTGCAGCCGCGATGATTGCGAATGCATGAGCGGCGCTTTCGTCGAATGACACCAGCCGTCCTCCGAAGGCCTTCTCAAACATCACGGTGACGTTGTCCCGAAGGGCATCCCGCCGGCGGCCTTTGGGCAGAAGTTCGATTCCAAACAGGATTTCCGCCTGGGTGACTGTCGTCGTGTAGAGCCTCTCGGGGGACTGCGACGCGAACCACGTCAGTACCTTCGGGGCAGGCACCGGCTTCACGATCTCCGACAGGACATTCGTATCGATGATGATCATTTGCCGCGCTTCGAGGTGGTCCTATTGCGTCCCCCGACAGAGAACGGTATGCGCTGTTTGCCCGCCGCTCGCGGAAAGGGAGTCAGTTCTACTCCTCCAAAGGGCTCGACCAGGGCGCGAATGGAAGCGAGAAACTCCGCACCGCTCAGATGTTCGGCATCCAGGCCGGCCTTCAGCAGTTCCCGTGCTTCCGATTCCATGGAGCGCCCGTGAGCCGCTGCGCGGCTGCGAAGTTTTTGCTTGACGCGGTCATCCAGGTCGCGGATAACGATACTTGCCATTTGATATCAATGATATCAGTGCAATCATTTGAGAGCAAGACGGCTGCTAAACAATCCTGTGTCCGATTGGCCCAATGGTGCCGGCTTTGGAAGGGCGAAGTTACCGGTTGATCATCAGTGCATTTTCCCGCTCATTGCAACATTTCGTACGGAAAGCGCCGCAGAACTTAGCGAACCGCTGGCAACTCATATCAGACCCGGGTCCAAGCTGTTGAAAGTCCTGGGGCGGCCGGTTTTCCAAACAATGGCCTGCAACTACTTTCTGAAGCTGCGAGCGGGGCGACCGATCACGCTGGCTCTTCGCCTGCTCTAAAAATAGTGCATGGCACTTTATTTTCCTGGGGGATCAATCTGTATGAAAAACAAATTCGCCATCATTCTTTTGCCTGTCTTTCTTTTAGCTTTCTTTGGCACCCTGGCGACCGGAATGGCTTGGGGGCAGTCGCCGAATACGCCTGGAACGACGTCGACTAATCCGAAAGCGTCCGGTACTTCGAATGGCTCCGAACCACCGACTACACTTGGCCCACCTACGACCCTGGGAGCACCTACTACCCTCGGCACCCCCAGCACCGGAACCACTAGCCAGAGGCCCGGCACAACGCCGCCTCGTCCAAACACTCAGAGTCCCCAGGGGACCCAAGGCACGGCGAATCCGCCCGGCAGCACCGCTCCAGGTTCACCGAACACGCCCACACCTAATGGCACGAATACGAAAGCCAACGACTCAAAATAGGGCGGTGTCAGGGCGTCTAAATCGTGTTACCGAAATGTGATCAGACTGGACGAAAGCAGGACACCATCGACCACCAGGCTACACGTATTGGTACGCCAGAATTGGTTCCCGAGATTCGGTTTGTTGGCGTAGATGAAACTACCAAAATTCGAAAGATTCGAGTTGTCGGAATCGTCGATCGCGAAGTGCCCTCCCGCGGGGATGGCGCCCTGGAGGAAAAAATTAAAATTCGCGCTCCCGCCGGTGTTGGGAAGCGGGATCGCGGACATCGCCTGCAAGGCCACGGGGTCCAGTCGCGATTGCGGGATGATGTTGCCAGGGAACGGCTGGTTGTTATTCACGAAATCCAGAATGCTGATGAGATTACCCTGGGCGTTTGTGACACCGCTGAAATCACCATTTCGCAAAGCCGCCGGCGGAACCGTTGAAGTTGCCTGCCAGGTGCCTGCGCCAGGGTTAAATGCCACGGTCATACTGCCGCCGGGGCACGACGCAACAACATTGAATGGCTGCGCAGTGGGGAGAATATCGAAAGCTGCACTGAATCTGGCGGCGGTCACAAGGGGCGAATAAGTGAGAACCGTGGAGTTGAGTGGAAAGGTTGGGCTCAGACTCCCGGTCCGGTTCGCGGTGTTCGAACCTTCCGGGACAGGCACCGTAGTCAGACCACCAGGTCCCGGACTCCCCACAGGGCCGATGAAAAAATCCAGACTCAACGAATTGTCCTGCGGCGCCGTACTCGATGACGGAACCACATTGAGCTGATAGATTCCCGGAAGACCGGGCGCGAGGCCGGCAAACAAAATCTGAGCTGCTATTCCGCCGATCCGCACTCGTGGTGTTGCCACAGTCCGATTGAAAGGTTCTGTCGAATTCCCGCCCGCCGACGAACCGGGAGGGTTGGTTGCGCCGAGACCGCTTGCATAAAGAACCAGCGGCGCAGTCGAGACCTGCGTCACGGGTTTGAAATCCGCATCGAACACCAGCGCCGGTCCCGTGCCCGCTGCATTCTGCGAATAGATCGCAGGGGCCACGGTACTGAGAGCCACCGAAAACGCGACGCTGGTTCCGGTAGGCGTCGTGACTACGAGACTGTAGCCGCCAGGGGCAAGATCGAAAGGAATCAGCGCATTGATCTGGTTCGAAGAGACATAACGGAGTGGCAACTGCCCGGTCGAAATGCCGCTCATCGTAACGGTCACTCCGCTTAGTTGCAGCGGTAGCGGGAGCGTCGTATCAATGGTGGTGGTGGGGGACAGGTTGCTGCCGAATATCGCAACCCAAACGCCGGGAGCGACGAGAGGCGAGTAATTCGCGGCATGCAGGACCGATTGAACTACCGGCGTTTGGCCAAACGCAGCAGAAACACCCAGAAGGCAAATAGCAGCGGGAATATTTCGGAACATAGATTTCGATTGGGTGCCTGTCGGGCGGTAGATACGACGGCGGCAGTGCAACGCCGGTTTCGTCGGGTTAGCGACCGTATTTAAATCTGAAAAACGCAAACCGACCATTGAAAGAAGCCCAAAACAACCGCCACGTGCGGTGTAAAAATGCCACTTTGTGCGCCTGGCATTTGTGAGGTGGTGCTGAAAAATACAGTTATTCCAAATGGTATTAAGCATAGAAAACCACCGTTTTCAATTTAGTGAGCAAATTCGTGTCCGATGGCAGTAAATGTGCCTTTGTTCGATATGACAAATTTCACACTCAACAGGTGCTCTTATGCTCAAAAGCGCATTGTCCATTGCCTGCTTAGGTTTCACTCTGTTATTCGCGGTGACCCCTGCCTATGCCACGCTCGGGAACGTCAGCGTTCATCCGTCGACTCCTGCCGAAGGACTGTCGGGCGACTTCGCGCTTTCTGTCGGGGATAGCCTCGGCGCGTCCGACGTCGCCAACATGAATATGCTGGTGAACTCGTCCTTCGACGGGGCAACTGGCTGCTGGCTCTACTTTGACGCGCAGCAACGTCAGATCATCATCCACGGAGACAACGGCTGGGGAACCGCGAGCTCCTATTGCTCCGCCAGTGTGAAGCAGATAGTAGCAGGCTCTACCTCGCTTTCGGTCACCTTCACAATTCAGTTCTCCGCGGCCTGGGCCGGCGATAAAACGCTCTGGGCGCGCGCATCCGACTTGTCCGGCAACGATTCCGGTTATCAGGCCACCGACAACTGGACAGTCAGCGCATCATCCGCGCCGGATTTTACTGTCTCCGCATATACTTCCTTCTCCCAAACTGTGGTCGCCGGCAATTCCGCGGAATACAATCTGCAACTGACGGCGGTGAACGGTTACCAGGGAACCATCGCGATCACGACACAGCTCACGGGGCCGGGCGCCTCTTCGATTTCCGTAGGAGGCTTCAAGTCCGCAACTCTGCCTATTACCGTTGTCAATCCTCCCCTGCAGTCGACGATTGTCACGATTTCTCTTTCAACTTCAACTGCCACGACGCCAGGCACCGTAACTGCCACTGCTAATTTTTCGGACGGCACAATTACCCACGTGGTGACACTGACTCTGATCGTAAAACCATATTCGACCCCGTCAGTTTCAGTCGCGTTTCCTTCGCAGAACTCATCGAACTTCACCGTTACCGCGACCGATTCGCCCGGATTCCAGACACTGGGTTTCGTCGGCTTTCTGATGAACTCTTCATTGAGCGGGACGAACGGATGCTGGCTTGTCTGGATGCCGGCCCCAAATGCGGCGGATGGGAGCGGTTCACTCGCCATAGCGAGTGACGACACAAAGTCCTGGACGCAGATTCCAGTTGGTCCGCTGCCGAATGTGGCGGCGCTCGCGAATAGCCAGTGCAGCCTGCCCGCCGGCGCTGTGACATCCACGGGTAGCGGCGCTACGCTGACCCTGCAGTTTGCGCTGCAATTCTCGTCGCTCTTTACCGGCACGAAGACTGTGTATGCCGATGCGTGGGACGGCAACGGCCCCACTACCGGGTATGTTCCCCAGGGGACATGGAACGCGACGGCCGGATACTCGGCGCCCGATTTTCAGATTGCGGTAACGCCAGGTTTGCAGAGTATTGCGGCTGGCGGGGCATCAAATTTCTCCGCCACGGTTTCTCCGTTCGCCGGCTTTACAGGCACCGTTAGTTTCAACGTGACGGGACTGCCCCCGAACGCTCTGCTGACGCCGCCAGCCCCCGTCGGTCCCGGAACTCCGTCACAGTTCTCGATTCAAACGGTGGACGGAGAACCGCCAAACGAGTATGCGATTACGGTCACTGGCACCAGCGGTAATCTGACGCATTCCGCGCAGGTGCAGCTGAACGTCTATCGCGGCGTTCCGTCTGCGTGGTTTGGCGGTCCGTCGGGCAATACGGCGTCGCCGACCTCTCCGTACGCATTCCTGTACCTCTCGACTGATCCACTTGGGTATCAGAATGTTTCCAGTCTGGATATTCTGCTGAACAACACGGTCAACGGACAGAACGCCTGCTGGATCTATTTCGATGGGATCGTACCATGGCTCGCGAGCGACGATGCCGCGGTTTGGACGCGGGTTCCGGGCGGCACGGGAACTGCGGCGAACAGCCAGTGCGCCGTAAATTTCCGTGGGATCGTGCCGGGCGCTTATTTCGGTCTGTCTTTGGTGATCTCGTTCAAGCCTGGGTTCGCGCCGATGCATCTCTATGAGGACGCGGTGAACAGACAGGGTGGCGATTCAGGCTATCTGCTACAGAGTAATATGCCCACTTCCGCGCCGAACTAGGGTGGCGGAGCCGACTCAATCTTCCGTTGCCCGGCCGCGCAGTTTCTTAGATGACGATCGTTGCGATTTTGCCGTGAGCCGACGAACCATGGAGCCGAGCGTGGGACGAGACGGGCGGCGGGTTTTCGGCACGACTTCAGCGCGGGCGATGAGTTCGTTCAGCCGCGCCCGGGCTTCGGCTCGGTTGGCATCCTGCGTCCGGTGGACGCTGGACGTAATGATCAAAACGCCGTCCCGCGTGGCGCGATTGCCGGCTAGCGCGAGCACGCGCTGCCGCACGTCCGCCGGAAGCGCGCGGGATTTCGCGACATCGAAGCGCAGTTGGACGGCGGTGGAAACTTTGTTGACATTTTGGCCGCCGGGCCCGGAGGCGCGAACAAAGGTCATTGTCAGTTCGGAATCTGGAATGATTATGGGCAAATGCTGTTTCCAGCATAGCCGCAATGCTGAACGCCGATAGCCTTCCGCCGGAATACTCGAAAGGCGCGACATGTCCAGCGCCAATTCACTCAGATATGCGTGCCAGTGCGCTGGCCGGAATCTCCGTTGACAGAAACAAAAGGGTTCTGAATCGTACTCCTGGCACATCGGGTGCGGCATGAAGGGCTAACTCGTGTGTTGAGACTTTATTGAAGAACCGCCAAGGACCCTATCTGATGCCCAACGAAACTCTTACCGTGACCGACAACCGCACTGGCCTGAACTACACGCTGCCGCTGTTCCGTGGCAACATCCGCGCCACCGACCTTCGCCAGATCAGAACAGGGCCGGACGATTTCGGAGTGATGAGCTACGACCCCGCCTTCCTGAACACAGCCTGCTGCCAGAGTTCGATCACCTACATCGATGGCGACAAAGGCGTTCTCTGCTACCGCGGATACCCGATCGAAGCGCTCGCCGAAACCTGCAGCTTTCTCGAAGTTGCCCACCTGCTTTTGTTTGGCCACCTGCCCGAAGCCGATGAACTGAAGGACTGGGACGACAAGATCCGGCAACACGCCCTGGTGCATGAAAATGTCAAGAAATTCATGGACGGCTTTCATCACGACGCGCATCCGATGGGGATGCTGGTCAGCACTCTTGCGGCTCTCTCCACCTTTTATCCCTCGGCCAGGCACGTCAAAGATCCGGGTGAGCGCGACCTCCAGGTTCTTCGGCTCGTCGCCAAGGTGCCTACCATCGCGGCCTACGCGTACCGGCACAGCCTTGGCCTTCCGTATGTTTATCCCGACGACACCCTCGGCTATGCCGAAAATTTCATGAGCATGCTGTGGAAGAGAACTGAGCTGAAATACAACGTCAACCCCGTATTGGCGAAAGCCCTCAATATTCTTTTCATCCTTCATGCCGATCACGAGCAGAACTGCGGTACCACGGCGATGCGCAGCGTCGGCAGTTCGTTACCCGATCCATATGTGACCGCTGCCGCGGCTGCGGCGGCACTGTCAGGTCCGCTGCACGGAGGCGCGAACGAAGAAGTTCTCCACATGCTGGATGAGATAGGCTCGGTGGAAAATATTCCCGCCTACATCGCAAAAGTGAAGGCCGGTGAGTTCCGTCTCATGGGCTTCGGGCACCGCGTTTACAAGAACTACGATCCGCGCGCCCGCATCATCAAGCAGACCGCCGAGCAGGTGTTTGCCATCAGCGGTCGGAATCCCAAGCTCGATATCGCGCTGGAACTGGAAAAGATCGCGCTCGAAGATCCCTATTTCGTGCAGCGCAAGCTTTATCCGAATGTCGATTTTTACTCCGGCATCATTTATCAGGCCATGGGATTCTCGACGGACATGTTCACGGTGCTATTCGCTATCCCGCGAATGGTCGGCTGGCTCGCGCAATGGCAGGAGATGCTGGAAGATTCCGAGCAGAAAATCGCCCGGCCCCGGCAGATTTACGTTGGGGAAACGCAACCGGCGCCGGTCGGTGTTTAGACAGCCTTTTTTGCGTACGGGGCTTCATCGATTTTCATGGAGTAATTCCTCCAGGACGTATCGGGGCCTTCGCCGGATATTGTTCCAACGCATAGTACTGGCCCAATATCTCATCGGCAGCGGCCACGGTTTTCAGACCCAGAGCATCGATCAGAACTCTGACATCGTCGAGATCCTGGAAGTCCTCACCCAACCGCATGGCGAGGCATTTCATTGCCAGCAGATACGCGGGATGAGGAACGTAGACTCGCAGGTGGCTGAGTTCCTCGAATATTTCGAAACGTCCTGTGGTACTGAAGAAGCCTTTCACCGCGTCGTTCAGCCAGTCATCGGGTAGCCCCTCCTGCTCCGCGACTGCATGCGCAGCAAGGCGGAGTTCCGCTGCGTGTACAAGGAGTGCATCAATGTCTTTGGTGGCAGACCGCGCCTCAAATACAAGGCACATCACAGCTCCCCCGGCGAGGAACGCCTCTCCCCGGATGCCCATTCACTCCAATTCCCCATTCAACGCCACGAACAATTCGCGGATTCGCGTGGAAGTGAACATCATACGCGCGCACCGAGGCTGGAATCGATGAAGATATTCCGACGGCGAAATGGAACCGGAGATTCGGTGAGCAGATGCGCCCGCAGACTCAGCCACGGGACTGCAAAAACGGACTTCGAAAGAGGAGCAACAGCCGACGTCCAGAGTGGTGGACAAACCCCACTACGGTGCGCCGCCAGTTCGACCAGGGCGGCAACGTAGTTGGAGAGATACGCATCCTCAATTGCGGGCGCTTCCAGGAATTCGAGCTGGTTTCCGGCAGCGGTGGTGAGCAAATCGTTCAGCCCCGCCAGAACGAAAGCCGAGTTAGCGCGGTTCAACCGTTCTGTCAACCGCCGAAATTCATCAGGAAGGTTCACGAAAATAACTCTAACATCGGTTGGGGGAAGGATTGCGCCGGATGAGCAGCGATCCGGCGATGCGCGAAAATACGTCTGTCCCTTTTTTCGTTCCTTTTCGTTAGAATGCGGTTGTTCCCTTCTTAGGTAGCAGGTGGGCGAGTTGCTTTTCGTGGGCTACTTCCCGCACCGTGCGGCCTGTTTCGTAGGCCTCTTTCGCGATTGCCGCCGCGGCTTCGTAGCCAATCGACGTCGCCAGGGGCGTTGCCATGGCGAGGGATTGTTCCACCAGCGATGCCGCTCTCTCGCCATTTGCCTCCAGGCTCCAGATGCAGCGCTCCGCGAAGTTTCGCGAGGCAGTGCTGAGCAGGGCGATTGAATCCAGCAAATCGAAAGCAATGATGGGCATCATCGTGTTGAGTTCGAAATTGCCGCCCGCACATGCCCACGCGATGCTCGCATCGTGCCCGATCACCTGCGCGCAAACCATCAACACACTCTCCGGGATCACGGGATTCACTTTACCGGGCATGATGCTGGAGCCGGGCTGCAAATCCCGTAAAAGCAGTTCACCCAGGCCTCCGCGAGGTCCGGAGCCAAGCCAGCGAATGTCGTTCGCAATCTTTGTCAAAGCGACCGCGTAGGTTCTTAGTGCGCCACTCAGAAAGAGAACAGCGTCTTTAGCAGCCTGGGCTTCAAAATGGTTGCGCGCCTCGCAGAACGGAAGTCCGGAGCGTTCGGAAATCAGGGCAATGGTGCGCGCAGCAAAGCCCGGGGGTGCGTTCACGCCGGTACCGATCGCCGTGCCGCCGAGCGGGAGTTCGTAGATTCCACGCATGGCGAGTGTCAGCCGTTCAGCACTTGCAGCCACCTGATGGGCGTAACCACCGAACTCCTGTCCCAGCGTCATGGGAGTTGCGTCCTGGAGGTGAGTGCGCCCGATCTTCGACACGGTTCGAAATTCGTCGGCTTTGCTTTCGAGGGCCGCCCGCAGCGAGTATATGGCCGGCAGCAATTCGCCGTGCACCTCCGTAGCAGCGGAGATATGGATGGCGGAAGGAATGACGTCGTTGCTGGATTGGCTGGCATTGACGTGATCGTTGGCATGAGATCCGGAGAGCCGGGCGATGACTTCGTTCGCGTTCATGTTGGTGGATGTGCCGCTGCCGGTCTGGAACACATCCACCACGAACTGCTCGAAGTGCATTCCGCCGGCGACGTCGCCAGCGGCATTTTCGATGGCTTGCGCGACATCCGCGGGTAGTTTGCCAGACTCCGCATTGGATCGGGCGGCGCACGACTTGATGAGTCCGAGCGCACGAATAAAGGCGGGTTGCAGGCGGTATGAACTAACCGGAAAGTTCTCAACCGCGCGCTGCGTCTGGGCTCCGTAGAGCGCGCCAATGGGGACGTGAACCTTCCCCATCGTGTCGTGTTCGATACGGTATTGCGGATTGTCAGCCCCCAACGTCCAGGGCGGCACATCCGAGGCAGGGAAGGACTCCTCGGACGCTAGTTCTACAGGGTCGGCCGGATCGGTCGGGCGGGAATCTGGAGGCATGATGTCTCCTGTGGGAGCAATTTTAACGCCGGAGAACGCTCCAGGCGGGATCAAGCACTGCTTTCGCACCGGGACCGGAGACGTCCACGGTGAACTTGACGGGTCCGGATGAGGTCCTGATCTGCCGGACGATTCGGTTGGAAGGGCTGGTGCGAATTTCGACGGGAACGGTGACGGTGAAATCGTCCGGCACGCCCGTCTGGGTCAGTGTACCGGTGAGTTTGCGGCCTGTCACGGAGTAACTCAGCTTCAGAGATGGCATGCCGGTGTCGTAAACCCAGAGATCGAAGAATTCGGTGAGTTTCGGGTCGGGCGAGCCAGGCGGCAGGAAGCCGGCGCAAAGCTGGCGGAAATCGTCGGTAGTGATGGTCTTCCATTCGTAACGGCGGCGGAGTTCCGCGAGCATCCTGAGGAAATTCGGGTCGCCCAGGCGGCGGCGGAGCATGTGGATAATCCACGTTCCCTTACCGTAGAGGACGGCATTGGCGGCTCCCGGAAACGAAGGATCGTCGAGTCTCCGGCCTTCCACAACCGGGCCCCGGGATTCCGCCGTCACGCCATCCGGCCCTTTCCTCACGAGTTCGGCGCGATAGATATCGAGAACCTTCTCGATGGCTTTCGGCCCGGCTTTGCTCTCGAGAAACATCACGGCCGAATAATTGGCGAGCGATTCCATCAGCCACTCATGATGGTAGGAATCCGCGGTGACGATATTGCCCCACCACTGATGTGCGGCTTCATGAATGCGGAGCACCTGGCTCATGAAGGCTTCATCGATCTGCGAGCCTGGGCGGATGGTCAAAGCCGCGGGGTCGAGATAGACCGAAGTCGGCAGGTAGATCATGCCGGCGAAGCCCTGCCCAAAGCGTCCGGTGACAGGAGTAACCTCGATATGTTTGAGCGGCGGCTCGCCGAATCTGGAGCGAAAGAAATCGAGAGCCGAAAGTAGTTCGGTCGAGATTGCCTCCACACGGTCAGCAGGTTCAGCCGGCGGCGCCGGAGGCGTTACCAGACGGGGAACCTGTATGGCGCGCGACGTTGGAGTGGGGTCGGTCACGAGGATTTGAGGCTGCGCGGGACGGAGATAGGCCTCAAAATCCGGATTCGCGGACACCCGGAGGGTGATACCGTTCTTCTGAGTCTCGCGCCGGGTGTAGCGGCCGAGATTGAAACCAAGGAGCCGCAATTTCCCTTCGGGCACGCGGCGGGTGGTTCGGACGCCGTTGGAAGTACGCTCTTCCCTGATATCGCCGGCCGAGACGAGATCCATCGTGTCGGGATAGTGAAAAGTAGCGTCGTAGGTGGCGAACTGGAAGGCGCGACCTGGATACCACGTACCTCGCGCACGGACGGTATATATCTCATTGCCTGCGTATTGAACGACTTTGCCCTCGTGAACGATTTCAACTTCATGCACTGAGCCGGACTCCAGCGGATGAGGCGGGACGACGAGGAAAAGTTCATTCCCCGAATTCTGGACGAGGCCTCCCCGCAGGGAGTTGTGCTGGTAAACCTCGGCTGGAATACCATCGATTTTCGCCGAGGTCACGCGCATGGCGGAGTCGATTTCGAGCGGCAATATATCGCGGGAATCCACAGTCGCCCGGATGCGGATGCGGGTGATGCAGTGCATGGTCAGGGACGAGTCCATCGAAGCATCGATGTTGTAGGAAAGAATTTCTTCCTCGGGCGCGGGAGGCGGAAGATTCCTGTGGCTTGCCGAGACGAATCTGGTCCAGGTCTCCCATTGCGGAAAACCGTCGTGAACCGAGACCTTGCCGGCGCCGATCTGCTCACTAGCGCGGGCGTCGTGGACAATATCGAAATCGCCTAAAGTACGCCCACGTAATGTGGCATCGAAAAAGCCGGCGCCGGCGCCACTTTTCGTCATAAGGTCCAGGACGATGCGGGTTTCGAAATTAGAGGTCAGATTGGCGACCGTGAGGTTCCACTTGTCCGCCATGATCCGTCCCATGGTCTGTTCTTTTTCCGCAGTTGGGTCCTTGCGGATGCGGTCGGCGAGAGATCTCGCGCCGGCATCGGTGAAAAAGAAGACGGCGCGGGTAAAGTGCTCATCGAGATTGGGCGAGTTGGTGAAGGCGGCCAGGGTCTGGCGTTCCGCGCGATCAGGAGGGAGGAGTACGACTTCCGCATCGCCTCCTTCCACTTCGGTGGAGAATACCGCGGTGACAGGAGCGCCATTCACCGGCGTTCCGAAGATGATGTAGCCCTCTGTGAGATAGAAGGTGACATCTTCCTGGTGGATCTGAATTTCGCGCACGTGGTAGCATTCCGCGGGATCGAGACTGGCGGAAAGCACCTGCTGGGCAAGTTCCCGCGCGGTATGAGTCTGTGCAGACGCCGCGGCCGCAAGCGCCAGCAGAACACACACGCTGCGCCCACAGCTGCCCGGGATGCGGGTACTTCGGGAAGACCGGTGAAAGCTCACTATGGCGCAATTATCTCTCACTCCCGCGGAAATTGTGTTGCACTGGCAGAATCGTTTAGAGACGGAGTATAGTCAAATTAAGGGTCGAGTTCGACTTATGATTGTCAGGATCCGTTTTGGAAGTGGCCGGCTGGTCACCAACCGCAAGGGGAAGAACGGCGACGCCGCGCGACTGACGGCGAGCATGCTCAATCTGGGGTCCATCTCATTTGCGATCCTGGGCCTCTGGCGTCTGGGGCAGGAGCTGGACATGCTCGGAGATTTTGTCTTTCAGGACGGTCTGCTGTCGCACTGGCAGGTCTGGATCGGAGCCAGTGCGGTGGTTCAATACGTTTGCTGGCGGCTCACGCGATATTCGCGGCTTTCACGCACTGAAATCGTCATGGTGGAAAGAGCGGAACCTTTGTTTGAAGAGGAAGATCCTGCCGTGGAAAAGGTAACGGCGCGGATCTGAAGAAATTCAGCCGTCTGCTATTCTGACGGCAGGTCCGGTCTCCCGCTCCATGCGCATCGACACGCGGTACCGAAGCTCGGCGTCGCTGTTCTTTCCCGCCTTCCCGCCCGGCGTGAAGTGGCTGATTATTGTCAACGTCGCCGTCTACATTTTTAATTTTTTCTTTTTCGATTCTTTCCTGGGCGGAGTTCTGCTCGCCTGCAATCTGGTACCGATCGATGTCGTGCGCCGGGCTGAAATCTGGCAACTGGTCACGTACATGTTCCTGCACGGGAGCATTACGCACATTTTGTTCAACATGCTGACCTTATGGATGTTCGGCGCAGCCGTCGAACAAACATGGGGTACCAGGAGATTTCTTCAGTACTATTTCATCTGCGGCATTGGGGCTGGATTGTGCGTTGTGCTTGCCAATCTGGCTTTCGGCAATCCCGGAGAGCGGGTAATCGGGGCTTCGGGCGCGATTTACGGCTTATTGCTCGCGTTTGGGATGCTGTTCCCTGAAACGGAAATACTGCTGATGTTCCTGTTTCCGATTAAAGCGAAATACGCGGTGATGATCTTCGGCGCAATCGCTTTTCTGGGCTCGTTCCAGGCCGGTCCTGTCAGCAATCTGGCTCATTTAGGCGGGATGCTGGTGGGCTACATCTATATGCGGACTCAGTTCTCAACGCGCCGCCGCTCCCGGATTCCCCAGCCTGCGTTCAGCCTGGCCGATAAATGGCGGGATTACAAGCTGCAACGCGCCAAGCGCAAATTTCAGGTATATATGAAGAAGCACGGTTCGGATAAGGGACCGTGGGTCAACTAGGGCGGGGCAGTGAAACATGGTTCGACGCCATCGCGTCCATGTTAATGAATTCCTGAGGAAGTCCCTTATGAAAAAGCTGATTGTCGCTTCTGGTGTACTGTTGGTCCTTCTGGCGGCCTTGTTCGCACAGGAGGGACCCGGTTCGGTCGGGAGCGACACGGTGGCCAGGCCGCGCCGCCCTGTTACAGATTCATCTTCTACACCCTCCACATCACCCTCAGCCCCTGCCGCAACTCCCGCCCCGGCAACGGAACTGCCGAAGATTCCCTCAAAACTGGCGCCCAAACCGAAGGATGACGGCGGGCCGCCATCCGCGACTTTTTCGGCCGATACGAGTCTGGTGACCGTGGATGTCGCGGTGGTAGATAACAAAAACAATTTCGTTCCCACCATCCCGCGCAACTACTTCCGGATTCTGGAAGACAACGTCCCGCAAACGATCAAAGAATTTTCGCTTGGCCAGGCGCCCATGACCGTTGCGCTGGTAGTTGAGTTCAGCCGGCGCTTCCAGTGGTATGGCGGCGGAGACTGGTTTCTGACGCTCCAGACCGCCTACTCGTTCCTGAGCACCCTGAGGCCCGACGACTATGTCGCCATCATCCGCTACGATCTGCGAACCCAGATTGTCACCGATTTTACGAACGATCGGGCTGTGCTCCAGCAAGGCTTGCGTAGTTTCATATTCCCGGATTTCTCGGAAGCGAACCTGTTCGACGCCCTCACCGACACCGCCGACCGGATGTCGAAAATCGAAGGCCGGAAAGCCATACTGGTGCTGACTTCGGGTATCGATACTTTCAGCAAGATCACATTCGATCAGACCCGGCGGAAACTACAGGATTCGGGCGTACCGATTTACTCGATCGGGCTGCTGCAGATGCTGAATCCCGGCGCCAACCTGGGCATAGACTTTCTTCAGGCCGATAACGAGATGAAGACGTTTACGAAGGAGACAGGCGGTCAGGCGTTTTTCCCGCGCTGGCCGGCGGAAATCGGCGACGTGTTCAATTCGATGCAGAGCGCCATGCGCAATCAGTATACGCTCGCTTACTCTCCCTCAAACCAGGAACACGACGGCAAGTTCCGCAAGATCACCGTGCAACTGGTCGATCCCGCGACCAATCAGCCGGTGGTCATGAAGGATGAGAAGAACAAGCCGATCAAGTATACGATCATCGCCAAACAGGGTTATAAAGCTCCGCGCGCGGTGGAATAAACGCAGACGCGAAACAATTACGGCCCCTGCTGTTTCCGGGTTTCGCTTCCGTCATATCGCCTCGAAGTCAAGAACTGAATTCGCTCTGATTTCAACCGGATGCAAATCTCTTGACAGTTGCATGACGGGTCTGTTACTTTCAACCGTTCCCGCAATGAAATCCGACTCGGCTTCTTCTGTATCTATTCTTCTCGTTGACGACAATCCAAACGGACTGACCGCCCGGCGCATGATCCTGGAGGAGCACGGTTTTGGTGTTACTACCACTGCGACTGCCGAAGATGCGTGGTCGCTTTTTCAGCAGAGCCGGTTCGACATTGTAGTGACAAACTACCGTCTCGCGGGTATGAACGGAGCAGAACTGATTCGCCTCATACGCGCTTCGGATTCTCCGGCGCGCACCATTCTGCTTTCAGGTTTTATCGGGGTCCTGGGCATGAATCAGGAAAACACGGGCGCCGACGAACTGATTCTCAAGAGCAACAAGGAAGTGCCCGAACTTCTGCGGGCGGTGCGGAAACTGGGTCACCAGACACCCCGCCGACGCCCGCCTTCAGCCGCCGGAAATACCCGACGCAAACTGTTACTCCGAAAGCCGGCGGGCAGCCGCTGATGGTCAGCCGGGACTGGTCGCCCCGGACGGGCCAGCCCTGGAGGATGTTTCGGGTGTGGCTGCTCCCGCTGCTTGCTCTTCTGGCGGTTGCGCTAATCACTCAGGCCGCGTCAAGAACGCCGCGCAAGAGTGCTGCCCGCAAACCCACAACAAGTTCAAAGAAATCCTCCGCGCCAGCGAAAGCGGCCACAGTTGCGCCTTCGCCCAAAGGCGCATCCGATGAAGTAGTCGTGGCGCGCTGGATGTCGTCTTTATCTCTGCGGGAGAGGGTGGCGCAATTGGTCGTCATTCCGTTCAATGGGCACCCATTCCGTCCACGCTCGCGCGAAGCGGGGAAGTTCATGAACCTGGTGACACGGGAGCACGTGGGCGGGCTGATCCTGGTCAATCTCGCGAACGGCCGGGTTGTGGCAAAGGCCAATCCGGTGGAAACCGCGACCTTCATCAACCGCATGCAGCGCCTCTCACCGAAGGTGCCCCTGTTGGTAGCCGGAGATTTCGAACGCGGAGCTTCCATGCGCATCGAAGCCACCACCATTTTTCCTCACGCTATGGCCTTCACGGCGTCGGGCGATCCGGAGGAAGCGCGGACGGAAGGCGAAATCACAGCGAAAGAATCCCGCGCCATGGGTTTCCAATGGCTTTTCTTTCCGGATGCCGACGTCAATAACAACCCCGACAATCCGATCATCAACATTCGATCCTACGGAGAAGACCCGGCGGCAGTGTCGCGTTTTGTGAGCGCCTTTATCGACGGCGCTCATGCGGATCAGAAGAACCGCGTTCTGGTGACCGCCAAACATTTTCCAGGCCATGGCGATACGGCGACCGACACTCATATGAACATGGCGACCGTAACGGCCGACATTCCACGCCTGGAAGCTCTGGAGTGGGCTCCGTTCCGCGCAGCCATCCAGAGCGGCGTCGATTCCATCATGACCGCGCACCTGGCCGTCCCCGCGCTGGACGATCCCGGCCTGCCCGCCACACTGTCGCCAAAGATCCTGAGCGGCATTCTGCGCGACGAAATGGGGTTCAAAGGGTTGATTGTGACCGATGCGCTCGATATGGGTGGAATCTCTCATGGCTTTGCCGTGGGCGAGGCCGCCGTGCGCGCGCTCGAAGCCGGCGCCGACGTGCTGCTCATGCCATCCGATCCGAAAGCTGCTATCGACGCAGTACTTGCGGCTGTCAAGAGCGGACGTCTCACGCCGCAGCGGATCGATGCGAGCGTCTCCCGCATACTCGCCGCAAAGGCGAGGGTGGGCCTGGCGAACGGAAAGTTGGTCGATGTGAAGCTGCTGAGTCAGGTGGTGAACACGCCTGCAAGCGAAGCCGCCGCGCAGAAAATTGCCGACCGTTCGGTGACTCTGGTGCGAAATCAGGGCGGCATTCTTCCCCTGCAAAACCTGGGCGCGACGGTGTTCTACACGATGGTGGAAGGTCCCTCATCGGTGGAGGGCAACGCCTTCGCCGCCGAGGTTCGAAAGCGTTTTCCGCAGGCGGAGATCATTCGGGCGGATTCCACCATGTCGGAAACCGAACTGGATACACTGCTGCAGCGCGGGTCGGCTGCGCGCGAGTTTGTAGTGGCGGCGTTTGCGTCGGTGGCGGCGAATCGGGGGAACGCGGGAATGGGCGGGGCATTGCCCAAACTTGTGGCAAAACTGACGGCCACGAAAAAGCCGGTTGTATTCGCGGCGCTCGGAAATCCGTATATGCTGCGCAATTTCCCCGATGTCGCGGCGTATCTGGCGACTTACAGTACAGTGCCACCCTCCGAAGTCGCGGCGGTGAAGGCGGTATTCGGCGAGTTGACAGTGGAAGGGAAACTACCGGTCACCATTCCGGGCTTTGCGAATCTCGGGGACGGCATTGTGCTGCGGGAAACGGCGAAGCCCTGCGCTGGCTGCGGTATGGGTTCGCGGTAGCTGCGCCGCGGGGCCGTTCCGCCCCAGCCGCCCTTTTACCCGGTGCTTCTGCGGAGCTCGAGGATCAGCTTCATCACCTGTTGTTCGATCGCATCCCGGGTCTTCTGAAACGCCGCCAGAGGTTGCCGGTAAGGATCCACAACCTTCCACGTAATCAGGTGGCGCGGCTGCACGCCGGGCAGCGGATAGTCGGACATGTTGACGACGATGTCGGCCATGGCGCCCGCAATCGGGTCATAGCGTCGCGAAACGTGGCCGGAAATATCGATATTCTTTTCGCGCATGGCGGCAATGCCCTGGCTGGGGACGTGCGGTACCGGCGCCAGCCCGCGGCTTTCCGCGCGCAGCACGTCCGACCCATAGCAGTTGGCAAAACCTTCCGCCATCGGGCTTCGGCAAACATTACCGATGCACACAAAGATTACCTTCTTCAGATCTTGCTTAGGAATAATTTGTGAACCCTCGCGTCGTGAGTCAGTTCCGGGTGAAAGGTGGCAACAAGATGTTTCCCCTGTTCAACCAGCACTGGATCTCCATGGTATTCGGCAAGCACTTTTACTGCCGGACCGGTCCTCCGGATAATGGGCGCACGTATGAAAACCGCCTCTACATCGCCTTCGCCGGCACGCGCCTGAAAATCCGCGCTGGCCGAGATATTGGCGACCCGGCTGTCGATCTGCCGGCCGTAGGCGTTCCGCTCCACAGTCATGTCCATCGCGCCCAGGCTCTGCTGTGACGGATTCAGAACCTCAGTAGCCAGCAGGATCGCCCCCGCGCAGGTTCCGAAAACAGGTTTGTTTCGTACGAATTCACTGAGCGGTTCGATCAGCTCCATCATGTTCAGCAGTTTCAGCATGCTGGTGCTTTCGCCGCCGGGAATTACAAGACCATCGATATGACCGAGTTCTTCCGCTGTACGTACTTCGACGGCCTCGCCACCGGCCTGCTGAATGGCTTTCGCGTGCGCGTCGAAGTCCCCCTGGAGGGCGAGAACCCCGACGCGCTTCTTACCATTTTTTGCGGGCATGGCTACCACCCGCGAGTCTGCATCAATTCGCTTTCCGGCATCTTCGCGATGTCCAGACCGGGCATAGCGAGGCCAAGCCCTTCGCTCGCTTCCAGCAGCTTTTGCGGATCCTTGTAGTAGGTGGTCGCCATCACGATGGCGCGGGCACGGGCGGCCGGGTCGTCGCTCTTGAAAATTCCGGAGCCGACGAAAACGGCTTCAGCACCCAGATGCATCACGAGCGCGGCATCGGCCGGCGTTGCAATTCCACCCGCCGAGAAGTTCGGGGTCGGCAATTTGCCATGCTCCGCCACCCACTCCACGAGTTCCAGCGGCGCGCCCAGAATCTTGGACTCATGCACCAGTTCTTCCTTACCGAGCACCGTGAGTTGCCGCATCTCGCGCACAATCGTCCGCATGTGCCGCACCGCCTCCACGATGTTGCCTGAACCAGCCTCACCCTTGGTGCGGATCATGGCCGCGCCTTCGGCGATCCGCCGCAGGGCTTCGCCGAGATTGCGCGCGCCGCAAACGAACGGCACCTTAAAGGTCTTCTTATCGATGTGGTGTTCTTCATCGGCGGGCGTCAGCACTTCGCTCTCATCGATGTAGTCGCAGCCCATGGCTTCGAGGATGCGCGCTTCGGTGAAATGACCGATACGAGCCTTGGCCATCACCGGGATGGTAACGGAAGCCATGATTTCGCGCATCATGCTGACAGCAGACATGCGCGCCACACCGCCGTCTCTGCGGATATCGGAAGGAACGCGTTCGAGCGCCATCACGGCGCAGGCGCCGGCCTTTTCCGCGATCACCGCCTGCTCGGCGTTGACCACGTCCATAATCACGCCGCCCTTGAGCATTTCAGCCAGGCCCACTTTCAGGCGGAAGTCTTCGTTGAAAATCATTTGCGTTTGTCTCCTGTAGGTTCTTTCAATATCGCGTTAAACAAAAGCCAGCGTCGGCCTGGACGCATCGTCACGTGAGGTTGCGGCGTCTTCGATAACACCGCCGAGAATTTCGATACCACGCCGGATTTCGGCCGGTTCCAGACCCGCGAAACTCAACCGTAAACCCCGGTCGAGCGAGCGGGAAACCGAGAAATAGCGGCCGGGCAGATAGTCCACGCCAGCCTGTCTGGCGAGTCCCCGCAGCGCGCCGGAATCGAGCCCGGCGGGCAAATCGACCCACATATTCATGCCGCCCGAAGGCACGGAAAACGCGCACCCCGGCAGGTATTTCCGGCAAGCCTGTTCCACTGCGCGCAGCTTTTCACGGCCCGCCGCAATGACGGTGGCCTCATGTTTCGCCAGCCGTCCGGACTCCGCGAAATGCAGCAGGAAAGCCTGCGACAACTGGTCTGTGTGAAGATCCATCAGTTGTTTCAGCTCCGCAGCGCGGGCAATCACCGGCTTCGGCGCGATGATCCAGCCGACGCGCACTCCGGGAAAGGCAATCTTGGAAAAACTGCCCAGCAGGATCACATTGCTGTCGAGCGATTTCAGGCGAGGAAGCTTGCCGCCGTTGTAGTTCAGATCGTTGTAGATATCGTTCTCGATGACCACAACGCCGGCTGCCTGCGTGAGTGCGATCAGAGCGGAGCGATTGGCGGCGGACATGGTAGCGCCGGTCGGGTTCTGGAAAGAAGGTGTGATCACAACCGCCTTCACGCCACCCTCAATCGCGCGGCGCAGCGCGTGGAAATCCATCCCTTCGCCAGCCACCGGGATTCCGATGAGTTCCGCTCCGGCATCGAGAAACAGGTTGCGCAGGCCAGGGTAAACGGGCTCTTCCATGGCCACTTTGGTTCCGGGCTCCGTCAGCGCTCTGCGTAATATGTCGACTGCCTGCTGGCAGCCGTTCGTGATGAGAATGTCATCTGCCTCGCCGGCAATCCCTTGCTGCCGTGCGCGCGCCAGCAGCCAGGCTCGTAACGGGGCATAGCCCAGTGGAGAGCCGAGTTGCAGCAACGACTGCAGGGCTCCGTTCCCGAGCACTTCCTGGCAGGATTCACGAAATTCCTGTAAAGGAAACAGCCGCTCGGACGGACGCGAACTGGAGAAATCGATTACATTGGATGCCGGAGAGCCGCTCGAAGGGAACATGGACGGCGTCAGCGAACGCGACCAATCGACGATGGCGGGGCTTCGTTGAGACGGAGAGCCGAGAACGAAACTGCCTCGACCAACCGCACCCTGAATCAAGCCTTCCGATTCCAGCCATTCATAGGCGGCTGATACGGTCGTCCGGTTCAGTCCAAGCTGACCAGCCAATTCACGGGTCGGTGGTAGGCGATTGCCCGCCTGCAGTTCTCCGGTGGAGATCAGGCGCTGGAAATAGCTTCCCAATTGCCTGTAAAGCGGCATGTCGGAGGCGCTGTCCAAGTCTGGGCGGAACTGCATGGATTTATGGTATCATCCAAATTGGACTGGCACAAGGCCATCCAAGTACCAAAATGACGGCCGATGGCGCCCTGCAATACTGCACTGGTGCCCAATCAGCCCCTGTCAAAATTCGTAACAAAAGCCAACAGCGGGCGGTGATTGCGCCGAAATGCCTGTTATAGTGTTGAGTCCGGCACAATTTCGCGGGTCGCAAAAAATCATCAGGAGCAATGAATCATTTTGCATCGGACCGTTAGCCAACTCTTTCTCCTCTCAATCATTTGCATGGGCGTTTGCGGAGCCGAATCGCTGCCTTCGGTTACCGCGCCGGCGGCGTTCGACGAAGAAGCCTTGCCGGTTTCGCCTGCCCGTGCTATTTCACCCGTAATTCTGGATTCGGAACTGAGCTCCCTTCACCATCCCCGAACATACCCGGGGTGCAAGGTGGCCCCGCTTTCCGACATCTGGGATACCGAGGCGGCGGCATTCGAGAAGAACGCTGACACGGCGCCGGTCGACGTCGACGATCTGATGCCGGACGCGGCACAGGCGTTGGGCAATTTCCAGGAGATGGTCACCTCGCTGGGCGGGACGTTCGAACTGAAATCCGCCTATCGTCCTCTCGCCTATCAGGCCCATCTGCACGAGGTCTGGGTCAAGTGGGTGAAGGAACTGCGCAACAATCGGTCAAGCGGATGCCGTGCGTTACGCGAGGAAGTGGGCGCGGAATTCTCACGGCACCAACTGCTCGTCAAACAACAGCCTGTCCAGGCTTCCGACCATACGCTCGGACTTGCTTTTGACGCTGCGATTGCGATGCCGCGTGGGGCCCGCCTCCATGGCAAACGCGTCACAGTGGACAAACTGGCAGCTTTGGCAGGCATCAAGCGCCCGGCCATCCGTCGCGATCCGGTTCACTTCAAGCTGCTTGCCGCGCGCCCCGCGGACGCTAGTTACGCTCACGTTTCGGGCCTCTGATCTCTGGAGGTTGTCACAACGCGTGACAGCCCGCCCGTTAGAATTGAACCTGGCAGCATCTACCTGACGGCATATGGCGCGGACCCGCATCGGATTTACGTTCTTAGTATTTGCCTGTACGGCTGGATTATTGGCGCAGCGTACCATCCAGGATAAGAACAATCAGACGCTGGTTGCGCCGAGAGATCCTCCGCTGGTCGCCGCGGGGCAGACAAGCCGGTTGATGTTTCATGTCTCGCCGCTTTCGGGTCAGGGGTTGTTTTCGCAACAAACGCGCGATGCCTTGAAGGCGATTCTGAAACTAAATGGCGGCGCACAGATTGTGCACATCAGGGCGTTTTCCGCGGGCAGCGGAGACGTGCGCCGCATTCCACAGATCGTGAGTGACGTACTGGCCGACAAGCACGGATCACTGCCGTCCATCAGTGTTCTTCAGGTTGGCGCTCTCACCATGGGGGATGCGCAGATCGTGCTCGAAGCCGTGTCGGAAGCGAAGAAAGATGTAAACCGGGACGGGCTCACTTTTCACAGTGCTGAAATCGCGGCGGCATCCGATCCGTCGTCGCCGGTGCGGGCATTGCTGCAGAAAGCGGCCGAGCAACTTGCCGCGAAAATAAACGGCAAACCCGCCTTGTCGGTGACGTGCTTTGTGAGTGCATTGGAAGGCGCGGGGATGACCGCGACGCTTACCGCGCGCTTTCCCGGCGCCGCCACCAATCTGGTGCAACTTCGCCGGCTGCCGCTGGATGCCGAGGCCGCGTGCGAAGGTGTGTCGCGGGGCGGGGGAGTTGCGATGCCTCGCGTCGCCTTTTCCGGAACCCAGGTTTCTTTTGCCACAGAGGAGAAAGACACCGCATTAGCGATTCAGCGGCTGGATCGGGCCTTGCTCGAAGCAGGTGCGCCGAAGGCCGGTAACTCAGCTCTGGTTCGGTTCTATCTGGTCCCGCCTGCGCCCTCTGCCGTACCGGCCAGACAACTCGACGGGCCGGCGCCCTCGTCGGCCTTCTACGTGGAAGGTGTGGGTTCCTCGTCGGCCGGATTCGCGGTGGATGCCGTGGCTCCCGTTCGCTGACGATTCGACATATACTTTCATCATGCTTCGTGCCATTTGTATCGCGTCACTGTCGATGCTTACGACGGGACTGTTCGCAGCGGAAACTGCGCCCCCGGCCGCACACGGAGGCCGGCTCTTCTACCTCAGTATCGGCGGCGCGGGCGGAGGCAGGGTGCTGTCGGCCAATGACGACGGCACGGATCTGAAAGTCATTCTGGGCGGACGCACCGCCGGTCCCGATGGCATTGTGGTGGACACCGCGGCCAAAAAAATTTACTGGACCAATATGGGCAAGGTCAGTGTGGATGACGGGACGATCGAACGCTCCGACCTTGACGGAAACAACCTGACAACAATTGTTCCCGCGGCCGGTACGTTCACGCCGAAACAGCTCAAGCTGGATTCGAAACACGGGAAACTTTACTGGTCGGATCGGGAAGGCATGCGCATCATGCGCGCCAATATCGATGGCTCGAAGGTCGAAACCCTGGTCGAGACGGCCAAAGGCGACGAAGCCCGCAAGGATGCGCGCAACTGGTGCGTCGGGATTGCCCTCGATGTCGATGGCGGCAAAATGTACTGGACCCAGAAGGGCAGCGGCGGTAATGGCCGTATTTTCCGGGCCAATCTGGATGGGTCGAATATTGAGTTGTTATTCGATGCTCTGCCGGAGCCGATCGATATCGATCTGGATATCGCCCATTACATGATGTACTGGACGGACCGCGGCGATCCGCCGACCGGCAATACCGTGAATCGCGCGCCAATGGAACCGCGCAAGGCAGCGCCTGAAATTCTGGCGAGCGGGCTCAAAGAAGGGATCGGAATTTCGCTCGATCTGAACGGCGGGCGGATGTACTACACGGACCTGGGAGGCAATGTATACGGCGCGAGGCTGGACGGCTCCGAAAGCAAAGTTTTGCTGTCAGGGCAGGGCAGCCTCACGGGTATAACGTGGGTAGATCTGAAGTAGTGCCGGCCGCAGCCGATATCGGCGTGAATCGGCGCGCATCGGCGGCCATACGGGTTTCTCCCCCGCCAGCTATCGGGCGGATGCGAAACGGCGGCGTCTCGGTTTAAACGAGAACGGGGCCTTGCTGCCGAACCGCTTGGCCGGAGCATTGTCGTGCCGGGTGGGCATTACAATTACCGGAGCGACTGAGCGGTCTTCGCGCACAATGCCTTCCGGCAGATCGCGGCGCATGAGAGTCATCTTCAACGTGCGTTCAATCGCCCGGATGCTGTTGCGTTCCGCGCTCGTTGCGAACGTGGAGGCCACACCGGCAGCGCCGGCGCGTCCCGTACGTCCAACACGATGGATGAAGTCTTCGGGGGCCTGCGGAAGATCGTAGTTCACCACGTGGGCAATGTTATCCACGTGAATACCGCGAGCGGCAACGTCGGTGGCCACGAGGACGCGATACTGGCCATCCTGGAAACCCTTGAGGGCTGAGTTGCGCTGATTCTGCGAGCGGTCGCCGTGAATCGCGGTGGATTTCACACCGGCAACAGCCAGTTTCTTCGCGAGCTTTTCAGCGCCGTGCTTGGTGCGGGCGAAAACGAGGAACGAACCATGTTGCGCCTTCAGCAGGCTGTTCAGAAGACTGAGCTTGCGGTCCTGATCCACCTGATAAACGTGCATTTCGATGTTTTCAGCCGGCTTGGAAACCGAGCCAACCGCGATCCGGGTTGGATTCTTCATGTGCTTCGCGATGAGGGACGCGGTTGCGCCGCTTTCAAAGGTGGCCGAGAAGAACAGTGTCTGCCGCATCGGATCGGTGAGCTTGAGGATGCGTTCCACGTCGGGGATAAAGCCCATGTCGAGCATGCGGTCGGCTTCGTCGAGTACGGCGATTTTCACGCCATCGAGAGCAACGAGCCTGCGCTTCAGGAAATCGCAAAGACGGCCGGGAGTGGCAATGACCACCTGAACGCCGCGCTTGATCGCCTGCAACTGCTTCTGTTCACTCATGCCGCCGACGACGACGGCGGCACGGATGCCGGTATTGACGGAGATGGCGGTGAACGCTTCATAAATCTGGATTGCAAGTTCGCGCGTCGGAGTGAGGACGAGGACCTGCGGTTTGCTGCTCAACGTGGCCCGTCCCAGGATTTCGATAATCGGGAGCGAGAAGGCCAACGTTTTGCCGGTGCCGGTTTGGGCGGTGGCGACTACATCGAGGCCTAGAAGAGCGGGGGGGATAGCCTGCGCCTGAATCGGCGTGGGCTCAACGAATTTCGCCGACGCAAGGTTCTTGCGCAGGACGGGTGAGGCAATCAAATCTGAAAAAGTTATCATCTATTGGTTTTGTGGTACAGGAAAAAATCGGCGAGGTCCACAACGGCTGTTTACTGCAAGGGAAAGCGCGGATCAACTTCGTATACACACGTAGTATAACACAAGCTGCCGTTAAAATGTTTTTTGGTCGCCTTTTGGGGAGTATCTCTGGGAAAGCGCTGTAAGGCGCAAGACGGGGCCGGCGGCGCTTCCGGTCGTAACCGGCAGCGCTCCAGATCCACCTTCCCTGCGCAGAACTGAGATATCGAACCCCGAAGTAATCGAGGCCTGTCTCCGAATCCCGTTCTTTGCCGGTAAACCTTGTACAGACGCACAAAACATCAGGCCCGAGGTAACTAAGCCCGTTCACTTTTGTTGTTTGTATCCGTATAATTTCCACTCCGCGCCGTCAAGATGGAATTCGTAAACAAACATCGCTGCATTACGTGCGTATACCAATTCGGCGTGAACAACCGCCGCCCATTCCTGAGGGGAACCTTGGCGCTCCACGACAGTGGAGCCCTGCTTGATCGACGACAGCTCTCCATAGGCTCCTTCTAAAGAGGCCTGCTGCCGCACAAATTCGCTAAAGGCCACGGAGCGTCTGAAATCTGGACCGCAGAGTGCATATGCACGCACGAAGTCCTTGTGGATCAAGGCTGACGAATATCGCGCGAATGTCTTGTCAAAGAGTCTTTTTTGACGCCATGCGCTGAGCATGAATGGAGCCATGGCCAACGAGATGAACAGCCACGCACCCACGATCCATAGTATTGTGCGCCGCTTTCGACTCATTGGTGCTCCAGTGGTATCCGGGGAAGCTGGGCTAGCACCTTTCTTGCAACGAATTGCCATGCCGTCTTCGCTGCCTCCGCGGTATTACTCACGGCACGTCCGACTTGACTCACATTCACGCCTCCTCCCACACCGGCGACAGCCTTTAGACCCAGGCCGACCTTAAAATCTGCCTTCTTGTCGCCTCCATTCGCCGAGGTGAAGGCTGCTCTTTAGCGCGCTTTCAAAGGATCGGCCGCCACAGTCCACCCGGGTTTGTCGTTGCTCGCGGCGTTTTGTTGTTTCAGCCAGGTAAGCAGCGGCTGGAAGTACTCCACCATAGCGGAAGCATCCACATGATCCTCGCCGGTCATCAGCTTCAGTGTGTCCTGCCAGGGCCGCGATGCGCCCGCTTCCAGCATTGCCTTCATCTTGTCGCCCGCCGCTTTCGAGCCATAGAAAGTGCAGCGGTTCAGTGGGCCTGTATATCCGGCAGCCCGGCACATAGCGCGATAAAACTGGAATTGATAAATCCTCGCCAGGAAGTAGCGCGCATAAGGCGTGTTGGCCGGAATATGATACTTGGCGCCGGGATCGAAATCGGCTTCAGTGCGGTCCACCGGGGGTGCAACGCCCTGATATTTTTCGCGCAGGGTCCACCAGGCCTTGTTATAGTCGGCGGGCTTGACCTGGCCGGAGAAAACTTCCCAGCGCCATTTGTCAATTAACAATCCGAAAGGCAGGAAAGCGATCTTGTCGAGCGCAGTCCTGAGCAGGATCGGCAAATCCGCGGACGCGGGCGGGATCTGCTGAATCAGTCCGATTTGCTTCAGGTACTCCGGTGTGACGGAAAGCGCGATGGAATCGCCGATGGCCTCATGAAAACCGTCATTGGCCCCGCCGCGGAAAGAGAACGGCTGCTTACGGTAAGAAAGATCGTAATAGATGTGGCCCAGTTCGTGGTGGACCGTAATAAAGTCGTCGGTGGTGCCGTGGATACAAAGCTTGAGGCGTACATCCTGATCGAAATCGACATCCCAGGCGCTGGCATGGCAAACCACATCACGATCTGCGGGACGAGTGATCATGGAGCGCTGCCAGAACGTGTCGGGCAGGCTTTGAAAGCCGAGTGATTTAAAGAAATTCTCGCCGAATTCAACCACCTGCCGGGCGGTGGTTTTGCGTTCTTTCAGGATGTCGCCGATGTCATAAGTGGCGGGTGCGGCGGGCGGCGCGACAATATCGTAAACATTGCCCCACTCCTGAGCCCACATGTTTCCGAGCAGATCCGCTGGAATCATGCCGTCCTTACGGTCGGCGTCGGCGCCGTACTTCGCCACAAGCTTGTGGCGAACATAAGCGTGAAGTTCCTTGTAGAGGGGTTCCACCTGCACCCAAAGGCGTTCCAGTTCGGCTGAGAACTGTTCGGGCGTCATATCGTAGCCGGAGCGCCACAGAACGCCCGTATCCGCAAATCCGATTTCGCGCGCACCCTGATTGGACAGCTCGACAAATTTGCTGTAGCGGTCGCGCATGGGGGCGCCGACTTTATGCCATCCGGCCCACATGGCGGCCAGTTCCTTCGGGTTGCGCGACTTGGCCATCTGTTCGTCCAGGTCGTCGATTCCGAGACAGGCGTCGGGCTTTGTTGCACTGTCGGGGCAGTATTTGCCCTTGCCGTAGCTGCCGTTGAGGGATGAAGCAACCTGAGTGAGATCCTCGCGCAGCTTCGCATTGTGGGGCGCGGGCATGGTGAGCGACAACTTCATCAGCAGGATTTTGCGCTTCAGATCCGCCGGAAGAGGGAGGCCGGCGAAGGTTTTCGTCTGATCCACGAGTTCGGTTGTGCGCGCGATGAGGCGATCGTTTTCGGCGGCTGTCAGTAGGTCCGTGTCATCGGTAATGTAGGTTTCGTCCACCCATTCCGCACGCGCCCCCAGAATACTCAGCTTGAGAAGCTCAGCCTCGGCACGGTCCAGAAACGCCCGGGCGGAGGCGACTGTTGGAGCTGCTTTCGTCTGGGCAAAAGCCAGAACACCCGCGGCGGAAATCGCGGGAAGAATCGCATATAGAAACCGGCGGCGAAAGAAAACCATTTGATCGGAGTTTATCGCATGTGGCGAAGACAGATGCAAATCCGTGTCTGTGAGTTATTTAACGTTGGACTGCGAATTGCACGCAAACACCCGCTTGACGTATCCCCACGGTGGCAAAGAACCGCCGTTTGTCCTGGCGGTATAAGGCTGGCATTTCAATTCGAAATCCAGAACACAACGTCAGTATTTGAAGTGCTCAGCAGTCGTAAGTTCCATTTTTTCAGGAGGAAAAGCAGGTGCTTGCAAACGGAAAACTCTCGGATGTCCTCGCCAAACGCGACGCGGGTATTATCGCGGATTGGCTGAATCAGCAGTCCATAACCGGGAAGCGCACTTCCGCAGCCGAACAGGCAGAAACGACACGTCAGTCGCGCGAGTTTATCGGCTTGTTCAGGAATGCCATCGAAAAGAGTCCAAGTGACGATATTACCGGGCAGGGCTGGGAGCGAGTGACGCAGATGCTTTCGGAACTCTCCACTGCCCGTGCGAAGGCGGGCTACTCACCGTCAGAAACGGCGTCCTTCATATTTTCGCTGAAACAGCCAGTCTTCAGCGCAATCCGCGAGGAATTCGGCAAAGATCCCGAGCTACTGGGGGCAACCACCTGGGACGCCAATCTGCTGCTGGACAAACTGGGGCTCCTGACTACGGAAATACATCAGAAGATGCGGGAGGACGTCATCCTCAGACAGCAGCAGGAATTGCTGGAACTATCCACTCCGGTCGTGCGGCTATGGGAGAACGTGCTGGCGCTTCCCTTGATTGGTACGCTCGACAGTGCGCGCACCCAGATTGTGATGCAAAACCTGCTCGAGGCCATCGTTACAACGCGCTCGGACTTCGCCATTATCGATATCACCGGTGTGCCCGTCGTGGATACGCTGGTAGCTCAGCATTTGCTGAAAACGGTGGCTGCGGCGCGGCTGATGGGCGCGGACTGTCTGATCAGCGGTATCCGGCCCCAGATCGCGCAAACCATTATTCATCTCGGTGTGGACCTCACCAACGTGACCACAAAAGCCACCCTGGCCGACGCATTCGCCGTTGCTCTGAAGCGCAATGGGATGACGGTGGTCAAACTGCGAGAGGCGGCCGAGGCGAAATAGCCATGGAACGGATTCCAATTCTGAAGATGGGAGAGTTCCTGCTCGTCACCATCCAGATAGACATGCACGATCGTCTGGCTCTGACTTTACAGGACGACCTGACGTCACAAATTGCGCTGCACGGGTCGCGCGGCGTACTCATCGATATTTCTTCGCTTGAAATGGTGGATTCCTTTATCGGCCGCATGCTCGGGAGTATTGCCGGGATGGCAAATCTGCTGGACGCCCAGACCGTGGTTGTGGGCATGCAGCCGTCGGTCGCCATCACTCTGGTGGAGCTTGGCCTGTCGCTGCCGGGGATTCGTACGGCACTCGACGTGGAAAAGGGCATGATGGCCCTGCAAGCGGCCGTGCAGGAATCAGAAAGAGCCAATGGAAGTTCTGAGCTCTGAAACCTACGACCTGAAGAGTACCGACGATGTCGTTCTCGTCCGCCAGGCTGCGCGGCGGATGGCCGTGTCGCTCGGATTCGGCATCGTCGATCAGACCAAGGTCGTCACCGCGTCGAGCGAACTGGCGCGTAACACTGTTGAATATGGCGGGGGCGGCAGGGCCTTACTGGAAACGGTACGGAATGAACGCAAGACGGGATTGCGGTTGGTGTTCGAGGATCAGGGTCCGGGCATCCCCGATATCGAACAGGCGCTTACCGATGGTTTCACGACCGGGAACGGAATGGGCCTCGGACTGGGCGGAGCCAAACGCCTGTCGCATGAATTTGAGATCGCCTCAGGGCCGGGAAGGGGCACACGGATTGCAATCTTGCGCTGGAAATGAGACGCCTATTAACTCTGAATCCATCCTGATCCCGATCGAAGAGCAGAGCCGGGTGGCGGATGCGCGGCGAATTGCGCGCGGACTGGCGGCCAGAATCGGACTCGATGAGAATCTGGCCGAACAGGTGGCGATCGTCGTGACCGAGGCTTCTACGAATCTGCTGAAGCACGCAGGCGGGGGAGAGTTACTGCTGCGAACCACTGGCGACGTTTCAGCGGCGAAGCCCTGTCTGGAGATGCTGGCGCTCGACAAAGGCGCCGGGATGGGCAATCTGGAGCAGTGCATGCGCGACGGATTCAGCACTGGCGGTTCCGCCGGGCAGGGGCTTGGGGCGATTGTGCGCCTTTCCACCGAAGCGGATTTCTATTCGGAGGCCGGTCGTGGCGCAGCGGTAATGGCCCGGTGGTCCGACCCTGCGCCTCCGCGGGAGCCCCCGCAGGAGCACTCTTTGCTCCAGATTGGCGTTGTGAACGTCTGTAAGCCCGGCCAGGATGTTTGCGGCGATTCCTGGGGTGCGACACAGAAGAACGAGTTCACGACGATTCTCGTGGCGGATGGGCTCGGTCACGGGATCAATGCCAAAACGGCATCCGCCGAAGCCGTTCGAATGCTGCACCTGCATCCCGATGCGAATCCGGGCGCGTTGGTGGAATTTGCCCATCAGGCGCTCCGCAGTTCGCGAGGCGCCGCCGTCGCCGTGGCTCGTATCGACAGATCCAGAAACGAAGTCGTTTTCTCCGGGATTGGAAACATCTCCGGCCATATCTACGGTGCCGACCGGGCCGCTCAGCGGATGGTCTCGGGTTACGGCACCGCGGGCTTTCAGGCCCACCGGGTGAAAGAGTTTCGCTATGCCTGGCCGGAGAGTGGAATTCTGGTGATGTTTTCCGACGGGCTGGGCAGTCAAGCCGGTCTGGAAACGCATACAGGTCTTGCGCGGCGGGATCCATCGTTGATCGCGGGGGTGTTATATCGGGATTTCAGCCGGCACAACGATGACGCGACGGTTTTAGTGGCGAAGGCGATCTGATCATGAGTTCAGCGATTCTCTCGGTCGGCATCTACTACGAGCACGATACGGTCACCGCACGTCAACGGGCGCGCCAGATCGCAAGACTACTCGGCTTCGATGCGCAGGACCAGACCCGGATCGCGACGGCGGTTTCCGAGATCGCACGGAATGCTTTTAACTATGCCCGCAGCGGCCGGGTGGAGTACATGCTGGAAGGCCGCACTTCGCCGCAGCTTTTTATGGTCCGCATTACGGACAAAGGGCCCGGCATCTCCGATATCGCAGCCATTCTCGAAGGCCGTTATCGCTCGCCGACAGGAATGGGACTCGGAATCCTGGGCGCTCGCCGCCTCATGGACCAGTTCCAGATCGATTCGGGGCCGGGAAAAGGCACCGTCGTTACTCTGAAGAAACTTCTGCCGAGGCGTGCGCCGGTGGTTGGAACCGCCGAGTTGGCGAAGCTGACAAACTCGCTGCTTCAGGAACGGCCCCAAACCGATTTTGAGGAACTACAGTACCAGAATCGGGAACTTCTCGGGGCGCTCGAAGAAATCCGCGCTCGTCAGATTGAACTCACCAGACTGAATCGGGAACTGGAGGATACCAACCGCGGGGTGATCGCGCTCTATGCCGAGCTGGACGAGAAGGCTGACCATCTTCGCCGCGCCGATGAACTGAAATCGAAGTTTCTGTCAAACATGAGTCACGAGTTCCGCTCGCCCCTGAATTCCATTCTGGCTCTGAGTGGCTTACTGCGGAATCATTCCGACGGCGGGCTCTCCGGGGCGCAGCAGCAGCAGGTGGATTACATCCGAAGAGCTGCCGAAGATCTTCTGGAACTGGTGAACGATCTTCTCGATCTTGCCAAAGTGGAAGCGGGCAAAGTAGAAGTCAAGCCACTCGAATTCGAGGTGGAGAATTTGTTCGCAGCGCTTCGCGGCATGCTGCGCCCACTGTTGCTGAATCAGTCGGTCAATCTGATTTTCGAAGACGCAAACCAGATACCGCGCATTTATTCGGACGAGGGCAAGGTCTCACAGATCCTGCGGAATTTCATCTCGAATGCGCTGAAGTTCACCGAGCGCGGCGAGATTCGGGTTTTTGCCAATAGCGACGCAAACGGCGAAGTCAGCTTCTCCGTTGCCGATACGGGCATCGGGATCGCTCCGGAAAACCTCGACCTCATATTTCAGGATTTCGGTCAGATCGATCATCCGATCCAGAAAAAAGTCAGAGGCACCGGCCTGGGTTTGCCTTTGTCGAAGAAACTCGCTACGGTTCTGGGGGGAACGGTGGAAGTGGAGAGCAGACCGGGGGCGGGAAGCACTTTTACGCTGCGGATTCCCCTGCGATTCCGCGGCGACGAACCCGAACCTGCACAGGCAATCCCCGAAGCCGAACACGATCCTTCCAGTGTGCCCGTCCTGGTTGTAGACGACCGGCCGGAGATGATGATGATGTACCGGCAATATCTGGCAGGCTCCGGCTTCGAGATGTTGCCCGCCGCCACCACGCGGGAGGCGGATGAATTCCTCGAGCGCGTGCGCCCGGCCGCGATCATCCTCGATATCGTACTTCGCTCCGAAGATACCTGGGCATTTCTCGCAAAGATAAAGAAAGACGATCATACGATGGATATTCCGGTGCTGGTGGCAAGCACCACCGAAGACCGGAATAAGGGATTTCACCTGGGGGCGGACAGCTATCTGCTGAAGCCAATTGAACAATCGGAGTTAATTCGCGAACTGAAGGTTCTGACCGGCCAGATTGCCACCCATCGGGTGCTCATTGTCGACGACATGGAGCGGGACCGCTATGTTTTGAGACAGTGGCTCCGCGGCTTACCCGTAAACATCGCCGAAGCTCCCAACGGGAACGAAGGCCTGCGGCTGGCTGCGAGAATCCATCCCGATGTCATCTTTCTGGATCTCACGATGCCCGATATCTCGGGATTTGTGGTTTTGGATACGCTCAAAAGCGATCCCGCGCTCGCCGCAATTCCCGTTATAATTACTACTTCACGTGTGCTTTCCGAAGCCGACCAACAGAGACTTGCACCGAATATTATTGCTATCGTGGGTAAAGATCGTCTTGATCGGACAGATTTTGCCCAACTACTTCGAGCGGCTGTGACACGCGATGAGCGACCTTCTGCTCAGAGCGAAATCCCCGGGTGAGGGGTGCCTGATATGGAATCGATTCTGAACGTTGACGATTACGCTCCTGGGCGATACGCGCGAACGCATGTGCTGCAACAAGCCGGTTTTAACGTTCAGGAAGCGTCCACCGGGCGAGAGGCGCTGGAGTTGGCGTCTGCCTGTTCGCCACCTGTAGTCCTGCTGGACGTGAACCTGCCGGATATGAGCGGCTTCGAAGTGTGCCGTCTGTTGCGGAAAGACCCGCGAACAGTGTCTTCGACAATCGTCCATATTTCGGCCTCGAATACTCAGGCGCACCATCAGGTGGCGGGGCTCGATGGCGGCGCCGACAGTTACCTGGTGGAACCGATCGAACCCTCAGTGCTCGTCGCGACGGTGAAAGCGTTTCTCCGCGCACGTGCGGCGGAGGACGCCCTGCGGCGTTCGAATGAAGAACTCGAACAATTCAGCTACCGGGTGGCTCACGACCTTACAGAACCGCTGCGGACGATCGTTTCACATACGCAGTTGCTGGAAGCCGTACTGAGCGCGCAGACAGATCAGCGAGTAGCGGAAAGCATGCACTTCGTGGTGGATGCTGCGAAAAGGATGAGTTTATTCATCGACGGCCTGCTCGGCTACTCTCGTCTGTCCCACGAGGGAAGTCACCCGGCAGTTGTGGATTGCGATGCGATGCTGGCAGTTGCGCTGGCGGATCTGGATTCGGCAATTCAGGAGAGCGGAGCTGTCGTCACGCATGATCCACTGCCGAAGATCGTCGGTTTTGCCGGGTTTGCGCAGGTCTTTCAGAATCTGATCGGCAACGCGATCAAGTACGCCCGCGAAGGTGTCCGGCCGGAGATTCACGTATCTGCGCGGTCGGAAAATGATGCGTGGGTGTTTTCCGTCAGGGATAACGGCATCGGCATCGAACCAAAGTATAAGGATTACGTATTTCAGGCGTTTCACCGCTTACACGGCAGGGAAATACCGGGCAGCGGTATTGGTCTTGCAACGTGCCGAAAAATCGTCGAATCTCTTGGCGGCTCTATCTGGGTGGAATCGCAACCCGGAGCGGGAAGCACCTTTTACTTCAGACTGCCCGAGGTCAGCGAACTTCGCGTGGCGCGCTCCGCCGTGGATAGCAGCGGCTCCCGATAAGACTGACCGCCGATTTCATCGGCTTCAAAGCTCCCATTTTTCGATTTCGAGCAGCCGGTTATATTTTGCCAGGCGTTCGGAACGCGTGATGGAGCCGATCTTGATCTGGCCCGCTCCGGAAGCGACCGCCAGATCGGCCAGGAAGGAATCCTCGGTTTCACCCGAGCGCGCCGAGATCACCGCGCCGTACCCGACAGCCTTCGCGCGGTCGATTACGTCGAAAGTCTGCGAGAGCGTCCCGATCTGATTCATTTTGACTAACACCGCGTTCGCCACTTGTTCCTGAATGCCACGGTTCAGGCGCTCCGGATTGGTGGCGAAGAGGTCGTCGCCTACCAGGCGGACGCGCGAGCCCAGTCGGCGAGTCAAAACCTTCCATCCCTCCCAGTCGTCTTCGGCAAGGGCATCTTCAATCGAGGTGATTCCGTACTTCGGGAGCCATGCCTCCAACAGGTCCGCCATCTCTGTTGCCGAGCGAGCGCGGCCTTCCATGCGATATCCGGACTCTCCGAAGAAATGCGTCGCCGCCACGTCGAGAGCGATTTCCATGGAGGCGCCACTGGCCGTAATGGCTTCCCGCAGAATCGCGGCGGCTTCTTCGTTGGAGTTAAGATGAGGACCCCAGCCACCTTCATCGGCAACGCCCGTGAGGACACAGCCACGTTTGGCGAGGAGTTCGCCCGTGGTGCGATGAACCCGGACGACTGCTTCGAGCGACGACTGCAAATCGGGGTAACCGCGAGGAATGACCAGAAAATCCTGGAACTCGAGATTCCTGCCCGCGTGCAGGCCTCCGGAAATGATGTTGACCATCGGAACGGGCAGGACAGGCTGGCGGCTTCCAGCGAGGTACTTCCACAATGGGAATCCGGCGGCCTGAGCGGCTGCCCTGGCTACCGCGCACGAGACGGCCAGCGTTGCGTTCGCGCCCATCCCGGAGCCCTGTTCCAGCAGCCGCGCGTCAATCGCCTCCTGCCCCGACGCATCTAAGCCGGTCACCGCGGGGCCAAGAGTGTTTTCGATATTGCCAACCGCCCGCAAAACACCTTTACCGGCGTAACGGTTTGGATCGCCGTCACGAAGCTCAAGCGCTTCATGCCGCCCCGTGGAGGCCCCGGATGGAACCTGGGCGGTTGCGCGGACCCCGTTTGAGAGCACGATCTCCGCCTGCAAGGTCGGTGTGCCACGGGAATCGAGAATCTCCATTGCGCGAACGCGTTGAATCTTCATTGCGGGAATAAGTCCTCCACCGACGCGGCCGGGTGATGCATCAGTTCCAGGGCGAGCGCCGCTGCCTGCCGCCGCATCGCAGCATCCAGATATTCGGCCGGCGACTTGCCGTGTACGCGTGCCAGCAGCAGGGCAGGGAAATGCTCCAGGGCGGCAGGTACGATCCAGTTTGCTCCGGCCGGCAGTTCTGCGGCCAGTCCGCCGAGGAATTCACGGGCGAGACCGAGCAGCGCGGTTCGGTGATTCGGCATGGCAATGCTCTTCATCGCGAGATGGTTCAGAAGAAAGCCAACGTCAAAGGAGGGATCGCCATAGTGGATGACTTCCCAGTCGATCACCCACAATTCGTCGCCGGAAACGAGCAGGTTTTTCGGGCTCCAGTCGCCGTGAACCAGGCTCACTCGCCTGGCGGTCGAACGCTCGATTAAGACGTCAATGTAACCCGCCGCCTGAGAACAAGTGTCGGCCGTCGCGCGATAGTAAGGATCCAGGCGAAGTTGGTGGAAGATTCCTGGGTCGCCGAAAAGTCGCTCAGCTTCGACATTATTCCAACTTGCACAAATCAAGAAACCGAGGGTGCGTCCCGCCAGACGGGCAGTCGGGGAAGACATGTCGCCCTGGAATAATCGAGTCTTCCACATGCTCGCATCCGGCGGGGCTGCAGTCATTGCGAAGGTGAAAGTTGCCGGGTCCTCGAAAAGAACGGAAGGAATTCGTCCGCCCTTGCATACCTTGCCTTCCATCCACCGCATGGCGGCAGCTTCCCGGAAGATTCGTTCGCGATCCGACTGCCAACCTGCTTGTGTTCTTAGGGTTCCAAGCGATTGTTTGAGTACTACCCTAAGCCCAGCGCCCTCAGCCAGTACGACCTTGTTCGAAATCCCGCCACCCAATTCCGAGAAGCGGACGTTGCCGGAAGGCATGTTATGGCGGGCTAACCATTCGGCCGCGTTATCGCCGCAAAGCTCGGGCGTCATGGGAGGAGCACGACGGTGCGGCCGTCGAACGGGCTCCTTCCGATCATGAACCAACCAAGGCTAAAGCCTTGATGGGTAAGGACTAGTTCCACGCGGTTCTGATTGGCAGGGAGCGTGAAAGCGCGGGTTGTGACGACTGATTTGCCCGGGGCGATGACGACGTCGAAGGGCGGGCTGGATGGCTCCGGGCTGGCGTCGTAGCGCTTCCCGTTCTCGCTCAGCAGATACACGATCAGCTTCCTGTCCCCGGCCAGCGGGACCGATCCATGATTGGTCATTTGGAAATCGATCTCGTATGTTTCATTGAGATCGTGCGGGATGTGGCGAACGCCGGCCACTGCGATCGACCAATCGCCGGACCGCTGGGCTTCACTGCCGGTCAGCACGCGGATTGGCAATGCGAGGGTCGTCGCGACCAAAACGGCTGCATAAAGAGCGACAACGATCGCCAGAACGCGAAATGCGGATAAGAAATTCACCGAGGCGATGTTTCCCGGGGCTGCCGCAGGTGGCCATAGAATTCCAGATCGCTCCCCGTCAGCATCTTTGTGATGAAGATGATCTGGCCGGTGTGTTCGGCGAAATGTTCCACCACGTGATACACGGCTTCAACTCCCGAAACGCGGCACGACTGGACTTCGTACATTCTCGTCAGGCTATCCGCGTCGAGGCCTGAAATGACTGTCTGAGCCTGTTCCAGTACGCCGCGGAGGCCCTTCGAAAGCTCTGCCGCGCCCGGGCCCTGGCGTGCGTTGAATTCTCCGTCCCGATCGCGCGGCGCAGGGTTATTCCCGAGCGTGGAGACGATCCACTGCCGAACGTTGCCCGTCAGGTGGAGCACCAGATTGCCCACAGCGTTCTCGTTTTCTGCTCCGCGCGCCCAAATTTGTTCTTGCGTCAGCTTTCCGAGGCAAGCGTCAACGCGATTCATCAACTCGCCGAGTTTGTCGACCGAGAACTTGAGGAACAACGACTCCACGACATTCGGTGACATATTGAGATTCAGAGCGGTTGCACTGCTACGGCCTTCGTGGTTTGCGGGATGCGTTGCAGCGGATTGCGCAGGGCGCGACCACAACCGTCGAAACGAACCTGCATGACATCGTCATTCTGCAATTGGATGCCGTTGCCGAAGCTGAAGGCATCGGCGCCGAAGAAGTGAATGTGCATATCTCCGGGATGGCGGTGGAAATCGAACTTGAAGTGGTGGTGCTCGATATTGGCGAGGCTGTGGCACATGGTGTCTTCACCGGTTTTGATGGGATGCGACCAGAGGACCTGACTGTCGCGCTCGACACTAACTTCGCCGGGGATCAGTTTGAAATCGCCGTCGATGACGAGTTCAGGGCCGATCGCGCAGGTGCGCAGCTTGGATGCGGCGAGATAGAGGTAGTTTTTTCGTTCGAAGACGTGATCGGAAAACTCGTTACCGACCGTAAAGCCGATGCGTCGAGGCTGGCCAGCGGCGTCGATCACGTAAACGCCGGCAAGCTCTGGTTCTTCTCCGCCGTCGTCGGCGAATTCAGGAACCACGAGCGGCTCGCCATGACCGCGGAGCACGGTGCCGGAGCCTTTATAGAACCACTCGGGGGAAATGCCTGCCTCACCAGGCGCGGGCTTGCCGCCTTCCACGCCGCTGAGGTACATTCGGGTGCTGTCGGTCACCGCCTGGGTGCCGGCGTGCATGGCGTCGCGATTCTTTGCGCTGGCCTGATGGGTGAGACCGGTGCCGCTGACCAGACAGCGTGAAGGCTGGGAAGGAAAGTCCGCGGAGGGGAGTAACCGCCAGGCGGATTTGCCCTGATAGATGGGATCGTAGTCCAGGAACTCTTTCGACTGGCGCTCGGCTATGGCATCGTGCATGCGGCGGCCGTGGGCGAGGCAATCGGCGGCCAGGTCGTAGATAGAGGCGCAACGCTCCAGAAGGCGTAGACGGGGTTCTTCAACAAGGGCAACACGGCGGCCCGAAGGGCCATTCAGTTGGACTAATCTCATGGTCGGTTACCAGCTTAACTGAAGGAGCGAGATGCCCTGGCGCGGGAGGCTGAAGTCGAGATTTACTTCCTTGCCGGCGTTCACGGAGGCCGGTGGCTTTAGCTCCTGGAGTTGCCCGGCGGCTTCGAGCGTCTTGTACTGCTCCGGCGTCGGCTGTTGCGGCGAACCCATGTTCTTCCATGCCGTCCAGGCGTTGCTATGAGTGTCGTCAATGCGGTAATGGCGCAAGGTCAGTTTCTTCGCCGAAGCGGGAAGCCCGGCGAGAGAGAGCTGCACGCGGGCTTCAGGACCGGGCAGATCGTCGTCGTGATAATTCCATACCAGGACGGAGATCTCACGCGGGGAGCGGACGGCCAGTGCGTCCACATCGGGAGCGGCTCCGCGCACGCCGCCCGACTGAATTGCCGCCACCGGGATTGCGCCGCTGCTCGTTGTACTGACGCGATCGCCGCTCATGCGGGCCGCCATACGGAACAGGTTGAGCACCGGTTTATCAATGCCGTTGCTGGCCAGCGTGCGGAAGCCTTCGAAATAAGGCTGGCCTTCAAACTCAAAAGCCCAGGTGAGCATGCCCGCGATATTCGTCTTTTCGCGGTCCGCCAGTTCCAACATGTTCTTCATCATGACGGCTTCGTATGAGGCGTAAAGGGGACCGTTGCGATAGGCGTTCTGCGGATAGACGCGCGCGGAACAGGCGGCGCAGCCTTCCGGATCGGATTCGCTCACGATGATGGGGAGGCTCTTAAACTTCGGAAATGAAGCCACGATCTGCATGCCCTGCGCGGCATCGGCGGTGTTCTTCGAAACGCCCATGCGGACGTGACCGTCGATCACCTGCGGCTGGCCCTTCGCGTGATAAGTGATGAAATCGAGCGGTGCGCCGACGGCTCCGGTGGCTCCGTTTGTCCCGGTGGCGCAATGTTCGAGAAACTGTTTCAGGTATGCGGCGGCGCGGGCGTTGTTGGGGCCGGTGGTGGCGGGACCGCCCACTCTTGCAGTGGGTAAGGCCCGTTTCACGGCATCGGCTGCGAAGTCGTACAGGCGGTCATATTCTTCAGGTGTGCCGTGCCAGTAACCGATATCCGGCTCATTCCAGACCTCCCAATACCAGGTTTCGACTTCAGCACGGCCGTATTTCGCAACTTCGTGCTTCACCCATTGGTTCACCAGCTCACCCCACCTGGCGTAATCCTTTGGCGGATAGGCCCAGCCGAGGTAATACTGGTTGAAGTTGTCGCCAGGTTTCCAATCGGGTTGATACGGGTCCGGGTGGGAAGACAGCGCCCGCGGCATAAAACCGATTTCAAGAAACGGTTTCGCACCGGCTTTGATGTAGGTATCGATGATGCGATCCGCGATGGTCCAGTCGTAGACGGGCTTGCCGGCGGCGTCTTCCGTGTAGGCGTTTGTTGAGCCCCACTTGAAGCCAGACGAGCCGTCTCCGGTGGTGAGCATGAAATGGGTTCGAACGTAGGCGGGAGTTTTTTGCGAGTTGCGGGCGGCCTGCGGCGCACCCGCGAGATTGCCCAGTTCTCCGATGAGTTTGCTGCCGTATTTCGCGTAGGTGAAGTTTGGCTCATCGTAGCCGAAAAAGCCAGTGATTGGTTTATAGGGGCCGATTGTCTCAGCTGCATTTACGTGGATGGTCACCCCATCCTGTGCAAGCAGAGGGGCGGCAAACGGAAGAAGCGACGCAAGTACGGCTAAGGCTGACCTTGACATGTCTCGGATTATATGCGATTCCATACGGAAATACGGATCTGTTCGGATCAAATCACCGGATTCGCCGCCAGTTTAGCTGTTATGCTCTGTGGATATCATGCGAATATATTCCGCAGCCCTGTTCCTGGTCAGTCTTCCTTCACTGACGCTGTTTGCTGCACCAAATCGGATCCCCTCGGCATTGAGCAGCGGCGAACTGCGAGTGCTGCCGGGCAATACTCACAGGCTCGCAAATGCGCAGTTCGACCAGGGTGACGTGAATCCAGCGATGCGGCTCGATCACGTCATGATGCTGATGAAACCGACGGCCGGGCAGCAGGCTGAGATCGAACAGTTGCTGCTGGATCAGCAGAATCCTTCATCCGCCAGTTACCATCAGTGGCTCACGCCGGAACAGTTCGCGGACCGCTTCGGTCTGAGCTTCAGCGATCAATCGAAGATTGTCGCGTGGCTGGCGGCGCAGGGATTGAGCGTTCACGAGCCAGCGCGAGGGCGCAACTGGATCGCATTCAGCGGATCGGCCGCGCAGGTATCCAGAGCATTTCGAACCTCCATTCATCGTTATCTGGTAAACGGTGAAACGCATTATGCCAATTCGACAGCGCCTTCAGTGCCCGCGGGTATTGCCGATCTGGTGGGCGGATTCATCGGGCTGAACGATTTCACGCCGAAGTCGCAGGCGCGGGTGGAGGGTCCGCCGAATTTCACTTCGGGGAATTCGCATTATCTGGCCCCGGGTGACTGGTCGACGATTTATAACGTCACTCCGCTAACAGCGGCCGGCTATGACGGAACGGGCCAGAACATCGCAGTGGTTGGGCAGTCGGATATTATCCTCAGCGACATCAGCTCATTCCGGACGGATTTCGGCCTGCCGGTGAATGCGCCGAAGCTGGTGCTGTTCGGGAGCGATCCGGGTTTTAACGGGGCGCAAATCGAAGCCAATCTGGATCTGGAATGGAGCGGCGCGATGGCTCCGCGTGCAACCATTTCGTATGTCTATGGGACGAATGCTTTCAGTGCGCTGACCTATGCGGTGGCTCAGAACATTGCACCCGTGATCAGTGTCAGTTATGCGACATGCGAAAACGACGTCTCGCCCATATATCGCAGCGTCGCGCAGCAGGCGAACGCGCAGGGGATTACGATCTCGGTCGCATCGGGCGATTCGGGCGCAGCGGGTTGCGACATTCAGGGAGACGTTCCGCTTGCAGCACACGGGTTCGCGCTGCAGTTTCCGGGTAATCTGCCGGAGGTGACTGCCATGGGCGGCACTATGTTCGACGACGGCGGGGGGACATACTGGGGCAGCAAGAATGCCGTGAGCGGAGGTTCGGCGCTTGGCTATATTCCGGAAGTAGTGTGGAATGAGAACGGTCTTCTCAACGGCCTTGGCGCGAGTGGCGGAGGGGCAAGCGCCACGATTGCGAAGCCGAACTGGCAAACCGGGCCCGGCGTCCCGGCCGACGGCGCGCGGGACACTCCCGATCTATCTCTCAGTTCGGCGGGCCACGACGGTTATCTCGTAACCTACCAGGGCAATAATCTCTACGTTGTGGGCGGCACGTCGGCGGCGGCACCTTCCATGGCCGGCATTCTTGCCATTCTCAATCAGTACGTGGTGAAACAGGGGATTCAGAAGACCGCGGGCCTCGGAAACATCAATCCGCAGTTGTACCGGATGGCGCAAGCTGTGCCAACGGCATTCCACGACATTGTTGGCGGCGATAACAAGGTGCCCTGCGTTCAGGGCAGTCCGGATTGCGTTCTTGGCTCATATGGGATTGCTGCAGGGCCGGGATACGATCAGGCAACGGGGCTCGGTTCCATCGACGCGAATGTGTTTGTGACTTCGTGGAAGCTGGCGGTCAATCCGGTCAGCGTGACGCTGACGTCCAGCGCCAGCGTGTTGACTTTCAACGACAGCGTGACTTTGACCGCGACGGTTGTGCCCGGGCAGGGGTCGGGTACTCCCACCGGCACGGTGACATTTGTTTCCCTTCAGCAGAACCTCGGAACTGTTCCCGTCGTGAATATCGCCGGCAGCCAGAGTGCGACGATCACCGTTCCCGCCTGGATGTTGGGCACGGGTTCCACGATCCCTCTTGCCGCGGAGTACAACGGAGACGCGGCGTTCAGTACCGGAGGCGCGACCGTCACCGTCAGAGTCACATTGCCGACTACCCCCGGAGTGGCTGCCGTCACGGTTTCTGTTCCGTCAACAGTGTTCGCATTTCAAACCGGCAATCAGCCGATGACATGGCAAGCGGGTATATCGCTACGGGAGCTTGCCGGTGTTCCGGCTGTTCTCACTGGGTTCACTATCGATGGCGTCAAGCAGGCACTGGAGCAGGTCTTTCCCTCGGCGAATATTCCAGCGAGAGGCAGCCTGACTGCGACGGTGGTCCTGAAGAATTTGCCCGTGCCCGTCATTAAGACATTTGGATTCACGGGCACGGATCTCAGCGGTGCGGTTTGGTCGCGGCAGGTGCAGGTGGTCTTCCGCGGTCAATTCGTGGAAGCGCAGGTGAATTTCAACTTGTGGGCCACGCCGCTCACCATCCAGCAGAATCCGCGTGCCTCTACGAACTGCCTTTATCCGCAACAGGTGACGCTGGACGAACTCACCGGGTACGAGCTGCATATCATTGGTCTGTTTCAGGGCTCGGTGGATATCACGAAGTCGACTGCGGCGCTCTTCGGTACCACGCGGCTGGCTCCGTGGGGCTCTCTTCAGAGCACACTCTGCTGGAATCCGGCGGTGACACCGTCTTCCGATCTTCTCCAGGTTTATATGGAGGATGATTTCGGGGACGTGCTTGTGCAGGAGGTCAATGTAAATTTCACGGGACCGGCCCCGGCGGTGATACAGCTTTCGGCCTCGCCGGAGTCGGTTTCCATCCGGCAGTCGCCCCTGTTGGTTCCGGTGACGCCTTCCACGGTTTCAGTCAAGCTCAGCGATCAGACGCAAACCTGGACGGCCAATATCTTTCCGGCTAATCGTACGACTGCATGGCTCAGTCTTTCGCAATACGCGGGGACGGGAACATCATCGATCACCCTGCGCGTGAATATGGACGGCATGGGTCCCGGCGTTTATCGGGCGACGATTGTGCTTCAATCGCCGAATTCGGTTCCACAGTTCGTTGCGGTGCCTGTCATGTTGGTTTTTGGCGGATTTGGCGTTACCGAGGTGTCTTCGGTTGTGAACGCATTGTCTTTCACAACTCCGGTCAGCCCTGGAATGATCATGGCGGTTTACGGGACTCAATTAGCCAACTCAACGAAAGCGGCCGCTGGGTTGCCGCTTACAAACTCGCTGGACGGCGTCTCAGTTACCGTGAATGGCTGGCCGGCTCCGCTCTACTACATATCGCCGGGGCAACTCAATATTCAGGTTCCGTATGAGGTAGGAGCGGGGCCCGCGGTGCTGGGGGTCAACAATAACGGGCAGGTCGGTGGTATCCAGTTTCAACTTTCGCCTGCCGCTCCCGGAATCCTGACGTTCAACGGCAGTGTTTATCCAGGCTCTCCTGCCAAGGCGGGTGGATTCGCCACCATGTATCTTACGGGCGCGGGCGAATTGAGTCAGCCTCTGCCGAGCGGTGTTTCGATGAGTGCGAGTGTACCTGCGAGCAGCTTGCCGGTCCCGTTATTGCCGCTGAATGTTCTGGTGGGAGGCAGTCCCGCACTTGTGCAGTTTGCGGGTGCGACAGCGGGAGTTGTGGGCTTGATTCAGGTCAACTTCGTGGTGCCGCCGACTGTAAATGCCGGGGTGCAATCCGTGGTTGCAATTGTGGGCGGGTATCCGAGCGCTCCGGCTAATCTCACCGTAACGGCACCATGAATAAACGGCGCGGGTGAAAGAGTTTGGGTACCGCTGGCTCGCGCGCGCGGCTCAAAATCGGGGTTGCGCACGGACCGGTATTGGTTGACGCGCGGCTCGGCATCGGCGAGCCGCGCACGTTAGGGCGTTGGCGCTAAGCGAGAGCTTTGCGCGCGTACTCGATGCACTTCTTGACTTCGACCACCGAGTCGGAGCCCTGCGGGACGGCGTATTCCAGTTCCACGCTCACCGGGAAGGTATATTTATTCTTCTTGATGGTCTGAAGGATTTCGACGATTGGAGTGTCGCCCAGGCCCCAGGGAAGATTGGCGCCGTCGCGGCCGCCGGGCGTGCTGCTTGCTTTACGATCTTTCAGGTGAACGCTGCCGATTCGGTCGTGGAGTTTTTCCATGGCTGGAATGGGGCTCTGTCCGGTCCCGGCGAAGTAATGTCCGAGATCGATGTTCGCAGCGTTGCCTTTTGATTGGGCGAGCACCGCATCCCAGGCGTCGATCTTCGCCTGTTCGTGCGCGTGGTAGGCAGTCCGCATCCCATGGCGGAGAGCGGTATCGCCCCATTTTTGGGTGAGGGCAGTGTTCGTGGAAAGCTCCGTCGTGACGTGATTGGCACCGAGCGTCTTGCCTACGGTGAAGATGTAGTCCATCTCATCGTCCGACATGTTGGGAGGCAGCGGCTCCAGCTTGAAGGCGTAGATACTCACGCCCGCGTCGTTGTAGAGTTTGCGAAGCTCCTTGTACTTGTCCATTGAAACAGAAAGCCGCCACTTCTTCAGTTCTTCAGCGCGCGACTGTTGCTGTTTCATCATTTCGTCGCGGGCGGCCTGCATTTTGGCCTGCTCCTCCGGCGTCATCTGTACAGCGCCGCTCGCACCGCGTCCACCCCGTCCCATGACAATGGTGCCGCCGCCACCGCCACGTCCGGCGGCATACGCGGCGGCGGGAGATCCGGCGAACGCTTCAGCCGCGTCGTTCATCAGCTCAATTCCGCTCGCGTTGGCGTCGGAGACATACTTCAGCATCGCGACAGCATCCGTGTGAGCGTTGGGCATATCGCGGAAGCTGTAAGTAATGACGCCCATCTGGACGCCGCCGTAAACCGAGTCGGGTTTTGCGGAAAGGAGTGAAGGTGCGGCAGCGGCGGCAAGCGCCATTTTTCCAAAATCGCGTCTGTTGAGGTTCATATGGCTCCTGAAGGTCCGGTAGCCATTCTACAAGATCCCGCGCTCGCGATTGTGGGTCAGTCGCGCCCGGGTGCCGCTTCCCTCTATAGTCGCGACCCCGGTGTGGGAATGATGCGTAAGGCGGGACGCGTGAGACGCGCGCCGCGGTTCGGCGAGGCTGTCGCGATTGCTATTTCGCCGCTACCTGTTTGGGTTTGGCTATCGTTTCCGACGTCACGTCTTCTCCGCGGCGTTCGAGGAAGGGCAGACTATGGACGACCTCGCTGACCAGCGTCTGGAAGCCGTATCCCGATGCCGCGAGCTTCGTGTCAATGTCGGACACTGTGTGTTTGTCGTAGGGCTTCAGACCGCGCCCGAGTGCGTAGACGAGCATCTTCTCCGTCAGGCAGCGCGCGAAATCCGCCTGCATGCCGGTGAGAATCTCACGCATCTGGAGGGGGGTCGAGAAAGATTTTCCGCTCGGCAGAACGCCGCTGGAATCCACGGGGAACTTGCCGTCGGTTGTACGCCACTTGCCGACTGCATCGTAGTTTTCGAGACCGAATCCCAGCGGATCCATCCGCGAATGGCAAGAGGCGCAAACCGCGTTGGCGCGGTGCTTTTCCATCTGCTGGCGCAACGACATCGCGGTTCCGACGGTGCTTTCATCCAGTGGCGGAACGTCCGGTGGGGGAGGGGGCGGCGGGGTGCCGAGAATATTCTGCAGAATGTACTTGCCGCGAATCACGACGGAAGTACGCGAAGGATAGCTTGAAACCGCCAGTACGCTGCCCTGGCTCAGTATGCCGCCGCGCTCTTCGGTCTTGAGATCGACACGGCGGAAATCGGGACCTTTAACGTCATTGATTCCATAGTATTTCGCGAGAAACTCGTTGAGATAGGTGTAGCGTGCGTTCAGGAATTCGCCAATAGGCCGATTCTCGCGCAGCATGTTATCGAAGAACATCCGCGTCTCGGTTTTGAACGCATCGCGCAGCTCGGGGTTCCATGCAGGGAACTTGCCCGGATCCGGCTTGATGTTGTCGAGATTACGAATTTCGAGCCACTGGCCCGCGAAGTTTTCCGCCATTGCCGATGCCTTCTTGTCGGTCAGCATGCGCTTGACCTGGGCGTCGAGAACGGCCGGTTGTGAGAGCTTACCTGCCTCGCCGAGCGCCTGTAATTCTTCATCCGGCATGGAACTCCACAGGAAATAGCTCAACCTGTTCGCCAATTCCATGTCGGAAAGCTTGTGCGCGGTGTTGGGATCGGTCGGATTCGAATCGTGCTCGATATGGAAAAGGAAATGGGGTGAAACCAGCATAGCCTGAATCGCCAGCTGGATACCCTGTTCCGGTGTGCGGCCTTCGGCTTTCGCCATGGTTGTGAAGCGGGTGAGGGCGGCAACTTCGGTCTTCGTGACAGGCCGGCGATAGGCGCGGCGAGCCAGGGTGGAGATGATTTTATCCACGCAGGCCGGTCCTGTGGCTGGGTCGCAGATCAGAATCTTTTTGCGGCTTTCTTTTTCCACCTTAGATGGATAGGGCCCGACGAAGAAGACCGAACTGATGAACTTGTTCACCTTGTCGTTGTACAGATCTTTATCGGCCAGGGTTTTGACAAAATCGTCGTTGATGAAGCCCAGGCGGAAGACGTGATCGCCTTCCGGAAGGTAGAGCCGCATGTGCTCTTCCGAGTAGGGGTTAAAGTAAGTGAGGCCGGAAGGCTTTGTCTGGGCTGTGATCGTATTCAGCAGCTTGCCATCCATCCAGAAGCCCAAAGATACCGGCTTCGCGTCGGCCGCGCGCTGGCCCGGCAGCCCGATGCGGATGTCGTACTCGGCGTCGAAATCCACCCTGTGAGTGGCTTCCACGTCGCTCGCGTCAACGCGGCGGATGGTTTTCAGACGCGTGCTGTATTCCATCTCGACGGGCTTGGGCGGCAGAGGATTGGCGCCGATGGCGCGCGCGGCGATTGTCCGGGCGGCGGAGATGTACTTATCCATCAGCAGCGGCGAAACGGTGAGAATGTCACCGATATTGTCGAAGCCCTCACCGGAATCGTCGGTTGGGAAGCTTTTGTCAGCGCGAAAATCGACTGCGAGCAGATCGCGGATTGTGTTGGAGTATTCCGAGCGATTCAGGCGGCGGGCCGTGACGCGGCCGGGATCCGGTTTCTCGAGTGCATCGAGGCGCTTGAATTCTTCCTGCGCGAAGCTGACCGCGGTGGCGATCTGGGCTTTCATCTCGTCCGTGCGGGGAATGGCGGCAGGAGGCATTTCGCCGGCCTGGAGGCGGCGCACGATCTTGTCCCATTCGTCGCGGTCTGTACTCAGCGAAGCAACCGTGCCGTATTGCTCCATGTTCAGGTTGCCGGAGGCGAGACCCGATGAGTGACACATGGAACACGTGGACTCGAAGAGGGGCTTCACTGCCTTATCGAATGCTGCCTGGGATGGTGCTGCCGACTTTGCCGCGGCAGAAGCCGGTTTCGCCGCGGTTGCGGTCTTTACCGGGGGAGCCGTGGCCTTTTTCGCGGGAGGTGTGGTGGAGGACTCAGCGGCCAGCAAAAAGCCAACCGTGCCCGCCGCCATCAAAAACGCGCAAACCTTGAGCGCACGGGCTGTAACGCGGGGCTTAGAGATCGGCGACAGCTGTTGACGCCTGGTGCGAGCAGGCCGTGCGCTGTTAAGAGAGTGACGCATTATATTTCCTTATTAAATCGGGACTATTCCTGCGGAGGAGGTACGTTGGCTACGGGTGGTGGCGCCGCGGGAGCAATAGCGGGGGGAAGAACTCCCCGGCCACCGGATCCTCCACGCCCACCGAAGCCAGAGAACCCACGTCCGCCACGTCCGCCGCGCCCTGCCGGCGGGACAGGCTTTGCGGATACAAGCTCCGTGTACAGTTTGGTGACCTTGTCTTTCTGGGCGGGGTCTGCGATCAGGTAGCGATGCTTGCCGCCTGGACCGGGAGTGAATTTGGTGCGGCCATCGTCCAGCACGGTGATAGTGCCGGGTTCGGAAAGCTTGAAATATCCGTCATCCGGATGCACCGCATAGAGCGCCGCAGCCATGCCGGGAACCGGCGCGTCATACGGCATCGGTTTGAATGCTTTGTAAGCATCCACTACCGGATGCAGCGGCGCATAAGAGAAGTCTTTCTCAATACTGGAGCCGGGGTAGGGAATCGCTTCGCCGACTTCGGAGCCCACCGCAATGATTGGAGTGGGCCATTCGGCAAACATCTTTCGCGCCGCCGCGATATCGGCTTTGATACTCGCTTCGGCCGCGCCGTTGGGGTACGAACCCGCGGCGACAACCATGTACTTCACCTTGGCGACAATCTGAGGCTTCGCGCCGTAGAGGCCCATCAACTGGACCACATTCGTGGCCGGGCCATCCAGCACCACGACGGCATTCAGATCGTTTTGCGCCAGCAGCATATTGCGCATGGTGACGGCGCACTCCGCGGTATCGATGACGCCGGAAACCTGGGATGGAAAAGCAGGCTTGCCATCGGCGGTCTTCTTAGCGACCACCGCGCTGAGAATGGGCGTATCTTCCTTCAATTTTCCGTCGGTAGCCAGACCGATCTTATCCGGGCCGCCGCCAAATCCAGTACCGCCGGCCACCGGGCCGCCGGCGTAGAAGTTGGTGATGGCATCTTCCGCCTGCGCAGCCTTGATGTTGGATTTGCTGATACTGACGGAAATGACCCGCGTCTCGCCTTTGCCCGACATGGCGCGCAAAAGCGCAACAGTCAGAACACTGTCGATGGAATTGCCGAAGTCGCTGTCAAACGTGACTCCGGTAGGTGGCTTTACTACGCCGCGTCCCTGCATGGTTCTCCTTCACAACTCGAATTGTCGTGTGGGTGGTTAACCCGACTACCTGGCCCGATCGTTTACGACAGGCTCGCCGGATCCAGCGAGCCTGAAGCGTCGCCAAAATTCTCTACGGGTACGCCCATGCGGTCCATCAAGGTGAGATGGAGATTGCACATCGGCGTTTCTCTGCGATAAACCACGCGGCGTCCCGGCTTCAGGGCGCCACCGCCCCGTCCGATCAGCAGCGTCGGCAGATCTTCATGGAGATGGCGGTTGCCATCCGACAGACCTGCGCCATAAATGATCATGGAGTTATCGAGCAGGTTCGAATCGCCTTCTTTGGTGGCTTTGAGCTTGGCGAGGAAGCCCGCCAGCTGCTTTGTGTGGTACTCGTTGATCTGCGAAACCTTTTCGATCAAATCCGGCTTGCCCTGATGGTGCGTACAGGGATGATGTCCGTCCGGAATGCCGATCTCGCGATAGGCGCGTGAAGTGCCTTCGTGCGTCACCATGAACGTCATGACGCGGGTCATGTCGCTCTGGAAGGCAATCGTCATCATGTCGGTCAAAAGCTTGAAATGTTCCGCAAAATCGGCCGGTACGCCGTAAGGCTTGTCCATACCGGGATTGATGTGGGCGTTGTCTTTTTCAGCCTTTTCCAGCTGACGCTCTACTTCGCGGATGGAAGAAAGATACTCATCGAGCTTGCGCTTGTCCGTCGGGCCGAGGGAGCTTTGCAGCTTCTTTGTGTCGGCGGTGACGAAGTCCAGAATGCTCTGGCGGTCTTTGGCCTGCTGTGCGCGTTCTTCCGGCGTCAGAATCGCACCGTCGCCAAAGAGGCGTTCGAAGAAGACACGGGGATCGAGAGTCGGCGGTAAGGGCTGGGTCTCGCTGCGCCATGCCAGATTGTTGGTATAAGCACAGGAATAACCGGAATCGCAGTCGCCGGCCTGACGGGCATCGTCCATGCCGAGTTCGAGGGAAGGGAAGCGCGTCTGGCTGCCAATTTTGTTGGCAATGATCTGATAGCACGAGATGCTGGCTTTGATATCGACAGTGGTCTTCTTGACCTGGATACCTGTGAGGTATGAACCAGAGCACCGGCCATGGTCGCCCGCGCCATCGAGGAGTGCCCGACCGCTGTTGTGGGTCAGGTTGCCGAGTTGCAGCATGTCGTCCTTGAAGCCTTCGAGCGGCTTCAGGGCGCGCGGAAATTCCCGGAACTTACCTTCGTAATCCACTTCCGGGTTCCAGTCCTTCATCATGATGCCGTTCGGCACGTAGAGGAAGGCGAGCCGTACGGGAGATTTGGTAGGCGCAGCCAGAGCCGGAGTCATCGACTCAAGAAATGGCAGGGCCACCGCGGCCGTGCCCATGCCCCGCAAAACGGTTCTTCTCGAAAGCGCTTTTTGAGTGATGTACATCGTCTTTAATAAACTCCTCGGGGGACGGACTCCGGACTGATAGATATTTTATGACATTTCATCGCCGGATGGAAGCGGTGCCATGTTTTTTGTCGGACCAAACTGCTCAGGGAAATGACGATCCGGCCAAGCCAATGGTTACAAGGGTTTATGGTCGCTCCCGGACTCAGTTGTTCCAGGCGGGTTTCGACGCACGAATTGACGCAGGTGCCCAGGAAACGGTATCACTTTGCGGGCCCGAGACGCGCGGCGGAAACTGCGATGTCGTCGTAATAGATATCCATCGCGGGCGCCGGAACCTGCCAGACCCGATTGCCGAAACCCCACTCCTGGTAGCCACCCACCAGATTCGACGTCTTCGACTCAACCGGCGTTGCCGCGTTGGGAGCCGGTTTCGGCCAGACGAAAGGAACGACGGTGACGTCCTGACCACCAACTTTGTTTGGAACCACTTGTCCATCCACCCAAATGGTGATGGTGTTGGGGTTATCGTTGAACTCCCATTCCAGCAGGAACCATTTGTCAATCGGAGGCTCTGTGCTGCTGCGGTGGGTATCCTCGCCACGGCCCTGTCCGGCAGGCGACTTGTTTTCCTGATAGGAAGGCATCCAATCGCCGTTGGACAGGCCTATCTCCTGGAATTTGGAGATGGGCCAGCCGGGCTCGCCCGTGAAGATCAGCGGAGCGTGGCTCTTTGGCGGAACTGCGGGGGCGAACTTCACGTAGGCGCGCCCGAAGTAGTGCGAACGCGCTGAATCGGGAAGGTGCGTCGCAACGATGAATGCATAAGCGCCGCGCTCGTTTTCCGGATAGTGAACGTGAAGGGCGAATTTTCCATGGGCGCCATCGACTGGCTCGACTGCAATCGTCTCAGCACCTTTCTGGCGCGTGTCCCAGACGGCGGGGTCGATCTTCCCGGATTCGAAATCTTCCGTCAGGACGGGTTTTTGCGCATAAAGGCTGGAGGTAAGTGTGGCGGCCGTAAGGAGTAAGCAGGCTATCGTCAGGAATCGCATGCAGGGGATTCTATCACTGACATATCACTGGCAGGAGACGATAGGTTTGGGTGGCATAGCCCTGGTGCGGCCTGTTTGATGAGAAGGGACCTCGGTTATCTTTCCAGAACAAATTCCTGCTTTTCGCCGAGTTGGAGCGCGTGCCAGCCCTCTTTGGCCTTCAGGCACACTCTGACAAGGAGGCGGTTCTCCCCCCATGAGAAAGGGACTACAGTCCATTCCTCATGCCCCGGACTGCGGGTGCTGAAGTTTTTACCATAAACAACGGTTGGAATACTGAGCCCCATCTGACCCAAATGGTTTTCCAGTGTGGTCTTGAGGTTACCCACGATCATATTGGTCAACTCGCCAACAGCATCGAGCACCTCATCATCGACCGCATCGAATTCCGACATGAGAAACCGGGCAGCCAGCCTGCAGGCAACCTCGGAATCGCATTGCAGACTCCCGGTCCCGACGCATCTCGATCCGGCGAGGCCCACAAAGGATACGACTCCATCCGATTTTTTGGGTTGCGAGTCGAAATATGCTGTACCGGCCAGAGTTTCCAGACTCAGCATCGTTGACAGCACTTCAATTGTTGCGCCGTGAATCAATTCAATCAGCGCATCGTGTCCAATCGGAGCATCTTCTGCGAGCGCGGTATAGCTGGTCGGTCTTTCCATGGAATCTCCTTTTTGACACCGTCGGACTTACGCCAATCCTGCGATGGTGCTCTTGATCTGTTCGGGCGTGAACGGCTTGCGGACGTACCCGCTGGCGCCCAGTTGCGCAGCCTCCAACACTTTGGCCTGACTGCCTTCCGTCGTGATCATAATCACCGGAACGTGCTTCCAATTCTCGTTGGCGCGCACCTGACCGAGCAGCTGAAGGCCATCCATATTGGGCATATTAATGTCCGACAGAATCAGCGTCACCTGATTCGCCCGCAGAACAGCCAGAGCCTCCATTCCGTCGCCGGCCTCGTAAATACTGCGGATCGGAATTTCCGCGGTGTGCAAAACCCTTTGCAGGATCTTGCGAATGGCGGTTGAGTCGTCGACGATCAACAGGTCAAATGGCGTCATGTTTCAGCTCCGTATTGCAAGAGTTATATCGGACAATAACCGGCGGCACTCTAGCGGGCTTCCCAAAAAAAAGGCCAAATGAAATCCATAAAGGAATTCGTGACAGGTGCCGATCAGGTAACCAGACGCGAAACGAACGCCAACGGTAACTGGCGGAAAAGGCGGAAGAACACTGAATGCAGGATGCCGATGTGATTCGAGAGTTTCTGGTTGAAAGCCACGAAAACCTATCGCGGCTGGATTGCGAACTTGTCGAACTGGAGAAGCATCCCGCGGATTCGGCTCTTCTTGCAAGTATCTTCCGGACGATTCACACCATTAAAGGTACATGCGGCTTCCTGGGATTCTCCGCCCTGGAGAAACTTTCACACGAGGCTGAGAATCTGCTCAGCCAATTACGGGACAACCAGCGCGTACTCACGCCCGACCTGGTTTCTCTCATCCTCGAAACCGTGGATGCGACCAGAAAGGTTCTTGCTTCCATTGAAGCAACTGGTGAAGAAGGCCCCGCGCAGTTTGGTGGACTGACGGAACGCCTCCACCTTAAGGCGGAACAGAACGATACCTGCGCGTCAACGTCGGGCAGGTTCCGTAACGAGCCCGTCAATTTTGTGCCGGCTGCGCCGCGTTCCGAACCGGCCAAGCCTGCAGGCTCCGCGCTTCAGAGCGGTGGCGATTCCACCCCGTCTTCGGCTGTAGCGGATTCCAATATCCGAGTGGGAGTCGGCCTGCTCGACAAGCTGATGGATCTGGTGGGCGAACTGGTGCTGACCCGCAATCAGATTCTGCAGTTTAATGCGGAACGGGAAGATGCGGCACTGAGCGCTACTTCGCAGCGGCTAAACCTCATTACCTCGGAGCTTCAGGAAGGGGTCATGAAGACCCGCATGCAGCCGATCGGAATGGTGTGGAACAAGCTTCCACGCGTAGTTCGCGATATGGCGGTTGCACTTGGCAAGGACATTCGCCTCCTGATGGATGGAGCCGAAACCGAACTGGACCGGACGATTATCGAAGCCATCACGGATCCGTTAGTGCATCTGGTTCGGAATTCCTGCGACCACGGCATTGAATCCCCGGACGTCCGGGTTCGCGCCGGCAAACCACCTCAGGGCCGTCTTACGCTGCGGGCTTACCACGAAGGCGGTCAGGTAAATATCGAAATCGGAGACGACGGCGCGGGTATCGATGTGGCGCGGGTGCGCCATAAGGCTGTTGAGCAAGGCATCCTTCGCCCCGAGCAGGCAGAAAAGCTGAACGAACGTGAGGCCCTGAATCTGATCTTTCATGCAGGCCTGTCAACGGCAGGCGCAGTGACCAATGTCTCGGGGCGCGGTGTGGGCATGGACGTTGTCAAGTCACACATCGAAAAGATCGGAGGCATAGTCGACATCTTCAGCCGGCCCGGTCAGGGCACCCGCGTCCGGATTAAGATTCCGCTTACCCTTGCCATCATTCCCGGACTGGTGATTTCGAGTGGCGGCGAGCGTTTTGTAATTCCGCAGGTCAGTCTCCTCGAACTGATTCGCCTCGAGAACGATTCACAAGGCAGAAACACCGGCGATAAGCGGATTGAGCACATCCATGGAACGCCTGTCTACCGCAGGCGTGGCAGCCTTTTGCCAGTCGCCTGCCTGAACGGTGTTCTCGGCTTGAAATCGGTGGAATCGGGCGAAGCCCTCAGCATGGTCGTTTTGCAGGCGGAAGACCGTCAGTTCGGCCTGGTGGTGGACGGCATCAACGACACTCAGGAAATTGTAGTGAAGCCGCTCGGCAAGCAACTGAAGGGAATGACGGTGTATGCCGGAGCCACCATCATGGGCGATGGGCGTGTGGCTCTGATCCTGGACGTGCTCGGTATTGGGCAGCAGTCCGGTGTGATGAGCGAATCTCGCGATCGCGCTCGTCCCGCCGCAGCAACGAAGGCTCAGGCCGCAGCCGAACAACAGCGGCTCCTTCTGTTCCGTGCCGGCTCGTTCGAAAGGCTTGCAGTGCCGCTTTCGCTGGTGGCCAGGCTCGAAGAGTTTGCGCCGTCCGCAATTGAGGGGGCCAGCGGCGGTTTGGTGGTTCAATACCGTGGCCGTATTCTCCCGCTGATTACTTTGCGCGATATTCTCGAACCCGGTGCGCCGGCCGGAGCGAGCTCGTCCGATGTGGTTCAGGTCATCGTGTTCAACGATGGTGACCGGAGTCTCGGCGTGATCGTCGATCAGATTGTGGATGTCGCGGAAGACGCCGTCAGCATTCGGCAGAAGTCCTCGCGGCAGGGGTTGCTCGGGTCGGCCGTAATCGGCGCCAAAGTAACCGATCTTCTGGATCTGAATTATGTAATTCATTCGTTCGCAGGCGGCTGGGCGCAGGGCGGCACCGGATCCGGGGGCGGCCGGTCGATCCTGCTGGCCGGTGACTCCGCGTTTTCCCGTAGCCTGATACGCGCCGGGCTGGATATGGCCGGATATCGGGTCACGGAGGCCGCCGGTATTCCGGAAGTCATTCAATGCCTGGAACAGCAACACGTGGACGCGGTAGTCGCTCCGCTCGACCTTTCCGAAGATGGCACCTCGCCGCTGGTGTCGGCTATGCGAAGGCACCCGGAATGGCAATCCATTCCAGTTCTTGCGCTGGCGGATTCGGCCGCGCAGTCTCAGGGGCCGGCAGTTCAGGCGGCCGGCTTCGGCGATTGTTTGCCCAAATCCGATCGCGAGGCCATGATCGAGTCGCTCGAGCGTATGTCCGCCGCCATTGCGCAGTTGCCGGAAGCTCCAGTCTATGCGGGAGGGGAGTGGTAGTTCATGGAAAACCAGAGTGCATTGCGCGAACAGGAACTCTCGGCGGCTCCCCCCGCCAGGTCCGACGGCGATCAGGCTTCCGGGCAGTTTGCCACCTTCCATGTAGCGGACTTGTTCTTCGGTGTCGACGTCCTCGACGTTCAGGAAGTTCTGCGGTTTCAGCACATGACAAATGTTCCGATGGCTCCGGATGTTGTCGAGGGCCTGATCAATCTTCGGGGGCAGATTGTGATTGCGATCGACATGCGGCGCCGCCTGGCGCTGCCGCCACGCCCGGACAATCAAACCCCGATGAACATAGTGATCCGTACTGAGGATGGAGCAGTCAGCCTTCTGGTAGATGAAATCGGCGATGTACTCGATGTGGAGTCCTCAGCCTGGGAGCGGCCGCCGGACAGTCTGGACCCCATAGCGCGCGGTCTTATCCGCGGCGTTTACAAGCTGAATGATTGTTTGCTACTGGTCCTCGATGCGAACCGGGCAGTGGATCTGAGTGAAGCGCGGGCAGCCTGAGGGAACAAGAAGCTTTTGCAACGTTAACGAGCGGGAAATCAAAAGGAGCACGAAGAGATGGCAAGACAAAGCAACATCGGGCGGACTTCATCCAGCCGAAACTCGTCCGGCAGCGCCGTTCTGGATATGCCGGAAACGGCGCAAACGACCCAGTCGACCGGTCGCCTCCACGAGGAGATCCTCCGCCTTGTGGAAGCGTCCAGACAAGGGCGTCTGAGCGAGCGGGGAAGGCCAGAAAAGTTCGAGGGGAGCGATCGCGAACTGATTCAGGGTGTAAATGAAATCCTCGATGCCATCCTGCTGCCGATCGGCGAGGGAAATCGTGTTCTGGCGCAGATCAGCGCCGGCAACGTCGACGAACTGATCGGGCAAACCTACCTCGGCGACCACGAAAAGATGAAATTGGCAGTGAACAATGTCGCCATTGTGCTTCAGGGCCTGCGCAAAGAATTGGCGCGTCTCACGATCGCCTCAAAAGAAGGACAGCTCTCCGAGCGCGGCGCCGTGGCGCAATTCGAGGGTGCCTATGCGGGAATCGTCACCGGAGTCAACGAAATGCTCGACGCCATTCTCCTGCCGATCGGGGAAGGCAACCGAATTCTGCGCCTGGTGCGTGGCGGCAATCTGCGCGAGAAAGTTGAGATCGCGTGCCGGGGCGATCACGAAAATATGAAGCTCGCGGTGAATGGCGTCCACGACTGGCTGAAAGATTTGATCGATTACGTCAGCAAGATGGCCAACGGCGATATGACCGCAACCATGGCCAAAGCTTCGGAACACGATCAGATCCACGAATGGCTCGTCCTGCTGAAGAAAAATATAAGTTCGCTCGTCAGCGACGGGATGAATCTGGCACAGGCGATGGATGACGGAAAACTTTCGGTCAGAGCCGATGCCACCCGACACTCCGGCGATTTCCGGACTGTCATTTCGGGTTTCAACAAGACGCTCGATACCGTTGTCGAGCCCCTCAGGATCAGTTCGCAGAGCGCCACGGCGCTGGCCTCGTCTTCGGAAGAACTGACAGCCGTCAGTCATCAGATGGCCGGCAACGCGGAAGAAACCGCGACACAGGCGAACGTGGTGTCGGCCGCCAGCGAGCAGGTATCCAGAAACGTCGCCTCTGTCGCCTCGGCTTCCGAGCAGATGCAGGCTTCGATTCGCGAAATCTCGAAGAACGCAAATGAGTCCGCACGGGTGGCCCGCAACGCCGTCACTGTCGCCCAATCCACCAACGAAACAGTGAAAAAGCTGGGCGAATCGAGCCAGGAAATCGGCAACGTGATCAAGGTCATCACTTCTATCGCGCAGCAGACGAACCTGCTGGCACTGAACGCCACAATTGAAGCTGCGCGTGCCGGCGAAGCGGGCAAAGGCTTCGCCGTCGTAGCGAATGAAGTGAAGGAACTCGCCAAGCAGACCGCCAAAGCCACCGAGGATATTGGTCGCAAGATCGACGCGATTCAGGGCGATACCAAGGGAGCAGTGAAAGCTATCGAAGAGATCGGCGGCATCATTAACCAGATCAACGATATTTCGAACAGTATCGCTTCCGCGGTGGAAGAGCAGACCGTAACGACCAACGAGATCGGACGCAGCGTTACCGAGGCGGCCAAAGGAGTTGGAGATATCGCGAAGAATATCGGCGGAGTTGCAGTCGCCGCGAAGAACACCACGCAGGGGGCCAACGACACTCAGAAAGCTTCCCAGGAACTGAGTCATATGGCCTCGCGCCTTCAGACGGTTGTTGCGAAGTTCACATTCTGAGCGCACCGCGAACGGGAAAAACGATGGCTACAGCATTGATAGTTGACGATTCGAAGGCGATCCGAATGATCCTGTCGCGCACGGTGAAAGAACTCGGGTACGACGTGCGCGAAGCTGCCAACGGGCGTGAAGCTCTGGAACTTGTGGCAGCTGAAAACAATCTGATCGATCTCGTCCTCGCCGACTGGAACATGCCGGAGATGAACGGTCTAGATCTGCTCAAACAACTTCGCCGGAATCCCCTGCTCGCTTCCCTTGTGGTCGTCATGGTCACGACTGAAACGGAGCTGGATCACATGGCTGCCGCGCTGGACGCCGGGGCGAACGAGTATGTGATGAAACCTTTCAGCAGAGAAATACTGATAGAAAAACTGCACCTTGCCGGAATTCATCTCCCGGCCGTGCGCCCTCCGGCGGAGCAACTTCAATGACGATTCTGCAGATGAAGGCTTCGGTATGAGTCTGCTCAACACGCGTTCGCTCCAGCCTGGCGAAAGGATCCGGGTTCTGATTGTGGACGACTCAGTTGTAACTCGCAGGCTCGTAACACGCGCCCTCGAAGCTGAACCGGGTCTGAATGTCATCGGTGTGGCGGCCAATGGAGCCATCGCATTGCAGCGAATCCCGCAATACAGCCCCGATGTAGTCACTCTCGATATCGAGATGCCTGAAATGGACGGCATTGAAACGTTGCGCCGCATTCGCGGCCAGTATCCGCACCTGCGCGTAGTCATGTTCAGCGCACTAACCGAGCGTGGCGCCGCCGTCACCATGGAAGCTCTCACGCTCGGCGCGGACGACTACGTCACGAAGCCTTCGAACGAAGGTGCCGTCGGTCGTTCCCTTGATTCATCAATCACCCAGCTTCGGGCAGAACTGATCCCCAGGATCAAACAATTCTTCCGCATGCCGGAGAACGGTTCCACCGCGCCCGCACTGGAAAAGCCGGGTTCTACAGCCGGCAGGCTGCGTGCGCGAGGCATTCAGCCACCGGCGAAGATCGTAGCGATCGGCGTTTCCACAGGTGGTCCCACTGCCCTGGGCGCAGTTCTGCCAATGTTCCCGACTGATTTTCCCCTGCCGGTCCTTATCGTCCAGCACATGCCGCCTTTATTCACCCGGCTGCTCGCCGAGCGTCTGAACGCCACCTGCAACCTGCCAGTATCGGAAGCGATCGACGGATCATTGGTTCAGCCCGGAACGATATTAGTAGCTCCCGGCGACTTTCATATGAAGGTCGTTTCCGCGGCGGACGGGATCCGAATTAAACTCGATCGCTCATCGCCTCAGAATTCCTGCCGTCCTGCGGTTGATGCACTTTTCACCTCGATCGGCGAGGTCTACGGAGGAGCGGTGATTGCAGCCATCCTGACAGGCATGGGGCAAGACGGATTGCGCGGCGCAGAAGTCCTGGACGCTCGCGGCGCGAGCATTCTGGCCCAGGATGAAATGACCAGCGTTGTGTGGGGAATGCCAGGAGCAGTGGTTAACGCGGGCCTGGCCGGACAGATTTTGCCTCTCCATCGAATCGTGCCCGAAATCGTGCGTCTCGCCGGACGGAACTGAAAACCAGATGTCGTCCAGCTGCCAATTCCCGGCTGTTGCAATCCACGCCGACAACTATCGGTTTCTCCAGGAACACATCCACAGGCAGGTGGGCATTGTCCTCGAAGGCGACAAACATTACCTTTTCGAGAGCCGCCTGGCACCAATTGTCCGGCAAATGGGTCTTGCTTCGATCAACGATCTGTGCGCCATCCTGAGAGCCACCGCTCAGCCAGAAATCGGCCGCCGGGTCGTCGAAGCGATGACGACTAACGAGACATATTTCTTCCGCGATCCGGCTCAATACGATGCGATCAAAAACGTGCTCCTGCCCAGCCTTCAGCGCGAACGCGCCGATTCCGGCAAGCTCCGTTTCTGGTCGGCTGCCTCCTCAACCGGACAGGAAGCGTACAGCCTGGCAATGCTGCTCCTCGAAGCAAAAATCAGCCCCCGGAATATTCAGATCCTGGGCACGGACTACTCTTCCCAAATCGTGGAACGCGCCAGTTCGGGCAGGTACCATCAGATCGAAGTTAACCGGGGTCTGCCCGCGGCGCTGCTGGTCAAATACTTCCTGCGCGCCGGAGTCGAATGGCAATTGAGTGACATCGTACGCCGCATTGTCCGCTTTGAAACCATCGATCTGCGCGACAGCATGCGGGCGCTCGGACCTTTCGATCTTGTTTTTTGCCGCAACGTCTTGATCTATTTCGATGCTGAAACCAAAATCAGAATTTTCAAAGAACTCCATGGCACGCTGTTCCGCGGGGGTTGGCTCCTGCTGGGCGGCGCCGAGTCCGCCTCCGGTATTGACGAATGGTTTGAGCGTCGAACGGTGGGAAATGCAGTTATCTATGTCGCCCGTTGACGGCACAGGGCTGGTGACCCGCGACGATGCCCCTTATGCTGATTGAATCCTCGGCCAAGCTCCATCCTGGCGAACTTGTCGAAATTGTCGAATCGGTCTTCCGGTCCATGATGGGCATTGAGACCGCCTGCGGGAGTGCCCCCTGGTTTGCAAGCGCGGAACGGCTGACCTCTGTCGTCTATCTGACAGGAGAATGGAACGGAGCTGTTCTGGTGGAATGCGACCGTCGTCAGGCCTGCCGGTTCGCCAGCCGGTTTTTATCCAGTGGCGCTGAGGGCGACGACTTCAGTGCCGTGGACGACGTGGTGCGCGATGTGCTCGGCGAAATTGCCAATATGATCGGCGGCAACCTCAAATGCGTTCTTTCGAAAGGAACGCGAATCTCGATGCCATCAGTCATTGATGGCGACTTCAGCCTGCATGTTTGCGGGGCCGAAGTTCGCGCGCGGTTGGCGTTTCAAGGCAGCGAAGGGGTCTTCTGGGTTGCACTGCTGACAACGCGCGCCCGACCGCGCGATGTTGACCCGAGCCCTCAGGTAACAGCGCGCTAGAATAGCAGTTTGCGTTCACCGCAGGATGTAAACGTTCTGATTACCGGCGCCGGACGCGGTATCGGCAAGCGATTGGCCATCGGCTTTTCGCACACCAAAGCCAAGATCGGCCTTCTCGGCCGCAGCCAGGGCGAGCTCGATGTCACTAAGCTCGAAATCGAAGATAGCGGCGGCACCGCTCTTCGTCTGAGAGCCGACGTCCGGAATTACGAACAGATCACGGCGGCCGTGGACCGCATGACAAGCGAATGGGGAGCCGTTCACACTCTCATCGCAAACGCGGGAGTCCAGGGACCGATCGGCCCGTTTGCTGAAAACCGCTCCTCCGCATGGCAGGAGGTTTTCGAAACCAATGTCATCGGCGTCATGAATTCCTGCCGTGCGGTTCTGCCCCGAATGCTCGAACGACGATCCGGTAAGATCATCGTGATCGCGGGGCAGGGATCTTCCTCTCCACGCCCCCGGTTTGCCGCTTACGCTGCAAGTAAAGCCGCAATCGTACGCTTTGTCGAATGTATCGCTGAGGAAACGCGCGACGATAATGTGCAGATCAACTGCATGTTTCCGGGTGAGACCTACACGAGCATGACCGACGAAATTCTGCATGCCGGAGAGCGCGCCGGCGTCCATGAAATCGAATCTGCCGAAAAAGTGCAGATCACCGGGGGCACACTTTCCGACAGACAGATTCAGCTCGCGCTCTTCCTTGCTTCTGAACGATCCAATCACCTGACAGGCAAACTGATTTACGTTCAGGACGACTGGAAGAAGTTCGAGCACGATAGCGCCCGGCCGGATGCGTATACGCTGCGTCGTCACCTGAAATAGCAGGACGCCGTCGACCGCCGCAATCCACCGCTACAATGTGACTGAATGCGACGAATTCTCTGGCTCATCCTCATTGCCGCTTTTTCCACGAACTTCGCCTTTGGCTGGGGATGCGACGGTCACCAGATTGTCGCTCTGATTGCCCGTGCTCACCTGACTCCGGAAGTCTCGAAAGCAGTGAACGATCTTCTGCTCGCTAACCCGGTCGATCCTGCGGTGCGGCATTTGTGCACGGAACGTTCCGACGATCCGATGGTGGATTCAGCCAGTTATGCCGACGACGTTCGGACACAGGAGAAAATAGCGCCCTGGCATTACGTCAATATTCCCCGTGGTGCTTCAGCCCGAAGTTCACTCGAACCATGGTGCCCGCCGCTTGGTCCGTCGGTAGATGGCAAAGACAAACCCGGTTGTGTGGTGAACGCTCTGGACGCTCAACTGGCGATTCTTCGGGACAAGTCCCGCCCCGCGGCCGAACGCGCGAATGCGCTCCGATTCGTGGTCCATTTTGTGGGCGACCTGCATCAGCCGCTCCATAGCGTCGATAATAACGATCAGGGCGGCAATTGCATCACAATTCAATTTGCCGGTGACGACCGGATAAGCAATCTCCACTCTATCTGGGACTCGAGAATCATTCAGTACCAACTGAACGCCGAAAAGCTCTCGAAACCCGCTTATGTCGAAGCCCTCAACTCACGATTTGCATCGAAATACCGGGCGCTCGAGGCCGCTCCGGCCGATGACCCCGCAAGCTGGGCGTGGGAAGCCCAGTCAGTAGCGCGGGCTGTCACGTATGGCTCTCTCGAACCAGCCGTTTCGGTGTTACCAGAGAACCCGGTTCTTGCCTGCCCGGCCGAGCGGGAACAGACCCGGGCTCTTCACATCGTAATCGGCGAGACTTACATCCGCAAAGCGACTCCTGCACTGGAAGAGCAACTGGCCACAGCCGGTTTCCGTCTTGGATTACTCCTGAACTCAGTACTTTAGCGCTACTACGAAAGTGACTACACCAATCGATTCGGCAATTGCGTGAGGCGGGATACAATCGAAAGAAAGGAAGCCGTTACCCGATCATGCGCCGCTCGCGAAATTTGCCTGGCAGAGCCTCCAACCCGCTTCGTGAGTTGCTGGCCGAGCGCGCGCGCGCCGCGGAAATAGCCCGGCTTCGTGAGCGCGAACGAAGTTTCAAGGAAGATTTGCCCGGTTTGATTGAAGAGCGCGTGGGCGAACAGATGGAGAAGCTGGAGTCCAAACTGGTCAGCGGATTCCGCGATATGGGCGAGCGCGTTGTCGAGGAAAGCACTAAGGTTCTTACTTCACAGCTCGACGGCCGTATTTCACAGCTGGAAGAGATCTCGGTGCTCCAGACGGATACCATTGGCCGGCTTCGGGATACCTCGAAGTCTTCCGAACAAAAAGTTTCTTACGTTGTCACCAATCTGGAAAAAGTCCTCGGCGATGCGGTGCCCGGCTTCCGTCTCCCTCCTCCGGCGCCTCACCTGCCGCCTCAACTGGAATCGACGGCAGCAGCGCACGGTCAGCGTGAGTTAACGCATGCGCAGGATCGATTTATCGAAGACGGGCGGGTGCCCAACGCCTACTGCCCGAAGTGCACATCGTCGAACGTTCGGCGCGCCGCACGCACAGGCATGTGGGAAGAGTTTCTGCGGTTATTCTTCATCCAGCCGTTCCGCTGCCGTGCCTGCCGACACAAATTTTACAGATTCTGAAGCGACAGGTGGATACCGCATCAGCCCGACAGTCTACGCGGTAGCAGTCTGCAGTTCTTCGTAGGCACCCTTGAAATCTTCAATTCCCTCACCGGAAACCCGCCAGATGCGCGTGGCCGTTTCCTCCAGCAGGTCGTGATCGTGAGTCACCAGAAATAGCGTGCCCGGATATTTCTGGAGCGATATGTTCAAAGCGTTGATCGACTCCAGATCCAGGTGGTTGGTTGGTTCATCCAGCAGCAGCACGTTCGGTTTCTGCAGCATCAGGCGGCAAAAGATCAGCCGGGCCGCCTCGCCGCCCGAAAGCGCAGCGGTTGGTTTCAGCCCTTCTTCGCTCTTGAACAGCATCTGTCCCAAAAGCCCGCGCAGTTCTTCGTTGCCCGCCTGCGGATCGAACTGCTGCAACCAATCGAAAACGGTGAGCCCAGGCTGAATTGTCGCGCGATGGTCCTGCGCAAAATAACCGACCTGAATTTCATGGCCCCATTCGATCACGCCGCTATCAATGGAAAAGTCGTTTTCTTTGAACCCGGGAGCTGTCGTCAGAATCGATCGGAGTATGCTCGTCTTGCCGACGCCGTTGCGGCCGATGATGCCGATCTTTTCTCCACGTGAAACGCTCGCCGTGAAATTTGATATCACCGGCTTGCTGTCGTCGTACGACTTCGTCAGCCCCTTGATCTCGAGCGCGTGCCGCCCGGAAGGCCGCTTCATTTCGAATTTCAGGAACGGCCGCTGGATATTCGAACGCGCCAGATCGCTGGTCGCGAGCCGCTCCACTTCTTTCTTGCGCGATGTAACCTGACTGGAACGCGTACCAGCCGAGAAGCGGGCGATAAATTCGTTCAACTGCGCAATCTTCTTTTCGCGCTGCTGGTTCTGCGCCTCCAGACGCGACCGCACCTGCGTCTTAGCCAGCACCATGTCATCGTATCCGCCGGTATAAGTGATGATCGTTTCGTAATCGATATCGGCGGTATGTGTACAGACGCTGTTGAGAAAATGCCTGTCGTGTGAAATCACAATCAGCGTTCCCTGATAGCGCGTCAGGAAGTCCTGTAACCAGTGAATCGATTCCAGATCCAGGTGGTTGGTAGGTTCGTCCAGCAGTAACGCATCGGGCACACCAAACAACGCCTGTGCCAGCAGCACGCCAACCTTCTGACCGCCCTGCAATTCGCTCATTTTGCGCTCATGCAGCGGTTCGGGAATATCCAGACCATCCAGCAGAATTGCGGCATCGCTTTCCGCCGTATAACCGTCGTTTTCGGCGACAATTCCTTCCAACTCACCCAGCCGCATGCCGTCCTCGTCGGTCATTTCGGTTTTGGCGTAGAGATGTTCGCGTTCTTCGAGCGCCTGCCAAAGAGGCCGGTTTCCCATGATCACCGTATCCACAACCCGGAACGCGTCGAATGCAAACTGGTCTTGGCTCAGAACGCCGACCCGTTTGGGCCGGACGACTGTACCTTTCTGAGCATCTAGTTCGCCTGTCAGTACCTTCATGAAGGTCGACTTGCCCGATCCGTTCGGACCGGTCAGGCCATATCGGCGGCCCGGCAGGAACGTAGTGCTGACGTCGTCAAATAGAACTTTGGCGCCGTAGCGCATGCTGAGATTATTTACTGAGATCACGGGATAAAAAGGGGGAACTGCTGTTCATATGATAACACTGAAGATGCTCAGGAAACCAGAAATCACTGCCGGTACAATGCGGTGCACGCCGATGAGATCGCATTGGTATTGAACCCGCGCGGATGATAAGCTGGCGAATCGTGCCAACAAAAATTCATGCGACACACATAGTGCCGGTTTTCTGGGCTGCTGTCCTGCTCGGCGGATCTCTTCTGGCCCAGCCGCCGGCCGGAGCCTCGGGCGCCGCGGGCAGAGGCGGAGGGCGCGGCGGTCCTGCGATTGTCTCGCCGCAGATCGAGGGCAACGGCCGGGTGACTTTCCGGCTTTACGCGCCACAAGTGTCCGCCGTCGCCGTGGGTGGGGACATCTCCCAGGGGCTTGCTGCCGCTGAACCGGATTCCACGCCCGCCGCATCGGGCGGCGGAGCGAGTCGCGGCGGCCCCGCCGCGGTCGTCATGTTGAAGAGTGCGGACGGAGTCTGGAGCGGAACCACAGTTCGCGCCATAAAGCCTGGCGCCTGGCGGTATACGTTCAACGTCGACGGAGTGACGATAGTCGATCCGCGCAATGTGGTCACCTCATCGAGCCAGACGCAGGTGCAAAGTCTGCTCATCGTGCCCGGCGATTTCTCCGAAACACGCGATGTTCCGCACGGCGCTGTCTCGCAGGCCCGCTATGTCGCCTCGGCGCTCGGCAACGCGCGCCGCGAAATGTACGTCTACACGCCACCGGGTTACGAAAAGGACGCGGTGAAGTATCCGGTACTTTATCTGATCCACGGAGGCGGCGATACAGCGATCTCCTGGTCGACCGTTGGCCGTGCGAATGACATCCTCGACAACCTGATCGCGGAGAAGAAAGCGAAGCCGATGCTTATCGTGATGCCGTCGGGATGGACACCAGCCGGCGGGCAGGTTATGACATCGGACGCCACGAAGGATCCCTTCAATAGCGAAATGCTGAAGGACATCATTCCCTTTATTGAAAGCCACTACCGCACGCTGACTACGCCTGAAAGCCGCGCCCTTTCGGGCCTCTCCATGGGTGGCATCCAGACGCTGAACACAGGTCTGCATAATCTGGGAACTTTCAGTTATGTGGCGGTAATGAGTTCCGGATGGATTTTGGAGAGCGACCGGCAGTTCTTCTATACAAGCGAGGCGGCGAAGATTCCGGCTTACAACTCAAAGCTCAAACTATTCTGGTGGGGCTGGGGCCAGACAGATATCGCGCGCGCCAACGGCCTCGCCGTCATTGATGAATTTAAGAGGCGCGGCGTGAAAATCGAAACTCTGGAAACGCCCGGCGGTCATGAATGGGCGAATTGGCGGACCTATCTGCATGAGGTCGCTCCGAAGCTGTTCCGGTAGGGCCAACAACAGTCTGATGAAACGGTGGCACAATGGGGAAAGCAAAAATCGGGAAGATCGGAACGGCGACACCCCGCCGGGTCCCGACCTGTGAAGTGAGATAATCCGTAGACACCTGGAGAAAGATTATGGCTTTTAAACTGAACGTGAACGGACACACCAGCACGGTGGACGCCCCGGCCGATATGCCGCTGCTGTGGGTACTGCGTGACATGCTCGACCTGCGCGGCACAAAGTTTGGCTGCGGCATGGGACTGTGCGGCGCATGCACGATCCACCTCAATGGACAGCCGGTACGCGGCTGTCAAACCACACTTGCCATGGTGAAAGATCAGCCGATCACAACAGTGGAAGGCTTGTCCGCCGACGGCACTCATCCGGTGCAAGTGGCGTGGCAGGAACTCGACGTGCCCCAGTGCGGTTACTGCCAGGCGGGGCAAATGATGTCGGCAGCGGCGTTGCTGGCGAAGACGCCCAAACCCACCGATAAAGACATTGATACCGCCATGACCGGCAATCTGTGCCGCTGCGGAACATACACAAGAATTCGGGCGGCAATCCATAAGGCAGCTGGGACAACTGTTGCCGGAGCCGCGAAGACCATCGCGTCAGCAGGTCAGAAGTGAGGAGGCCAGTGATGAAACTTACGGAGAACCAGATGATACTCGAACGCCGTTCTTTTCTGAAAATCAGTTTGCTGGCCGGCGGCGGAATTATGTTCGGCCTGGCCACGGAACAGGAGGCAGCAGCCCAGGGCCGTGGTGGCCCACCGCAGGCACCGCCAGCGCCCGTGAATTATTTCAAGGTTGCCGCGGACGGAACTGTCACAATCGTCGCGAAGAATCCCGAAGTCGGGCAGGGCATCAAGACTATGCTGCCCATGCTCATCGCCGAGGAACTGGATGTTGACTGGAACAAAGTCAAAATCGAGCAGGCGGATTACGAACCTTCGAAATACAACGCCCAAAGCGCCGGAGGCAGCACTGCAACCCCGACCAACTGGGAACCAATGCGGCAGGTGGGTGCGGCCGGTCGCGCGATGTTCATTACCGCTGCGGCGCAGACCTGGGGCGTGCCCGAGGCGCAGTGCACAACCGCTTCCGGACGTGTCATGGCAGCCGGTAAATCTCTGGGCTATGGCGAACTGGCGGCCAAAGTGGCCACTCTGCCGGTACCGGACTTCGCAACTTTGAAGCTCAAGGACCCGGCCACCTACAAGATCATCGGCCATACGCAAAAGCAAGTCGACCTTTCGCAAATCGTGACAGGAAAACCAATCTTTACGATTGACGTGAAAGTGCCGGGGATGCAGTATGCGGTTTTCGAACGCTGTCCTGTCCTGGGCGGAAAGGTGGGCAGCGCCAACCTGGATGAAATCAAGAAAATGCCCGGCATTAAGAATGCCTTCGTTGTGGATCGGCCGGAACTAACCGCCATTAGCGGCAGACCGGGCGATGTGGTCAGCGGCGTAGCGATTCTGGGCGAAACCTGGTGGCATGCTCAAAAAGCGCGTCAGGCGCTGAAGGTGGTTTGGAACGAAGGCCCCAATGCCGGCGGCAGCAGCACCGGGTTCCAGCAAAAGGCTGACGCGATGAGCAAGCAGGCTCCGATGACCACCAGCCGTAAGGATGGCGACTTCGACACAGCCATCAAGAGTGCAGCCAAAGTCGTGGAAGCGGCCTACGCGTATCCCTTCATCTCACATGCGCCGCTGGAACCACAGACGGCGACAGCCAGCTTCAAAAACGGCAAGATCGAAATCTGGTCGGATAGTCAGCAGCCTGGTCAGGGCCGGACATCGGTTGCTCAGGTTCTCGGGATTAAGCCGGATGATGTCACGCTCCACATGACTCGCGGCGGTGGCGGCTTTGGACGCCGTCTCACCAACGATTACATGGTGGAAGCTGCCTATATCGCCAAAGAAGCGGGCGTCCCGGTCAAACTGCTTTGGTCCCGCGAGGACGATATGCAGCACGATTACTATCGTCCCGGCGGCTTCCAGTACCTGCGGGCCGGTGTGGATGCCTCGGGCAAGATTGTTGCCTGGCGGAATCATTTCGTCGGTTACGCGGAAGGTACGACGCCCGTTACGGGCACCATCGGTGCGACGGAGTTTCCTCAGAAGTTCGTTCCGAACTACGAGCTGCATGTTTCCACCATGCCCCTGGGTCTCCGGACAGGGGCATTGCGCGCGCCGGGCAGCAACGCTATCGCATTTGTCATTCATTCGTTCCTCGACGAAGTGGCTCATGCGGCGGGCAAGGATCCAGTTCAACTCCGCCTCGATTTGCTGGCCGCCGAACAGGCCGCGGCTCCGGCGGCGGGTGGCGGGCGGGGAGGCGGCTTCGGTGGCGGTTTCAATGCTTCACGCGCAAAGGGTGTATTGCAACTCGTTGCCGAGAAATCGAATTGGGGTAAGACGACTCTGCCGAAGGGTACCGGCATGGGTGTCGCCTTCCACTTCAGCCATCAGGGATATTTCGCGGAGGTCGTGCAGGCGTCTGTGGATTCCGCAAAGAAAGTTAAAATTCAAAAGGTCTGGGTAGCGGCGGACGTCGGCAGCCAGATTATCAATCCAGGGGCTGCGGAGAACATCGTTCAGGGCGGCATCATCGATGGTTTGAGCGAAGCGATGTCGCAGAAAATCACGATCGAAAAGGGCCGCGTCGAACAGACGAATTTCCACCAGCACGGAATGATTCGGATGGCGCAGTCGCCGCCTGTGATCGAAGTGCACTTCCTGACGAGCGACAACCGCCCGACTGGACTCGGTGAGCCGTCGCTTCCGCCGATTGTACCGGCTCTGGCAAACGCGATCTTCGCGGCTTCCGGAGAACGGGTTCGCTCTCTACCGCTGGCCGATCACGGCTTTAGTTGGGCGTAATGGTTCGGGTGCGGGGCAGGCTGAAGTGGCTTGCCCTCGCGCTCTGTCTTGGGGCGCTTCCAGCTTTCGCGCAGGACGAGCGCAGCGTGAAATCGCCGGATGGCCAGATCGAATTCCGCCTGTTCACTTCGCTGCCGGACGGCGCCATTCTGAACTCGCTCGCATACCAGTTGTGGTGGCGCGGCAAACCGGTCATCGACACGTCATATCTTGGCCTGGCTATTCTCTTTCAGGAGCCCATGCTGGGGGATAATGTCGGGCTCAGTGCGGACAAGTCCCTCCACGACGCGCATTACAACGGGCTTTGGGCCGATTACCTGCAGACCAGCACCACCGGCCGCAGGCTTCAGTTCGAAGTACGTGTTTGGAATGAAGGAGTCGCGTTCCGGTACATTGTGCCGAGATCGGCGCTGCTGTTCGATCTGGCGATTGAGGACGACGTCACCCAGTTTCACTTCGCCGAAAAGTCGGCCGGGGCATTGCCGGAACACGCGGCGCTTCCATTTATTCGTGAAGTCCCAGGTGCAGGATGGGCTGGCATCTTCAGTCAATTCGTGGACGGATTCCCCAGGATGGAACTGAAGCGGTTCGATGTTCAGACGATGGTTAGTCACCTGCCGGGGGGTGTGCCGGATCAGGTTCCGGCGTTCAAAACTCCGACACCGTGGACGGGACCGTGGCACATTATCGTGCTCGGTGGCGAGCGAGAAAAGGTTTCGGATGCCGAAATCCTTCGTAGTTTAGAGCGGTAAGGAGTATCGAGGCGCCCGCTCAGTCAGTGCGAACGCCCGGATTCAACAGGCCCCGTCGCCAGGCGTCAAGCAAACTTTCCTGCGCCGCAACCGCCGCTTCTTTCACCCGCCACACGGAACGGTCCCTGTTGCCCACCGGGTTGCTGATCCCACGCACCTCGCCCACCGGAATTCCATACACCGTGGCCACATGGGCGATAGCGGCGCCTTCCATACTCTCCACCCAACCGCCAGTCCGCGCTTCAATTTCACGGGCAGCAGTCACGTCGCCAGTGCATGTGTTGACTGTGACAAACGGCGCTATGTCGCCACCGGGTCTGATGGTGATCGGCAGGCTGTTGTACCGCGGTGTGGTTCCGGCGATAACGGGAAACCCAAGCGCCTGCATGTCGAGAAAGCCGCCGGATGAAGCCGCGCCAAGGTCGCCGTAACATTCGCTCGCCGCCCACACGGCGCTTGCCACAGACAGCCCGGATCCGGGATAAGCGCCGCCGATCCCACAAGAAATGACTGCGCGCGCACCTTCTCGCTCCAGAAAACGAGTCAGCGCGATGGCGGCATTCACTGCACCCACGCCGGTCACAAGGATAGGCAAATGAGGTTTGAGAAGGGAGCCTTCGAGTTCAGTCGCAACGCAGACGATGAGATCGGTGGGCACGGGATCGGAACTCTATCTCGAAATCTGTACAATATTCCGGGCGCCAAGGGAATCCGGCAATTCGTAATGCATGAGGATTTCAAATTTTACGCCGAGTGAAGCCGCCTCCCGGGAGGCTTCGGCAATCTCTGCCTCAATTTCAGGCCCCTTGTACAGCAGCGCGCGGGAGCCTTTTTTCAATAACGGGGCGAGCATCTTCAGCGCTTTCGGCATCGGAGCAAATGCGCGCGCTGTCACAATTTCAAACTGCTCCCGCTTTCCGATGTCTTCCACCCGTTCCGGCAGCACGCGAGCATTTGGAAGTTTCAGATCGGCGATCACGCTCTCCACAAACCGGGCCTTCTTGCCTGTTGATTCGGCCAAAGTAAAGCGTGTTGCGGGAAGGGTTAGTGCCAGCGGCAAGCCAGGAAAGCCAGGCCCGGTACCTGCGTCGAGGACCGTTTTTGCGTGGGCAAACAGCTTCCATGGCAACACGGAATCGAGAATGTGTTTAATGGCCGCGTCGCGGGGAGTTGTAATCCGCGTCAGATTCATGACCTGATTGATCTCCGTCAGAAGTTCCAGATGTCTGGCGGCGCTGCAAATAACCCGTTCGCGATTCGGCAGATCGGCCGGAAGCACGGCTTCCAGTTCGGTAGTGGTCGGGTTCAGTGGCAAACGGCAGTTTCCATGATACTTCAAGCTTGCGCTTTATTGGAATTTAGTCTAATCTGGAGTTTTCGTGGCGAGCCCTTCAACAACCCACAACATCGAAGAAGCGTTGTCGGCCGCCGGTCTGCGCCGCACGCCGCAGCGGATCGCCCTGCTCGACTATCTTCTGCGCCATCCGGATCATGCTACAGTCGACGAGCTTTGGCCCGCGCTGAACAAGCACCGTGTGTGCGCTTCCCGCGCTACAGTTTATAACGCCCTGCATTCACTCGTAAAAGCCGGGTTGGTCCGCGAATTCAAACTCGACGCCAGCGCGGCCCGTTACGATGCGTTGTTGCATCCGCACCATCACTTTATCTGCGACAGTTGTGGCGCCGTGGAAGATCTGGAATGGTTTGAAGTTCCGGTTCTACGGCAAAAGCAGCCGGGACGCCGCAGTATCCGTTCGTACGAAGTCGTTGTGAGAGGTCACTGCGCGAAATGTCGTTAATGCCCGCGCCACAATTTTACTCAACTCATTTATTCGAAGAAAGGTAAATATCATGCAAAACAATCAGGAGCCAAATCTCTCCACTGAAAGCTCGTGCCCGTTCTCGGGCGGCGCTCGCAGACACACTCTGGCGGGAACGCCGACGAACGCGGCCTGGTGGCCCAAACAGCTGAACCTGAAGATTCTTCACCAGCATTCCTCTCTCTCCGACCCCATGGAGGAAGGGTTCAATTATGCCGAAGAGTTCAAGAGCCTGGACCTGAATGCCGTGATCCAGGATCTCCACACTCTGATGACGTCGTCGCAAGCGTGGTGGCCCGCCGATTACGGCCATTATGGTCCTCTGTTCATCCGCATGGCATGGCACAGCGCAGGTACGTATCGAATCGCTGATGGCCGCGGCGGAGGCGGTGCGGGAGCGCAGCGCTTTGCGCCTCTCAACAGCTGGCCGGACAACGTAAGCCTCGATAAGGCCCGCCGGCTGCTCTGGCCGATCAAGCAGAAGTATGGCAGGAAGATCTCATGGGCCGATCTCATGATTCTTACGGGCAATGTCGCCCTGGAATCGATGGGCCTGAAAACGTTTGGCTTCGGCGGCGGCCGCGCCGATATCTGGGAGCCTGAAGAAGACATTTACTGGGGGCCTGAAAACACGTGGCTGGGAGATGAACGTTACTTCGGCGATCGTCAGCTGGAGAACCCTCTTGGCGCGGTCCAGATGGGTTTGATTTACGTGAATCCGCAGGGCCCCAATGCAGTACCGGATCCACTCGCCGCCGCGCGTGATATCAGGGAGACTTTCGCCCGCATGGCGATGAATGACGAGGAGACCGTGGCTCTCATCGCCGGTGGACACACGTTCGGCAAAGCGCACGGCGCGGCCGATCCGGGCAAGTATGTCGGAGCGGAATGCGAGGGCGCCGAGGTGGAAGAGCAGGGTTTCGGCTGGAAGAACACTTTCGGCAGCGGGAACGCCGGGTGCACCATCACCAGCGGCCTGGAAGGCGCCTGGACCACCAACCCGGTGAAGTGGGACAACGGCTACTTCGACAACCTCTTCGGCTATGAATGGGAACTGACGAAGAGTCCCGCCGGCGCTCACCAGTGGAAACCGAAGAACGGAGCCGCCGCGACAGCCGTTCCGGATGCCCACGATCCTGCGAAGAAGCACGCTCCGATGATGTTCACCACCGATCTCGCGCTGAAAGAAGACCCGGACTACGCGAAGGTCTCGAAGCATTTCCACGAGAATCCGCAAGCCTTCGCGGATGCCTTTTCTAAAGCGTGGTTCAAGCTGACGCATCGCGACATGGGACCCGTCGCCCGCTATCTCGGGCCGCTCGTTCCCTCCGAACCTCTGCTGTGGCAGGACCCGGTTCCCGCGGTAGATCACGCACTGATCGGCGAGCAGGATATTGCCGCTCTCAAGGCGAAGATCCTCGCATCCGGACTCTCCGTTTCGCAACTGGTCACGACTGCCTGGGCATCGGCGGCCACCTTCCGCGGCAGCGACAAGCGCGGCGGCGCCAATGGCGCCCGCATTCGCCTCACACCGCAAAAATACTGGGAAGTGAATCAGCCGGCCGAACTGTCGAAGGTGCTCGACAAGCTGGAAGCAATTCAGAAGGAATTCAACGGAGCCCAGTCCGGCACGAAAAAGGTATCGCTCGCGGATCTGATTATTCTGGGCGGCTGCGCGGCGGTGGAAGAAGCCGCGAAGAAGGGCGGCCACGCCGTAAAGGTACCCTTCACTCCAGGCCGCACGGATGCAAAGCAGGAGCAAACGGATGTGCATTCCTTCGCTGTTCTTGAACCTACAGCCGATGGGTTCCGCAACTATGTCCGCAAAGGCCACGAAAGTCCGGCCGAGGCACTGCTCGTAGATAAAGCGCAGTT
>JAICJH010000097.1 GCA_025928545.1 Bryobacteraceae bacterium | reverse complement strand
AGGACGTGGATTACGTTGTCCACGTTCTGGACCTGGCCTTCGATCATCAAATAGGGCGAGGTTACGATTGTGATCCGGTCCTCTTCGAAGCGGTCCGGCATCACTACTATATTGGCGATGCCGGTTTCGTCTTCCATGCTGATAAACATGACTCCTTTGGCCGTTCCGGGGCGCTGACGGACGATGACGCAACCCGCCACCTTTACCGGGCTGTTGTTGCGTAGCTTCGGGAGATCTCTGGCGGGAGTGACGCCCAGTTCATTCAGGTCCTTCCGTTTGTGGTGGAGCGGGTGGCGTCCTATCGTGAGGCTGGTTCCTTTGTAATCGGCTGCTAATCGTTCGGGGATGGTCATTTGTTTCAGTGGCGCTTCGGACACGGTTTCGGGGAGCTCTTCCAATAGCGGACCAGTAGGACGGCCCGCCCGGGCGGCTTTCCAAAGAGCGTCGCGGCGGTGAGCGGTTTCGAGTTTCGCCAACGCCCCGATGCCTGCCAGCATTTCTATTTCGGCCTTGTTGAGTTGGGGGACGCGGCGGGCGAGGTCGTCCACATCGCGGAAGGGTTTGGCCGCGGCGACGGCCTGGCCGGAGGTGGCGCGCAGGCCCCGGACATAGCGGAGGCCGAGGCGAAGGATGTGATCGGAGCCTTCAATGGTGCAGTTCCAGTCGGAGATGTTGACGTCCACCGGGAGAACCCGCAGGCCATGACGTTGGGCGTCTTTTACGATTACGGCCGGCGAATAAAAACCCATCGGCTGATTATTTAATAAGGCACAGGTGAATGCCGCCAGATAATGACACTTAAAATACGCGCTGGCGTAGGCGATCAGGGCAAAGCTGGCGGCGTGGGATTCGGGGAAGCCATAGAGCGCGAATGAGGTGATCGACTGCACGATCACGTCCTGCTGCTTCTCTCCAATACCGTTTTTTGTCATGCCGAGACGCAGCTTGACCTCGATCTCTTTCATGCGCTGTGCGGAGCGCTTGAAGCCCATGGCGCGGCGCAGTTCTTCGGCTTCTCCACCGCTGAAGCTGGCGGCAATCATCGCCATCTTTAATAACTGTTCCTGAAAGAGCGGAACTCCCAGCGTCCGGCGGAGGACGGGTTCGAGCAGAGGATGCAGCGGCTCGACCGGTTCCCTGCCCGCACGCCTGGCAAGGTAGGGGTGCACCATATTGCCGACGATCGGACCGGGGCGGATGAGAGCGACTTCCACAACGAGGTCGTAGAAGTTTTTCGGCTTGAGGCGTGGCAGGGTGGCCTGCTGGGCGCGGCTCTCCACCTGAAACATCCCGATGGTGTCGCCCTGTTCGAGAGTCTTGTAGACCTTCTCGTCGTCCGCGGGAAGGCGGCCAAGATCGATGGTTTCCTGCCAGTGATCTTTGATCAGCACCAGGCAATCTTCGAGAAGCGCCATCATGCCGAGGCCGAGGAGATCGACTTTCACAATGCCCATATCGGCGCAATCGTCTTTATCCCACTGGACGACGACGCGGCCGGGCATGGAGGCGGGTTCGAGAGGAACCACGGAATCGAGCTGGCCCTGGCAGATGACCATGCCACCGGAGTGCTGACCAAGGTGGCGGGGGAGGTCCTGAAGGGCTTCGACGATTTCGAAGAACTTGCGGGCTTTGGGATTAGCCGCGGCGATTTCGGCAGCGTCGGGCCGGACCGGGTCGCGGTAGGGCGCGTCGCGACCCGGTGCGCCGCGATAAAGAAAGATATCGCGATTGGCGACGGCCAACTCATTCAGGGTGGAGACATCGAGGCCGAGCACTTTACCGGCTTCGCGGGCGGCGAGTTTGCCGCGATAGGTAATGACGTTGGCGGTCATGGCCGCGCCTCGCTGGCCATATCGCTCGTAGATGTACTGAATGGCCGATTCGCGCTTTTCGCCGCTGGGGAGATCGATATCGATATCGGGCCATTCGCCGCGCTCTTCGGTGAGGAAGCGTTCGAAGAGGAGCTCCATACCGACCGGATCGACCGCGGTAATGCCGAGGGAGTAGCAGACGGCGCTGTTGGCGGCGGAGCCTCGTCCCTGGCAGAGAATGCCCTTCTCGCGGCAGAAACGGACGATATCCCAGACGATCAGGAAGTAGCCGCCAAGCTTGAGCTTATTAATGAGGGCAAGTTCTTTTTCGATTTGCAGGCGGGCGCGATCGTGATAGGGGATGTAGCGGCGGCGCGCACCTTCGTCGGTCAGTTTCCAGAGGAGGGATTCGACGGTTTCGCCGGCAGGGAGCGGATATTCCGGGAACTGATAACCCAGGTCTTCGAGGGTGAAGCGCAGGCGCGAGGAGACGACCTGCGTGTTGACGATGGCTTCGGGGATATCGGAAAAGAGCTCTTCCATTTCGTGCGCGCCGCGAAGGTGGCGCTCGGAGTTGCGGGCGAGGAGTCGGCCGGCGTGGTTGAGCGTGGTTTTGTGGTGGAGGCAGGTGAAGACATCGAGAATCCGGCGCTGGGTTTTCGTCGCGTGGCAGACTCCATTGGTGGCGATCAGGGGCAGTTGCAGGCGGCGCGCGAGATCCATGGCGGCCTGATTGCGGATTTCTTCGTCGCGATCGAAATGGCGCTGGAGTTCAACGTAGACATTGCCGCGGCCGAAAGTGCGTATGAGCGCTTCCAGAGTTTCGGCTTTCATGCTGTGGGCAAGCGGGCCTTCTTCGCCCCCGGTGAGGCAGATGAGACCTTCGGAGAATTGCGCGAAATCTTCGGGCCCGGCGGCTGCTTTCTTCCCTGCCCGCAGTTTTATTTGCGTGATCAGGCGGCAGAGGTTTTGATAGCCTTTGCGCGATTCGGCGAGCAGGGTGTAGCGGCTGCCGTCCGAGGCTGTCACTTCGGAGCCTATGTGAGCCTGTATGCCGTGCTTCTTTGCGGCGCGATGGAGGCGCGGGGCTCCGTAGACGCCATCAATATCGGTTAAGGCTATGGCTGGCGCGCCGAGGGCTTCAGAGGCTGCGATGTAATCCTCAGGGACGCAGGCTCCGCGCAGGAAACTGAAGGCGGAGCGGGCATGGAGTTCTACGTACCTAGTCATAACTGCCTTCGATGAACCAGCGGCTGGAATCGCGTTCCCGATAGAGGCGGTAGAGGCCTCCGGTGGCGGTTTCTATATCCCATTCGTCGCGATTCCAGGGGTTTTGACGCCACCAGTCGCCAGAGGTTCTCCATGGGCCTTTGGCTGTTACCACCGCGCTGTTGACGGCCGGCGATGAGATTCTGGCCGGGCGATTATCGAGGAGAATTACCTGCGCGTATTTCGCGGGACGGAAGCGGCGCAGGGAGAGGCGCGGAGCCTGTGTATCTTGTGTTTGAAGCGGCGCGCCCGGTGCGAAGGGCTTCATGACGAAGCTATCCGGACGATGCGTGTCGAGACATTCCGCTATGCCTACTTTGTCGGGACCGAGGAGGTGGCGGATACGCGCGATTGTCAGCTCCAGCTTTTGTGGTTCCGGCGAAAGGGAGACGAAGAGACCTTGTTGAGTGCGGCGTGGCTTTATGGGCTCGGCTTCCAGATGAACTTTGAGGACGGGCGCCGAGGGAGGCTTGCCGTTGAGTTCGAGCTGGAGCATTTTGAGAAATGCAGCGGAATCGAGCATCGGGACAGGAAGCCGCAGAATGGCGTGGTGGTCCGGCGCTTTTTCGAGAGTCAGGCGGAGACGGACTTCGTTGGTCGAGAGCGAGCGTGAGTTGAGACGCCGGCAGACTTCGTTCAGCAGGCGGGACAGGATGAAAGACAGGGGTTCGAGCTGATCGACCGGATATTCGAGTTCCAGCTCCTCCTCAAATTGCAGGGGATCTTCGAGCGGCTTCAGTTGCCTGCGGCCTTCGCCGCGCGCGAGAGTCTGCAGGTAGACGCCTTCATCGCCGAGTCGGGCAGCGACTCCGAGGGGCGGGAGTTTGGCGAATTCGCCAAAGGTGCGGATACCCCAGAGATCGAGTAGTTCGGCAGTTTCCGGCGAGCCTCCGAGGAGATTGAGGGGCAGCTTCGACAGAGCTTCGGCTTCCCTGCCCGGTTCGACGATGGTGATGCCGCGAAGGCCTCGCGCGGCGTGAACGGCCGCATCGGGATTGGGGGCGATCGCGATGTTGGCTGCGATGCCGACGCGGCGATCGATCTCGCGCGCGAGTTGGGGCGGCGGACCGTAGAGCGAACTCAGGCCGCGTACATCGAAGACAACGGTATCGTCATCGATCTCTTCGATGTGGGGAGAGAACACGCGCGCGCAATCGAGCAGGACCGGCAGGTTGCCGGGGGCGTGGATACAGGCGAACATGGCTCAGACCACCGCCGTAAATTCCGCGGCCTGCACGCGGTGGTGCTTCTGACTTTCGGCATGGGTGCGAATTCCACGCAGCAGTTTGCCGACCCACACCGGCTGTTTACGCTTCATTTCGATCTGCATGGCGGAGCAGGAGCGGGCGTGCATCGTGGTTTCCGCCACGACGAGAGCGGCACCGGTACGCTCGGCCGCGTGGCGCAGGCGAAACCAGGAAGCGAGCGAGATGCGGCGGACATCGCGCTCGGGAGTATCGGCCATATCGAGAACAACGAGGCCGAAGCCGCCGCCCTGAGTGAGGAGGTCGACCGCCTTGAGGGCGTGTTCAGTGTTGCCGTCGCAATTGACCCAGAGGACACGGTCGAGATCGGCACCGGCTTCGACGGCGGATTGGGGATCGAAAGCGCCGGCCGTATCAATCCAGGCGCAGCATTCGCCCTGACGGGTGGCCTGGCTGAGCAGAGCAAGCAGAAACGAAGTTCGGCCGCTGGAGACGGGGCCGCAGATTTCGGTGAGGACGCCGCGGGCGATGCCTCCGGCGGTGAGTTGGTCCATGGCGGGAATGCCGGTGGAGAGTTTGATGCGCTCTTCGTGTTTGCGGAAGCCCTGCGCGATGTCGCGGAGGAGCGGGGGCGCTAATTTCAGGGGCATTGCCAAGGTGCTCATATTCGCCTTTTGTTCGCCTTTGTCTGTAACCAGATTTTGGCAGATCGGGCGGCGCTGGTCAAGGGGGAAAAGCGGGCTACGGGGACCGGGTTTTTGCCGGCGGCAGACGGGTTGGAGGGGGTGTTTCAGCGGGTTTAAGAGGGGTTCTGGCCGGTTCGGCAGGGCTCTAAATGGGTTCGACGATTTTGGGAGTTCCTTTATTTTGTTCATGGTGGCGGGTTCGCTTGGCACCGGCATTTTTTTCGGCGCCGGATCCGAGGGACGGAATCGGTGGAGTGGAGTGGCTGGGGAGGTTTTGGTTGTCGCGGTCGGTGGGACGGCGAGTTTCAGGGAGGCGGTGGTTGGTTGCAGGCGTCGCATTGTCATTATCCGATTCGACTCTACATGACGGGGTCAAAAAATCGGGGTGGGCGGAGAGGGAATTTTGGCGGTAAGGTCTTTCGGATCTGTTAGATACATGGTTTTTATTTCGGTGTGACCGAAAATCCGGCTGACGGGAGTTGGGTGTTTTAGAATTTAGCCGCCGATGCACGCCGATTCACGCAGATAAGAATTTTTGGAGGATTGCGCTGTTGGTAATGTTGTCTCTAACGCTTTAGATTGAGGATTGATCGGCTGGTCAGGGCTCCGCCCCGAATCCACGATGTGGAGCCGATAACAACAAGTCTGGCGATTCAGTTCTCCGTCGGCATCTTTTCCAGGTGGTCAACCACAATCGTTTCCTCCGGAACCTTGCGGGCCTCCAGTTTCAGGCCCGCGGCTTCCATCATCGAGGCAAAGGAGTCATGCGTGGTCTCCTGAAAGGTCCTGTCCGGACTGGGCGGAGCTTGATCCTGAACCCAGGTATAGACTCCATCCAGTCCGGTTTCATCAACCGATCGTGGAAACCCGCCGAAGGAATTCATCACGGGGAACAGGGCGGATAACTTGCCGATCGTAGTGATTCGCGTCGTACCGTCCGGAAGGCGAACTCGCGTCTGCGGCGATATCGGCGTGTCGTCCGGGAGACGCTTGAGCTTCATGCCGCTCTTCCCGACAGTAATCACGGTCACCGCGTGCTCGCGGATCTCGCGATGATAAACAAGCTTAAATCGCTCCGCGAGCATCGTCTGGAGCATTTCCGGTACCTGCTCACTTGTTGCTCCCGCGGGAATCGTGGCCTGCACGGCGAAATACTGGCTGCGGGCAAAATCCGGCGCGTCGATCTGATCCGGATTCACTTTAAAGGCTCTCGCCAGAAACACAATCGGCGTGAAGGTGATCTCCACGCGGGAAGCGTCGATGTTGATGCCCGGACGGAACGTGCGGTCCTGAATAGTCTCAGGCGTCGGCCCGGGGATTGGCTTGATCGAGACCACCTCAAACGCAGCTCTCGTTTGCGCGCCCGCCCCCACCCACGCGCAAAGACAGAGAACAAGTGCAGCCGTCACAGCGAAGAAACGTCTCATCCAATGCCTCCGGATAGCCTGGCCAGACTAGACGTTATCACTTCCCGCCAGGTTCCATCGAACAATGGCTTCCCCAAACCAAGCTTCGCTGGAAACCGAGGTAACGATTCTACCGAGCCGCTTTCAGACGGGAGTGTCAAATCAAGCGGCGACATCGACCCTGACGTTTTGATTGCCGTACGCAAGGCAATGCCAAGGCGGCTACTTCGCCGCTCTTCGGATGCCGCCCGGTAAGCGATTGATTTGCCGTGCGGCTAACTCAGATTGATCGAATTCGGACAACGCGCTCGCAAAATACGCTACGACCTTGCCTGGCTTACCCAAAGTCGAATACAACCGCAGAGAGCGTCCGTCTGAAAACTCGATCCGGACGACACCCGGCCTCGACGATACGCGGCGGATATCTTCGTATCGGGCTGTTATGAGTCGAAACCAGAATACCCTTGCAACTAACCCTTGATGCGTGAACTGAATCCGCGTTCCGGTTACTTCGAGCGGCCGCCAACGATGAGATGCCGGGGGAGTGGGCGGACAACCCCCGGGGGGGAACCGGATCGCGAACAGGACGATAGGTTGATGTTCCGGTTTTTTGGCGCAAACGTTGCTCGCCAGCGCCACAATTCGATGCGGTCTTCGGTAGACTTCTTGTAAAACAGCTTTCAGATTGAAAGAGCGGCCTCGGCCATGACGGCCGTACTTGGCTAGTCGACGCTAAATGGCGGCTAATTTCAAAACGCAGATGCGTCATCGGCGTTATGGAACATACGGCACTTGGTTATTCTTATTATTCGACGTCTCAATCGAGTATCGTGATGCACCATCTGTCTAGCCACCAGAAGCATCGCTGACGTGCTGGAGTCTAACATTTTTCCGACATGCCGGCCTTGACCGGTATCGCAGTGGTGCATAGGATAGATGTGCATAGGATCCACATATCGAAAGGCCTTCCACTCGGACTGCCCACGTCCGTCATCGGAAGCGGTACCAACTATGACCAAAGCAATGATGCGACGAACATTTCTGGCGCTGTCAGCCTCCGCGGCGGCCCTGCCCGGACAGCAGCGGAAGCGGCCCAACATCCTGCTGATCGTGGCCGACGATCTCGGTTACAGCGACCTGGGCTGCTACGGCGGAGAGATTGACACGCCGAACCTGAATTCCCTCGCATCCGAGGGAGTGCGCCTCGCGCAACTCTATGCTACTCCCAGATGCTGTCCGTCGAGAGCCTGCCTTCTCACCGGCCAATACTCGCACAAAGTTGGCATGGGGCACATGGTGAAGGACCTCGGACTACCAGGCTACAGAGGCACACTTTCCGAAAATGGCGCCACCATCGCCGAGGTGATGAAGCCAGCTGGCTACAGGACTTTCCTGTCGGGCAAATGGCACGTGGGAACGGACGATCCCACGCTGCGAGGTTTCGAACAATACTACGGAACGTTGATCAGCGCTGCCTCTTTTTGGGATCCGGCCCAGTACATCCGGCGGCCGCGCGGAAGCGCTGCCCGCAGTTACGCCCAGGACGCCTTTTATGGGACCGATGCGTTGACCGATCAGGCGCTGGATTACCTGGACGACGCGCGACGGACGCCAGATCAGCCATGGTTTCTGTACCTGGCCTACAACTCACCCCATTTCCCGCTGCAGGCGCCGAAGGATTTGATCGCAAAATATAAGGACACCTATGCGGCCGGATGGGACGTGATTCGGGAGAAGCGCCTCGCACGAATGAAGAGTCTGGGGCTGGTGGGGGCGAACGCAAAGTTGTCCCCTCGCTCGCAGTTCTGGAGCTTTGCAGAAACCCGGCCAGGCGTAAATCCGGCCTGGGATAGCCTCCCGGAAGACCGCCGGGCGGATCTGGCCAGGCGAATGGCGATCTACGCCGCGATGGTCGATCGGATGGACCAGAACATCGGCCGAGTTACGGCGGACCTTCGGGCCAAAGGGGAACTGGACAATACACTGATCCTGTTCCTGAGCGATAACGGCGCGTGCGCCGAGTGGGACCCGTTCGGCTTCGATGGCAGTTCGAGCGGCAACAACATCCTGCACCGCGGCGCCGAACTGGAAAGCATGGGTGGGCCGGGCACCTATCACAGCGCCGGATCGGGTTGGGCGAACGCATCGAATACGCCATGGCGGATGTACAAGCACTACACGCACGAGGGGGGTATCAGTTCGGCGGGTATCGTGCACTGGCCGAAAGGATTCACGCGCCGGGGGGTAATCGACAAGACACCCGTCCATCTGATCGATCTCATGCCGACGATTGTGGATGCATCCGGGGCGACATATCCCCGGCGGCTCGGTACGCGCGAAATCTTTCCGATGGCGGGAATGAGTCTGATTCCGGTCCTGCGCGGAGAAAAGACGCCCGGCCGGACGCTCTATTTCGAACATGAAGGACATCGGGCTGTGCGGGAAGGAAGATACAAATTGACCGCGCTTCGAGGAGAGGCGTGGAATCTTTATGACATGGAGCATGATCGGATTGAGATGCAGGATCTGGCCGGGAAGCAGCCGGAACGGGTCAACTCGCTTGCGAAGAAGTGGGATGCGTGGGCGTCCGCGAACAACGTGACTCCGTTGCCGGCCGACTATGGGGAGGATTACCTTCGCCCGCCTGCTACGGGAAATCAATCGCGATGATGCCATAGCGCGCTGAAAACCAGGCGCAACTGCGAACATCCAACAAACTGAGAAACCCTGGTCCAATCGTTCCAAACGCATCCAGGATGGGGAGCCAGAATTTTTGGCTCTACGCATTTAATGGAGGGGCCTCGACAAATTCGCGGTCGGCGGATCACCCGCGAAGGCGAAGATCAGATTTTCGGCTAAGGCCCCGAAGGGTACTGAGGGTGGTTCCGGGTGATTGGGCGAATTGATCGCGCCGAAAATCCAATCTGGATTCGCCCGCGACTCTGGAGACCCGGAAGTTGTATCGTCGCGTCTGCGACAGGATGCGTGCCCATAATCCAGGCACTGCCGTGGCAGCTTGGCGCAGGTTTGCGCTAAAGTCGTCTTGTCGGGCGAAGGTTTGTCATCGAATGGCGTACAGTGTCGAACTATTTGTCTTAGCCCAAGGAGCCCACTCGATGCGAGGAGAGGAAGGCGCGCCATGAGCACCCGGCGATACCGAGCGCATCCGGAGTCGGCCCCTGGCGACTTCTATGTGGTCAACGATGAATGCGTCTGCTGCGGCGCCCCCCATTCTGTAGCTCCCGAACTCATCGGTTGGGCAGAAAACGTTGAGACATGCCACTGTGTCTGGAAACGTCAACCTCAAACTGAGCAGGAGATCGAGGCGGCCATCGACGTGATCTTAGTTTCCGAGGTAGCTTGCCATCGGTACGCCGGAGATGATCAGCGGGTTATCGACCGACTGGGGTGGGAGTATTGCGATTCGCCTTTGCGAACCGTACCGGCGGGTCCTGTCAACCGTGATCCGCCACCGCCGAATTTCGGACAAGTCGAAAGCGGCTCGCCGTTTATCGGAAGAATAATCGCCGCACTGAGAGCGGCCCTTGGTATTTGATCTACCGATGCGCTCCGAAGGAACGCATCTGGAGTAAACGAGACACGAATGACGCCGAAACAGCCTATGCAAATTGCCCCCACATCACGTCGAAAGACAAATTGTTCAAAAATATCGATACTGTAAACTTGTCAACACACAAAATGCCCCCGCTTACACAAGGACAAGGAAATCTAATAAGCCACCCGCCGCAATATTGCCAATACGCGACCGGGCAGTGTGATCAGGTATTCGATCCCACCCCGCAGTTGGACGCATTTTTTCTCTATCCGGGGGAACCCAGAATTATCGCCCGGGCGGTCGAAGACGGAATGCGAATCATTTCGGAGTCAAACTCCACAATCAGTCTCAGTTCGTGGCGCGATATGGCCGTCTCCGGCCAGATCGTATTCTGCAAGGTTTGCCAACGCCAACGGTTTTCGGCAGTTGTGGTCGCGGATGTCTCAACGCTTAATTTCAACGTACTGTTCGAGATCGGCTATGCAATGGGGCTTGGATTGCCAATCATCCCGATCCGTGACGTGAGCTATGTAAGAGACGCGAAGGATTTTGACGAACTCGGGATGTTAGATACCTTTGGATACTTGGATTTCGAGAACTCTGAGGATCTCGCGCAAAAACTGCCCCCCGCAGTTAAAAGCGCAAGGCCCGTCTTTGCCCAGCAATATTCCCTGAGCCAAGATCAACCGCTGTATCTAGTCAAGAGCCCCGTTGCCACGGATGGCCTTATCAAGCTCATGTCCGGTGTCAAGAAATCCGGCCTCCGCTTTAGGACCTTCGATCCGAAGGAGAATTCCCGCCTGTCTCTTCAAGAGGCCTACAAACAGGTGCAATTGAGTTTGGGCGTAATCGCTCACCTGATGTCAAGCAACCGACGAGGATCCAAGGCGCATAATGCACGGTCAGCTTTCATATGCGGTTTGGCGATGGCCTCGGAAAAATATGTGATGATGCTTCAGGAAGAGGACATACAGCAACCAATCGACTACCGTGATGTAGTCAGAACGTACACCGATCCTCAGCAAGTGCAGGCGCTTTTGGGATCGTTTATCCAACCGCTTTATGAAGCATTTCAGAATAAGCGCTTCGTACCGATTACTCTCCCGCTTCGACCCTTAGAGACACTCGATTTCGGTGACGTTGCCGCCGAGAACGAAATAAATGCATTGAAATCCTACTTCATCGTTACGGCCCAGTACCAGGATGTGCGGAGAGGACATGCTCGCCTGGTGGTGGGAAGGAAAGGCTCTGGGAAAAGCGCCATCTTCTACGGCGTCCGTAATGCTTTTTGGACTAGCCAGAGCCATCTCGTGCTTGATCTGAAACCGGAGGGCCATCAATTTACAAAGTTGAAAGAGGCGTTGCTATCGCGGCTTCCTCAAGGCATGCAGGAACACGTTTTGACGGCGTTTTGGAGCTATCTCCTGCTCACCGAACTCGCTTACAAAATTGTCGATATCGATGCCGACGTCGCTCGGCGTAATATCCAGCGATACAAGCTCTATCTTGAAATAAGGGAACTATCCGGCTGGAACCCGGACGCCGAGCAGGGAGATTTTTCCGAACGCCTGCTGACGCTCGTGGACAATATTCTGGAGCGTGGAACTTTCATTCAAAACATCTCAACGAGTGCTGAGGTTGCACAACTTATTTATTCGACTGACATCAGGAAGCTGGGTGATGCTATCGGGCAGTATTTGAGCAGCCGCGAAGGCGTTTGGTTGCTGTTCGACAATCTCGATAAGGGATGGCCGGTAAATGGTGCCGGGCCGATCGATGTCCTGATTCTACGAAGCCTGCTTGATGCGACCCGGAAACTCCAAAGGCAAATATCCCGAAAGAACGTCGAATGCAGAGCCGTGGCTTTCGTTCGCAACGATATATACGAGCACCTGCTGAACGCCATTCCCGATAAGGGGAAAGATACCGCCATCATGCTTGAATGGCAAGATCCAGAGACGTTCAAAATGCTTGTTCATCGACGGATTGCAGCCAGCACGGGCCACCAGGAGCCGTTTGAGCAACTGTGGCCCATGTTTTTCGATTCTCATGTCGGCGTTGAAGAGACGTTTTCCTATCTTCTTGGTCGCACCATGATGCGCCCGCGAGATCTCCTACGTCTTTTGCGGGAATGTGTCAACGTAGCTGTTAATCGGGGTCGTTCCAAAGTTGCCGAAGCGGACATTGTTTACGCCGAGAAGACATATTCAGAAGATCAACTTCAGGAATTGATGTTCGAGATGCGCGACGTGGAGGCTAACCTGCCGGACATTTTATATGCATTCATCGGATCTTCGTCTGTGGTGGACGGCCCAGAACTCAATGCTAAGCTTGCCAATCTCACCGATGGCGTTACCCCGGAGCGTGCTACAGATCTTCTCTTGTGGTTTTGCTTTCTCGGAATTATGAACGCGGGCGGAGAAGATCGCTTTGCCTATCAATATCAATATGGGGTCAAGAGGATGTTACAAGATGCGAGAACCCCGATTCGCTACACGATTCACCCAGCTTTTCGCTTAGCGTTGGGTTGCTCTGGTTAGCGAATCCTTGAGTAATACAACTTACACCGAATGGCTCTCGGGATCTCGCTAGAGAACTTCGAGCCAACTCTTGAATTGCGACGGTAGACTGTGCAGGCCTCGACTTCCACAGCGTTGTCGTTCAGGCATTCGGGTAGAATTACTTGAGACTGTTGGCACGAGAAAAACGGTTGGGCAGTGTCCGCGGCCAGAAGGAGCCCGCTACATGAGCGATCAGACAAAGAGCTTCGGCGAGACCGCAAGATCCTTGGCGCGAAATCCCCTCGGAATCATCGCGCTGTTTATCGTGCTCGTTTACGGGTTCGCTTCGCTGGTTACGGCCTTTGCGGGTTCGTTCACGGCAGGGGAACGTCTGCCGTTGATCTACTTCCTCATAATCTTTCCCGTCCTAGTTTTGTGCGTTTTTTCCTGGCTAGTCAGCAAGCACAGCGGCAAGCTTTTCGCGCCGAGCGACTTCAAGAATGAAGACAATTACGTGAAGATGCAGATGTCGGTCGTCGCGTCACTCAGCGCCGCCGCAGCGAAGGGGGAAACTCCTGCGTCAGAATCGGAGTTGCACAGGATCGTGGAGACGGTTCGAGCGGCCCCGACATCAGTTACTATGGGTGGTGACGGCTGGAGGAAGCAAATCCTCTGGGTCGATGATCGGCCCGAGAACAATACCTACGAGCGTCAAGCCTTCGACGCCATTGGCCTCCGCTTCACGCTGGCTCTGTCCACCGACGAGGCCTTCGAGAGGCTATCTCAAGACAAGTATGCCGCGATCATTTCGGATATGGGTCGTCCCCAAGGACCGCGCGAGGGCTATGTGCTGCTGGACCGGTTACGAAAGGAAGGCGACCGAACACCACTTTTCTTCTACGCCTCTTCGAACGCGCCAGAGCACAAACGCGAAACGCGCAATCATGGCGGCCAAGGCTGCACTAACAACGCGCAGGAACTCTTCGAGATGGTCACGAGAGCGCTCATTGAAGGGCAACCAGCTTGATCCCGCCTCATAGGAACAGCGCGGGATTACATCGTTCAACGTTTGAATCCATTTGGGTTTGACGATTTGGCTCCTGAACTCCCCGGCTGATTGCAGCAAAGTGGCGTAGAATTTATTTCGCAGAACATATCCAATCCCGGCCTGCGGCAAGAAGAACTCCATTGCCTCGAGGTATTCATGGCTGGCGCCGGGACCGCCCTGCAGCAACAGAACCTTGACGGAGCCGGTCCCTAATCTCTTCGTCCACGTCCTATATTTGCCATTCACGACGCGAAATGCCGCGGGGTTACTTTCCTTTATTAGTCGCCGGCGCTTTGGAACCGGATGCCGTCGTTTTGACCGTGACGCCCATCGCGGCCATCAGTTCTTTTGCCGCGGCCGCATTCGGACCGTCCGGCTGCAGATCGAGAGACTTCTGTAGTTCTTCCGCCGTGCCGGCAGGCGCAACCATCTTGCCGGCTGCGTTCAGCGTGCCTTTGCCGAACAGCGTCGCGCCGTACTGATAATGGGCATTGGCATTGCCGGGATCGGCCGCAATTGAGAGCCTGAATTCGTCGAGAGCGGCATCGATCTGTCCGCTGTTGGCGAGAATAGCCGCCATGTTGAAATGGAACTGACCGAGGTGTGCCGGGTCGAGTTCAATCGCTTTGGCAAGACTGGCTTTGGCGTCGTCGAATTTGCCGGAACTGGCGAGAACCACCGCGTAGTCGTTGTACATACCGGCGTCGTCAGGCTTGAGAGCAATCGCTTTCTTATAGGCATCGATGGCCTGATTGTAATTTTCTTTTCGCTCATCCGACGGCGACTTAGCGGCCAGTCCGCTGTATGCTTCACCGAGGCTGGACCAGATGAGAGGCTGCCGGGGTTCTATCGCGGCGGCTTTCGTGAAATTTTCAATTGCGACATCATACTGCCTGGCAGCCAAAGCGATTTTACCGTCGTTGTAAAGACCGTTGACGGCTTCCCGCTGGGCCACCTGCTCCTCGCGTTTTTTATCGTTCTCTTTTTCTTCCTTCGATGCACCCTTTGCGACAGGAGGCGGCGGTGGCAGCGGGAGCCCAGGGGTCGCGGCGCTGACCACCTTCGGCTTGCTGACGTCGAAAATAATGCAATTGAGCGATTCCGGTTTGCAGTTGTAGATCACCGGCCCGGCGTTGTCGGGTCCCAGTTTGACGTCGAAGTCGCGGTTCACCCCTGCGCCGGAAAGGTAGTAATTGACCTGGGCGCGAAGTTTGCCGCCGACTTCGATGAGGTACGTGTACAGGCCAGGTTGCATATTGCTGCGCGCGAAATTGCCCTTTTTGTCCGTTGTCGCTTCGACACGCTTGGTGTGATCCTCGTAGATCACGAAGCCAATCGTGGCACCCGCAACGGGCTTGCCATCCATGTCTTTCACGGTCCCCGTCAGCACAGCCTTCTGGGCAAACAGCGGGGTGAAGCACGAAAGGAAAAGAGCGGCCGGGAAAATGGATTTCATAGCAGACATATTGTTACCAGTTTACCTGGATGTGGTTTTACTTAGTTGTGACCCAGGCGATGGCGGCGTCCGCTTCCTGAGAAGTGGCGGCGCGAGCTTCCGGGGAGACGGGCTTATCGAGCTTCGCCGGCTGGGTAATCGTCACCAGCCCTGGTCTCGCGGCGTAAAGCTTCAGATCAGCCGCAACCTGGTTCACGGATTTACCATAAACGGCGGTGAACGCCGCGCCGGTCTCATTGCCCGCGGCCATGGCTCCCACGAAGGCCCCCCATTTGGCGCGATATTCATCGTGGAAGACCAGCATGTGGGTCAGCATCCAGGCGTAGTTGGTGTAGTCCATTGAGAGACCCGCGCCGACTCCCGCAAGGGCCCCCTGCGATGTATCGAAAGCGGCATGCTGCCCCTCCGAGTTGAAGATGGTTGAGAGCGCTTCATCGGATTCACGGGCCGCCCTGGCATCGATGGTGAAAAGCGTGACCAGGTCGAAGGCGGCGCCCGATTTATAGGAGCGGTGAGGACCTCCGCCAAATTTCATTTTGCCGCCCCCGGCGGGCTGCAGCGTCGAGTAGAGCTGCGCCACTCCCATCCGGAACCAGTAGGGAGCACCGGGGGCCGCGCTGTCGAGAATCACCTGCGCAAACTGCCTCACGCCGAATTCAAAGGTGTCAGGCTTGATGTTCATCAGAACGATGACGGGTTTGCCGTCTTTCCCCGGCTGAACATAGTAATGGGCGCTATTCATGTTCGCGGGGCGGTACTGTTCGAGCTCGCTTAGATTCCTGAAGGCGACAATGCGAACGGGCTTGCCGTCGGGATTCTCCGTGTGAAAGGCCGCCAGAATGTTGGCGCGCGCCGCTTCAATAAATTTGAGAGCGTCTTTGCCTTTATCGGGGGCGTCGGTGGTGTAGAGCTCAAAGCCCGGCGAAGTGACGACGGACATTTTGATATCGGCTGCGTAACTGGTGGCAGCGACGAAAAAGGTGATTGCGCTCACTACAGCAGCGCGGTGTGTTGTGAAAAGCATTTGGATCGGTTTTTCCCTTCCTGCGGTATTGATGTCAGCGCGTCAAAAGTTCGGGGCCGGGTTCGAATTTTCGAACCCGGCCCCGAAGGCACAGCGTCGATTGAGGTTCCGGCTTAGAAATCGAACCGGACGGTAAATGCCACGATGCGGTT
>JAICJH010000119.1 GCA_025928545.1 Bryobacteraceae bacterium | reverse complement strand
TCTTCCGCTCCGCCCGGCGCTCCGCTCAGATTCAGCTTCACGTCCTTCATGCCTTGGCCGGGCTGTGCCGAAACCACGGTACCCACCGGAAAGCCCTTCGGAAACACGCGATCCTCGCCGGACGTGTAAAACCACTCGCCCACCGTGACCTTATCCTCGTTCTGAATCTGCTCCACCTGGCAAATTCCGCTCCCGCAATCGAGCACCCCATGCACGTGCCCTTTCTGCGATTCCACGCCCACGTTGAACGTAGGATCGGTCACCAGCAGCACCTGCGAAACCAGCGGATACACTTCCGCAACTTTGCCCACGATTCCCTCAGACGTCACCACCGGCATGCCCTTTTTGATCCCGCTGGTGAACCCGCGATCGATAAAAACTGCCTTCGCCGTCACCACCGTGCTGTTGCCGATCACGCGCGCCGCAATCGTCTTCGACGGCGTCACCTGCTGAAAAGCGGTCAGCGCCCGCGCATTCACGGCCGTGGAAAGTTGATTCCGGTAATAAATGTTCGCCATGCGCAAACGGTCGTTATCGGCGCGCAGTTTACGGTTCTGCTCCCGCACGTCCAGCAGGATGAAGTAGTCTTCCAGAAATCCGATCGTGTTGCGCCGGATTCCCTCCACAATTCCCGCCATCGGTGTCACGGCCGTAACGGCCCAAACGCGAATCAGCCGCCCATCGCCCTTCGTTTTCACTTGATAGGCCAGGCAAATGAGTTGAACGACCACAACCACAAACAGGACCGTCAGGTTCCTGTACCGGCTCAGCAATACTTCCATGCTTATCTTCTACTGTAAAGCGAGGCCAACGGAGCTGCCAAGAATGTGAACCGAAACTCGAATCGCAGGGGCAAATAATTAGTGGCGCTGCTTTATTCGATGGCAATGCGGCGCAAAAGTTTGAAGTCAGTCAGCATCTTGCCTGTGCCCAGCACCACCGAAGCCAACGGATCTTCCGCAATCGAAACCGGCAGCCCGGTTTCTTCGCGAATGCGCGTGTCCAGATTCTTGATCAGTGCGCCGCCGCCGGTCAGCACAATGCCGCGGTCGCTGATATCGGCGCTCAATTCGGGCGGGGTGCGCTCCAGCGCTACGCGAATCGCGTTCATGATGGTGGCGACACATTCCGAAAGCGCCTCGCGGATCTCGCTATCGTCGATCGAAATGGTCTTCGGCACGCCTTCCAATAGGTTGCGCCCTTTGATCTCCATAGTCAGCGGCCGCTCCAGCGGGTAGGCCGATCCGATGGTAATCTTGATCTGTTCCGCCGTCCGCTCGCCAATGAGCAGGTTGTATTTCCGTTTCAGGTACGACATGATGGCGTCGTCCATCTCGTTCCCGGCCACCCGAACGGAGCGGGAATAAACGATACCGGACAGCGAAATCACCGCCACGTCCGTAGTACCACCGCCGATATCCACCACCATGTTGCCCGAAGGCTCCGTGATCGGAAGTCCCGCGCCGATCGCAGCCACCATGGCCTGTTCCACCAGGTGAACTTCGCTCGCCTTGGCGCGATAGGCTGAATCCACCACCGCGCGCTTTTCCACCTGGGTAATCTCGCTGGGAACACCGATCACAATACGCGGATGCACCAGCATCTTTCGCCCATGGGCCTTTAGAATGAAGTAGTTCAACATCCGTTCGGTCACCTTGAAATCGGCGATCACGCCGTCTTTCATGGGCCGGATCGCGACAATGTTGCCGGGGGTACGGCCTAGCATGTCCTTGGCCTCCCGCCCCACGGCTTCCACCTCGCCGGTATTCTTATTGATCGCAACGATGGACGGTTCGTTGACGACGATGCCCTTGTTTTTGGCAAACACAAGAGTATTAGCGGTACCCAAATCGATGGCAAGATCGGACGAAATGAGACTGAAGATGGACCGAAAGTTCATGAAAGTAACTGAAGTACTAGGGCGATCTCTCAGAAGCGTAACATAGGGACGCCCATCATCTATATACGTCTATGTCTACGTGCCTATATCTACGGAGATATCTCTAACGGAGTAGGGATTATTTGCGACGGGTTGTATAAAGGGTTGTATATATAAATGACGCGTTCTGTCACCCGCCGGACCTGGCTTGCGGCGGCCGGATTCACTCTGGCGGCTTCCTGCGCCCGAAAGAAAGTGAGCGGGTACCCCGGCTATGCCCTGGTCGCGACCGCGGGCGAAAATAGCCTCACCGCCGTCGACCTTCTGACCTTTCAGGTGTCGAAAATTGTGGATGTCGGCGCCTCGCCCTCTGCCGTGGTCTCCTCCGGCAGGGGCGCGCGCAATTATGTGCTGACGCCTGCCAATGGCACAGTTCACTTATTTAACGGCCAAATCCAGCGCGTCGCCTCGCGCAAGCTGGCCGATAGCCTCTCCCAAATCCTGCCCATGCCCGACGGCAAGCGCATCCTCACCGTCGCGACCGGCGGCAAAAATCGGTTGCTCGAAGTAGACGCTGGCTCGCTTGCTGTGCTGCGCGAGCATGACGTCAGCGCCGTGCCTGTCAGCCTCGATCTATCTGCCACCGGATATGCTGCCATTTCCACCGGAAAAGCCGGAGGCGTGGAACTGTTCAACCTCGCTTCCGGCCAGCGCACGCGCATCCAGATGCCCGGCGAAATCGGCGCGGTGCGCTTTCGCTCCGATGGAAAGATGCTCCTGGTGGCGAACTATCACGACCGCTCTCTGACGGCGCTTGCAGTGCCGACTCTGCAGACCATCGCCGAACTCCCGCTGGCTATGATGCCCGAAAACCTCTGTTTCAGCGCCGATAATGGCGGCCAGTTGTTCATCACAGGCGCGGAAATGGACGGGGTAGCCATTGTCTTTCCCTATCAGATATTGGAAGTGGAACAAACCGTATTGGCCGGCCGAACACCTGGCGTGATGGCCTGTTCCAGCACGCCCGCTTACCTGTTTGTGGCTAGCCGGGACGTCTCCAACATCTCGGTGCTCAGCGTGGAGACCCGCAAGACCATCGGAGTCGTGGAGGTGGGCCAAAAGCCCGGATTTGTGGCGGTCACGCCCGACAGCCATTTCGCGCTGGTCCTGAATGAACGCTCCGGCGATATGGCGGTTATCCACATCCCGTCCATTTTGGGCCATAAGCTCACGCCCAGCATGGCTTTGTCCACGCGGGTCGGACCGCTCTTCACGATGGTCTCGCTCGGTAATCGTCCCGTCAGCGCGTCCATCATCCCGCGGGCGGCTTAGGCGCTACTTAATGAATATCCCAAGCGGCCTGAATCACCGCCAATCCGGCGACGGCCGCGGTTTCGGCCCGCAGAATTGTTTTCCCCAAGGAGCACCGCAACCAGCCTGCTGCCCGCGCCGCCGACCGTTCTTCGTCGGTCCAGCCACCCTCCGGTCCTAGCAGAAGAGCCACACTATCCTCGGTCCTCCGCCGCTCCGGCAACTGCGGCAGCAATGGCGGTGTGCCGGCATCTTCGTCCAGCCATAGCCTCACCGTGGCGGATTGCTGCAGGGCCTCGGAAAACTGCACGGTAGATCCAATCTCCGGCAGATGAGCACGCCGGGATTGCTGGCTGGCTTCCACGGCGATCTTTTCCCACCGGGCATGCCGTTTCGCCGATGCCTGGGCCAAACCGTGTTCCGTGCGGGTCGCCTCAAAGGGCTGAACCCCCGCGACACCCAGTTCGGTCGCCTTCTCCAGCAGCCACTCAAACCGGTCGAACTTAAAGAGCGCAGGCACCAGCGTCACCTTGATACCCGGAGCAGGCAGCGGAAGCTTTTCAGTAATGCGAAAGGAGACCAGAGACTTGCGGGCCGTTTCAATCTCTGCCAGGTAGACATCCCGGTTATCGGAAATCTCGTAAATCTGCCCCGCCTCAGCCCGCAGAACCCGCACCAGATGTTCGGCCTCCGCGCCGGTCAGTTCAGCGAATCCCCGGCGGATTTCAGGGACAAAAAAACGGCGTCGGGCCATAAACGACCCATTTTACGAAACGAACCCAGCCGGATGTAAAAGGCTGGGTTCGTTTCGTAATTTCAAGCTAACTCTCTGCTTTAAAACGATGTACCTTGAGCACTTCGTTTCGTGATTGCCTGCCTTTCCCACCGGCGAGGCTCATTCGATTACGGATGGGCAATCACCATCAGCGTCTCGGCCCGGTTCAGCGCGCAGTCCATTGCCACCTGGAGACTCTCCGGATCGAGCGCCCCGAAGCTCTCATCCAGAATCACCAGATCGGAGCGTTGTAACAGCGCCCGTGCCATAAAAATCCGGCTGCGCTCACCGTGCGACAACTGCCAGCCCCCTTCGCCCACCATCTGCAAAATTCCGCTTGGCATCCGATCGATTAGATCGCCCAAGCCCAACTCCCGGCAGATGGTTTCGGCTTCTTCGAAATCCTGCTCGACTGGCGATTCCGCGCGCCCCATCAGTAAATTGAACGCCAGCGTTTCCGCGAAGATGTGATTCTCATGAAACTGTGGAGCCGTCGCAATCCGTTTCCGCCAGCGCGCCGGGCCCAGCGCATGGCGATCCAGTCCCATCGCCAATAGCAGGCCATGCTCCGGCACGCGCATGCCCGACAGGAGCGAAGCCAACGTCGTCTTCCCGCCACCGGACGGTCCTTGCAGCAAAACGCGGTCTCCCCGATGAATGGTCAAGCTGCAGTCCTGCAACGCCGGTCCGCCGTACGGCCGATAGCGATATCCCACGCCTTCCGCTTCGATCACCTTCTGCTGTGGGCGCGTCACATTTCCCTTCGTGGTAAACGCTGCCCCGGAGGACTCCTGTCGCGCGGCCGCTTGGAACAGCACCCGAATGCGCCTAACCGACTCAAAGAAGACCGCCATATCGGCGGCCGATCCAGTCAACCGACGGAAGCCTGTGTACGCCAGCAAAATTCCGCCGAACGTGACGGCCACTTGCGCCGGTTGCTGTCCGCCCTGCAACATCGAAGGTGCAAAGCAAACGAGGGCACACAGCAGCCATCCCCGCGGAACCGCCATCGTGAGCCAGTTTTCCATCCGATCCAGCACCCGCGAAATGCCCAGATAATTCTTCAGCGCCTGATCTTCACCCTCGTGCCACTCCTCCGGGCGTTGCTGTGCCAAGCGCGTCCGCTGTCCCACCATGGATTCCACCAGGTGATCGGTGATGCCCAGCCGGACGCCCGTCCATTCGTGATACTTCCGAAAGAACCACCATCCCACCAGGCACGCGAACACAAACCAAAGCGCCAAAACCAAGCCCAACGAACCTAGTATGAATCCCGCAACGATCAACTCGACAACCGACAGCGCTCCCTGCACGCCGCCGCTTAATGCCAGTGACTCGACCGATTCGGCCTCCAGCGCTTGGCTCATGTACCGCCCAATGCCCCCGTGCCTCATCTCTTCCGGCCCAAGCTGCATTGCGCCGCACAATAACCGCCGCTTCAACAACCCACCGAAACCGATCACCAGTTGCCCTTGCTTCCACGTGGTGAGCAGTTGCAGCGGGACCATGGTCAACAACAACAGCGCCCAACCTAATCGCCAACCAGTATCGAAGTGACCCTGAAAGGAAAGCTGCCCCAGCACCGCCCACGAAACAATCCACAACAGATACTGCACCGTGTGCGCAATCGCCAGACTCGTTCCATTGCGAACGATGCTAGCCTGGCGGAGCCAATCGCGCGTCTTCGCGCCAGCCGCCGGCCGCAACACCCAGCAATCGTGGAACGGCACTCTTGCCAGTTGCTCCCGCAGGAAAAACCGTCGCGTCCTTGCCTTGCGGGAAGCGGAAAGTTGCGCCTCATCCAGCAGCCGATCCACTCGTGCTTGTCCTGGCGTTTCCGCATTACGCGCGAGCCTTTCGTAGAGCCCATCCGTCTTTAGCCAGCGGGTGGATAAGTCCGGCGCAAGCACTCGGATTCTCCCGCGGCGCGAACGGAAAATAGCCAGATACTCATCGGCGCCTATCCGCAGAATCGCCGGAGACGCGAACGAAATCTCCTCTGCAAACGCAGCCAGCGTTCCCTCAAACCTGTCTATATCGCAGCCGCACGATTTCGCTGCCCAAGCAATCCACTCCGCCGGATTGTCCACCTCGCCCCGCGATTGCGGCCGGTTCTTTCCCGCACCCGGTAACCCTGTTTTTTCCAACAGAGCAAAGAACAACTCCGGCAATTGAAACGCGGGCCAGATACAGCTTTCTATCGCATCCGTCATGCCACCCGAATCTCCGGCCTCGGCATTTCTTCGTAGTGGTCAACGGCTTCTACCGCCGTGCTGTTGGCGACATGAATACGCCGCCACCATCGACTGCCCCACAACAGCTCTCGCGTTGTCGCCTCTGCTTTCATCAGGCAGGCATAACGCGATTCTTCCTTCTGAAGCAATGCCTCCGGCGCATCATCCTCAATTACGGTTCCGTTCTCTACCACCAGAACGCGGTCGAAGCTCTGCGTTTCTTCTAAATCATGCGTGATACAGAGCAGCGTGCAATCCGACCAGTACTCCCGCGCACGTTTCAGTAGCTGCCGCCGCGTATCGCGGTCCAGTCCGCGAAACGGCTCAT
>JAICJH010000026.1 GCA_025928545.1 Bryobacteraceae bacterium | reverse complement strand
GCGCTTTCGGATCGCCGCGTCCTGATGATAGTTGCCACGCGCGACCACATGGTTCGGAATCGCGTGGTGACGCTGGATCGCGAACTGCCGCAGAACGATCTGACGCTGCTCCGCAATTACGTGAACCATCATTTCGCGGGCTGGACACTGGAACGGGCCCGCGCCGAACTGCTGCGCCGGATCGAAGAGGAACGCGCGCGCTATGACGAAATTCTGCGCCAACTCACAACCCTGTGTGAAAAGGGCCTGTTCGCGGATTCCGATCCGCACCTCGCTTTGGGTGGCGCTTCGTATCTGGTAGGGCTGGATCTTCATCTGACCCGCGAGCGGATGCATGAACTGTTCCGCGCCCTCGAGCAGAAGCAACAAGTTGTGGCCCTGCTTGACCGTTTCCTCGATAGCTCGCATGGACGCGTCGGCATCCACGTGGGTCTGGAAGATGCCCATCCTTCGATGGGGCAGCTGGCCCTGATCGGTGTGACGGTAGATTTGCCCTCGGGTGTCAGAGCCCGAATCGCGGTACTCGGCCCCATGCGGATGCACTATGAGCGGGTGATTTCGGCGGTACAGCAGATCGGCCAGGCGTTCGAATCCCGGGCCTGATTGGCGGCATCCAACAAGTGGCTGGTTCCAGCCGAATTAATCCATGCCAGTGTTAATCTGAGTACAGGCATCTGAAACTAACCGTGGAAAACCCAGAAATTCATGCGGACGCCGAGCCCGCAACGCCAACAACCATGTCCGACACCGTCGTGGCGGCTGAACTCGACCAGCTGCGCATCGAACGTGACGGCCTGCGCGTAGAGCGCGACGAATTGCGCGATACTTTGTTGCGGCGGCAAGCCGAATTCGACAATTTCCGCAAGCGCACCGAGCGCGAACGCATAGAACAGTCGCAGTACGCCAGCATGGAAGTTGTGGGCGATCTGCTGCCCATTTTGGATGATTTCGAACGCGCGCTGGCAGCCGACTCCAATAGTCCGGAATACGCCAAAGGCGTTCAAATGATTTACAGTCGGATGTCTGAATCCCTGAAAAAGACCGGCCTCGAACCGATCGACGCCACGGGTAAGCCGTTCGATCCTCACCTGCATCAGGCCATCGAGCGCGTGGAAACCAACGATTCGCCCGACAACACCGTTCTCGGCGAATTTCAGCGTGGCTACCACTTCAAAGGCAAGCTCCTTCGCCCATCGATGGTGAAGGTCGCCGTGCCCGCCTCGCCCCGCGGCGATTCCAGAATCCTGAAGATTTAACAGCAGACTTCGAACCACCATGCCGACCATTAAACGCGACTATTATGAAATACTGGCCGTCAGCCGCGGCGTGGGCGAGCAGGAACTGAAGAGCGCTTACCGGAAACTCGCGCTCCAGTTTCATCCCGACCGGAATCCCGGCGACGCCGCCGCCGAGGAAAAATTCAAGGAAGCAGCCGAAGCTTACGGTGTTCTGTCGGACGCCCAGAAGCGCGCGGCATACGATGCCTACGGGCACGCCGGAGTGTCGAGTGCCGGTGGCGGCGGCTTCGACCCGTCCGCCATGGATCTGGGCGACCTTCTCAGCCAGGTCTTTGGCTTTGGCGACATGTTCGGCGGTGGCGGTCAACGCGGTGGCAAACCTCGGGCCACGAAGGGTGACGATCTTCGCTACGACCTCACACTAACTTTCGAAGAAGCCGTTTTTGGAAAAGCCGTTGAGATTCAGGTACCGAAAATGGAGCCGTGCTCGCGCTGCCGCGGCCGCGGCGCCGAACCCGACAGTCAGATGATGCAGTGCCCGGCCTGTCACGGCCGTGGCGAACAGCTCTTCTCGCAGGGTTTCCTCTCGGTACGGCGCACCTGTTCCCATTGCGGCGGCGCAGGCGAAATCGTCAAGCAGGTTTGCCGCGATTGCCGCGGCGAAGGCTATAAGCACGTCAACAAGCGCCTGAAGGTTACGGTTCCGGCGGGCATCGACGATGGCAATCGATTACGCGTTACCGGCGAAGGCCAGCCTGGCACTAATGGCGGCCCCAACGGCGATCTCTACATCTTCTTCTCCGTCAAAGAGCACCAGATTTTCGAACGCGAAGGGAACGATCTGCATTGCCGTATCCCGATCAACGTAGTGCAGGCCGCACTTGGCGCGAAGATTCAGGCTCCCACGCTCGAGGGCCCGCATGAGCTTCACATTCCCGAAGGAACACAAAGCGGCACGGAACTGAAGATCAAGGGCAAAGGCGTGCCGGAAGTTCAGGGCAAGGGCCGCGGAGATCTGATTGTCCACATCGACGTCAGAATCCCGACGAAATTGACCAAGGACCAGCGCCGTATCTTCGAACAGCTCGAAGATACACTGCCGGTGAATAACGAGCCGCACGAAAAAGGCCTGCTCGACAAAGTCAAAGACTATTTCATGTAACGGTCACCGTCGGATATTCCCGACGCGATTCGGCGATTTGCCACGCCAGTTACGCGAGCTCTACAGGGTCTGTGCCACAATCGCAATATGCGCAGACTGTTTGTGGCATTACTTCTGTCATCCTCTATCCACGCAGCTACCTACGTGGGTTCGCAGGCCTGCCAGACTTGCCACGCATCTACTTATGCCAGTTGGCAGAAGACCCCGATGGCGAACATCGTGCGAGATCCAAAGGTCCATCCCGAGGCTGTTCTCGGCGATTTCTCCAAACCCAATCCGCTGGTGACCTTCAAAATCTCCGACGTGGCCTTTGTCTACGGCAGCCTCTGGAAGCAGCGCTATTTCTATAAGAAAGGCGACGATTATTTCGCGTTTCCCGCCCAATGGGACATCCAGAACAAAGTCTGGCGCGCCTATCATCCGGCCGTTGGTTCCGATTGGTGGACCGACACGAAATTCTATCCCGACGACATGGCGCAGCGCCCCACAGGACCGCTCTGCGATGGCTGCCACTCCGTCTCCTACAACACCACTACGCATCAGGTGGATGAATGGAATATCGGCTGCGAAAAATGCCATGGCCCCGGCAGCGATCACGTTGCCGCCCCGTCGCGAGCCAACATCGTGAATCCCGCGCGTCTCGATACGGTCCGCGCCACCGATGTGTGCATGCAGTGCCATTCCGAAGGCCGACCGCTGAAGAATCCAGTCGAAGGCCGAACCTACGATTGGCCCGTGGGCTATGTCGCGGGAGGCCGCCTCGCGGATTACTGGAAGCTGGAAGAACACAAGCTCGGCGAAAAGACTTTCACCCACTATCCCGATGGTTCCGCCATTAAAAATCGCATGCAGGGCAACGACTTCGTCCAAAGCCAGATGTATAAGCGCGGGCTGACCTGCTTCACATGCCATAACGTACACGGCACGGACAATTACGCGAACCTGATTAAGCCGGCGGATGCGCTCTGCATTTCCTGCCATAACGAAAAAACACCCAACGGCCCCGCCGGAGACATCGCGGAGCACACACACCATGCCGCCAGTTCCGCCGGCTCGCAATGCGTTGAGTGCCACATGCCGAAAGTCGCCAACCAGGTTGCGAACGTGAACGTCCGCTCGCACACGTTTAAAATTATGCCGCCGCTGCTGACGGTGCAATACAACGAACCCAATTCCTGCAACAGCTGTCATAAAGATAAGGACGCCGCCTGGGCGCAGCAAAATCTGGATAAATGGACGAACGTTTCGCCCTGGAGAATGCAGTAAGTTTCTCTCTATCAGCGGCATCGGTTACATCGATTTTTTCAATTTGGCGTTGCCTGCAACACGCGATAAACTGGGGTTGTAAGTGATTCCGGCGAGATGAATTCTCCGGACTTTCGCTACCGAATCCCGTTTCTTCGTTGATTCATCCCGTTCCTCAGTTCGAGGGATAGTTCTCTCCCACGTTGGCAATCTCCGACACTGGCTCACCGTGCATGCGGTGGACGTGTGTCTTCAATTCACTGACAAAGGAAACCAAAACTATGAAAAAGTCTATCTATACTGTCTTTGCGTTCGTCGTTTTTGCCGCCTCGGCTTTTGCCACCCAGATCTCCGAACTTGAAGTCAAAGTGCCCTTCGCATTCAAAGTGGGGACCACGACTCTGCCGGCGGGAGCCTACAAAGTAATCGAAACCAGCCCCGGCATCGTCTTGATCCGTGGCGAAAAAGTGGCGGTTTTCATGCCCGAGGTTCTGCTCGACATGACCAGTTTTGCCAAGCCCAGATTCACGTTTAGTCGCGCCGGTGACGGCTACGTTCTTCGGGGCCTCAGCGCCGGCAGGTAAGTCACAAAAGCCAAAGGCCCGGCAAACGCATTACGCGCTGCCGGGCCTTCGCACTTCCAGACAATCTGGGTGAAATTATTTCTCGCCCATTTCAGTTTTCATTCTCTTCGCTTCGGCGCCGGCGGATGCCTGGTACTGTCCGGTGATCAAAGCAGCCTGCAGCATGTACTTGATACCCTGATCGGCCTGAAGGCGATCCATATTCGTGCGCCCCAGGGCATAGGCCGCTTCACCCAGGAAATAATAGGCGGGGCCTTCCAGTGTCGGCACACCTTTGATGCCAGGCAGCGCAGCCTTCAGTTCCTTCTCAGCGGTTGCATTATCTTTTTTGTTCGCCGCCACGACACCGACAATGTAGTGCGCGGTGCCGGCGGCCTGTTCCGGCTTCGCGCCCTTCGGAGCCGCCAAAGCTTTTCTGGCGAAGCTCGCCGCCCTGTCGCCCTGCTGAGCCGTCAGCGCGGAATTCGCAACCATCAGATACGCATCCTGATTCAGATATTTGCTCTTCGGCGCCTGAGCCTCCAGCGTGCTGATCAGATCCAGGGCAGTTGCCGCCGGTGCACCCACCGATGCCGAATAAAGCGCATACTCGGCGTACTCAGCCACACCCTGCGCGTATTTCACGTGGGCCTCCCAGTTTTCCTTGTCCGCATCCGCCGGGGCCGGACCCTCCGCTTTTTTCGCTTCGGAAAGCACAAGCACCGCGAGTCGCTTGATTTCCGGCACACCCTTCTTGCCATCTACAGCGGCCCGCAGGGCATCGCTGTTTGTCTGCAGCGCGTCGTCCGCCGCCACCAACATTCCGCACGCCAACGCAATTGCTGCAACGCTCGTCAACAGTACTTTCATAGGTTTCTCCTGAAATGGTCATTTTATAACACATGCGCCTTTGGGGTGTTCCCGGCGCAAACGGAACCGTTACACTGAATCAGCGATGGCAGTAAACGACGGGACGAATAACGAGGCTCAGGATACCGCCAGATCCGCCCACATGCGTCATCTGGTGGATACCCTCCAGCACCTCGAACACAAGCTTCGGGAAGGCGGCGGCCCTCAGAAAATCGAAAAACAACATGGCGCCGGAAAATTGACCGCCCGCGAGCGCATCCAGGCCCTTTTCGATCCCGGCGCTCATTTCCAGGAGATCGGCCTCCTTATCGCCTATGACCTGTACGAAGGTCAGGCCCCCGCCGCCGGCGTCGTCACCGGCATCGGCCATATCGAAGGGCGCCCTGCCGTTGTCGTCGCCAATGACGCTACCGTGAAGGCCGGCGCGTGGTGGCCGGAAACAATTACCAAGATCCTGCGGGCGCAGGAAATTGCCATCCGCAATCGCGCGCCTATCGTTTATCTGGTCGACTCCGCCGGCGTCAACCTCCCCTATCAGGACGGCATTTTCCCCGGCCAATACGGCGCCGGCCGCATCTTCTTCTATAACTCTCTCATGCGGCGCAAGCTTCACGTCCCGCAAATCTCCGCTGTCATGGGGCCCTGCATCGCCGGCGGCGCGTACCTTCCAGCCCTCAGCGACTTCATCATCATGGTCGAAAAGACCAGCTTCATGGGTCTCGGTGGACCCAACCTCGTCAAGGGCGCCACTGGCCAGTTGATCGATCAGGAAACCCTGGGCGGCGCACATCTTCACACGGCCACCAGCGGCGTTGCCCACTACACCGCTAAAGACGACGCCGATTGCCTCGCCATGATTCGCGCCCGCTTCCGGCAACTTCCCGCGCCACCGCCGGCACCGGTCGCAACTCCTCCCGCGCATTCACCCGAAGGCATCTACAGCATCCTGCCCGCCGATCATCGGCTGCCTTACAACATCGAAGACGTCCTGCACCGAATTCTCGACCGCGACGATTTCGCCGAATTCCAGCCCGAATACGCACCCGAAATGCTCTGCGCCACCGCGCGTCTCTCCGGGCATCCTGTCGCAGTCGTCGCCAACCGCCGGGGCTTCCTCAAGCCGCGCATCGGCGGCATCATCTACACCGAAACCGCGCGCAAAGTGGCCTATTTCGTCGAACTCGCCGAACGCCAGGGCACTCCCATCGTTTATGTGCAGGACGTTTCCGGGTTCATGGTCGGCCAGGATGCGGAATCCGGCGGCATCATTCGCGCTGGCGCCGAAATGGTGGAAACCATGTCCTGCGCCACAGTGCCTCGCATTGTCCTCACCGTAAACCACGCTTCCGGCGCCGGCTACTACGCGATGGCGGGCCAGGGCTTCGATCCCAATTTCACTTTCAGCTGGCCCACCGCGCGCATCGGCGTAATGGAAGGCGATTCCGCCGTCCAGGCCCTCTTCGCCGCCGATCTGGAAAAAGTAAAGAAACTCGGCAGTATCGTCCCGGATGAGCTGAAGGATTCGATCGCAAAAACCCGCGCCGATTACGAACGCTGGCTCGATGCAAAATACGCCGCCGCGCGCGGCCATTGCGACGCCATCATCGACCCCAAAGATACCCGCCAGGTACTCACGCTCGCTTTGGAAGTGGCGGCCCTGCGACCACGCGGCTGCGCACTCCCTCTGGAAACCCAATGATTCAAACCGATACGATCGGACGCGTCGCACGCTTTTCCATCAATCGCCCGGAAAAGCGCAATGCACTGAATTCCGAGACGTGCCGTCAACTTCTCGAAGCCATCGATCATGCCGAGGCCGACCCCGGCATCGGCACCATGATGCTCCGCGGCAATGGCACAGCTTTCTGTTCCGGCATGGACCTCGGCGAAGTTCTCTCGGCCGATCAGGAGGAACTGGTCGAGTTGCACGAACGCTTGTTCACCATCATCCAGCGCGCCCGCAAGCCGATTTTGGCCGCTGTCCACGGCGCCGCCCTTGCTGCCGGCATGGGTCTCGCCGCCAACGCTCACATCGTCATCGCCGCACCGGATGCGCGTTTTGCGCTGACCGAAATTCGTATCGGACTGTGGCCCGTGATCGTCTTCCGCTCCGTCGCGCGCGCCATCGGCGAACGCCGCGCCACCGAACTCAGCCTCACCGGCAGAACCATCGGCGCCGACGAAGCTCTCAACTACGGCATCGTCAGTCAACTCGCCTGCGACCCCCAGGTCCAGGCGCTCGAACTGGCCACCACGCTCTCGCAATTCAGCCCAACCGCGTTAGCCACAGGACTAGAACAAATCGCGCGCACCCGCAATCTCGATTGGAATGAAGCGGCGCCAATCAATCGAGAAATCCGCGCGAAACTGATGGCGTCGAAGGATTTCAAAGAAGGCGTCGCGGCATTCCTGGAAAAGCGCCGGCCGGACTGGCCCTCGCTTCATCCCTCTACTGAAGAGCGCCGGTAATATGACCGTTCCGCATCAGCCCTGACGCCTCGTTCACCGTCACCTCAATCGTCTTCTCCGGCGTGAAACGGATCGCCAGCGTGTAGTGATTGATGTTCGCGATGAAATTCAGATCCAGCAGGAATTCACTATCCGAAGTCCACTTTCCCGTCGCGCCGGCCGGCAATCCCAGCGGCCCGAACTTGCCGACCCGATATACCCCATCCAGCCCCACCGGAAAACTCAAAGGCTCTCCGTAATACTTCACATTCGCCGTTGCCTCGCTGCCCTTGAACACCAGCGATAAACTATCCAGCCGTGACGCATTCACCGGGAAGGTATAAACATTTCCCGAAACACGAGCCGCCATCGCCGGCAGCGCAGGCACCGGAACCGCCGCGGGCGCCAGGGCCGCCGCAACTGACGCCTTCTTCAATTGCGCCTCGCCCGCCGGATTCGAAGGTAGTGCCTGCTCCGATTTCACCGCCGCGCGAATCATCGGCGCCAGTTGACCGGCATTTCCTCCCGCCATACTGACCACGATCATGTCGAGTTCCGGCCACACGATCAGCGTCTGCCCGCCACGCCCCGTCCCGCCATACTGAAACCCGTTCGGACCATTGGTAACGTTCCACTCAATGCCGAAACCGCCTGGAGCACCGCGTCCACCCGGCGGCGGAGTGATCGACGCGGCCACCCAATCTTTCGGTACGATCTGTTTCCCTGCCCACTCGCCGCCATGCAGATACAAATAGCCGATCTTCGCCACGTCTCGCGGATAGAAGTGACTATCCCCCCAGCCGTGATTCCGCCCCTGTGGATCCACCGCCCAGACCACATCGCGAATTCCCAGCGGCCCAAACAGATACTTGCGGCCAAAATCCTCCTCCGTCATCTTCGAGGCCGCCCCAAGCACCGAGCCCAGCAGGTGGTAACCCGGGCTGCAATATGAAGGGTGCGTCCCCGGGTCGTACTTCATTGGCAGCGAGAGCGCAAACTGCACCCAGTTGGCTGATCGCTTCATCTGTTCCAACTCCTGCTCTCCCGGCAAGAATCCGCAATCGAGGCCAGATTCCATGTGCAGAATATTTCCCACGGTGATCGAGCGCTTCTTCTCATCCGGATTCGCCGGGCTCTCCTTTGGGAAAAACGACAGCAGCGACTGATCCAATTTCACGACTCCGTTCCCCACCGCCACGCCCGTCAGTGTCGATGTGATTGTCTTCGTCACCGACGCCAGATCGTGCGGAGCCGTCGAAGAATTGTATGGATAGAAATCGCTGTCCGCCACCACGTAGCCGTGCCGGATCACCAGAAGGCTGTGGACGCCCCACTGCTTTTCTTTCACCTGGTCGATTGCCGTAGCCAGCGCCTGCGAATCGATCCCCTGCGATTCCGGCGTCGCCGTGCGCCACTCGCCGGTCGGATAATACTGCGCAAACGCGCCCGTGGAAACCAACGCGAAACACACGGCAAGACGAATGGACATAGCAGCTATTAGATCACCGATTGCGTTGCCGGGCCGATCAATTGAGTCCTGCCGCGCGATCCACGTAGACCCGCACGACCTGTCCCACACCGAGTTCGATGTAATGCGTCTCCACCACCACCGATACCCCCTGACTCAGCAACCACCACCCGAACACGACCAGTGCCGCAAACAATAAGCGCCTCATTGGCTGCCCCTGTTTGCCAGCAAATACTCCCGCAAATCTTCCGGCCACTCCGCGATCATCCGTTCCAGCTTCGCCCGGTCCCGCGCATACAACGCCCGGTAAGCCTCCTCGAATCCCGGCAGATTCCCGCCCATCGCGCCCATCACCCGGCCCGTGGCATCAATCGCCGCGCGGCTGTCCGCACTCCCCTCATCCCGCTTCCGCGCGTCGTCCACAAGCCGCCGCAACGTCGCCGATGCCCCCTGCGGTTGTGTTGCCAACCAATCCCAATGCCGGGGCAGCAGCGAAACTTCGCGCGACGTCACTCCCAATCGTGGACGTCCGGGCCCGCTGCGAATCGCTTCGGGCATCGCTCGCTCCAGCACCTCCTGAATCGAACCCCGCAGATCGAAATCCACCTGCTTTCCCGTCTGATCCTCAAACATCAGCAGGGTTTCTTCCGGCTCACCGTCACCCAGGCGCTCTTTCACCCGCCGCAGAACCTCCTCAAGCGGGCCCGCGCCAACCCGTTTCCATCCCAGAAATGCCGTATATGTCGTCACTCCTGAATTTTACCCAGGTAAAATAGAGAAGTCAATAATACCCGGATAAAATTATGTAGCGCCTGCTAACTCCCGTGATTGCTATCCTCTTCTCAGTGCTGGCAGACAACCTAAAACTGATTCTGCGCCTCTACGTCCAGCCCGGCGCAGCCATGAGCGACATTCTTGATCGCGGCAGTCTGCTCTTCTCCAGCCTGGCCGTCCTCGCCGTTTCCTTCGCATTCGGCTTTGCCACACCCGCTTTCGTTTTCCCGTTTTACGGACCACTCATTGTCATGGCAGCCATCTACACCCCCGGCCTTCTCCTGCTCGGAGGCTGGGTTGGCGGGATTCGCAGCGCCTTCCAGCGCGACTACGCCCCGCTCCTCACATGTACGGCAATGGCGTGGGTCGCCGGCAGTCTCCCACTGCTTGCCATCGCGTGGCTTCTGCCGCAATTGTTCCTGGCCGCCAGCGCCGCAGCCGCGGCCTATTTCCTCTTGCTGACGTTCTTCGCGGTGCGCACCGTCTTCGGTACCGAAAACGGCCCCGCGATCCTCGTCATGAGCCTTTCCTGGCTGCCCCTGATCGCCGCCTGGCTGCTTCGCGACCCGCTCCGCTATCTGATGGGCTGGCTCTCTTCACCGTTCCTGCTCTTCTACTTGTTCTATTACCTGCGGAGTGAACTCGGGGACACCTTCGGCAATCTCGGAGCCGGTCTGCGCCGCAGCCAAAGTTTCCGGCGCAATCTGGAAGCCGCCGCCATCAACCCGCACGACGCCGAAGCTCAGTATCAGCTCGGTCTCATCTACCAGCAGCGCCGCCAGCTCACTGAAGCGATCAATCGCTTTCAGAATGCCGTCGCCATCGATCCCAACGAGACCGATGCCCACTTCCAGTTAGGCCGCATCGCCCGCGAGCAGGGCCGTCTGAATGACGCGCTCGCCCACTTTCAAACCGTAGTGGATCAGAACGAGCGGCACGCGCAAAGCGAAATCCTGCGCGAACTCGGCGCGCTCTACCTCGAAGCCCGCCAGTATCGATTTGCCCTCAATGAGCTTCTGAAGTACGAAGAGAAACGACCCTACGATGCCGAGGGCCTCTGCTACCACGGTCAGGCTTTGGAAGGTCTGAACGAACCACAGGAAGCGCGCGAAATCTATGAACGCGCCATAGAAGCCGCCTCCAACGCCCCGCAATACCTGCGCCGCGCCGCCGGCAAATGGAGCCGGCTCGCCCGGAAACAACTCAAAGCACTTTCCACCCGCGCCTGATGTATGATTTCGATGCATGTGGTCATCACTCGTCGCGTTCATCATCGTCGCCGCCCCAATGACACTCTCGGCAAAGACCACCCTCTACGCCGCCCTCGGTTCCAGCCTCATCCAATACGATCTCGATCCCGCCACGGCAACGCTCACTCAGCGCGCGACCGTAACCTTGCCGGCGAATATTCAGGAAGCGTGGCAGCACCCCAATCATAAATTTCTGTATGTCGCGTGGAGTGACGGCGGCGCCAGTCAAGTCGCGGTCAACGGTGTCGCCCCAATGGGTGACCATCATGGAATCACAGCCTTCCGAATTGACCAGGCCACAGGCGCGCTCACCGCGCAGGGTAATCCGGCATCCCTCCCCTCCCGTCCGATCTTCATCACCACCGATACGCACGGTACCTACGTCATCGCAGCGCACAACGCCCCCAGCGCGCTCAGCGTCTACGCGATCCACCCCGATGGCACACTCGGCGAACGGATTCCGCAACCCGCAGGCCTGGATTTCGGCATCTACGGTCATCAGGTCCGTGCCGACCCCTCCGGCAAAACCGTCATCATCGTCACCCGAGGCAACGGCCCCACCGCAACTTCGAAGGAAGATCCCGGCGCGCTGAAACTCTTCGCGTTCAAAGACGGCCTGCTCAGCGCGCTGCAATCCGTGGCGCCGGGCGGAGGTTTCGGCTACCAGGTCCGCCATCTCGATTTCCACCCGTCCGGAAAGTGGACCTTCGTCACACTGGAACGCCAAAGCCAGATCCATGTGTACGCCAGAAAACCCGACGGCGCACTCGGCTCCGAACCTCTCTTCGTCGCGAGTACACTGTCGAAAGCGAATCAGGGCCGGGCCGGCCAGACCGCGGCATCCATCCACTTCCATCCCAACGGTCGCGTCGTTTATGTAGCGAACCGCGCGACCGATGCCAGCGGTGAAAACTCCATCGCCGTCTTCTCGATTAACCAAAAAACAGGCGAGCCGAGACTGATCCAGAGCATCGCCACGCAGGGCTTCGAGCCCCGCACCTTCACACTCGATCCAGCGGGGAAAATGCTGGTAGTAGCCAATCAGCTGAAACACGAAGCGATTCCGGCAGGCCTCTCAATCTTCCGCATCGCCTCCGACGGCAAACTCGAATTCGCGCGTAAATACGACGTTGAATCGGGCCCCGGCCGCAGCCTGTTTTGGGCGGGGATCGTTGCCCCTTGATTGGACCGCCCGCCAGCGGATCAACAAGTCGCTACACTCGATGGAGTGCGCCGGATCCTGTTCACCCTGTCGGTCTGCTGCGCTCTTGCTCAAGGCATGCAGGAGGCAGCGGACCCGCCGACTACCGCCGACCTGATCTCCGCAACGGCCAATATGGCCGCGATTTTTGCGCGCACCGCGCCGGGCCTGGTTGCCCGCGAGACGCTGCACCAGCGCGGGAGGCGTGGCTTCATCCGCCTGCTGCAACAAAATGAGAACGGCAAATCGAAGAATGCCACCATTAAGCTCCCTCAGGATTTTCGTACGCACGATGTTGTTTCGGAATATGCGCTGGGGCAGATTGGCGCGTCGCGCGTCATCCATGAAATCCGCTCCGTGCTCACCATTGACGGCCGGGTGATCTCGGGCGCCGAGGAAGCGCGTCATGCTCTGGCTATCGGGATCCAGTCGTCGGACGATGAGCTAAAGCACCGCCTGCTGGAAAACTTCGAACGCAATCGCCTCGAAGGCGCGGTCACGGATTTCGGACAACTGATTTTGCTCTTCGGCGCCGATACGCAGAGCCACTACGAATTCACACGCGGCGCGGAGCGGACACTCGATGGCGAGCCGATGTTGACGTTGCAATACAAACAGAACTCCGGCTCGACGGGGCTCACCGTTTTCCACGAACGCACCGTGAAAGTACGGCTGACGGAAGGAGAAATCTGGCTGCGGGCGCGTGATTTGCTGCCTGTACGGATTACCATGCTCACGCAGGAATCACTGGGAGAAAACATGACGGTGCGCGATCAGGCCACAGTGGATTACACGCCGACGCCGTTCGGGCTGGCGCCGGCGCACATTCTTCATTCGCAACTGCTGAATGACGATCTGCTGGTCGAAAACGATTTGCAATACTCCGGATATCAGCGGCTGACGCCTGGCGTAGCGCCCTGAACGAAAACGAATGTCCACGCTCACTCCAGGTACACCCGCACCCGATTTCGAATTGACCGACGATGGCGGGATGCCTGTCCGGCTAAGCCAGTTTCGCGGGAAGAATGCGGTTGTGGTTTACTTCTATCCGAAGGACGATACGAGCGTCTGCACGAAGCAGGCGTGCGCATTCCGCGAAGAATTCGCGAAATTCCGTGCGGCGGGCGCGGTGATTCTGGGGATCAGCGACGACTCGGTGGCGTCGCACACGCGCTTTGCTTCGAAATATAATTTGCCGTTTTCACTGCTGAGCGATAAGGGCGGTCGGGTACGCAAGTTGTATGGAGTGAAGAAGGCATTCGGGGTTATTCCGGGGCGGGTAACCTTTGTGGTTGACCGGGAAGGCGTGATCCGGCACGTTTATTCGGCGTTGTCGGAATCGGATGGGCATGTGCGGGAAGCTCTGTCGGGGCTTACCAAACGTACTTAAGACCCTTTGGACTGCAATCCGAAATTGCGTGCCAGGGTGCCGGTATTTTTCCGATCTCAACCGCAGTCAGTTTTCCGTCGGCTGACGTTCCAGATGATCGATGACCAGCACCTCAACCGGATGTTTCTGCATATCCATCCGGATACCGATTTGTTTCTGCATGGCATCCGGCAGTGAAACAGCCCCGGTGGGTTCGGCGCCGGCGTCTCCGGTATTGGGCACCGACAGCTGTGTAAACGCGCTGAAACTGAGTGTAAAATCCCAGCCGCCCTCCAGTCCGGTAGCGTCGAAGGCCGGTCCGCCGACATATCCCGACGCCATGCCTTTGAACAAGAGCGTGGCAAACTGCGCCATGGATATGTTGCGACAGGTCAGCAGGCGACTGAGCAGCGGGTTCGAATCGCGCGCGTCGTTGCGAGCGGGTGCGGCGGGACCTTCGGTGCATCCGCTGCGAGTCGCGGGGTCGGCCTTCTTCATTTTCGGTTTATCCGTGATGAGAGTGGGAGAAGAAATCTCGCGCTCCTCGAAGTGATATTTCATTTTGAAGCGGTTGGCCAGGAGCGACCGAAGCATTTCGCTGATCGCATCGGAGTCGTTTACCGGAGTGGGCGGCTTGGCTGCAATATCCCAGGCATCCTCGTTGGCCCATGTCGGGAGGCCGACGATCCTGACCAGATTGATTCCCCAGGTCCATCGGATGAGCCCCTGGAGCGAGCCCTGAATGTTGACGCGTCCGCCGGCCAGGTATTGAACTTTGGTGTTGTCGGCAGCCGTGTAACCGTTCAGGGTGCGGTCGCCGGGAGGGCTTGGTTTGATGACAGCAACTTCAAATTCTTCGGGATCGCGCGGGAAAAGTTTTGCGAGGTCCGGAAGGTTGGGAGTGGGAGTGCGATTGACCCGATCGACAACGATACCGGTTACCGGTACGGTGGAGGGTTCCAGCTTGAGGCCCAACTGATCCATGGCATCGAACAGAGTGGGATTGTGACTTGTGATGGCCGCGCTTTTCGAAAGTGCGAAGCGGAGGTTGAAGTCCCATGCCCCCTCGATACCGGTGCGATCAACCACTGCGAGGCCATCGGCAATGTAATCGCCCGCGCCCGGAAGAATTTTCGCGAGTTCCGCGATTGTCATGTTTTTGCACGCGACGGCGATGACAGGCGGCGGACCGCCCGATGCCGGCCCGTTCGCGCCGTCTGGGCGGCAGCCGCTATTGCCGGAACCATCCGCCTTTTTCAACTGAAGATTCTTACCGGCGGTGAGGGCCCAGCCAGGCACTTCGACGGCTCCGTTGTGTACGGTCAGGCCAAAGCGTTCCGCCAGCAAAGCCTGCAACATTGGCTGCATCGTCACGCGGGTGGTGCCGGGCGGTGTTTTCGCGCGCACGTCGAAACGGTCCATAGCGAGCCAGTTGGGGCCGCCAAGAACTTTGCTATCCTCCACACCCCAGGCAAGGGCGATCAGATTCAGCATGGTGGCGCGCCGCAACTGGAGGAGGTCTGCGTTCAGGTAGGGGCCTCCCATCTCACGCCTGTGATAGTCGAGAGTCGCAGGGCTTAACTGAACGTCAGCCACCTCAAATCGGGGCTGTGAAAATGCGGAGCCACAAAACAGAGCTGCGAGCAGCAGGGATAAGAATCGGCGCATGGACCCTCCTTCCAGATTCAATGGATAGGCGCTTCTTCAAATCATACGGGAGCAGGCCAAATAGGAAAAGGGGCAGGTTCCGTACGCGACGGAACCTGCCCCTTAATCGACAGACGAAATTCCTAGCCTCGGCCAGGGCCAGCGGGAGCAGCTCCGGCGCGTCCGCCGCGGCCGGGCGCCGCCGGCAGCAGCGATACGAGCTTGTCGTCGTGAAGCGGGCGGGACTCGCTTACGGTGTCGAAGATCATGGCCTGTGGATTATCCGGCGTATAAGGCCGCCATTCCAGGCCAGGCTGGCTGGGATTTCCGGTTTTTGCAAAACGAACCCACGCGCCGGAGACCTTGTCCTGCAGCGCCATCGCCGCCGGGCCACCTCCGGTCGCCAGTTTGATCTCAGGCACGTTCAGGGCATGGAAATTGAACGCCAGTTCCGAGCAATGGAAAGCGGTAATGCCATCGTTGATCGGGTACTCCCAGGCGAACAGGTAATTGTAGACGGGCGTCTTGCCTTTCTCCAGTTTGCGGGCCAGCAGGCTCTTCGAACCACCACGCGACGCGCCCGCGTAGTAGAGAACGTCCTGAACCTTCTTGCGGGGGAACGCCTGCTTGAATTCCGCGACAATATCATTCTTCTTATCGCCGAACGCCTTGGTCAGGTTCTCGTCGATCTCCGCCTGTGTCCATTGGTTCTTGCGTCCATCGCCTCTGGTGAGCGTGCCCTGCATTTCGCTGAAAACGGTACCTGACATGACGGGAATCGTGTCGGCCCAATCGCAGAATTCGCGCATCACGTAGACATCGTCCGCAATCGGATTCCAGCCGCCCACATTCATGCCGAGTTCGCGCCCGACGGATTGCCCGGCCGAAGTTGCAGCCGCCAGCAGTTCCAGATAGGGAACCGCCTTCAGCTTGTCAATCTGGCTGCCGGTAAGGTTCAGGTTCTTGAGCGTTGCCGCGGCAAGAGCCTGCTGACCTTTGATTGCCGCTGCCGGATCCGTGCCTCTGTAACTGGCGCTGCCACTTTGCGCCGATACCTTGTGGAAGAGCCCCTTAGCCGCCGGCATGTGCATCAGGCGCACAACTTTTCCACCACCACCAGATTGCCCGAAAATCATCACGTTGCCCGGATCGCCGCCAAACGCTTCGATGTTGTCGTGAACCCACTGCAGGGACGCGACCAGATCGGCCATACCGGTGTGACGCGAATTTGCATATTCCGGGCCGTACGCCGAAAGATCGAGCGTCCCAATCACGTTGAGCCTGTGATTCACGCTGACGACGACCACGTCGCCGAATTCACTCAGGCTCTTGCCGTCATACGCATAACTTTCCATCGAGGAGCCATTGGTGAAGCCGCCTCCATGCATCCAGACCATAACCGGCTTCTTCGCCACCGGCTTGAGGTTCTGGGTCCAGACGTTCAGAAACTGGCAGTTGTCATTGGCGGGCCAATAGCGGTGCGGGAAGACAAGTTCATCGGAACCGACAGCAGTGTAGGGCGAAGTGGGGCATGTTGCGCCATACACCTGGGCGTTCTTGACACCCTCCCAGGCCTGCACGGGCTTCGGTTGACCGAAACGCTCCGCATCGGCATATTTGACTCCCAGGAACGTCAGCGTCTTCCCTTCCCGCAGACCGCGGAGTTTGCCGCCTTTCACCGCTACAACCGGCGCGTTGAGGTTGGGGTTCGTGGCTGTAGAACCGGTGGCTACCGCGGCAGCGGCTGGCTTGGGCTTCTCCTGCGCGAGTGCGCTGCCGGACTGCAGAGCAACGGCGGCGGCACTGCCGATTAACGTGCGCTCCACCAGTTGCCGGCGGTTCATCGAACCAAACGTTTGGGGTTTATCGGTCTGCATTGCTTTCTCCTTGGCGGCATACTGTATACAGTTCATCGCCGACAGCCAGTGTATCAACTCTGTTGATCGTGCGCGTATATCGTTCCGCTCGGGATGGGTTTGTTGACCAGCAGAAGGTAAGCCGCGGCTGAAAGCAATGTAAGTACGGCGCTCAATGTCAGAGCTCCCGAAAAACTGCCGGTGCGCTGGACGATGAGCCCGGTCACAGTAGGAGCGAGCGCGGCGCCCAGGTAGCCGCCGAAGTTCTGAATGGAACCGAGCGACGCGGTGTATTGACTGGGCGCGGCGACTGGCACCGTCGCCCACGCGGCGCTGGCGACGATGTAAATCAGAAACAGCGAAACGGAGATGAACGCGAGCGCCGCAGCGTTGGACTGCGCGAATACAGTTCCCATGGTGCAAACGGAAATGCCGCACAGGGCGGAGGATGCCAGCAGCTTGCGTCCCCCGATCGGCGTCCAGCCGCGTCTGGTGAGAAAATCGCACAGCCAACCCCCGGTTATTGCGCCGACACAGCCGAAGAAATACGGAATCGCGCCCACGATTCCCACCTTTGCGATGGTCATGTGGCGCTGGTGCTCCAGATAGTACGGCAACCAGCCGGTATAGAGCCAGAGCGTATACATGCTGCCGAAAAAACCGGCTATCATGCCCCATGTGGTTCGGTGTCCGAAAAGCTGCCGCCATTCAGCAAAGGACGGCGCCCGTGAGGTGGCATTTTCATCGCCTTCCGTCAGGAAGCGTACCTCATCCGGCGTCAGGTCGACTTCGGATGGATCGCGATGAATGGCCCACCACACGATTGCGAGCACGACTCCGGCCGCGCCGACAATCAGAAACATCCAGCGCCAGCTCAGCCTGAGCATGAGGAACGTAAGCAACGGAACCGCGATAAAATTTCCCAGCGATGACGCGGATTGGCAAAGTCCGGTAGCGAAGCCGCGCTGGCGTATACCGAACCAATCGCGCACCACACGGGCTCCGCCAGGGAACAAAGGCGCCTCACCCACGCCCAAAGCCGCTCGCGCGACGATGAAAACTCCAAAGCTCTTGACCAGCCCACCCGCCGCCTGCGCAATCGACCAACTGAAGAGCCCCAGGCCCAGAAGCCTGCGCGGACCGTAGCGGTCGATGAGACCGCCTACCGGCAGTTGAGCAACCGCGTAGGCCCAGAGAAACGCGGAGAGCAGAAAGCCCATCTTCGCGACGGGAATTCCGAGGTCCTCCTGGATGAGTTTGTTGGCAACCGAGAGCGTGGCGCGATCCACATAATTCAGCGCGCCTCCTGCTACGAGGAGCACGAGGGACCAGCGCTGAAAAGAGCGGACTCGCTCAGACGGGGCGTTCACCAACCTTGCTTCGACAGCGCCTTGCGGCCTGGATTCGATCACAGGTTCGAATTGTATCAGTTTTGGGCAAAAAGGAGACAGTCCCGTTTTGCGCCGCGTTACTGCTGGTCCTGTTTCGCCGGATTCCAGCCGTCGTCGCCGCGCAGAAACACTTCCGGTCCGAATGCGGCAGCCTGTTGCGCCGTCAGTTGCTGCGACCAGCCGACCCGCTCCGCGGGTTTGGCCCCCGGCCCGCTTGAACCGAATTCGCCGTACCATGCGGTCGTTTCATTCTTCGCATCGTTCCAGTTATTCCAGCCTTCCGGACGGATGAAGGCATCCATCGCGCAACCGATGTACACCACGCGCGAATAAGGCCGCCAGGGACGTCCAAGATAGGAACCCTTTGTCTGATTCGCAGCGGTCAACCGGGAATGGTAGAAGACAAAACCGGTGGTGAGTTCCGGCGACGTGCGGCTTTGTGCGGTGAGATAACCATCGCCACGGCTATGGATTTCGCAGTTGTCGAAAACGGCAGTTGCGTTGCCGAAGATAAAATCGACGTGACCTTCGATGTAGCAATCCTTGTAATACTGGCGGCCAGTCGCAGCATACAGCGTGTCCTGCCACCCCAGGAAACGGCAGTGGCGAAATTCGGCGCGATCGGAATGAATCATCAACGCGACTGCCTGCGATCCCACGCCAAACGTATTTTCAAAAGTGATGTTCTCGGCATGAAATTCACCGCCCTGCACGTCGACGGTGCTGCTGAAAAACGTGCCGCCGGCTTCCTTTGCACTCATGGCCGCGGTAATTACCGTCGTCGCGGCATCCTGACCAAGAAAGGTGGTGCGCGCACGATCCTGCGGAACAACCAGACGCTCTTTATAGATGCCAGGGCGAATTTCGATATTGAGGCGTTGCCCGGCCGGCACGAACGGTGCGTGATCGATCGCCATCTGGATCGTTTTGAAATCGCCGGAGCCATCGGCAGCTACCGTGACCTGCATCGGCGGCAGACCGCTTTGGAGCATGGGACGCATGGCAGGAACGGCGCGGACAAATTCCTGCGCCGCGATGAAACCAATCTCATTGCGGCCAATGGGACCGAGATGCGTGGTATCCGGCTTGCCGTCTTTGTCGATAGCGTCGATTTCGATGCAACCGGCGGGCCCGCGCTTCTCGGCGTGTGTACGGGTGAGGGCGTAGAGATCCATCAGCGGAACGTTATTCTCTTTCGCCACGGCGCGGGTTGCGTCCACGTATGGGACAAGCGAGTCGGGTTTGATTTTGCCCGCGTCGTCGAAAACGCGCCGCACGATGGATGTCACCAGCACCGGCTTCGCGCCGGCGGCCCGGGCTTCATCGATATAACGGATCAAATTGGCCCGATAGGTGGTGTCGGGACTGGTCTCGCGTTCGGGGCCTTTTCCGGGTGAATCGTTGTGACCGAACTGGATCAGGATGTAGTCGGGTTTGGCTGTGAGGGCGGGAGCCCACGCGCCTTCATCGCGGAAGCTTTTCGAACTGCGCCCGTTCAACGCAAGATTAACTACGTGAACTTCGGAATTGAAGGATCCACCGAAGCCTTTACCCCAACCGCCCTGATCATTTACCGTGGAGTCGCCGACGAGGACGATTTTGACCGCCGCGGGGGAGATCGCCGGAAGCAGACAGAGGAGCGGCAGCAGGACCTTCATATGCCCATCACTTTACCAGCGTGAGAGAGCGCGTACCGAACAGCGAGCGTACGTGACCGGGATGAGCGCGGCTGAGATCCTCGGCATGCCATTCGCCGTCGACGCATACATCTCCGGGGCATACTGGTTCACAGCATCCACATCGTTTGCGAACCCCGCCGTGTTTCGATGGTGGTTCCGACGCTGATTCGGGATGCCGCGGCGGTGGCGATGTCGCACCCGGAAAAGGAAACGGAAACATGAATCGCAGGAAAAGAGTGCTGATTCTCTGCACCGGAAATTCGGCGCGGAGCCAGATGGCGGAAGGTCTTCTGCGCCACGATGCGGGGGACCGGTTTGAAGTCGAAAGCGCCGGCACGAAAGCCAGCCACGTCCGACCGGAAGCCATTGCCGCGATGCGCGAGCTTGGCATCGACATCTCCGGCCACCGCTCGAAGAACGTCGCCGAGTTCGAAAGACAGCCCTTCGACTTCCTGATAACTGTGTGCGACAACGCCAGGGAGACCTGCCCGGTTTTCTTCGGGGCTGCAACGCAACTACATCACAGTTTCGAAGATCCGCCGCCCCCTGGTGTGGGTTCCGATGAGGATCGGCTGACGCTCTTCCGTCGCGTCCGGGATGAACTCCGCAATTATTTGCAGGAGTTCGCCCGGCAACATTAGCCTTTCAGATCGCGGAACGCCTCTTCGATCCGCTCCTTCGCGTCGCCGTCGATCGGCGCAAAGGGCAATCGCGGCGGCCCGCCATAGTAGCCGTTGATATCCATGGCGTGTTTGAGTCCGGCGGGCCCGTGATTTTCCGTCACCAGCAGTCCGGGGTGAGCGATGCGGCCCTGCCAGTCCACCGCAGCCTCTTCTTCCCGCGTGCGGAATGCTTCCCAAATCGCAATGGTGGCGTAAGGCGCCGCGCTCGCGAATGCCAGAGCCGCGCCGTTCGCGCCTGCCCGAAGCGATTCCCAGACATGCGCCTCCGTCCCCGCCAGAATAGCGAACTCTTTGCCTGCCAGCGTGCGGGTTTCCTCCACGCGCGAAACCGGAGTATCGGATTCCAGCACGCCCACGATATTGGGGTGCTGCGCGAGCGCCGCAAGCGTCGCGGGCGATAGATCGATGCCGGTGACGATAGGGGAATTATGGATCACGACCGGAACGGGAGAGCGGTCCGCCAGCGCGCGGAAATAAAGCACCGGCAATTCTTCCGCATTCGAGAGATATCGGTATTCATGGGGCGCTCGGCTGATCACGGCCTGGGCTCCGGCATCCTTCAGCGCACCGGAGAGTGCGACGGCGCCATGCACGCCTTCCTGAGAAACATCGGCAATCAGGATCGAAGCGCTGCCCTCCGCCGCGAGCCTGACCAGTTCGATCTTTTCCGCGTCTTCCAGCAGCGGGCCTTCACCCGCCGGCGAACCGACGATAAAGCCTGCCAGACTGGTGCGTCGCCACTTGGCATAATTGTGCAGAACCTTGGTGCGGTAGATCGCCCCTGTATGATCGAAGGGCGTGGCCGCCAGCGCAAACATTCCTTGTAATTTCATTTGAATCTTCTATGTTCTCAATCGACCTTGAATGCCCGCAAGAGGGTAAAGATATTCGTGTTGCCGACCTGTGGGAGGCGGGCTGTACCGGCATCGTGGAACTCCCCGATGCGGGCGATATGGCTAACATGCGCGCCTTCTTCGACGACGACGCCCTCGCCCCAGGCTTACAGGCGCGCTTCGGAGGCGACGTGCGGCCGGCCGACACACGCGATTGGGTCGCGTTCGCGCGCGAGCATTTGCAGCCCATGGAAATCGCCGACCGCATCTTCGTGATCCCGGAGTGGCGCGATGAGGCGACGCCGCCTGGCAGAATCCGAATCGAAGTGAATGCTGGTCTCGCCTTCGGTACCGGCGCGCATGAAACGACGCGGCTTTGTCTCGAAGCCATCGAGCGGCATTTGCAGCCGGGCATGGCGCTGGTGGACGTGGGAACCGGATCTGGAATTCTTTCGGAGGCCGCGCTGAAGCTGGGTGCGGGCAGCGCGTACGCCTGCGATACGGATCACGGCGCGGTGATCGTGGCGCGGGAAAATTTCGTGCGCGCGGGCGTCAACGTGCCTGTCTTTGTCGGATCGGCGGATTCGGTAGCCGGCAATTGCGCGGATATCATCGTGGCCAACATCAGCCCGGCATGGATCGCGGAGCTGGCAGCGGAGTGGATTCGGATTCTCAAATCCGGCGGTGTTGCAATTCTCAGCGGCTTCGAGGCGGCGGATGTAGGGATTGTTTCAGCTGCAATCGCGAAGGCGGGTGGCAGTGTCGCAGGCGAATTCGGCGAACACGAGTGGAGAATGCTGGAGGTAGTTGTTCCAGGCAGCGGCAGCAGTTTACGTGCGTGATCGAAACACCGAATCAGCCCTTGAGCTTCGCCAGCCGCTTCCTGATCTCCGGCGCAAGCTTGGAATCGGGCGACAGTTCCAGATACTTCTGATAGGCCTCGCGAGCGCCTTTGGCGTTGAGCTTCTTCTCTTGCGCCTCGCCCAGACGTAGCCACGCTTCCGCGTTGCCGTCATTCCACTTCGTGGCCTCGTCGTAGCGGCTGACCGCGGCGGTATAGTTGCCCTTCTTGAAATACTGGTCGCCGATGGTTACGTCGTGCTGCGACTGCACCGGATTGAAAGTATACGTTCGCGGAGCATTGGTCTTGTCTTCCTCTGGCGGCATTTCCGTCTTCGGAACCAAAGCCGGCGGCAAGCCGTAGGGCGATGCCGATTCCTGAGCTGGCTCGGGCGTCGCGGTTTTGGCGTCTGTTTGCGCAACCACAACACCTGCCATCAGTAACACGCCGGGCACAAGCATGAACTGAGCCGGAATTCGCCAACGTGACATACTTTTATTATAGTTTTCCCCGCACTCGAATCCAGTGGCAGTGATCGCACTTCGTGAACAAGCCGCGCTGTTACCTCTCGCGCCAGGAGTGTATCTTTACAAGGATGCCGCCGGCAAAATCATCTATGTCGGTAAGGCCCGGAGCCTGCGGGCGCGGGTTCGCAGCTACTTCAACGAAGAGAGGCTGCTGGAAGCCAAAACGGGGTCTCTGATATCGGAAGCACGCGGCGTCGATTACATCCTGGTCGACAACGAAAAAGAAGCCCTGGCGCTTGAAAACAACCTGATCAAGCAGTACCAGCCCCGCTATAACGTGCTGCTGCGAGACGACAAAACTTACCCTTACATCAAGCTGACCAGCGAGCGATTCCCGCGGGTCTACGTTACCCGCCGCCTGAAAAAAGATGGCGCATCGTATTTTGGCCCCTACTTTCCCGGCAATCTGGCGTACCGGATCGTACATCTGATCCACCGGCATTTTCTCGTCCCCAGTTGCAAGATCGATCTCACCCGCTCTCATCCGAAGCCCTGCCTCCAGTTCCACATTCATCGCTGTCTGGGGCCGTGTGTCGAGGGCCTGACAACAGAAGAGCAATACTCGCGCGCCGTCCGCCAGGTCAGGCTTTTACTCGAAGGGCGGCACACAACCCTCGCGGCGGAATTGCGCGAACAACTCGAAGCCGCATCGGCGGAGATGCGATACGAACAGGCCGGAGCCCTCCGGGACATCATGACCACGGTGGAAGAAATCGCCGAACGGCAGAAGATGGCAGCGGCCTCCGGCAATGACGCCGATATTTTTGGCTTCTACGCCGAACCGCCTATGGTGGCCGTCAATCTCTTCCACATGCGAAATGGCCAAATCGTTGACCGCCGTGAATTCTTCTGGGAAGACCAGCATGAATTCGATGCGCCCGAGTTCTTTTCAACGCTGCTCCTGCAGATTTATCTTGATCAGCAATTTGTGCCGGCAGCGATCCACGTTCCGGTGGAGTTCGAAGACTGCGCGGTGATGGAAGAACTGCTCACCGAGAAAAAAAACCGGAAAGTGGAGATCGTGACGCCGCAGCGTGGGCAGAAAAAGGCCATGCTGATGCTGGCGCAGACCAATGCGAAGCACAGCTTCGACGCCAGATTCCGCGTCATGAAGCCATCCTCCGCCGCTATCAAGGAAGCGCTCCAGGACGCCCTCAATCTGCCCGAACCGCCGAACCGCATTGAATGCTTCGATATCTCGCACGTCCAGGGCACCGATAAAGTAGCCAGCATGGTCGTCTGGGAAGACGGCCGCATGAAAAAGGCCGACTACCGGAAATTCATCATCCGCACCGTGGAAGGCAACGACGATTTCGCCAGCATGGCGGAGGTGGTCACGCGGCGTTATTCGCGGCTGAAGGAAGAGGGTCAGCCGATGCCGGGCCTGGTCCTGATCGACGGAGGCCTGGGGCAACTCCATGCCGCCGCGAATGCGCTGGAATCGATCGGCATTACGGATCAGCAGGTGGCCTCCATCGCCAAGCGCGAAGAGATCGTCTACGTGCTCGGGCAGGAAGACGAACCTGTTGTGCTCGACCGGTTTTCGCCGATCCTGCACTTGATTCAAACCATCCGTGACGAGGCCCATCGCTTCGCCGTCACGTTCCATCGCACCCGGCGCAATGCGCGGACGCTCACGTCGGAACTGGATGAGATTCCGGGAGTCGGCCCCATCACCGTGCGTAAGCTTCTGAAGGAATTCGGAAGTTCAACGATGGTCCGTCAGTCCAGCGAGGCCGAACTTGCAAAGAAGATTGGCAAGGCCGCTGCCCGCAAGGTCCGGGCCCATTACCAGCAGGCTTCACCGCAAGCTTGATACCCTGAACAATTGCCCCTCCGTAACGTCATCGCCGCAATACTTGCCACCGCATCGTGCGCCTTCTGTGCCGATACGGTCGCGGTGCTGCCGCTTTTCAACATCAATAGCGCCATCGCCCCCGATCTGAACTGGATCGGCGAAAGCGCCGCCGAAACCATCCATGAAACTCTGACTTCCTACGGAATCCTCGCGCTCTCCCGCGATGACAGAGTGGAAGTTTACCGACGCCTTGGCGTCAAGCCGGAAGTCCTGCTAACGCGGGCTACCGTGATGAAAATCGGCCAAACGCTGGATGCGGGCCAGGTTGTCTTCGGCGATTACACAATCGACCCGGCCACTTCAGCCGCGGCCATGAAGTCTCCCATCCGAATCGTTGTCCATGTGATCGATCTGAAGAAGCTGAAGGAAGCGCAGTCGTTCGAACAGGACGGCGTGCTCGAAAATCTGAGCCAGATGGAAATGACGCTGGCGTGGCAGGTGCTCCGCCAGATATCGCCCACCTCAGCCGCCTCCGAGGAAGTCTTCCGTCGCGAACGTCCCGCCATCCGGGTAGATGCGATGGAGAGTTACGTTCGCGGCCTGATGACTCCCGCCGCCAACGCCGATCAGCGGATGAAATTCTTCACCCAGGCAGCCCGTCTGGACGACCATTTTTCTCAGCCCAACTATGCACTCGGCCGCATGCTCTTCGCAAAGAAGGATTACCGCGGCGCCATCAACTGGCTGGCACGCGTGACGCGCGCCGACTCACACTACATGGAAGCGTCGTTCCTGCTGGGTATCTGCCGGTATTATGATGGCGATTACGATTCCGCGATTCGCCTGTTCCGCATGATTGGCGACGAGGTTCCGCTCAACGAGGTTTTCAACAATCTTGCAGCTGCCCTTTCCCGCCGTAACGATGCCTCGGCCGCGGCAGGTTTCCAGAAGGCGCTCGAAGGCGATGAGGGCGATCCGGATTACTGGTTTAATTACGGCTACGCGCTGTGGAAGCTGGGACAATACGCGAAGGCGGCCGATCAGTTCCGTGCCGCACTGCAGCGTTCGCCCGACGATACGGAGGCAACCAGTTTCCTCGGCCGCTGCCTGCGTGGCGACCCGTATAAGGTTGGCGACCCGAAAACCGATGGGCGAGAGCGTATCAAGACATCGTTCGAAGACTCCGCGTACCGGCAGTTGCGGGCCGAACTGAAGAAATAAAGAGAGAGACTACACATGAGCACAACTCCCCAGCAAGCATTCAAAATCGAGGGCCCGGTGTCCGCCGAATACGCGGAAATCCTTACGCCCGAAGCCATCGCGTTCGTGACGGCGCTGCACCACAAGTTCAATGGACGCCGCCTGGAACTGCTCGCGAAACGCGAGGAACGGCAGAAGCTCATCGACGCCGGTCAAGTACCGGATTTCCTGCCGGAAACCGCCGATATCCGCAAGAGCGACTGGACAGTTGCTCCAATTCCCGCCGATCTTACCGACCGGCGCACCGAGATCACGGGCCCGGTGGACCGCAAGATGATCATCAACGCCCTGAACTGCGGCGCGAGCATGTTCATGGCGGATCTGGAAGATTCCAACTCCCCCACGTGGGACAACATTGTTGGCGGCCAGATCAATCTGCGCGATGCGGTTCGCGGCACTATTTCCTTCTCCAGCCCGGAAGGCAAGCAGTACAAGCTGGTGGAGAAGCCGGCGGTCTTACTGGTGCGTCCCCGCGGTTGGCACATGGTGGAACGCCATTGCCTGGTGGCTGGCGAACAGGTTTCGGGTTCGCTGTTCGATTTCGGGCTCTATCTGTTCCACAACGCCAAGGTCCTGATGGCCAGGAGCTCGGGACCGTATTTTTATCTGCCGAAAATGCAGAGTCATCTGGAAGCGCGGCTTTGGAATGACGTGTTCCTGTTTGGGCAGGAATATATCGGGATTCCGCGCGGCACCATCCGGGCGACAGTGCTGATCGAAACCATTTTGGCCGCGTTCGAGATGGACGAGATCCTGTATGAGCTGAAGGAACATTCAGCTGGCCTGAACTGCGGACGCTGGGACTACATTTTCAGCTTCATCAAAGTGTTCCGGAACCATGCCTCCATGATGTTGCCGGACCGCTCGCAGGTCACGATGGACAAGGCATTCCTGAAGAGTTACGTGGATCTGTTGATCCAGACCTGCCACCGGCGCGGGATTCACGCGATGGGCGGCATGGCGGCGCAGATTCCGATCAAGAACGATCCGGCCGCGAACGACGCCGCGCTCGAACGAGTCAAACAGGATAAATTGCGCGAAGTGAAGGCGGGCCACGACGGCACCTGGCTGGCGCACCCCGGCCTGATTCCGATCGCGAAAGCGATTTTCGACGAGTACATGACCACGCCCAACCAGATTCACGTCAAGCGGGAAGACGTCCATGTGAAGGCGGCCGATCTGCTCAAGGTTCACGAAGGGCAGATCACCGAAAAGGGCCTTGCCCTCAATATCGATGTAGGCATTCAATACATCGAATCCTGGCTGCGCGGCAACGGGTGCGTCCCGATTTACAACCTGATGGAAGATGCGGCCACAGCCGAAATTTCACGCACTCAGGTTTGGCAATGGCTGCGGCACGGCGCGAAGCTGGATGACGGCCGGCAGATCACAGCCGATCTCGTCCGTGGCATGATTGGCGCAATGCTGCAGCGTCCGGGTTGGGATGCGGGCAAATTCCCGCAGGCGGCGGAATTGTTCGAACAACTCTCGCTCAGCAGCGAACTGAAAGAATTCCTGACGCTCGAAGCCTACCGGTTTCTCTGATTCCACGGGGCCTGAAAGCAAACGCCTGATCAGCGTGCAGCTGCGTTCATCGGCGGCGATTTGGGTTTTGCCGGATCCCGCTAAGCCGCGTGCGTCCGAATATATTCGGCTTCCCACTTGCGAATGGCGGCGTCGTATTCCTCGATCTCGCGCGGGGTCACGTCGAGGTAATCCTTATCCATATCCTCGCCGTTTTCAATCACCTGCCGCAGTTTGCAGACAGCCATCCGGGAGCACCACGTGTCCGTGATCGCGCGGCCCGTCCGCTTCGAGAATTCGCGGATTTCAGGATGAGAAAGCACCACGATCTTCTGCGTGCGGGTCTGCGAGTCGCCGCCGGTTTCAATAACGAAGCAGACATCCACCGAGTCGCTGTGGCGGATTGAAATACCCGTCTGCAGATACTTGAAAAGAGCCTGCCAGGTGCGGCCAAAAGGGTCCGGACCCACTTGGAAATCGCGGAAGTTTTCCATCGCTTTAGTTTAGCCTGTGGACGCTTGTGTAGTCTGGTAGAAGACGATGGCATACGAGAAAGAACTGAAGATCGGCGCCCAGATCGCGCGAGAAGCCGGCATCCTCGCCCTGAAGATTCAGGAGGGCACGCTCGGTATCGAAATCAAAGCCGACGAATCCCCCGTGACCGTGGCTGATAAGGCCTGCGAAAAGCTCATTGTGGAAGGGCTCTCCGCCGCGTTTCCGGATGACGGCCTCATCGGCGAAGAAGGAGGCAAACGGGAATCGAAAAACGGCCGCCGCTGGATCATCGACCCCATCGACGGCACGCGCGATTTCATCCGCGGCACCCGCGCGTGGACAATGCTGATCGGCCTTGAAGAAGACGGCAAAATCGTGGCCGGGCATGAATACTTCCCCGCCACAGGTGAGATGTTCTCCGCTGCTAAGGGGGAGGGCGCGTGGTGGGACGGCAAGCGCATCCACGCCTCCGCCATCTCGAAAAAGAGTCAGGCCCTGCTCTGCTGCAACGGCATCGGCTTTATGCATCGCTATCCGTTCAAAGCCGACTTTCTCGACTGGGTTTCCGAGTTCTGGACTGTTCGCAGCACCGGCGGCTGCCTGGACGCAATGCTGGTGGCCTCAGGGCGCGCCGATGTCTGGATCGAAGCCCAATGCGCGCCCTGGGATGTGGCGCCTCTCAAAATCATTGCCGAAGAAGCGGGCTGTGTGACCTTCGATTTCACTGGCAAAGATACCATCTACGGCGGAAACTTCATCATCACCGTGCCGGCACTCGCCGACGAAGTTCTCAGCTTTGTATCGCGTAAGCAATAGACGCCGATTTCAGCGCCCGCGCCGGCCAGGCGAGAGGACCGGTCGCAGAACGACGCCCGCGCTTTTCCGAATAACGCCTTGCGACGAGTGCGATTTCGAACGCTTTCGTGGAATGCTCCATAGCGATCCGGGCGGCCTCGTGACCACTTAGGTGGTCTCCCTTGCCATGTTGTTCCGCCGCGGCCAGATGAGCGTGGGCTGCGATCTTATGCATTTCCACGATTTTGTGGTTCGATACGTTCATGCGTGTGGACCCTCGGATGGCGCTATTGCAAACAGGGTTCCAGACTTCCGTCCCGCGGATGCCATATATTTATAACCGATGAAGAAGATCGAGCCAGACGATTTTCAGGCGTTGCCGGGGAAAAAGATCGACCTCGGGAAGTGGCCAACGTCCGTTCCGCCCTACTATCAATCCGAGCACGAGTATCGGTCCACGCTTGCCGACCATGTCGACAAGCTGAGCGAACACCAGAACAAGCTCTACGCCTCCGGCCGCTATTCCCTGCTGCTGATCTTCCAGGCGATGGACGCCGCAGGCAAAGACAGCATGATCAAACACGTCATGTCGGGCGTCAATCCGCAAGGTTGCAACGTCGTCAGTTTCAAGCATCCGAGCCCGGAGGATCTGGAGCACGACTTTCTCTGGAACGCAGTAAAGCGCTTGCCGGAGGCCGGACACATCGGGATTTTCAACCGTTCATATTACGAAGAATTGCTGATCGTACGCGTCCACAAAAATATATTGGAAGCCGAGCGCCTTCCCGAAGAACTGGCGGACACTAAAACCATCTGGCGCGACCGCTATCGTTCCATCGTGAATCTGGAAAAACATCTGCATCGCAATGGCACCCGTATCGTCAAATTCTTCCTGCATCTCTCGAAAGAAGAGCAGCGCAAGCGCTTTTTGAAGCGGATCGATGACCCGGAAAAGAACTGGAAGTTCAGCCTGGCCGACGTGGAAGAACGGAAATACTGGAAGCACTACATGAGCGCGTACGAAGACTGCCTCAGCGCCACCAGCACTCCGGTGGCGCCCTGGTATATCGTGCCGGCCGACAACAAAGCAAATGCGCGATTGATTGTCTCGCGGATTGTGCTGGATGCTTTCGCGGAGCTGAAGCTCAAATATCCCCGGCCGAGCTCCATGCGGCCCGGCGAGTTGCGGAAGATTCGCGCGCAGCTGGCGAAATAATAGCCGTTCCTTACCGCGTTTGCCGGATCTTCACCGGGGCTTCCAACTGGAACGTCAGCACGGTTTCGGCTGGCACCTTGACGGACTTGCCGCGCGTAACCGTCTGCGTGACCGCGCCCGCGCCCGCACCGGCCAGCGCTCCAATTGCCGCGCCTTTCCCGCCGCCTGCAACTGCGCCGATGATGGTGCCCAGCACGGCTCCACCGCCGCTGAATTCGGCCGTCCGTTTATTCGTCCCGAGACCTTCCGCGCCTTTCTGGACCACGTCCACGGTTTCCATCCGGTATGTGTGGCCGTTGACTTCCACCGAATCCACGTCCAGCGACAATTCGGACTGGCCCTTTATCTTGCCCTGCGCCTCTGACGCCCGGACCACCAGACTTGCGTTCGAGCCCTTGGGAATCGCGATTACCCCGTCGGTATCCACGACGTCGGCGGCGATGACCGCCGAATAAGTTTGCCCGACGCTCGCAGTGCTGGCACTGATCGCGTCGTTATTCCGGACACTGAGCTTGGTGCCGCTCGGGATAATCCGTACGTTTTCTTTCGCAACAGGCGCCGATTTCGGCGTCGCAGCTGACTGCACGGGACTTGGCTTCGGGGTGTTCACCGGAGTGTTCGAGGGCGATGGGACGGGGCTTCCGGGGGAAGGAGCCGACGCCATTTGCGATGGATCGGGCGCAGCGCTTCCGTACTGGATCCCATCCACCTGCGACATCGGATAGGTGCGTGTCTGGCCGTCGGCCGACGTCAGTGTAATGGACGAGGTGTCGCTCTTCGATACGCTGCCACTGAATGTCGTCCCATCCTTCAGTTTCACCGTCGCCGCTTGCCCGGCTGCATCCGTAGTGGAGCTCGTGGAGCTCTTGTTGCAGCCGGTCAGGACCAGACCTGCGCCAAATACAAATACCAGAAAAACTTTTGACATTGCCAAATCCTCCAGATCAAAGCATACCCCGGCGAGAGGCACCCCGGTGGAACATAGATTTCGTCGGCGTGCCTTTCACGCCTTCTGCCGTAAACAATTGATTCTGAAATACAAAGGACGCCCTGAGCTTTTCCTTAGGTTTTAATTCGCAACCTGCACGGTACCGCACACGTCTCCGGCAGCAGAAGGAGGATAAACGTGATGCGTCTATCCGGAATCGTTTTAACCGCTGCAGTCATGTTGCTTCTCACGGGCACTTCGGCGTCTGCCCAACGAGGTTCACGAGGGGGCGGTCCACCTGCCAGTGCTCCCGCGAACATGCCGCCACCGCAGGCGAGCAGCCCGCAAAGGCAGGGCGCGAGTCAGTCGGGTTCGACTTCGAGGGGAAGCGGATCCGCGCCGGACAAATTACTGAATCAGAACACTCACCTCTCCTCGGGGCTTAAAGAGTTGCTGCCTCCGAATACGAACCTCGACCAGGCCTCAAGCGGCTTCAAAAATCTCGGCCAGTTTGTGGCAGCGGTTCACGTTTCCCATAACCTCGATATACCCTTCGACCAGTTGAAGGCTCAGGTTGTCGGGGGCAAGAGTCTCGGAGAAGCAGTCCATGACTTAAAGCCCACCGCGGACGCGAAAGCAGAGGCCAAAAAAGCGGATCGGCAGGCGAAACAAGACCTGAAGTGAAATTCCGTGTAATCGGATCACTTCAACGATCGCTTTTTGCGGGCGCCACTCTTACGGGCACCACGTTTTGAACTCATTACCGGTGCCAGAAGCATGGCCCTGATGCGTTCAATGTGAACCTGGCTTTCTGCGGCTCGCTGTGCGTAAGCTGCTTTCTGGCCTGTGCCGCTTTGCTTATGCGCCATGCTGTTCAGCAGGTTCTTGCGCTCTTCGAACATCCTTAGTGATACCCAGAGCGTTTCTTCAATCTTTTCGGATTGGCTGTCGAGCAGCGCGGCGGCCGTAAATGCATGGCCCGTGTGGCAACGATATCTTTGCAGATCGGGGTTGTCGACTTCCCACAGAACCCCTCCACAGTTGGGGCAGTTATACGGAACCTGGCTGCCCAGTCCGTTGACTTGCTGAACGTCGCTTAAAACGCGCTCCGCGATTTCGGCCTCGGTGCGAACATCATTCGGAATCGTCTTCTTTTTGCCGTGACGCTCATGAGTCAGCTTCTCCAGAAGCTCGCCCATTTCAGACGCCGCTACACAGTAATCGACCTTGATGTTTTGCAGCGCGCTTTCCGGCATTCCGGGGTAATCGGCGCCCCTGGGGTCCTGCACGACCGTTACGCCGCCGCAGTGCTTAATAGCGATCAGTCCGGAAGTCCCGTCATTCAACATGCCGCTCAGAATCACGCCAATGACGGCGGGTCCGTGCGTGACCGCGGCGGAGCGAAACAGCGGGTCAATCGCCGGCCGATAGCGGTTTTCGCGGGCTCCTTTGGTAACGAGCAGCGTGGTTTCCTTCACGAGGAGGTGGGCATCGGGCGGGCCGATATAGATTCGTCCCGGTTTGAAGGTCTCGCCGTCCTCAGCCAGCTTGCAACGGAAAGATTTGTGGCGGCCCAGCTTGTGCAACAGGGCTGCCCCGGTGTTTTCCGCGGACATATGCTGAACGATGAAAATGGAGGCGGGCAGATCGGTCGGCAACTGACTGATGATTTCGTCGAGAACTTTCAGCCCGCCAGCTGATGTTCCGATGACCACAATGTTACGTCTCTGCACGCGTTGCCCTCCCCTTCAGTATGTGCCCTCCGCTTTTTCGAACCAGCGCGCGCCTGACTTTGCTGGTGTGTTTAGGGGATTGTTTTTCACCTGAAAAAGATGCCTGATGGAATTAGGGGTGTCAGCGCTGCTCGATGGCGGCAATGAACATCTGAATAACCGTTATGCGTACACACATCCATATATCGATACACCGCTGGGTCCGCTGGTGGGTGTATCTGGGCATCGCATTTGGCGCAATCGCCGTCGCCAATATTGTCGGACGCAATCTCTCCCGGGCTCAGGAAAACGTGATTCTCCTGGTAGGTGTCGCCCATTGGGTTCTGGGAGGCCTCATCTGTTACGCCTGCGAGGGCATTCGAATCGAGGCGCCAAAACAATCGAGAGCAAAGAACAACAAATTACCATCGCGCGAATTGCCGGAATGGCATGTCGCCTCCGATTTCCTTCTTCCCGGCAACCGGAAGAGGCTACTGCCACCAAATCATTAAGAAGAGTTCGGGATCGCAGATTCCGCTGCCGGGAAATATCGGAACCACATGGACATTGTTTCTGCGGTATTTGGATTGCAAGTGTCGGGTCGCGGGCTGTTTCTCCGGAGACTAACAGGCAAAACGCGAAGCTTTCAGGACGCTTTCTCGCGGCGCGGTGACGATGAAGAAGCTCCTTGGCTTGACACTCGGTATCATGACCGCCCTGGGCGGTTTTGTCGACTTCGGGCAAATCGTCTTCACCTTGCAGGCCGGAGCCTCTTTCCGATATGCCCTGCTCTGGCCGATTGTTCTGGGAACCGTCGCAATCATCGTCTACATGGAAATGTGCGGACGAATCGCAGTCATTGCGCGGGAGCCCGTTTTTGCTGTTGTGAGGAACCGTTTAAACCCGAAACTCGGGACGGCAGTGCTTGTTGCATCCAATTTGTTGAATCTCATCACGTGCGCTGCCGAACTGGGCGGCGTCGCTATCGTCCTGCACTTGCTCACGGGCTGGCCACAAAAGCTGCTTCTCGTCGGTGTGGCTTTGACATTCGGGTGTGTAGTCGCCGCATTACGTTTCGAATGGATCGAGCGGATTTTCGGCCTTGCCGGCGTCACGATGATCGCAGCCGCGGTCTCCGCCTGGATTCTGGCTCCCGACTGGAGAGCACTCGGCCACGGCCTGGTGCCTCATCTGTCAATGGCCGACACCCACCGAACGCTCAGCTACTGGTATTTTGCGGTCGGCATTTTCAGCGCAATGCTCATGGAATACGAAGTCCATTTCTATTCATCGGGAGCGATGGAAGAGGGCTGGAAAGAAAAAGACCTGCCCGAAAACTTTATGGTGGCGAGCATCGGCTCAGTTCTTGGCGCTCTCTTGACGGTGGCGCTCCTGGTGATCGGCGCAATTGTGTTCTTCCCACACCATTCGTTTCCGGAGCAGCTCAGTACCGCCGCTAACGCTATCGCCGCTCCTTTCGGCCGGGCGGGACACGTGGTTGTGCTTTTCGCAATACTCGCATGTCTGTCGGGAGCCAGCGTAGAGACGATGCTTTCCGGCGGCTATAATCTGTGCCAGTTTTATAATCTGCCGTGGGGAAAGAACAAAAAGCTTCGCAAGGTTCCGGCATTCTCGCTCACCTGGTTAGGCATGCTCACCGTCGCGTCTCTTTGCATATTGGCGGGCTTCGATCCACTGAAGCTGGTCAATATCTCTGTTCTGTTCGGCATGGTTGTGATGCCGCTGACCTACTACCCGCTTATGCGCGCCGCCATGGACAAAAAAATCATGGGACGCCACGTCAATTCGCGAGCTGATGACGTCCTGGGGATTCTGTTTCTCCTCTTGATAACGCTCGCAGCGCTTGCAGCCATTCCACTGATGATTGTGACGAACTCAGGCCAGCCTTAGCCAAATCATTTGCTTTCGTCGTAACTCAGTCAATGACCCGGCTCCATGATTCTCAGAACAGGATGACCGTTGACACTCTGGAGAGGGAAATAGACCAAATGAGTTTGGGGGTCAACCGAGACCGTATGGGCATGGGGCATAGAGAGCATGCCCTCGGTGATCAGGGCTTTTCCATTCTCCCGGAAAACCGTCACGTGTCCGGATTCTGTCGCAACGTACAACAGCTTGAGTCCCGTGTCAAACGCGAGGACGTCAGGATCCCGACCAACGTCGTAAACGGCTATGACGCGCATGTCAGTGAGATCGACCAGCGCCAATTTGTTGTTCCCCTCGCCCGCGACGAACGCCCTCCGACCCTCGATATCGAGTGCGACCCCATGGGGACGAACAATCCTCGTCATTGGATAGTGTCCGATAATTTTTGCGGTTGCAGGGTCGATCGTGACGAGCTCGTTCTTATCGTGCACCGCGACGAGGATATGCCCGGACCCGGAATCGTACACCGTGTTCCCGGCACCGCCACCGAGAGGGATCGTCGCGATGACGGAATTCGTAGCGCAATCGATCGCCACGTCCGCATCGCCATGTTCGTCCGACACAAAAACTCGCTTGACCCCCGGAGCATATGCCAGGCCATCCGGATAGTGGATTGGCCCTGCTTTAGCGATTGTCTTCAGCGACTGCATATCGACAACAGCGGCTTTGTGCTCTCCCGTTATCGAAGCGTATACTTTGCCCAGTTCCGGGACCGCAATAACACCGTGCACACTCGGAAAGCCGTCTAAGTTCGCCACAACGGAACGTGTTTTGGTATCGAACACAACCAGCTGATTCGCGTTCATATGCGCGATATACAGGCGATTGTGCGAGAGATCCAGGCTCTGATAGTCGAAACGTACGTCTGAACCTGGAAGTGGCACATCGGCAATTTGCTTTAGAGGACCCGATGAAGGAGCATCCGCCGCCGGCGCAGCCGCAATCCAGAGGATTGCGAGAACAAAGATTCTTGATACCGGAACACTACGAAATCGGTACATTTGTTCCTCCGCACGATCGGTGAGGATGCATCACGTAAGACGACGAACAAGCAAAGTCATGAGCCAGATCGGCAACGCGACGGCAGCAATAAGGAGGAGCAGAGTAGCCAGCAGGAGTAGCCAATCCATTCGGCTCTGTTGGCGCGGCTGCGCAAGATAGCTGTTCAGGAGAACGTAATTTCGGCGGTTTGCCTTGAATACCACGTCGAACAAGTCTCCGATGAAGGGCACGGCGCCGAGCAACCCCTCGATTCCGACATTCAGCACCATACGTGCGACGCCTACGCGAGGGATACCAAGCTTCACCGCGCGATTGACGATGTAAAGAGAAATCAGCGCATCCACGATATCTCCGACGCCGGGGATCAGCCCGATAATACCGGCGAAACCAAAGCGGAGTCCGCCTGGCAGGATGAAAGCATAGTCCATCCACCGAGCAAGAGCTTCGATATCGGCTAGCCGTGGGTCGATTAGCTCGCCGGTTACGTAAGTGACCTCGTCGGCGCTGAAGGCTGTAAGAGAGTTTTTCACTGGAAGATCTCCACGGGGTCCTGCGCGGGCAAAGTCCGATGAAGATAGTGCGCTGTGCTTTGGGCGGGTAAGTTTTTTAAGGACGGGCGGAGCGGCAATTCAGCGCAGGGAACACGCCTTGTCGCCGCTCCGCCAACTTCAGACGGCGCTTCGCCGGCCGCTGATGAAGCTGACAAGAAAGATAACCAAAAATACAACAAAGCAGATCTTCGCGATAGTTGCAGCGATACCTGCAACTGCGAAGAATCCCAGGGCACCGGCGATAAGAGCGATGATCAGAAAAATGAGCGCGTTAGATAACATATCGGCCTCCGCATGTAGTTATGCAATCACCGCGCCAAACACGCATCGGCGTAGCTGGTTTTGGTCCTCCCGGTCACGTTGTGCTGCGAGCCGCTCCGCACTCAGTACTGCCTGTTGCTGCCAGTAAACGGTTTCGGAACAGGTAATCCGATTGCATCGAGCGAAAGCGCTGGCTATTTTGAACAGACGTTAGGAGAACAACATGAAAAGAGAAGTCGTACAGCCGCAGCCTGGTGACAAACGATACGTCCGTCGCGACAAAGAAGGTCACTTCACCGCAGATCAGGTAAATGTCGGAAGGTCACTAAGCGCGGATCGCCGGAGCAAGTCGAAGACTGTTGCTCCAAAGGGACAGGGCGATCGAGGAGACCAGAAACAGAGCTAGTGGGGCATTGACCCAGTCGCACGTTCATGAAGCTTTCCCTATGAGCCCGTCCGAGTCGTCTCTCGCGGTGGCTCGGGGTGAAAGGCGTCGCCTTAGATAGAAAGCCGTGCGGCTCCGCTCAGAAACTGACACTTCGGCCGGCGTGCCAACGGCGACCACTCTACCGCCTTTGTCGCCAGCGCCGGGGCCCATGTCGATAACGTAGTCGCTCGCTCCAATGACGTCGAGGTCGTGTTCGACAACAATTACGGTATTGCCCAGTTCGACCAATCCATCGAGCTGAGTCACCAGTCGCCGGACATCCGAAGGGTGAAGTCCCGTGGTTGGCTCATCGAGCACGAACAAGGTATTTCCACGCTGGTTACGCTGCAGTTCGGTTGCGAGCTTGATGCGTTGCGCCTCTCCGCCCGATAATTCGGTTGCCGGCTGGCCCAGCCGCAAATATCCCAGGCCCACTTCCTGCAGAACTTTGAGCGGGTGGCTTGCCGCCGGTTCCTCCTCGAAGAAGTGGGCTGCGGCATCGACCGTCATGGCAAGAACTTCGGCAATGTTCTTCCCCTGGTATTCGATCTCCAGAGTCCTCGCGTTATAGCGCGTCCCGTGGCATGTCGAGCAGGGCGCGTAAACGCTCGGCATGAAGAGCAATTCCACGCAAACGAATCCTTCGCCTTCGCACGTTGGGCACCGGCCTTCCGCGACATTGAATGAGAAGCGACTGGCCGTGTAGCGTCGCGCCCTGGCCGCCCTTGTGGATGCGAAGATCCTTCTGACGTGGTCGAAGAGTCCCGTATACGTCGCCAGATTAGAGCGGGGAGTGCGCCCTATGGGCTTTTGGTCTACCTGAACGAGACGCTGAATCGCGTTTGCGCCCTCCGTAATCCGCCCTTCCAGAAGCTTCGGGTCATCGTCAGCGAGAACCCTTCCGGCGTCTTCCGACTCAGCTGATGGCCGATGACCCAGATGCTCGCCCACCAGTTCCACCAAAGCCTGACTCACCAGGGTCGATTTCCCGGAGCCGGATACGCCAGTAACCACCGTAACTGTACGTAGTGGAAATGCAATCGAAAGATTCTTGAGATTATTGCGCGTAACGCTTTCCAGCCGAAGCCATCCCTCCGGAATTCGAGGTGTCCGTCGCGCTGCCACTTCCTCGCCGAATAAGTAAGGGCGCGTTTTCGATTCCCGGATTGCTTTCAGTCCCGGCATGGGGCCGCTATAGAGTATCCGGCCGCCGTGGTCCCCCGCGGCTGGTCCCACATCCACAATCCAATCCGCCCGGCGGATCACATCCAGCTCATGTTCCACGACGAAGAGGGAATTGCCGGCGGCCTTGAGTCGGTCGAGGGCCGTGAGGAGAGCTTCGGTATCGGCCGGATGCAGTCCGGCGGACGGCTCGTCGAGCACGTAGACGATGCCGAATAAATTGGAACAGACCTGAGTGGCCAGCCGCAGGCGCTGCAACTCGCCCGGCGACAACGTGGGCGTACTTCGTTCGAGCGAGAGATACCCAAGACCCAGATCCAGCATCACTGAAAGGCGGCGGATCAGATCCGCTGTAATCCGCTGCGCCACGATCGTACGCTCCGGATGCTTCGCGTTGGTCCGCGGCCCGGCGCCGTCTGTGCGGAGGCGAAGCAGATCAGCCAGGCGCGCGAGCGACAAGGCCGAAATCTCTGCAATATCGAACCCCGCGAATTTGACCGATAGCGATTCGGGCCGCAGACGTTTTCCCCTGCAGTCCGGACATGCCGCACTGACCAGATACTGGAGCGTCCGCTTTCGGGTGAGCGCGCTCTCTGTGTGGGCAAGGGTGTGAAGCAGATAACGCCGCACGCCGGTGAATGTTCCCTGGTAGCTCGGTTCTTCTTTTCTCTTCAGAGCGCGCCGGGTTTCCTCGGGAGTAAATCCGGCGTACACCGGAACCCTGGGCTGCTCTTCGGTGAAAAGAATCCAGTCGCGATCCTTCCTCGAAAGTTCGTGCCACGGCCGATCGACGTCATAACCAAGGGTGACGAGTATGTCGCGTTGATTCTGGCCGCCCCACGCCGTCGGCCATGCGGCAATTGCCCGCTCCCGAATAGTCAGAGTGGGGTCGGGAACCATCGTCTGTTCCGTGGCATCGTACGTGCGGCCAATCCCGTGACAGCGCGGACACGCGCCATCAGGGCTGTTCGTCGAAAATGCTTCACCGTGTAATTCCGGCTGACCGGCGGGATATGTGCCGGCTCGTGAATACAGCATCCTGAGCAGGTTGGAAACTGTCGTAACGCTGCCCACGGACGATCGCGTCGTTGGCGAGCCACGCTGTTGTTGAAGCGCGACCGCGGGTGGCAAGCCTTCGATGCTGTCCACTTCCGGAATACCGGCTTGCTCGAACAGACGCCTGGCATAAGGAGCTACGGAGTCAAGGTACCGGCGTTGCGCCTCGGCATAGAGAGTTCCAAAGGCCAGAGAGGATTTTCCCGATCCTGAGACGCCGGTAAAAACCACAAGGGCATCCCGAGGAATCCGCACATCGACATTTTTCAAATTGTGCTGCCGCGCGCCTTTAACAGTGACGAAGCCCGTGGATTCTTCCCGCACACTCATGGTTTTCCGCCACCGGCGAAATCCCAAGACGGCAACCTTCTTGCCCTTGTGTAAATACTCACCTCGCCGGTGCAGGCGCGAATGGCGGCTGGGATAAGGGCAGGCAGCCAGGTTCGGCTATTTCTTCGGAAAATTCTCGCTGTCTCCGACAAAGACCACGAACCGGAGTTGTTTGTCCCGAAGCTTGCCCGTAATTTCCCAGCAGCCCGTGGTCGGGAACAGTACGCCCGACATAACAAATACTGAATCTCCGGTCCATGACCCATTGCCGTTGAATCCAGTCCTGTTTGCATCTGAAATCAGCGGAGGGGCGGTTCCGTCAAGACGGCGGCCACTGATCGCCAAAGGTGGAGTCGGATCGGCATGTGGGTCGTATCCATCCCACAACCAGACAACTTTGTTGCGGTATCCCGCCTGCCATCCCGGGATGTTGCGCCAGGGAAGAGATCCGCTCGCCAAACCGAGTACGCTCTCTATGGTCGGGGCTTCCCAGCGGGGGAGATTTGTCCACTCACTGCCTGTAACCGCTACCATCAGTTCCGGGCCCCCGAACCAACGGCCACCTGACGGAAACAGATTAGCTTGTAATGCGGACGGTTTCGAAACCGGGCAGCTTTGAGGCGCTTGAGCTACCGCAACGGCCGTCGGTATCAGGATCAGAATTAAGGATGCGACTTGCATGCTTCGTTAGCAGCTAACATTCATCGTAACGTTTTTTTATCCCCAAGTCAGGATTGAAGCCTATGTCGGCGTGCCGCTGACGTGCGTCGATGGCTCCCTGTTCGGAACACTTTGCGCCATTCACCCGCATCGCCAGCCCGAATCGATCACGAGTGAATTGCCTCTGCTGGAATTAATGGCCAGCATGCTAAGCACTCTGTTGGCGGCTGAGCTTCGCGAAACAGAAATTGAACGCCGCCTGGAACGTGCGCAGACGGATGCTGAAACGGACGCTTTAACTCAGCTCCGAAACCGCCGGGGCTGGGAGCGTTTGCTCGACCTCGAAGAGCGCCGCTGCCTCCGGTACGGACATTCGGCTCATGTCTGTGTTTTCGATCTGGATGGCCTCAAAGCAGCCAACGACTCTGACGGTCACGCGGCCGGAGATCAACTGCTTCGGAAGGCCGCATCCGTAATCAGAAACACAGCAAGGGAAACCGACCTGGTCGCGCGTTTGGGAGGCGATGAATTCGGAATTATGGGGCTCGAATGTACGGTACAGGAACCCGAGTCTTTCCTGGAGCGAATGCGAACGGCCTTAGCCGACGCCGGAGTGCAGGCATCATCCGGGATCGCGATGAGGTTGCCGGGAAGTGGTCTTGCCAGGGCAGTCGAAGAAGCCGACAGGGCGATGTATGCGGACAAGGCTCTCCGCAAGCATCCGACGATTCTTTCCTCGACGGCCGGAACGTAAAAAAGGGGCCTCCGAGGCCCCTTCTCCACAGCGCACGGATATCGTTCTGGATTACCCGAGTACTTTCCGGCAGTATTCAAAGCAGTTCCGCACTTCCTTGACGGCATCGGAGCCTTGCGGAATGTCGTACTCCTGCTCAATCGAGGCCGGCATCGTCCATTTGTTCTTCGATACGGTCTCAAGGATTTCCTTGATCGGTGTCTCGCCCGTGCCCCATGGCAGGTTGAGTGCGCAGTGGGCTACCGTCGTGCGGTCCTTCAAATGGAAGCTGGCAATCTTGTCGTGGAACTTGTTCAGGAAGTCGAGAGGCGAGCCGCCGGGATTCGTGGCAGCCATGAAGTGGCCCAGATCCACGTTCGCCATGTTGCCCTTCGAAATCTCAAACGCGTCGTTGAAGACAGTCATGCTGCCCTGCTGATGCGTGTGATACGCCGAGTAAAGCTTGTGCTTCAGGGCCGCATCGCCCAGCCGTTTCAGGGTCGCCGCCGCGTTGGCGCCCGCGGGAAGCTCGCTTGTGAAGTGAGTTGCGCCCAGCGTCGATGCCACGTTCAACATGAATTCGAGATCTTCGTCCGTGGTCATCGGCAGATCCTTGATCGCGTAGATGGTCACGCCGGCATCGTTGTACATCTTGCGAAGATCTTTGAAGATATCCATCGAGAGACCGAGCCGCCACTTCCGTTCGGCGTCGGCTGCGGCAACCTGCTCCGGTGTCTGTGGGCCGCGGCCGAACCCGCCACCACCGCCGGGTGCGCCGGATCCGCCCCGTCCACCTGCTGCCTGTAAACCAGCGCCCGAGCCACCCCGGCCGCCACCACCGCCGCCGCGTCCCGCCGGACAAGCAACGCCGTTCCACTGGCCGGCAGGTTGATCATTGCCAAAGCCGACCTTCATGCCGGCGACAACCGGATACGTCGGAGCTGCTCCGCGACCTCCCCCGCCTCCGCCGCCGCGTCCGCCGCGGCCTGCATTAGCGGCTGCATCGGCCGCGGCAGCCGGGCTCGAATCCCATTTGCCCTTCTTGCGCATGTAATCGGTGATCGGGCCAGCCATCAACTCGCAGGCGCTGAGTTCCGAATCGAGCAGATACTTGAGCGTTGCTTCAGCACTCTGATCGGGCATGCTGCGGTAGCTGTACGTGATCGTGCCGATCTGTACTCCCTTAATTTTCGAATTCGGCTTTGTGGCTCCCTTCACCTTCGGAACCAGTCCAGTCGTCGAGGCGAATCCCGCCAGAGCGATCCACCCGATATCTCGTCTTGTGTATTGCATATTTTCCAGTCCCCTTGAAACCAAATTTGTATAACTTACAAAGGGAAATACCACGGCTTCCCTTTGTCCCATGCTCGCCGTTTATGCTGCCTGAAACGGCCACATTGCTCCCCCTCGCTGCTGAATTTACTCGTCGGCCATTGCGAGCATTCTAGCGCAACTTCGTGACGTGCGCGTACAATTCGCCAATATAGAGGCGATGAGGAATGAAAGCAGGGATATCAAAGCTCTCCTGTCTCGTTCGGCCGATTCCAGCGCCCCGAGCGGATGGGCAGTCTGTTTCACCAATGCGACGCCTCGGATTCTGGCCGTGAATCAGCTAACCGATAGAATTCTGGAGCGCAGGTTCAGCGTGAAATGTCATGAGAACACATTAGTGCGGTGGGAAAGGAGGCGCCCGGCAAAGCAGACACTCGCTCCACGCATGAGACTACGCTTCCTTGATCCAGACAATCGATTCGGGCGTCCGCTGACCGCCCCGCGCGCCCGGTTGCGGGTATGGAGTGGGGGGACCCTTCCGGTTGGTTCGCGCGTAGTTCGGAATGGCCAGCAAATCGCCGCCATCGGCAAACTTACCCTTGATCGCCACAACCCCGCCTAACAGGCCCGGTCGGAATTCCGCGGTGAGAGGAGCCTTTTTGTCGATCGGCCTGGAGATGTCCTCATCGGTCTTCTCGACGTTGTAAATCAGCGGGCCGTATTTCAGCGCCACTTTCCCTTCGTCGGGATGCGATACCTCGCCACCGCGGGCGCGCGATGTGATTCTCGAGTCCGGATACACGCGCTGCGGTCTTAGCGGCAACACCAGTTCGACCTTGTCGCCGGCCTTCCATGTGCGCGTGATCACCGCGTAGCCCTTCTCGATCACCGGTTTCACGGCCGCACCGTTGACGTGGATCGAAGAGACTCCGTTTGCTTCGGGCGTTGGGCTGTACAATTTGCTCACTGCGCGATCGGGCACGCGGAGCCGCAGGCTGAAATTTTTTGCGGTCTTCGGATTAACCGTGATTGCCACATTTCCCTTCCAGGGATATTCCGTGGCCTGCACCATTTCCACGTCGACACCACCGACATTCTCCACCGTGATTGTGCTTCCGACGAACAGGTTTACGTAGAGGCTGTCGGGACTCTTTGTATACATCCAGGTAGGCATCATCAACAGGGTGCGCGGAATGTTGCCGACGCAACAAGGGCAGTCGTGCCAGGCATACCGCACCTTGTCTTCATCGAGCGGGTTGTCGTAGTAAAAGTTCTTTGCGTCCAGGTCAGTCGCGCCCAGCAGCGCGTTGTACATGGTTTCTTCGATCAGGTCGACATATTTGGCTTCGTGATACGCCAGATGCATTTTCCAGTGGAAGAAGATTTCGCCACAACTCGAACAGGCTTCGCAATACGCCTGATTGCTCAGGGCATAGTTGACGCCGAAACCCTCCGACGTATCGCCGCTGCCGACTCCCCCGGTGACGTACAGCTTCTTGTTCACGAGGTTTTCCCAAAGCGATTTCACCGCGCTGTGATATTCGGGGTCGTGAGTTTCGACGGCGACGTCCGCCATGCCGGAATCGAGGTACATGGCGCGAACCGCGTGGCCTACTACCTCATACTGCTGCACTACCGGCAAATGGCTCTGATCGTATTCGGAGCGTTCGTCCGCGACGCTGCCGTCCGGTCTGGTTCGCATGACCGCGGTGGTTGAGCGGCAATCCAGCAGCCACTTCGCTGTGTCGATGTACTTCTGACCCTTGCCGCCGCCTTCCATATCGTTGACGAAGCGGCCGAAACGAACCAGGCCCTGCTCCATTTGTTCATGGCCGTCGTACCAGGGCTTTTTGGGCGCGGGGCCCAGATTGTTGTACCAGCAGTCGGCGAGTTTCTTCGCGGCGTTATAGAGACGCGCATCCTGCTTTTTCGTCATCAGGTAGTGGTTGATGGCGGATTCCAGGAAGTAGCCTGCGGTGTACCCTTCGTGGTTGCCGCGAGTCGCCGGATCCCAGTGTTTGAGATTGGCGGGCTGGGACGGAGGCACTTCAATCGTCGTATCGGGTTTGCCATCCGGGTTCGCGCCGTCGACTTTTTTTGCGGTGATGACAGTGTTGGGACCGCCGCGCCCGGCTCCGGCCGGGGCCGGGGTCTCCGTGAGCGCAATACGCAGCATTGTAGTCGTGAAGTCCTGATTCGTCACCGGAAAGAGAACGGTGGTGGAAGTCTTGCCATCAAACGGTTCATCGGTGGCGGCCGGACTTGGCCCGCGTCCGCCCCGCGCAACGACGCGATTGGCGCGGAAAGTACCGTCCGGCGTCTGGGAAACGGACACGCGTGTCAGCACAACAGATCCATCCGGTTTGCTGACGGGGACGGGGGATAGCGGCCCGCGCCTCGGCGCCGCGGCAGTGAATGCCGTTTGCAGGTAGCCATCGGGCTCCTGTGCAGCAAGGATGATGGGAATCCATTCGTCGAGAGTCTTGCGGAATTTCTCGTGGGCCTTGATGATGTCAGGGTCGCCCTGCGGATCGATCATCAGCGCGATGCTCATGGCTTCCACGGTTTGGTGGACCCATGCGTTAGAGAAGACGTAGCCCTTGTGATAACCGTGCGGTTCGCCGCGCAGCGCTTTGCCGGCGTTGATGAAGTTATCGATGCCGCCCTCGCCGATGGGGAGGTCCTGGCGGTTGATCTGGTCGATGCAATGAGGAATCCAGTTGACGATCAGCGCTTTGGCGCGCGCGTTCCAGAAGGGGCTGGAGATTTTGAAGTTCCTGGTGTAGACGGCTTCGAGCTGTTTTGCCGGCGGCGGTGCTTCGACGGAGACATGCAGAGTGGAAGAATGCGAGGTCTCACCGTCGGCGGCGGTCAGCTTGAGCGCGTAAGATCCCAGCGTGGAAAAAGTGGCGGTGGTGGTGAGCGCCCGCGGATCGCCGAAGGTGACTGTGCCCGGTCCTGATTCCTTTGTCCACATGGCCGTGGGCGTGGTGCGCGGGGGCGCCGAAACTTGCCCGGCATTCGCATTGGGACGGCCCAATACCGGCGCTTCCCCGTAGCCTGCCCAGCCGTGCAGGTAAGTCCGGCAGCCCAGTACGTTAATACGGTCTACGCCGGCGCTGCTGACGAGGGGAGCATCCATCGCCTGGGCGGATTCCTCGCTGATGCCGAGGATGGCGCTCTTCACTGCGTACGAAAGAGCGACAGACGCACCGCCCGCCTGGCCAACCGCTCCAAACAGATCGCGGCGGGTCAGTTGTTTGTTTGAATTGTGCTTCACGGGGTCACCTTCTGGGTACAAGATATCATCTCTCCGGAGGATCTACAGGCAGACCTCTGGCTTTTTCACCTGCAAACAGCGTGATATAACGGGAAACCGAACTGCGCGATTCGACGGTTCGGATCTATGACCAAATCGGATTTTGAGAAACGTGCTGACGTCGGGAGACTCGTTCGATGAGGCTGCTTATTGTTTCGATCTTTACCGTTGTCGCGAGCGCGCAGGCGCAGACGGTGGGTTTTCTCCCGGACGTGAAAACGTCTGTGATGAAGTCTTCAGCAACCGGACGTGCGTATCAGATTTCGGTTGCGCTACCGGCGGGTTACAGCAGGCAGCATGCCGTCTACCCAGTGCTTTATGCGGCGGATGCGAATGTCGAGTTCGGAACGCTGGTGGAGAGCGCGCGCGTTTTTGCGGAGATTCCGGAACTGGTGATCGTGGGAATCGGGTATGAGACCCCGGCGCAGGGATTTGTTTGGGGTCCGCGGGCGGTGGATTTGACGGTGGCGCCTGATGCGTCAAAGCCTGGCACTGCGGGCGGCGCGCCGGAATTTCTGAAGTTTATTCGCGAGGATCTGGTTCCTTCGATTGCGAAGGATTACAACGTGAGTCAGGATCGCGCGTGGTTCGGCCATTCGTTTGGTGGGCTGTTCGGTGTATATGCGATGCTCCATAACGATGGGCTGTTCGGCAGGTTCGTGATCGGCAGTCCGTCGTTTTGGCAGGCGGGCCGGATGATTCAGGATGCGGAGAAATCATTCGCGGCGACAGGGAAGCCGCTCCCGGCGCGGGTGTTCTTTTCGGTGGGAATGCTGGAGCAGAGCGGGGCAGGACCGGGCATGGTGGCCGACCTGCGGGACTTCATCAAGGTGCTCGATCAGCGGCATTACAAGGGGCTGGAGTACCAGGTTCAGTACTTCGAGGGTGAGAGCCACCTCTCGGTGATTCCGGCGACGATCAGCCGGGGACGTCGATATATCTACCGTTCGGGCATCGCCGCGAAATAGAGGTCAGCGACGTGCTACTCTGCGCACGTGGACGGGATTATCTGGATTGCGCCGGTAGCCTTCGGTGTGGCACTTGCGCTTCTTGTTTTTCGTCGTCGTGAAATCAGCGAAGGCGTAGAGAGCTTTCGGAATAATCATCCGCGTAGTGGTCCGCCAACTCCATGGCATCCCTTGCCCGCTAACGACGGTCGTTTTGCCCGCTCGATGTGCTTCGAATAAAGTTGGCCCACCCACATGATCGATCACGAGTGCCGGCATCGGTCATGTCCTCATCCCTGTAGCGCTCGTTGGATAATTCGTCCAAATGGCGCTGGGGTGTAATCCGGCGTAACAGGCATGCTCAGGAGATATGGCCTGTCGCTCCAGCTCCATGCAGTCCAACCGATCGAGCGCTCTTCCAGATAGTCCATGAGATCCTGACCCCAGTTGAGATCGGCATCGCCTCCCCCAAGCTCGCCCGCAAAGACAGGGTGGCTTGCAGCGAGAAACCCAAAGGCCGTATCCCAATCGGCAGGGTCTTCTCCCTTATTCCGATAAACGTGAGTAGAATACACAATTCCCTCTTCGTTCAGCGGAAAACCACGTAAATCGTAAGCCCAATTGACGCCAGGAATAAAGATAACCGCGTCGGGGTTCCTGCTTCGAATGGCATTGATTAATTGGAGTGCCCACGGCTGCCAGACTTCCATCGAGACTCGGCCCGAATTGACTCGAAATGTGGTCCCGTCGTTTCGAATCCCCGGAACCGGAACATTGTCGTCAGGCAAAGCGTCATGTGGCTCATTGAAAACGTCATACAAGACGGCCGGCTCGTTGCTGTATCGGGAAGCCAATTGGGTCCATAGTCGAATGGAAAGCTCGTCGGGTACGGGAGCGACAAAGTTATTGGAACCGTCGTTATTGCGTCCCCGCGGCGTCGTTGCGTCCAGCCATTGCAGGTCCAGCAATGTGTAGGCGCCGTTCGAGGCGGCCGCCTCGATTACAAAATCAATCGCGGCGAGATATGGCTCCGCGTCATATCCAGGACGGCTCAACGCCCAATCCTGGTTGAATGGTAATCGAATGATATTGGCGCGCCATGTTGAAACAATCTCTCGAATCTCTGCTGATGTGATTCCGGAATTCGCCAGCGCGCCCGCTCCGGTTGGCGCCGAATACTCAAGACCCGATCGCACTACACCACGCAATAAAATCGCTCGACCCGTCAAAGCCGTAACGACCTGATTCCCTCGTACCGCCAACCGTTCTATCCCGTGTGAGAGAGCCCCACCTGCCATCTCAAGAACCTCGCCGCGACCGCGTCAGTTTATCGTCCCACAACTCGGCGCCTGCCCGTATCTCAACCCTACGGCCCTGTTGCGTCATGGCGATGAAAGTGCATGGCAACTGAGGAGCCAGCCAAACGTTGGCGACGGGGACAACGCACGCCGAAGGAAAAAACACATGCTCGAACGCCTGACCTTGCCGGATACACATGCCATTTCGATCATCCTGAAGGACCACGACACGGTCAAAGCGCTGTTTGACCGGTTCGAAGCAGCCAGGACCGCCACGCAGCGGGACAAGATCATCGAAGAGGCTCTGACCGAGCTCAAGATTCACGCGATCATCGAAGAAGAAATTTTCTATCCGGCCATTCGCCGCAAGGTCGGCAAGGACATCATGAACGAGGCCGATGAAGAACACCACGTCGCCCGGGTCCTGATCGCCGAACTCGACGCGACCGGCCGGCAAAACGATCACCGCGACGCGAAGTTCAAGGTGCTGTCCGAGAACGTCAGGCACCATATCAAGGAAGAAGAAAACGAGGTCATTCCCAAAGCGAAGGCCCTCGACATCGACTTTGAAGCTCTCGGAAGTGAGCTGCTGGAGCGCAAGGAAGAACTGAAGGAAAACGGCATCCCGTCCGACTCCGAACATGCCATGGTCGCAAAGGCCAAAGGCCGCAGAGATACGCCCGCTGCCGCTGCCCGCAAATCAGGGACGAAGAGCGACCACGGGCGCCGGGCCCACTAGTTTCCAATCCGCGCCACATCATTTCCGCGTGAGACCGAAAATGATTGGAGCCTGGCATGCAAAGCAATCTGCCAGAGATGCGCTGGAACCCGCGATGGCTAAGAATCGCACTCCTCGTTCTGTGTTCCGCCCTTATGGCTGACGCACTCCTGCTGGCCGTGCTGTGGCCCTTCACGAAATCGAGATTACTCGAAACCCTGCGCGACCAGGCCAACGGCGACGTCACAATCCGCGGCTTCGAAAAGACCTTTTTCCCGAAGCCAGGCTGCATTGCAACCGGCGTAGTAATTTCCACCGGAGCAGGGGCGGGCCAACCGCCACTTATCACCGTTGAAAAACTAACCATACAGAGTGCGTACAGTTCACTCCTGGTATTTTCGAAACGCCTGAACGAGGTTGACACCGTCGCCATGCATATCCGGGTGCCCGCGGCTCGCGGTGGCGCTGTGAAGGGCACGCCCCCATTGGCGACGTCAATTGGCCGCTTCGTAGCCGATCGCAGCGTTCTGGAAGTCGCGTCCGAAGATCCCGGTGGAAAGCCCTTCCTCATGCAGATTCACAGGACAGTGCTTACGCCGGCCGGCGCCACAGCGGAAATGGCTTTTGAAACATCGCTTGCGATTCCCGAACCCCCAGGCGAAGTGACTGCAACCGGCTCCATCGGGCCATGGAAGGCATATGAAACGCACGTCGCAGGACACTATGAGTTCCGCCATGCCGACCTCGGCGAGTTCAAAGGAATCGCCGGAATCCTGAATTCCGTCGGCAAATTCTCCGGGACGATCGAGAATATCGAGGTCAGTGGCGAAACGGACATCCCCGATTTCCAGGTCGCTCCAAACCACCCTGTTCACCTGGCAATACAGTTCCAGGCCACAGTACTCGGCAGAACCGGAGATGTTCGGCTGTCAGCTGTGAAGTCGCGCTTCCTGAGAAGCGAATTGGATAGCGATGGCAGCATAGCGTCCCTCGCGCACGGCACATCGAAGACCGTTTCACTCCATATATCGGTAAACTCGGGTCGCATTCAGGATCTGTTGAAGCTGGTGAGCAGCGGACCGCCGGGCCTGAATGGTGTTGTGAGCCTGCGCTACACGGTGGAATTACCTCCGGGAGAGAAGCCTTTCCTCGCCCGATTAAAACTTACGGGAATTATGGGTGTATCCGGCGGCCGCTTCACAGACCCTGTGACTCAGAAAGGGCTGGAACACATCAGCGCGAATGCTGTCCCTGAGGTGAACGACCCTGCCGATGCCGTTTCGAACATGCGGGGCCGAGTCAGCACTGCAAACGGAGTCGCCACTCTGTCCGATATTTCGTTTGATGTACCCGGAGCAAGCGCGCAATTGAACGGCACCTATCAATTGCTGACGCATCGGCTCGACCTGCGCGGAACTGTGCGCCTCGATGAGAAGTTGTCGCAGACCACCACCGGCGTGAAATCATTCTTATTGAAAGCGCTGGATCCATTTTTTAGGCGCAAAAAACATCTTTCCGTGGTTCCCATACGGATCAGCGGTGTAGCAGGAAACATCAGTATCGGACTGAATTAGGAACTTCAGACGCTTAGGGTGATTCCGGCGACATCAGCCGCCCTGTTGATATATCTACCGTTCGGGCATCGCCGCGAAGTAGAGCGGATTACACGTTGTCCTGCTCTGTTCACCAACGATCTGGCCAGGCTCCGCTCAGTTTGACGGAACATCTTCCGCGATCCAATCGTCGCGGCAAATCCTCGGCGATGCCAAACGTAGGGCCCGAATGGCATACCTCGCCGAGGAATTTGTTCCGCACGCGCGCTCGTCAACAGCAGCAAGGCTGGAGACGTCGTGCCCGCCAGCCAAGGCGCTCGTCTGGAAGCGGGCCGATGGCAATTCACTGGTTTAGAACTCAATATTGAGCGCCAGACCAACACCCGGATACCGGCGGTTGTACATGTAATAACCGTCGTTCTGGTAGTCGACATAAACGTCGTCTGAGTCGTACCAGGCTGCACCCCAGTAGTCGGGCCACGGGTCCATCAGCAGAAACGAGTAACCGCCGTACCGAAAGCGAGGGAACCCGTCGTAGAACACTGGCCGGCCGATCCGGAAGTAGTTTCGCGGACCGAATGAGCTGTAGAAGCGATTCTGCGGAATGAAGTAGCCGTGATAACCTCCGCGCTGCGACCAGTTTCTGTACTCACGATTCCAGTTGTTGGAGCCGAACTGCTGGAATGAATTCCCGCCACGGAAATTATTCTGTTGACGAACCTCAGGTTGCCGCTGCTCCCTTTGGAACTGCTGCCGATCCCCGCCCTGGAACTGCCGGCGGTCATACTGATTCCCCTGCTGGAACTGATCACCACCGCTGCGGAAATTTCCGCGCTGCGGAGCGGCTTGCGGAGACGCTGCCGGAGGACGAGCCTGTTGCCGTGGCCATGCCTGCTGCTCGCGCATTTGTCCGCGTTGCGCCTGCTGCGTTGAGTGATCGGAACCTCCCGACCAGGAACCCTGCCTGGCGCCACCCCGGTCGCCATAGCCGCGCGATTGACCGAAAGCGGGAACGATGCCTCCCGCAACTATCAGGAATGCAACTGCCGTTTTCGTTTGAAAGCTTTTCATGGTGACACCTTCTGAGGTTGAATAAGGCAAATGTAAGGCCACGCTTCTGGTGCCAACTATTCACTTGGAATCAATTAGTTAGCGAGAATTACATTGAGGGCTATTAATCCTCCGGCCTTAAAATATGGTGGTATAGGTGGTTATGAGCCAGTACGAAGCAGCGAGACTCGGCTTCTCTGGGCAAATATCACTTTCCAGCGTGCACCGAACCATCTGGAGTGGCGACTCTCGATCCCGCGGACATCTTGACTGGCGAATTTCCTTCGTAGACTACATACCCGGCGCTTTCGAGTCTCTGTCGCAGCCACGTTTTTATAAAGGACGTGAAGAACATTGCCGTACTCCCTTATTCTTCCGCGCTTCAGGAGAATGGGCGGTTGTGTCAGGCTCGCGGACGAGGAGCCGTGAAGGCTGTTCTACGATTGCTGTTGCGTGGTCGCGAAACCAGCAATGCCGCAGGTCTGCTCCGATCCTGGAGTATTCTTACTTACTCAGTTGCGAGTTGCAGCTGGGATCATTCCTATGGTCACAGCTCTGATACGTGGAAGAGGATCCGGCGTATGGAAGGCAATCGCTGAAAACGAATGGCTCCCCGGACAACGTGATTTGGGCCGCTGCCTGGCGTAATATGTCGAAAACGCTATTTCACCGAGATCGTAACCGGTACGCTTTGCTGGCCAGCCTGCAACAGCACTACCTGCACGTCGCTTCCAGCAGCAACTCCCGGAGGCACCGTCAGGTTTACCTGATAGACGGTGAGCGTCGGTGCCAGGCCGGCGAATCCAACAGGCGCGTCCACCCCTCCAACCGTTGCGGTTAACGGAGTCACCACGCGGGCCAGCGGAAAACTGGGACCTGGATCACCCGCAGCGACCGTTTGATCCACCGGGCCCAGACCCGTACAGTAGATAACCAGGTGATCGCCGACGCTCACAGGGTGTGAATGATCGATGAGGAAAGGCGCCGATCCGTCGGCCGGATACGCGACGATTACACCCAATCCGGTCCCACTCTGGTCCTGTGTGAAGATTGCCGGCTGCACCGTTGACAGCACCACCGGCTCAGGAACAGACACCGATGCTCCCGACTTCACCAGCAGTTGCTGCTGCGTGTTTACAGGAGTGTCATACGGGACAAGAGCGTTGATCTGGCCACTCCCCGCGAAGTTCAGGGGCAATTCCTTACCGGCCAGGAGAACCTTCGTTCCTCCCAATTCCGTTTTCAGTGGCAGCGAAGCGGCGCTGTTGGAACCGAGGCTTAGATTTTTACCGTACACGCTGATATAGCTGCCCGGCGCCAGTGGTTGTCTCGGCGTGCTGCTGGCCGCACTGACCACACCGCCGGAATCGACCACCGGCACCGCCGGATTGAGTTCCAGCCCGCCTCCGATCTGCGCCGTACCTTTGAGCACGGGAACCTTCTGCTGAGCCTGCGCCATGATCGTCACCCGGCTTGTTGCGTTGCGAGGCAGCCAGGTGCCTGACCACCGGCCGTCCTGAAGCGAAGCGAGCGCCAGGGGCGGGTCGCCGGTAGAGAAGGTAGTAACCACGTTGCCCTGGGTCATGAACGTTCCACAATCGTCAACCGTCGTGACTTCTAAAGATGCAGGCCAACCTGCCGGAACCGTGAAGGCATCGCCCAATTTGGTGAACACCAGAATCAGTTTCGTTGGCGCACAGCTTGCCAAAGGCCTGAAAGCCTGCGCTTCAACTTGAGCCAAAGGGCCGGCCGACGAGACCACTATCAGCACAACGGCCAGGTGATTTTGATAAGTGGCCTGGGTTGTCGGGTCGGTGAACACCAACGTCACGCTGCCCGTGTAAATGCCGGCCGCCAGGCCAGCGGCTGGCTGCACGCTCAAACTGACCGGTACGCCCGTTGTCAGAGTCCCGTTGGCTGGCGAGACGGTGTAAAAGTTGGTGGTGTCGGAAAACACCGTGCTCGAGAATTTCAGCGCATTGGGTGACGGATTTGTCAACGTGATGTTACGCGCATTTGCAGCGGCGCCCCCGGCGGGAGCGACGAAGATCAAACCGGTCGAACTCAGCCACGGTCCCGGACTCGCAGAGGGTGGAACAACTGACAGCACCACTGAGACTGTCTGCGGTGAATTAGCCACACCAGGCGCTGAAATCTGCACTGTCCCGTAATAGGTCGCCGCCGGAAGTCCGGCAGAGTTGACGCTGATGGTTACCGGCACGCCTGAGGACGATGTAGCGACGCCTCCTGACGGCGATACGGTAAGCCAGGTTCCTCCCGACAAAGTGGATGCCGAAGCCGAGAAGTTCAGAGAGCCGGCGCCCCCGTTCAGCACTGATATCGATTGCGCAGGTGGCGAAGCGCCACCCTGCACAGCCGGGAAGTAGACACCGGACTGCGAAACCACCAGAGATTGTTGGCTGGAGGTGATCGTCAGAAGCACGGGAATGGTAAAGTTTTCGTTCGAAGAGAGCGCTAACTGGATGGTCCCGGAATAGATTCCTGCCCCAAGGCCGCCCGCATTCACGGAAATTACGGCGCTCGTGCTTTGGAAGGGGTTGACGGTTCCACTTCCGGAGACGGAAAGCCAGGTACCCCCGGACACGACAGTCGACGTGTATGTGATCGGGTCGCTTCTGCGGCTGGACAACACGATGCTGCCCGAGGACACAGATGTTCCCTGATTCAGCGCGAAGACGAGGTTGCCCGGCCTGACGATCGTGGAACCCGTGGCCGCACCGGTGACCTGCAATCCCGACTGGAAGGGTATCGTGGCGACACTGTTTTGACCCGAGACAGAAATGTTGTAGAAGATATCAATGCTGAAGTTATAGGTACCGGGCGTGGTGGGAGTGCCGCTGAACACGCCGCTCTGCGTTATCGTGAGCCCCGGCGGAAGTGTATATCCGGCCGTCGCGCCGAAGGTAAATACAATCAGCACGTCGGGATACTGACCGAGGAATGGCGCATAGAACTGATTCATGGCCGTGCCGAAATCGCAGTAATAGGGCACCCCTACGGTCGCTTGTCCCAGACCGCCGAAGCAGGCAGGTAACTCGGTAGTCTGCGCATGCAACGATGAGCTGAATATTACAGGCGAAAGTAGTGCGAGAAGAAAACTTTTGCGTAACAAGGTGCCTCCGACGGGCCACAATTGGCACCAGTCTAGTGCAGCCGTTCGCAGATAGCAACGAAGATTCAGCCCGGACGGAGGTTCATATGGAGCGGCTTGTGAGGGGATGCACAGTTTGCGAACGGTCGGGGTGGAATCGACCAAATATTTTGTACGATTCTGTTCGATAGCCCCGAGTTTCCTCACCGGGTTGAAGGCGCCGACGCGGCAGCGCAATCGTTCTTCAACTGAACCGCACTGTCAACCGTCCGCGTCTCAAACTTGAACTGCATCTGATACCTCGGCTGCCCGGTTTGTTAGACTACTTGCGCGCACCAATTCCTGGACAGCAAATGCAAACCGAGCGGTTTTACCTTGGATGTTTGGCCCACGCGTCGTATTTGATTCACGACGGTGGTGAGGCGGCGGTTATCGATCCGCAGCGGGATGTGGATTTGTACATCGGGGAGGCGCTCAGACTGGGCGTGACAATCCGATGGGTTATTGAGACTCATCTGCATGCGGATTTTGTTTCCGGTCATGTCGAGCTCGCGCTTCGGACGGGGGCCACTATTTGCCTGGGGGCTGGCTCGGGAGTGACCTTCGAACATCGCGAGGTTGTCGACGGCGAGACGCTTCCGCTGGGCGGCGGTGTTCTGAGGATTCTCTCGACGCCCGGGCATACGGAAGAAAGCATTTGTATTGTGGCGACGGAGTCAAGTGGGAGAGGGCCTGCGGCCGTATTTACAGGCGACACGCTGTTCATCGGAGACGTGGGACGTCCCGATTTATCTCCGACCAGGACACCTCAGCAACTGGCTGCGCTGCTTTACGACAGTCTGCACCAAAAGCTGCTGCGTTTGCCGGATGAAACCGTGGTGTATCCGGCGCATGGAGCAGGCTCGTTGTGCGGGCGGCAGATGAGTTCCGAAGCGCAGTCTACAATCGGGCGCGAACGCGTTTCGAACTACGCATTGCTCACTCCGAGTCGTGAGAAGTTCGTCGAGTTACTGACGCATGAGATGCCGCCCAAGCCCGGGTATTTTTCGAGGGAAGTGGAGCGAAACCGATCGGGCGCGGTGAATCTGGAGGAACTTCCGCCGCTTATCGCACTGGCTCCGGCGGACGTTTGTGAGAAGCAGGCGAACGGTGCCGTTGTGCTGGATACGAGACTGGCCATGCAGTTTGCCGGAGCGCACGTGCCGCGCTCAATCCACATCGGGCTTGGCGGACAGTTCGCGTCGTGGTCGGCACGAATTCTCACCGGCGATGAAGCGGGCCTGAACGTGCGATTGGTGCTGGTAGCCGAAGACGAAGCCTCGGCGGTGGAAGCTCGTCTGCGGCTTGCCCGGGTGGGAATTGAAAACGTGGCTGGATACATGGACGGTGGAATTTTCGGATGGGTCGGCGCGGGCAGGCCGGTGGAATCGGTGGCGCAGATCGGCATTCAGGAACTCGATGAATGGCGGAGGGCGGAACCGGATTCGATGATACTTCTGGATGTGCGGGAGCCATCGGAGCGAGCGATGGGGTTCATACCGGGGTCGATGTCGATTCCCCTGTCGGAGTTGCCGCAGCGGGTTGGTGAGATCGATCGCGGCAAGATGGTTCTGGCGCACTGCAAAGGCGGGTACAGAAGTTCGGCGGCGACCAGCATTTTGCAAAAAGCGGAGTTTCCTCAAGTGGGGAATGTGAGTGGCGGTTACGATGCCTGGGAACTTGCGAACCGAACTCAGGGCGCGAGCCAGACGGCGAAATAGGGTCATTGAAGACTTGATCAATATAAGACCAGCGATTCACCTGCGCGGAACGAGGCAAGGGTGGCAAGCGACGCGGTCGTCCGCCTGCGTGGCTGCGCTGGCGCCAGCCAGGCGGAGAGTGCGCCCAAGCGGCGAGGCCGCCCCCCCGGAAGCAAGAATCTAGTCCATAACCCGACTAAACAGCACCGGGAATAAGCGGTATCGATCCGGCTCGAGAAGGGGCTGGGAAGAAAATGCCTGACTCTTGCGTCTCAGGCACGAGGAGACTCTTCCATGCATCTGATCCGACTCGGCGGCCTTGCGGTAATTCTGACGCTTGTGACGGGCGCGCAAACAACTGACAAGGTGACGATTTCATATGCCGAAGGCCAGGTTTATCTGGACCAGAAGCGCGTGAAAACTTCGACGGTTCTGAGCGGCGATGGCGTGATTCGGACCGAAAGCGGTCGCGCCGGGATTCGCCTGCGGAACGCTACGATCTCTCTCGGCGAGAACAGTTCTATTCGCTTATTAGGAAATCGACCTTACAATTTCGATCGACTGGCAATGTTAAATGGTTCGGCAGTGATCGTAACCGGGACCATCGGCGGGAGGGTGACGTGCGAGGACGCGATCGCTCTATCGGATCGTGGGATTTTCCGGCTGGATCTGCGCGGCGATTCCTGCCGTTTCCGGGTGTATCAGGGTGCGGCGTCGGTTCAACTGGCGAGCATCGCCGTTGCGCTTCGGCCAGGAAAAACGATGGACCTCAGCCGCCAATGCGGCGATATGATCCCATCGAACGATTTCGATATTACGGAGCTGGACGATTTGGATCGGTGGGGCCGCCAGCGCGGCACTGAACAATCACCGCAACAATAAGCGTTGGACGCATCAACCGCGCCCGCCTACGCTTCGTCTGGATGGTCATTGCATACCAAACTACATCGCCGCAATCGCGCACAATTCAGCTTGAACCCGGGTGACCATGCATCGCGCCGACTGCTATTCTTGTCAGCGATGCTCGCGAGTCCGCCAGACACCAATGCCGCCGCAGCCTTCGCAGTGGCCGGAGCCATCATCGGTGCGTTTCGCAGCAAGTCGGCAATTGGTGGTTGGTTGTTCTTCTTTCTGTGGGGGGCGATTGTCGGCAGCTTTATTACAACCCTCAGCCTATCGGCGGATCAGTTTAACATGCTGCCGAGCCATTGGAAGGACCAGACAAAATATCTGATCCACCTTCTTTCGGTTTGTCCGAGGATTGCTTCTGTTTGGGTCGTAGCCGCAATCTCGATTGCTCTCATTCGTTACCATGAATGGCGCTGGATTCAGATGCTAAAGATAGGGTTAGTTGCTTATCTCATCACCCAGACTGAAACGGCGCTGATCGACGCTTTCGTTTTTCCATCTGCCCGCGATGCCGCTGTGGTGGGGCTTTTCTATCCTATTGTGTTTCTTATTTATCTGCGTTTTTCACAGCGCGTTGTGAGCGTATTTAAGAACCACGATTGGAATACAGCCCCATGATATGGTGCCAGAGATCTCAAAGCGGTCCTATGCACACGAATATGTTCGCCAGCAACGGAGGCAGAGTATCTTATGTTGCACCATCTCGCCGCGATGCGTGATAGCCCGGAAAGCCGTTTTGAAAACTTCGGTTGGTTTCGCGGCAGCGAGCCGTTCGTGCTTCGTGGGAAATTGGCGGCGCGAATCCTGACCATCGCGGCTCTGGCAGCGCTCAATTTAGTTAAACTGACCGGGCAAATGGCCTCGACAAGTCGCCAATTTGACGTGGCGTCGATAAGAGTTACGGACCCTGCCATCCATTCAGCGGCAATAACCGGTGGTCCGGGAAGCGCCGATCCCGGCCGCATTCGGTACGTGCGCGTCCCGATGATCTATCTGTTACAAACCGCGTACGGAGTGGCGGCGGACCAGGTTTCCGGGCCGGGCTGGATCAAAGACTTGTCGGGACCGAACCTATACGACATTTCGGCGACTATGTCGCCGGGCACCACGAAGGAACAGTTTCAACTCATGATGCAGAATTTGCTGGAGAACCGGTTTCGCGTCATGGTTCACCATGAGACCAGGAATTTCTCCGGTTACGTGCTGAGTGTGGCAAAGGGGGGAGCCAAACTAAAGGAATCAACACCGGACCCGAATTACGTTACCCCTCCCATGGGAGTCAAATTAAATAACGACGGCACCCTGCAGGTTCCCGCGCGGAGAGGGGCGACAGTGCTACAAGGTAAAGGCGTGGAACATGTGGGGTATCGAGAGGTTCCGATGGCGAAACTGGTGTCGGACTTGGGGGTGTTGGTGGTTCGGGCCACTGGAGGGGACGTCACCGGGCCGTTGCCAAGAGTGTTGGATCGAACGGGTCTGACCGGAATATACGACTTCACTCTGGATTATGAATGCCTTGCTTGCCAAAATGCTGCAAATGAACCGGTAGTCTTTCCAAGTATCTTTACGGCACTCGAAAAGCAACTCGGGTTGAAGTTGGACAAGGCGCAGGATGTTCCCGTGGACGTCATCGTCATCGAGCAAGTGGAGAAGTTCCCTACCGAGAACTGATACTTAGCGACCCTGACCCGCGACTCCATCAACGCGGCACGGAGCTGCACTCCCTCGGAATCCGAAGAGGAGATCCTGAGCCGCCGGGCTGGTTGCGACCCGTCGGCGTTGACGTCGATGCGACAATCGACAGCCTCGCGACTCGTGCCGATATAGAGCCCGACCTCGCGCCGTCGTGATTCCGCCCCGGAGCACCGGATCACTGAACGGTATAGCTCGTCACAGCCATGTAATTCGGCGACGACGAATTTACATCCGTGTACACATTTCTGCTGCCCGCATAAGCTGCTGTGAACGTCAAAGACAAACTCAAAGTGAGAGTGTTCCCCGACCCGGAAATGCTGGTGCCGACGCCGTTCACCATACACTGGCTGTTTTGCGCCGTCGTCGAGGTTCCGTAAGGCACGAAAGACCAGGTTCCGTTCGGATCGTCAGGCGCGAGGCTCAGTCCCGTTGACAGGAGTTGGATCCAGCAACTATTTGTGCCATCCGCGGTCGCGTTGACGAGCACATGGTAGTTGCCGCCCAGCAGATCCCGGTACCCGTTCGAATCGGAGAACTGGAGGGTAAAAACCTGACTCGAGCCGCTGCCGTTTTGCGGAGACACAGAATCCGTACTGACGGTTGGTGGAGGAGGAGGACTCGCGCCCGTAATAGAGAGCTGTGCGTAATTAGCAGGAGCATGGGTCACGAAGGGCGAAGTCGCGGTTAAGGCTATCTGCACGGTGCTGGTGGAAGATCCAGGCGCGGTGGTGATCGTCAGTGTCGACGTGCCGCTCCCGCCTGTAATGACAGAGGGGTTCAACGTCCCGGAGACTCCGGACGGTAACAAATATGTCGAAAGAGTGATGTCCTGGTTGAAGCCATTCGTGGGAGTAGCAGTTACCGTGTAAGTGGCGCTCTGCCCTGCCTGCACGCTTTGCGACGCCGGAGAAACACTGAGGGTGAAATCAGGCGACGTGGCGGTGACATTGTAAGTGCCGACGCCAATGTAGTTGCCCGATGAATTCACGTTGGTATAAATCGTCTTCATGCCCGCGAAGGCCGCATGGAAAGTGACTAGCAGATTGACAGTGAGAGTGTTGCCGGAGCCGGAAATCGTTGTGCCTGAGCCGTAGATCGTGCATTCGTTGTTCTGCACTACCGCATTTGAACCATAGGCGACGCCGGTCCAGCTGGTGAGCCCGTCCGGCGCCAGAGAAACTCCCGAGGGTCCGAAGGACATCCAGCAGAACGGGGCACCGGAGCCACTGGTGAAAAGAATATGAGGACTAAAACCGGAAATCAGATCCTGGTAGCCTGCGCTGTCGGAGAACACAAAGGTAAACGCCTGGCTTCCTCCGCTGCCGTGCTGGGGAGAGACAGAATCCGTGCTTCTGACCGGTGGGGGAGGAGGACTTGCACCTGTGATGGAGAGCTGTGCGTAATTAGCAGGGAGGTGGGTCACGAACGGCGAGGTCGCAGTTAAGGCAATCTGCACGGTGCTGGTGGAAGATGACGGCGCGGTAGTGATCGTCAGTGTCGATGTGCCGCTCCCGCCTGTGATGACCGAGGGGTTCAACGTCCCGGAAACTCCGGACGGCAACAAATATGTCGAAAGAGTGATGTCCTGGTTGAAGCCATTCGTGGGCGTGGCGGTGACCGTATAGGTGGCGCTTTGCCCGGCCTGCACACTTTGAGATGCCGGAGACACACTGAGGGTGAAATCAGGCGACGTGGCAGTGACATTGTAAGTGCCGACGCCAACGTAGTCGCCCGAAGAATTCACGTTGGTGTAAATCGTTTTCATGCCAGCGAAGGCCGCATGGAAAGTGACCAACAGATTGACAGTGAGAGTGTTGCCGGAGCCGGAAATCGTTGTGCCTGAGCCGTAGATCGTGCATTCGTTGTTCTGCACGACCGCGTTTGAACCATAGGCGACTCCGGTCCAGCTGCTTTGGCCGTCCGGCGCCAGAGAAACTCCCGAGGGTCCGAATGACATCCAGCAGAAGGGGGCGCCGGAGCCACTGGTGAAAAGAATACGAGGACCAAAACCGGAAATCAGATCCTGGTAGCCTGCGCTGTCGGAGAACACAAAGGTAAACGCCTGGCTCCCTCCGCTGCCGTTCTGGGGAGAGACAGAATCCGTGCTTCTGACCGGCGGCGGAGGAGGAGTCGCGCCTGTGATGGAAAGCTGTGCATAGTTAGCAGGGGCATGAGTCACGAAAGGCGAAGTGGCGGTTAAGGCAATCTGCACGGTGCTGGTGGAAGATGCCGGCGCGGTGGTAACCGTGAGTGTCGATGTGCCGCTTCCGCCTGTGATGACGGAGGGGTTCAACGTCCCTGAAATTCCGGATGGGAACCCGAACAGCGACAGTGTGATGTCCTGATTGAAGCCATTCGTGGGAGTGGCTGTGACCGTGTAGGTGGCGCTCTGCCCGGCCTGCACGCTTTGCGATGCAGGAGACACACTGATGGTGAAATCAGGCGACGTGGCGGTGACATTGTAGGTGCCGACAGGAGTGTAGTCGCCCGAAGAATTGATGTTGGTGTAAATCGTCTTCATCCCCGCGAAGGCCGCATGGAATGTGACTGACAGATTGAAAGTCAGGGTGTTGCCGGAACCCGAGATAGTGGTGCCTGAGCCGTAGATCGTGCATTCGTTGTTCTGCACTACCGCGTTCGAACCATAGGCCACTCCGGTCCAGCTGCTTTGGCTGTCCGGCGCCAGAGAAACTCCCGCGGGTCCCACTGCCAGCCAGCAGAAGGGAGCACCCGAACCACTCGTGAAAAGAATACGGGGAACAAAATTGGAGATCAGCTCTTGGTAACCTGCGCTGTCGGAGAACACAAAGGTAAACGCCTGACTCCCTCCGCTGCCGTCCTGCGGCGAGACGGAGTCGGTAGTACGGACAGGAGACTGGGCGCGGGCGAAGGACGTCAGGAGAAAAAAGGCGGTGTACCCAAAGGCACGGATGCGGTGGGGCGGGTGTGACATGCCGGGAAAGCAGGCAATCGCGGGACCTATGGATTAATTGCCGTCTCGACGAGTGGCACAGATTGAGCGATTCTTCACAATCCAGCCCAGCGTGTCATACGATCACCTGCCCGACAACTAATACTTTAATGCTTGTATTGGCGAATTGTTCATTGGATGATATGAGATTCACTTACCATCCATATTGTCGTTGTCCGCTGCGGCCACCAGTCGATTTAGCTGTCCTGTCACCATAAATGGCGTCGAAGTTCGGGATAAAGACGCTCGCCAATATCCAAAAAGTGGAAGCAAGCGGTCGTTCACCACGGCCAGAGCCGGTGGGGTCCCCCGCAACATTACCAGCAGCCAGGTTCCGACTCCCACGCAAAAAAGGTCGCGATTTATACCGAACCCGTCCGCGTAATCCGGCGATCTGATCGTCGGGTTCATAGCTGCCATTGCTTTGCATTATTCAGGCTGAGAAAACAGCGCGCTGCACCGAAGCAGAAAAGGTCCTCAGCCCCAGGAAGGACTGCCCACCAACTACTTGTCTGGGCGATACACCCAGTAGAGGCCAGCGGGGAAAGAGACCAGTCGAACGGAGTTGTGGTTTTCTCCTGCGTATTGGGTGAAGCGGTAATCGAGACCGCTGGGCTTGACTTCGCTGAGGACCTGAGCAAATTCGGACGTACTCTTTGCGAGCCCCAACTCATCCTCCGCTCCCACTGAAAGATCAAGGCGAACGGGAGCAGACACGGCGCCAAGTAAGCGGCGAGTTTCAGTGAAGAACGCAGCATCAGCGGGCAAAGCAGGCTTGCCGCAACGATACGCTGAAACAAGTGAGGGCGTTGCTCGAGTGCATATAGGGCGAACGAGGCTCCCAGAGAGTGCCCAAGAAGTCCGCGGTCAGAGCGATTCGTGCGGTAGGTGGCGTCGATAAAAGGTATCAGTTCATTTTCGAGAAAATCGAGAAAGGCAGGCCCGCCGCCGGAATTTGGCTTTTGGGGTTCCGCCATGGGTGTGAAATCGCGGGCGCGGAGGGTCATTGCATCTCTGGCGGGCGATTGCCCGACATTGACTATGATCACTGGCGGCATGCGCCCGGAAAAAGCGCTGTTGTCTTGAATAAACGCCATCAACGGGAAATGCCATCCATCCAGAACGTAGAGCACTGGATAAGACTGCTTTGAGGTGGCGTAGTTTTGCGGCAGGGACATGAAGAGATCGTAACGGCGGCCGATTTTCGAAGAGGCGATAGTGCGCTGTTCGGTATTAGCAATGTAAACGCGCGGCGCGGGTTTTTGAGCGAAGCAGAGTCCCGCACCGAACACCAAAGTCATCAGACAGCGCCCCGGGCCAGTTGCCAGCATAGAGTATTTGAGTGTAGCTGGTCACATGTGACCTCGGCAACAGGCAATTGGCCGCAGGTTTGATCCCATGCGATCGAGCCCGAGCCTTAATCATCCACCAGAGTCGCACTGGTCCAGGGTCATATCACCGTACCTATTGGGCCAATGGCGCCGCTTTTTTGCGGCTCACCTAAAACCGCGGTATGTCCCGTAAGATCGTATATACTGCGGGCCTGGGAGAAACCAATCAAGTGCGGAATTGCGGGTGTATTCGATTCGCGGGGTGGTGATGTCGCAAGCGCGGTGCGACGCGGGATGGCAACGCTGCACCATCGGGGGCCGGATTCGCAGGGTCTGTGGGAATCCGCGGAACACGATATTTGCCTGGGCCATACTCGGCTGAGCATCATCGACCTTTCCACGGGCGATCAGCCGATCTCAAACGAAGACGAGACGATTCACGTTGTGGTGAACGGGGAATTCTACGACTTCGAGACGCTCCGCAAAGATCTTGAAGGGCGCGGCCATCGGTTTCGCACCCGCAGCGACAGCGAAATCCTGCTGCATCTGTACGAGGAGTTCGGGGTGGATTGTGTCCACCATTTACGCGGTGAGTATGCGTTCATACTGTGGGACGCGCGGACACGTACGCTGTTTGCAGGCCGTGACCGGTTTGGGATCAAACCGCTGTTCTATTCCCAGGCCGGCGGACGCCTGGTGCTGGGCTCGGAGGTGAAGGCGCTGCATGCGGCGGGTGTTCCGGCTGCCTGGGACCAGGAGGGCATGGCTCGCGTGCTCGCATTTTCCGGAATCGCGCCGGTGACGTTGTTCCGCGATGTTTTGTCGATACCGGCCGGTTGTTACCTCATCTCTCGCGGAAGGGATTGCACCCTGCACAGGTACTGGGATTGGAATCTTCCGCGTGAAGAGGATCTTCCGCAGAACCGTTCGGATGAAGATTATGCGGCGGAGTTCGGAGCGGTGCTGGATGAAGCGGTCCGTACCCGCATGCGCGCGGACGTGCCCGTCGGTTGCTATCTCAGCGGCGGGATTGACTCCTGCACCGTATTGGCCCTGATGGCGAGACATGCGCCGGGTCGCGTACGGGCATTTTCGCTGAGCTTCGATCATGCGCTGTATGACGAAGGCCCGATCGCGCGGGAGATGGCGGCACGCGCAGGCGCCGAATTCACCATGATTCCTATGCGGCATCGCCAGATTGCAGACGATCTGAGCAACGCGGTGTGGCATGGCGAAACACTTTTTTTCAATGGACACTGCGCCGCGAAATTCGCACTCAGCAGGGCGGTGCGCCATGCCGGATATAAGGTGGTGCTCACGGGCGAAGGTTCAGACGAAGTGCTTGCCGGGTATCCGTTTTTCCGGATGGATCTGATCCGGCATAACGGCGCGGCGATGTCGGCGGGTATGGGCGGAGAGGGAGGAGACAGTGCTGCGGCGCTTCGTGCAAGCAATTCTGTTTCGGCGGGATTGCTGCTGGCTCCAAATCCTGTGGTTCCCAATCAGGCGTACGTGAATCGCCTGGGATATTTTCCAGCCTACATGGAAGCGAACAAGGCGACTGCGGAGCGAATGAAGGCCGCACTCGATTTGCCGGCTCCGATTGACGACATTATGGCGGGATTGCTGGACCGGCTCGACGTGGCAGGACAAATGGCTGGGCGGCATCCGGTCAATCAGAGCCTTTATCTGGGGAATAAAGGTGTGCTGCCGAACTACATTTTGACGGTATTGGGGGATCGGATGGAAATGGCGCATTCTGTTGAGGGGCGGCTGCCGTTTCTGGATCATAAGGTTGTGGAATTTTCGCGAACGCTGCCGGTGACGCAGAAGATTCGCGGGACGGTGGAAAAGTATGTCCTGCGCGAGGCGATGAAACCACATCTGACGCCGACGGTTTACGAGCGGCAGAAACATCCGTTTCTTTCGCCGCCGGCGCTTCTGAAACCTGACGAGCCGCTGCATATGCTTTTACAGGACACGCTCCGCAGTAAAGCAATGGATCGCGTGCCGCATTTACGGCGGGCGGGTGCGATTCAGATGCTTGATGAGACGCTGAAGGCCAATGATGCGGAGAAGATTGTAATGGAGGGCCCGTTCATGCACTTGCTGACGGCTTGCCTTCTGGGGGAGAGGTTTGGATTGTAGAGGGCGTGACGGGCTAATTGCGCCGCGGTAATTCCAACCTCTCACGGTATCGACGCAGGATTTCCCGCGTCTCGGCCTTGTAGACTTCCGGCAGTTTGTCTTCTTCGCTGGCTTGTGCTTCGGGCCGCGCCGGTTCGGATTGGCGGCGGATACTTCGCGCTCGGCTGTAATCAAGTTTCCGGGAGCCTGTGGCAATCTCCCGTATGTGGTTGAATTGGTTGGTCGGGCTGGCGGGATTCGAACCCACGACCTCTTGCACCCCAAGCAAGCGCGCTAGCCAGGCTGCGCCACAGCCCGATTTATCCAGTCTACACTGTCCCCTCGCTCACCCCGTATGCCACCATAGAAACTTGATACTCACGCTCACCATGAACCCGGCCATCGACCGCACCATCGCTGTCGATCGCCTCGCTTTCGATGACCGCGCCTACATCCTCTCCAGCAGCGATTCCGCCGGTGGACGAGGCATCAACGCGTCCTGCGTCATTCACAACTTTGGCGGCAAGACCCTTGCCATCCTGCCCGCCGGCGGCGAGCCTGCCGTTCGCTTTGAGAAATTCATGGATCACTGCGGCTTCCCCGTCGCCACCGTGCCAATCCGCAACGACATCCGCCTCAACCTCACCATCACGGATCGTCATGGCCTCACCGTCAAGCTCAACGAAGCCGGCCCGCGCCTCGATCGCGAAGAAGTAGCCAACGTCGAATCCACCGTGGAAGCCTACCTCGGCTCCGCCACATGGCTCATGCTCTGCGGCAGTCTGCCCCCCGGAGTGCCCGCCGATTTCTACGCGCATCTCATCGAGCGCGCCAGAAAGAAGAACGTCCGCACCCTTCTCGATACCGATGGCGATGCGCTCTCCCGTGGCATCGAAGCCCAACCGACCATCGTCACACCCAATCAGCAGGAAGCCGAACATCTGCTCAATACGGTGCTGCTCACACGATCCAGCGCCGTCGCCGCCGCGCGCAGAATTCAGGCCATGGGAGCGCATTCCGTGGTATTGTCGCTCGGAAGCCGCGGTGCAATCGGAGCCTCCGGCACTTTGATGTGGGAGGCAATTCCCCCGCGGATCGAGGCCATCTCACCCATCGGAGCGGGCGATGCGATGGCAGCCGCGGTTCTCTGGTCCACCGAGAATGGCGATGATTTCCCGGATGCGCTCGCATGGGCTGTCGCTTCCGGAACAGCGTCCGCTAAGCTGCCCGGAATGCAATTCGCCACTCTCGAACAGGCTCGCGCCGTGCGTGCCGACGTCGATCTCCGCAGGATTGAATCCTGATCCCGAAGTCACAGCCCGCCACTCCGGATCAACCATCTCACGACGGCTTTCTGCGCTCGGCCGGCATTGTGTCCGCGGCGGTAGCCGGCAGCCGCATCACAGGTCTGATGCGCGAAAGCGTGCTCGGCTGGCTGTTCGGCGCGGGCGCCACATTTGACGCCTACCTGGTCGGCTACCGCATCGCCAATCTCGCGCGCGATCTGTTCGCCGAAGGCGCTCTTTCCTCCGCCTTCGTTCCCACTTTCACCCGTTATCTCACCACAAAAACTCCCGGAGAAGCCCGCGACCTTTCGAACATCACCGCGACCCTGCTCATTGTTATCGTCGGCATTATCTGTGCGCTCGGCATGCTGTTCAGCGCCACATTTGTCCAGATCTTCGCGCCGGGCTTCCATGCCGTCCCCGGCAAATTCGAACTGGCCACGCAAATGGTGCGGACCATGTTTCCGTTCCTCCTGCTCATTGCTCTGGCGGCTCAGGCGCAGGGCATTCTCTTCGCGTCGCGGCAATATGGTGTGCCTGCTTTTTCGTCCACTCTGTTTAACGTGGGCTCCATCGTCTTCGGACTCGCCCTCGGCTACTGGCTCGGGCCGCACCTCGGCATCAGCCCCGTACAGGGCATGGCCTATGGAATTCTTTTCGGCGGCGCCGCGCAGCTCGTGTTTCAGCTGCCGGCCGTATGGCGCACCGGCTTTGCGTTCAGGCCGCAATGGAATCTCCGCCACGAAGGCGTCCGCCACATCCTTCGTCTCATGGGGCCGGCCATTCTGGGCGGCGCCGCGCTGCAGATCAATCTCCTCGTCAACACGAATTTCGCCGCCGGAATTCGCGACAGCGCGGGTCACGTCATCAATGGTCCGGTCAGTTGGCTCTCTTACGCGATGCGATTCATGCAACTGCCGATGGGGCTGTTCGGCGTTTCCATCGCGTCCGCCACCCTGCCCAGGATTTCAAAGAGCGCGGCCGACGGTAATCTCGCCGCCTTCCGCGACACACTCTCACGTTCCATCGTGACCGTGCTGCTGTTGACCATTCCGTCCTCGCTCGGCCTGCTTCTGCTCGGCGAAAGCATGATTGCGATCGTCTACCAGCACGGGCATTTTCTCCCGTTCGATACCCATCAGACCGGCCTCGCGCTGTCTTTCTATGCGCCAGGCCTCGCCGGCTACGCTGCCGTCAGACTGCTGGCCCCCGCGTTCTACGCGCTCGGTGACGCGCGCACGCCGATGTTCGTGAGCATGGCATCTGTATTGGTGAATGCGATTGCAGCTTTCCTGCTGGTGCACACGTTCGGATACGCCGGACTCGCGCTGTCGTTGTCGCTGGTCTCCACTTTCAATGCCATCCTGCTCGCGCTATTCATACGTCCACGCATTGGCGGAATCAATGGACGCGTGATTGCGGTCAGCCTGAGTAAGATTCTGGCGGCAGCTGCCGTCATGGGTGCTGTGGTGTTCGGCATGACAACCGCTTGTCATCTTTACTTGCCTTCCGCCCGTCTCGCGCGAATCGCCGACATCGTCATCGGAGTTCCCGCTGGTGCGATTGTTTTCTATCTGGCGGCCTCCGCACTCGGAATCGCTGAGGTCGCCGAGGCGCGCGCGTCCATCCTGCGGAAGTTCCGGCCCTCCGTTTGTTAGACTACTGAATAATCGATGCTTCCAGACATTCAGCACGCCATCCGACTCCAGATTCTCGATGACAGGGTCATGGAACTGACGAAGGAAATCGCCACCCTCCCCAAACACATCGCGGAGATTGAAAAGAAACTGGAAGGGCACCTCCGGCGTCTCGATCACGACAAGGCCGCGCTGCTCGCCAATCAAAAGGATCGCAAGCGTCTCGAAGGAGAAATCCAGGCCCACGATCAGAAGATCTCAAAGCTCAAGGGCCAGATGATGGAGGCCAAGAACAATGAGCAATACAAGGCCTTCCAGCATGAGATCGAGTTCGCCACTCAGGAAATTCGCAAGGCCGAAGACCTCATCCTCGACCTGATGGGGAATGCCGAGCCGCTCGAAAAGAATGTGAAGGCCGCTGAGGTTTCGCTTGCCGCCGAAAAGAAGGAAGTGGAGTCGGAAAAGGCGACTGCACGCGAGCGTACCGCCGCCGATCAGAAGGAAATAGAGACTCTCAAGAGCGAGCGCACCGGAATCGTGGCGCAGATGACGCCGTCGGTAGCCTCAAATTACGATCGCATCCGCAAAGGTCGCGCTGGCGTGGGCATTACGGAAACGGTGGGTGGCCGCTGCGGACGCTGCAACATTATGCTGCGCCCCCAATTTTTTCAGGACCTGAAAAAGGGCGAAACCATCATGACTTGCGAGAGCTGCGGACGCATCCTCTATTACAATCCCGCGAAGACTGTGGAAGATCTGGGGATGGGTGGCCGGCGTGTCAATATGAGCGCCGGCATGGGCGTGGACAGCGACACCTAAGCCCAGAAACGCGAAGCCAGCAAGCCCAGCCCGGCCACGATCACACCGCGAAACGAGAAAAACGATTTCTTCTGCGCCTTATTCTCTATGCCCGTAAAAGCGGGCGGAGGCACAGGCTCCTGAGTCCGCACCACCGGAACGACAGGTTCGCGCTTCATCGCATCGTCCAGCTGCGATTCAAACGGACCGCGCGGCGTCGGCGGCAGCGGTATCAACTGCGAGCGCTCGCAAAGCTTTTCAATGGCGGTAACTAAACGCTGGAGGTTGTTATCCGTCTCCGTCGCCCGGCTGTTCAGGCTCTGGATCGATCCGGCCTGCTCCGCCAATGCGCGTTCAATCGAACCAATGCGCGACGAAATCTTCTCCTCGATAACGCTCTCGAACATCTCCAGCGTGTGCTGCTGAGATTGCTCAATCTCAGCGGAGAAACGCCTCTGAAGATCGTCGATGCGTGTCGAGATGTGGCGTTCCACAATCGCCGGAACTTCGGCGCGGGTTTGCTCGATGCTTTGCCGCACCGCGGCCACAGAGCCTGCCGCGCGTTTTTCCGCCTGCGTGATCTGCTCCCGCAGCAAAGCCAGATCGCGGGTATTCTCTTCCACCCGCCGCTCCAAAGCCGCTATCGCTTCGGCGAAATCCTCAGGAACTCTGGCAGGCTGATGAGGCAGCGTAGCCGGGGCGACGATCGCCTCCAGCCGATACTCGAGCCGCTCCACGCGATCCAGCAACGGCTCGATATCCAGAAGCTCATCGTCAGATTCTACAGGCTCGGCCGAGGGCGGTGGCATGGGAATGATTCGTGGCCCCGAAACGATGCGCACACGCGTCCTGGATCGTGCGCTGGTGAAACCCATGGCGAGGCCGGTGCCGGCCGCAACTGCTAGTCCTTTGAGAATTCCGTTCGCCATAGGTCAGCCGACCTCGTAATCGCTTCTCAGGCAGTGGCGCGATTGTCTGCCGCAGCCGTCCGCCGCGCCAGCAGCGCATACATTCCGAACAGCGCGCCGGAATAGAACAGATCGCCCGCCAGCGTCCGCCCCCAGAATGGGATGGCCGCCGCATAGCATTCAACCAGGCCGCTGAAGTTCAGCGCGTACAGATGCGACGTGCCCCGGGCCGCCGCCAGCCACACCGTGAAGTTCGAGAGCAGGAAGAATTGAGTGCTGCAAAGCAAAGCCGCCGCGCCCACGCGCAGGCCGCTCACCTTCCGCACCAACACACGGCCGATCAGGACGTTGATCATGAAACTGGCGTAGATAACCGGTGAGCCAAACGTATAGCCGCCGTGCGCGCCGCCGGCCGCGCCGACAATCGGGTCGGTCGCGATCATCACCGCGAGCGGCAGAAGATATGCCAGATATCCGCCGATGCGCGAACCCGCGAAAAGGCAGGAGCCGCCAACCGGCGTCACGTTCGGCGCGTGCGGAATCAGCCGGCCCAGCGCGCTGAGCACTGTGAGTCCGATGGCGTAATTGCGGGATTGATTCTGGTTGCTCATTTTGTTAACTCCTATGGTAGCGCCTGTTCGGCGACCGTGGTTTACTCCGTTTCGGGTTGTCCGGAAGCGGCGGCATTCGGCTCCCAGAGATTCTCCGGAGCCCCCAGTTGACGGCTCGCCCAACGGCTCCAGACAAAAAACGCGTCGCTGAGCCGGTTGAGGTATTTCACGATTTCGCCGTCCACGTCCTCGCGAGCCGCCAACCCCACGCAGATCCGTTCCGCCCGACGGCACACGGTGCGGCATACGTGGAGCTCGGCGTTGAGACGCGAACCGCCCGGCAGCACGAAAGACCGCAGCGGCTCCAGATGCTCGTTCATCCGATCCATCTCGAATTCGAGCTGCGTCGATTCAGCCGCAGTCACCCGCGGCTGTTTCGGATGAAGGTCGCTGGGCAACGTAGCCAGCACCGACCCCAGATTGAACAATTCATGCTGGACGCGGCGCAGAATTCCTGCCAGAGCGGCGAGCGCCGGAGCCTGTCCGGAAAGCTCGAGCGCCGATTCCCGCGCCAGGCCGACGAAGCTGTTGAGTTCGTCGACAGTTCCATATGCCTCGATCCGAAGGTCGTCCTTCAGGACCCGCTGCCCACCAACCAGGCTTGTCTGACCCGTGTCGCCACCCCGCGTGTAGACGCGGTTGATGGCGAGCCGGGGTTGATGAAAGACGTTATCTGGCACGAGCCAAACTCCACTTGAGGCCCGCCACGACGTTGAGTAGCGGCGCCGGATAGCCGTAGATCTCTTCGTACCGTTGATTGAAAGCGTTCCGCAGATTGGCATACACGGTCAGATTTCCGCGAAGCCGCAGGTTCAGATTGATCGCGGCGCTTTGGTAACCGGCGTTCTTATATAAGCCGGCAAAAGCGCCGTAGTTCGGTTCCACATCCAGCGTGTGGCCGCGCCAGTAGCCGACGAAATTCAGATCCGCGCGCCCGCGGCGGAAGGTGGCCACCAGAGTTCCGGATTGTTTCGGCCGCCGCAACAACGGCTGCCCCAGATAGTAATAGCTCTGCACCAGCCCGGTGCTGCCGTTGAGCGACAGAACTTCCGACTGTAGCCACGTATAGCTGGCGTTCAGCGAAAGCCAGCGCGCGGGCCGCAGTTGCGCGGAGGTTTCAATTCCCTCGGCCCGCGAATTGGCCAGATTGCCGGTGGAATACAGTGACAGCTTCGATAAAGTTCCGCCGAGTGAAACGATCAGATCTTTATAACGGTTGTGGAACCATGTTGCATCGATCGAGAGTTTGTTTCCAAACAGGTGTTGCTCGACGCCCGCGTCATAGCTTTGGGTGCGCTCCGGCAGCAACGCCGGATTGTTGGTGAATGCCAGATCGGCGCCACCGGGAGGACGTATTCCGGTTCCGTACGACGCGTGCAACCGCGTCGCTGGCATCAGGGCGTAAGCAGCTGCGAATTTCGGACTCACTTCGGTATCGGTACGCGCGGGAAAATCGGGGCGCGGCGGAAAGCCGAAAGCATTTCCCGGCACGACCGGCATTTTGTAGCGCTCGTTGCGCACGCCCATATTCACGAACAATTTCCCCACCGAAAGACGATATTCCAGGTATTCGCTGATGTCGTCGCGGCGCAGAAGAAAACTCGACCCGTCGGTCGTGTTGACGTACGTGTTGCGCATCTCTTCGCGATGGAAAACGTAACCCGCCGCGACAGTCATATTCTTGCTGATCGCGTACGTGCCGCGCGCTTCGCCGTTGCCGCTCAAATCCTTATTGAAGCTCGGACCGTAAGGGCTGATATAGAGATTGTTATTCCAGAACATGCCCGCCATCAGATCGAGGCGAAAATTGTCGGACATTTGATCGCTGTAATGCGCGCCGTATGTGGACGTGTTGTTCTTGCTGCGGCTGATGCGGTCGATTCCGCTGTAGAGGCCGACGGGATTCGATCCGTCCGGTCCGGGCTCGCCAACATCGTTGGAGTTGAAATTTCCAAAGACAGACAAGCTCTGAGTGCGCCAGCGGTGGTCGAGCGCCAGCAGGATGCCGTCGTCGCGGTAATCGCTGTTCGGCACCGGCCCGTTGGCGATCAGACTGGACAATGATCCGGCAAGCCCCCACCCGCGCGAAAGCATGGATTCTCCGCTGAGCGCAAAGCGGTTTTCGCGGTGTGTTCCGCCCTCAGCGATGAAGTCGAAGGCCGGGCCGTTGGCGGGCGATCGTGTTTCGAAGCTCACGACACCGCCCTGCGCGTACGACCCGTAAATCGCGGACTGCGGGCCGCGCGCCACCTGCACTTCCTCAATGGCGTCGGACGGCAGATGAGCGAAATCGAACAGGCCCCCATAGTAAAAGCTGTTGATCGGCACGCCGTTAAACAGAACAAGGTTCGCGTTGGAATTGCCTCCACGGACGAACAGATCGGCGACCGCGCCGCGCGCGCCATCCTGGGCGAACACCATCCCGGGAAGTGTGCGCAGAACATCCACCGCCAGCCCTTCATTGCGTTCGCGAAGATCGGCGCTCGTGATCACGCTGACCTGGGTGCCCTGCTGGCTGGGAATCGCATCGATAGCCGAAGCAGTCACGCGAATGGATTCTGCCTGCGGGGCGAGTTGCAGCCGGATCATCGTAATCCCGGCCGGGACGGTAGTGGTCTGAAAGCCCTGCGCCGCCGCGCGAACCTGCACGCTTTCATAGAGTGGCGAAATGTAGAGGTTGAACGCCCCGCGGTCGTCGGTGACCTGTTGGGTGATGACCCCGAGGGCATTGACGGCGGCGATCTGCGCGCCGGGAATGCCATGTCCGGAAGGATCGACGACAACCCCTTTCAGTGCGGCGGCCTTAGCCTCAAAAACGTACGCCGACAATGCGAGCGTACAGAAAATTATTCTGTGTGTGTTCATAAACAAGCAGCCCTGAGCTGCTGTCCTTTCCGCCTCCGCAGTTCTATAGCCATGGGACGCAATACGTCCACGGATTCACGCGGGCCGGTCTCCTGACTTGCGCGTCATCGGATTCCCTTCGCCTTCCCATCCGTTGAAGGACAGTGGCCTGTGAAGAGATCCTCGGCGCTTACAGTGGCGGGGCCGTGCTGGATTTTCACCAGCTTCCCAAATACAACGCCAGCGTGCTGCTGAAGCAATTTCAGGCTAGCACAGACAGCGGCGCCCGATGGGCGGTGGCGGCTAGCGCGCGACGGGAGCGGTCGCGTGGCGCTTCAGGATCGTCGGCAGGTTCTGCGCGAAGACGCTGCGGGCGACGACCATGTCGCAGCCGCTTTCCTGAGCCTCCAGTTTCAGATCCGTCTGCACGTGCGACACAAAACCGATGGTGCTGACGCGCTTCGTTTCCGGATCGCTTTTCATGGCGCGGATGATGTTGAGTGGTTCGGCGGCGTCGCAGTTGAGATCGAAAATCACCAGCGCCGGCTTCTCCTTTACCTTCTCAAGCACGGTCGGCTTGTCTTTCACGAACTCAACGGCCATGCCGAATTTTTTCGCCATATCGTGGATCTTGGCGGAAAAGAACAGGTCGGTCATGACGGCCAGAATTTTTCTCGGCTGGACGGGCATTCGGATAAAAAGAGGAGGAAATCGAATGGTAGCGCGCCGGCTGTGTTGGCTGCAACCTGCGCTACCATGGAGGGCGATGACACCCAACCCTCCCCGGATCGTTCTGCAGAAGAGCGCCGATTACCGGGAAACCTACGCCAACAGCGTGCAGATTCGAGTGAACCTCTGGGATTTTTATCTGATGTTCGGCACAATTAATCAGACCGTGCCGGAACATGTGGACATCCAGAATTTTCAGGGAATCTATCTGAGCCCGCAACAGGCGAAGGCGCTGCTGGGATTGATGCAGCAGAACGTGAGCCAGTACGAAGCGGCTTTCGGAGAGATCAAGCTGGAGCCGCGGGCCGGTTCCGGATTCGTTCAGTAAATCACGATGACGCTGGTACGCAGGCGGGTCCGCCCCCGGTCGTACGTCATTATATTTGCGCTCCTCGCGGGGGTGATCGTGATGGCCCACGGTCCGCTGCTGCGCCTTCCTTATTACTGGGATGAAGCCGGGCAGTTCATTCCGGCCGCGACCGACCTCTACCAGCATGGCTGGTGGATTCCTCACAGCGCAACACCCAACGTCCATCCGCCCGGGGTAGAGACGTGGCTGGCCATGGCCTGGAAATTGTTTGGATTTTCCATTCCGGTCACGCGGATTGCGATGCTTTTGTGGGCATCGTTCGGGGCGATGGTGACCTTCCTGCTTGCCATCGAACTCTCGCGGGGGAGTCCCGGGACACCCGCGTTTGTGGCTGTCGCGCTGCTCTGCATCTCGCCGCTGTTCTATGCGCAGGCAATCCTGGCTCAGCTCGATATGCCTGCGATGGGACTGACGGCACTGGCGCTGCTGCTGTTCCTTCAAAACCGCTTTCGCGCTTCGGCGATGGCGTGTATCGCGCTGGTGATGGTGAAAGAGACCGGCGTCGTCGTGCCTCTGGTGTTGGGCGGCTGGCTGCTGTGGGAAGACGACAGACGCGGGGCGCTCTGGTTCCTGCTGCCGCTGGCTTCGCTCGCGATCTGGCTGGGGGCGCTGCGCTATTTCACTGGTCATTGGTTTGGAAACTCCGGCTTTGCCAACTACAACGTTCGATACCCTTTGAATCCCGTCCGGTTTCTGTTTGCCCTGTTCCGAAGGCTCTACTATCTTTTGATCGGCTCCGGGCATTTCATCGGAACGGCGGCGTTTCTGTATGCGTGGAAACGGATGCCCCTGCTGCGCGATCGGCCGTGGCGAATTGCCGCCGCCCTTACCGCCGCGCACGTGGTGACGGTAACGCTGCTGGGGGGTGCCGTGCTCGAGCGCTACCTGCTGCCGGTATTGCCGATTCTGTATGCGGCATTCGCCGTCTCCTCGCGGGCTTTGCTGGAACGCCCCCGGCGCATCGCTATCGGCTGTCTGGTGACCTGTCTGCTGGCTGCGAATTTCATCAATCCTCCTTATCCTTTTCCTTTCGAAAATAACCTCATGTTCGTGACCTTTACCGACGTTATGCGAGAGGCGGCCTTCGCGGCCGACACTTACGACAGCACCGTGGTGACAACGTTTCCGATGACGACGGCGTTGGCGCGGCCGAGCAACGGTTATCTGATGCTGCCCCACCGGGTCCGCGAGGTGCCCGATTTCCGGCCCTCCACGATGGCTGCGCTCCAGAGCGATCCACCGCCGCTGATGCTGGTTTATGACACGGAGATCGATCCGTGGGGAGTGCGGAAGACGGCCGCCTTCCAGTGGTTTTTCGGCCGCTTCTACCAGTACGAACGGCCGATGAGTGCGCTCGAAATTTCAGAGCAGTTCAAGATGCGGATCGCGCGGACATGGGAAACGCGCGGCTTCACGATGTCACTGCTTGTGAACGATGAAATGAACGGTCCTTTCTTTCAACGGCGCGCGCCGCGCTGAAGAGGAGTATTCCGGCGGCGACGTAAACCGCCGCGGCTGTCGCGATGGCTCCGCCTAAACCGTAGATAGAGGAAAGCCAGGCGATTACGATGGGCGCGGATCCGCCGCCGCCCAGCCAGCCCACTGTGTTCATCAGCCCCGCCGCCGAGCCCCGCGCCTCCGGGCTGATGACATCGAAGACCGAGGCGAAGATATTCGCGTCGTAGAGGCCTTTGAAAAAACCCCAGATTGTGAGGGCGGCTATCAGCCAGGCCAGCGATTGGGTCATGCCGCAGAGAACGACGCAGGGGGCTCCGCCGAGGACGCCCAACATTTGAACGCGCATGCGGCCGCCGCGGCGGGTGAGACTCCAGCGATCGGCGAGGTAGCCTCCGCAAACTGCGCCGACCATGCTGGCCAACTGGACGTAGATTGTGGCTGTCAGGCCGGACATCGCCAGCGACATGTGGTAGCGGTCGAAGAGGAATTTTGGCATCCAGGTGAGCAGCACAACGGCCACGAAGTTGGCGCAGAAGAACGCTGCGAGCAAGAGCAGAGCGCCGGGCCGGGTGACGATGACGCGGACTGTTTCGCCGAGCGAGAGTCGCGACGGGACGGAAATATTTTCGGCCTGGCCGCGCGCGGGCTCATGCAGCCAGCGGCTCAGGACGAGGCCGAGCAGGATGCCCGCTCCTCCGAAGACAATGAAGCTCCAGCGCCAGCCGTACTGCTGACCGATGAGGCCGGCGAAAAAACCTCCGGCGATAGTGCCGATATAGACACTGGTCTGGTGCGCTCCGATTGCCCGCGAGCGTGTGGCCGGGCCGTGATAATCGCTGACCAGCGACATACTTGCGGGGAAATAGAAGGCTTCTCCTATGCCTTCCAGAGCCCGCATTGTGAAGAGGCCGCGGAAGCCGGTAGCGGCCGCCGTCGCCATACAAATTGCACTCCAGGCGTAGAGGCCTCCGAGGATCGCCGTTTTCCGGCGGACCCTGTCGACGATGTTTCCAGCGAAGAGCGCCCCCAGGCCATATACCCAGGCAAAGGCGCTGCCGAGCAGCCCCAGTTGCACGTTGGAAAGGCTCATCGATTTCTGGAGCAGCGGGAATACGGAGAAGATCGCCTGGCGGTCGGCGTAGTTGAAAAACGCGATCCCCCAGAGCATCGCCACCACGTGCCAGCGGTAGCGCGCAGCCCGAGCGCCGCGGCTTAGTTCCGAATCAGCCATACTTCACAGACCTGAGTGCCACGTCCGCTACCTCCCTGCCCTGCCTGCTTCGACCATTCGAGCGTGAGTTCGCCGGATTGGGTCGCTTCACGCGGGATGTCGAATTCGAGCGGCGTCTGAGGCGATGGCTTGGGTTGCAGATCGTGAATCTGAACGGCGTTCGCCATGAGACGGATGGGAAGTTTTGGAACGTCTCCACCGTAGACAACGCGCACTTTGTATTGCGCTTTGGGATCGAGATTTTCGTAGTGCAGCTTCAGCGGCGTTTCGCCGAGTGTCTCCGCGGTGGTGTACCAGGAGACGCGATTGCCGGCCCGCGGCTCGGAATCGCCGAAACCGATGTAGGGGGAAAGGAGAAAATCCGGGTCTTTGGCGTACGGTTCTCCGCGCACGAGATGGGGCTGCCGGTTGGGATCGCCGAGGTCGTCATAGAAGCCGCCCGGGCCGGGGTTGGTCCAGTTAACGATGCGGTCGATCATCGCCGCCTGCCGGGCGGCGGGGGCTTTGGCGATTTTCGCGAATTCGTTTTTCAGCCAGAGGCGGTCATTGAGGGCGAAGTCGATGGAATCGAGATTGGCGCCGCGGCCAAGGCTGATGGCCTGATATTTGGACACGCTGAGCTGCATGCGGATGCTTTGATAAAGCGCTTCGGCGAGTTCGAAGACGCGGGCGCGAAGGGCCTGTGCCTCCGCGGTAAGTTGATCCTCATCGAGAATTTTGGCAGCGGCAGCCATTCCGCTGGATTTCAGGGCCGCCAGCGCGCGGGTTTGCCGGTCGGTCTCGATTGCCAAACGTTTGCGCTCATAAGCATCATAGTGGGCGCGATAGAGGGCCTGCTGGAAGCGCCAATTCAGTTTGTCGCGCGGAGTGGCTCGTTTTTCGAGGCTCTGGAAAAGCGCAAGGTTGGTGTCCACGCCAGTATTCGCGGAGAGAGGGCCCTTCCAGTTTTGTTCGAGCCCGATGAGGCCTTTGCTGAAATCGTCCGCGAGGTCGGCCGAGATGAAGTACTGGCTGTAGTCGTGGACAATGTCTTCGATTTTTGCGCCGGGATTCCAGCCGAGGCTGCTCCAAAGAATCTTATTGAAGTCGTCATTGCAGCCTTCCGAGTAAGTGACAAAGCCGTTGGAGAACTGCGAATAACGGTGGAAGATGGCGGCTTCGGCAACAGGACGCGGGTTGATGCCTTCGCGGCCTTCTGTGGTGGCGAAGGCAAAGTCCCAGTCTTCGACGGGAAATTCCGCTCCTCGGCTGTGCGTGATATCGGGATAGAAGCGGACCTGATAGCGCTTCGGCACGCGGGCGCGCAGCTGTTCGATGCTGCCCCGGGCCTGGGGACCAAAGACGACGCCCGTGAGCCAGTCTGGCTGTTGATCCAGAATGCCGTAGAATTCATCAAGCCAGGCGCGGTCGAAACTCTGGGGGGACACCCACATCTGCGCTCTGGGGTGCGAGCGATGGAGGACGGCAGTTTCCTTTTCGAGCAGGGCCATGAGGTATTTGGGCTGCGTGTGGCCGGGATCGCCGCCGGGAACGAAGACGGCATCGACGCGCGGCAGTTTGCGGAAAACATTGCCCCATTCTTCGAGCGCGAAGGAGACGGTTTTCGGGTCGGCATAATCCTTATCCATGGCCGGATACCAGATGGAAACATCCATGGCGTATTCGTCGGCGATGCGCGACATTTCGCTCATCATGTCGATTTGAGCGAGGGGAAAGTGGGGGCTGTCGGCGGCATCGTCGGAGCGCGGCGGAATGAGTTCGATGGTGTTTGTGCCGAAGACGGCCAGATCGCGAATGTACTGCTCCCACATAGGGACGGTCCAGGCGTCATACGTGTTGGATTTCGGGCGGTAGCCGAGCTGGTGGCCGCGGATGGCGGTGGCGGGTTTGCTTTGAATGTCGAGATCGGGAGCGAGTTCAAGCTGCTGGCGGCCCATGCGGAACTGGCGCAGGAGTGCGCCGGCGCCGAAGATGACGCCGCGCTCGTCGTCGCCCTTTACGGTAACGACGGGGCGTTCGGCTGGATGCGCGGAGGCGATGGTGAAGCCTTCATGGCCGGGGCCATTGCCGGCACGGAGCAGGATCGCCGGGCCTTTGCCGGGCATGAGGTTGGCGACCGGAATGCGCAATTGGGTTCGCTTTGTAATTTCCTCACTGAGCATGCGGGCAGCGTTTTGCTGGCGGGCGGGGGCGTCGGCGGGGACAACGATGGTGGCTCCGGAGAAATCGAGCGCATGAACCATTGACGCGAGGAGGAGGGTGAACAAACAGATTTTTGTCATAGAAAGACCAGACGATTATTTCATGCATTCGAAGTTCGTGCGGATGCCGCCACGATTACTTTTCAGCATTCCGCAAAGTACAAAGACACGTATCCCACGATGTGTGGGGATAAAATTTCGATTTTCAAATAACAGCGACATTCTTTTTCGAACGCATTGCGGCGAGGAAAAAGAACGTCGTTGCGGCGGGTCGGTTGCCCATGTCGTTGCAAGCCCCGTATCACCCGCCGCCAATGAATTGAGCGGCTTCTGTAGCGCGGCGGACTAACGCCGCGCCGGTCAATTATAAACACTCCGCCCTCTGGTGATCGCTCTCGGCGCCATTCGCCTCGAAGCAATGTTAATCAGGCCAGCCTGAAAGTT
>JAICJH010000149.1 GCA_025928545.1 Bryobacteraceae bacterium | reverse complement strand
TAAATGAGCATTTGTCGTCGCATGGAGCGAAATTCACTCAATACAGGCTCGAGGCGCAATGCACGGCGGGTGAAATCGAGGTGACATGAGAATCCGTTCATTCTGTGGGACTTACGGGCCGTGGTGACAGGCCGCGAAAAGGGCGTTGAGCGATGTTAGAATCCTGAACCTGGAGGGCCACACGAAACCGGTTCCGGGCTACAGGAGCATCTGCTTCGGACCGTTCGAGTTCGATCCTGAAACAGGCGAACTGCGGAAAAACGGCATGCGGGTGCGGCTTCAGGGCCAGCCGCTCGATTTGTTGTCGATGCTGATCGAGCATGCCGGCGAAGTAGTGACGCGCGACGAGTTACAGAAGCGGCTCTGGGCCGCCGAAACCTACGTCGATTTCGAACACAGCCTGAACGCCGCCATGAAGCGGCTGCGGGCGGCGCTCGGGGACTCGGCGCAATCGCCGCGGTTTATTGAGACGCTCGCGCGTCGCGGTTATCGTTTCATCGCTCCGCTGAATTGTCCGGCTGAAGTTCCACAAGACACTGCTGCGCCGGCGCCGACGACGCAGCCGGCGAAGCGGCGCCGGCCGATGGTCGTAACGGCGGCTGCACTGGCCGTGATTCTTGCGGCGGCGGGGATCATGCTCGCCAATGCCTATCGAAGCGCGTCGCGCGGTTCCGGCCCGATCCGCACCCTGGCGGTGCTTCCACTCGCGAACCTTTCGCAGGACCGGAACCAGGACTATTTCGTGGATGGCATGACGGACGCGCTCCGGCATCACCTGCAGGGCATCAGCGCCCTTCGTGTGATTTCGCGAACCTCTTCCATGCATTACCGGGGCAGCGGCAAGTCACTTCCCGAGATCGGGCGCGAATTGAAGGTGGATGCGGTGGTGGACGGCTCGGTGCTGCGTTTCGGGGATCGCGTGAGAATCAACGTCGATCTGACGGAAGCAAGTACGGACAAGCGGCTTTGGAGCCAGAGCTACGAAGGGGACCTGCGAGATATTTTCGCGCTGCAGGCGAGCGTGGCCGGAAAGATCGCGAGCGAGATCCGAGTCACATTGACCGAACCTGAACGTACGCGATTGACGGATCCACATGCTGCGTATGTTCGCGCCGCCGATCCCGACGCTTACCAGAAGTACGCCAAGGGCCGGTATCTTTCGAACAGGCGAACGGCGGCCGGGCTGAAAATGGCGATCGGTTTTTTCCAGCAGGCCATCGACAAAGACCCGGAATATGCACTAGCATATGACGGCCTGGCGGACAGCTGGATCCCGCTTGGATGGTATGGATATCTGGCTCCTTCCGAAACCTTCCCGCATGCGGAGGCGGCAATCGAAAAGGCGCTGACTGCGGATGATTCGCTGGCCGAAGCGCATACTTCTCTCGCCTTCGTGAAGCTTTATTACGACCGCGACTGGGCCGGAGCGGAACGCGAGTTCCGGCGGGCGATCGAGCTCAATTCGAATTACGCCAATGCTCACCACTGGTATGGGGAGTTCCTGTCCCTCGTGGGCCGGCACAAGGAAGCGATTGCTGAATCGGAGCGGGCGCGTGAACTCGATCCCCTTTCGAACATCATCAACGCCTGGGTCAGTTCGCGGTATTTCTACGCGCGCCAATACGACCGCGCAATTCAGGACGGGCGTAACGCCGTAGAAATGGATCCGAACTTCGGACCGGCGCGCCTGGTTCTCGGCCTGGCGTACGAACAAAAGGGAATGCTCAACCAGGCGATTCGCGAATTCGAAAAGGCGACCGTCGTGGAGAAGGGCTCAATGTATGAGGCTGCGCTGGCCCACGCTTATGGCGCAGCGGGACGACGCGAGGAGGCCGCTCGCGTGGCGAAGCACCTGGAGCAGATGTCCGAGAGCGAATTCGTTTCGTCCTATGATCTGGCGATCGCGCATCTGGCGCCCGGAAACGAGGGCCGGGTATTCGAGTTGCTCAAGGCCGCGGTACGGGAACGGTCGCCCCGAGCGGCATTCCTGGGAATAGATCCCCGCTTCGACGGCTTGCGAGGGGATGCGCGCTTTCGAGCGCTGCTTCAGTCGCTCGGACTGCCTTTGCCTTAGCTCCGGAGCTGGCCAATGCACTCGTAAGCGGCCAGCCGATTCGGACATCGCGCTAGAGCAGTTTCTTGGATAATATAAGGAGCTCTGGAAGATCTTCTGCCGCCGAGAAGAATGGCGCGAGCCTATTCAGATGATTTGCGTCGAAAGTTTCTGGAAGCACATGAGCAGGGGGAAGGAAGTCTGGCTGAGCTTGCGGCTCGCTTTCATGTGAGCGTTGGCTGGGCCGAGAAGATCTCCGCCACGCTGCGCCGGACCGGGAAGATGGAAAGGCCGGCGGGGGGTAAGCGTGGCCCCAGGAGCCGGCTGACTCCGGAAGCGGTGGAGTATCTGCGATCACGGGTGAAAGAGCAACCAGACCGGACGTTGGCGGAACTACAGCAAGACCTGCGGCGCCACAAAGGCATCGGAATCGGAATCACGCAACTTTGGGTAATGCTGAAGCGGATGGGGCTGCGTCTCAAAAAAAGTCACTCCACGCCTCCGAGCGGGACAGTGACCGGGTCAAAGCACAACGCCAGTTCTGGCAGCAGGAAGCCGGGCGAATCGATCCGGCGCAACTCCTCTTCGTCGACGAGAGCGGCGTCACGACGGAAATGACGCGGCGTTATGGACGGGCGTTGCGCGGCGCGCGCGTCGAGGAAGGAGTTCCTGCCGGCCGCTGGCGAACCCTGACGGTGCTGGGAGCGGTCGCCGTTTCCGGCTGGGTAGCAACGATGTCCATCGAAGCACCCACCGATGGCGATGTCTTCCGGGCTTATCTGGAACACGTTCTTTGTCCACAATTGAAACCCGGTCAACTGGTCGTCATGGACAATCTCGGAGCGCACAAAGTGGACGGCGTACGGGAACTCATTGAACAAACCGGCGCAGCACTCTGTTACCTGCCTCCCTACTCGCCGGACCTCAACCCGATCGAAAAATGCTGGGCCCAAGTCAAACAGAAGCTGCGTCAACTCAAGACCCGCTCTGTTACCGCCCTTCAGGAGGCGATCCCCGAAGCACTTTCCACTATCTCCCCCCAAAACGCCGTCAACTACTTCCGCCACTGCGGCTATCCCCTATGATTATTACGAAAATGCTCTAACGCTCCTCACAAGCGTTAAAAGTTATTGATTCTTCTGGCGCGCCCGGAGAGACTCGAACTCCCGACCTACTGGTTCGAAGCTAACTGAAAATCAGCTAAATTATTGTGTTTTCAGGCCCTCCTCTTCGGCCACATGCTGTTTCTTCCGCCTCTTCGGCGCTTTTTGAACACAATTCTGAACACAAGTTCTGCCGCTGCCGGCTCTGAACGCCTCTTCGCCGATTTTCGTCGCATCGGTCTGTCCGGAGCCTGCCGATGCTGAGGCACGCCGCCGAACTCGCCCGTGAGCTGTTTCAGGATACGCTCTTCGATCCTCCGCCGTCCCTCGTCGTCGAGCGGCGGCTCGAAGCCGCCATACCTGTTCGGGAAAACCGACAAGCTCACACCCAGGAACTGTCATTCGGCGCACGTCCGTTCATTCTGTG
>JAICJH010000005.1 GCA_025928545.1 Bryobacteraceae bacterium | reverse complement strand
CTTCAGGCGGAAGACGCGGGCGGCGTGCAGCATTCCGGTTGCATCGTCATAGAACAGGCTGCTGAGATCGTGAATGGTCACGACGTAGGGCTGCCGCATCATGAGCGGCACGCGATGGAAGGGGATATGGGTCAGATCCACGCCGAGTTTGGTGAGAAACTGCGGCAGGCCGAAATGGTCGGCGCGGGCCGAATCGCGCCGGTTGTAGATTTCAATCTGGAAATTAGCGGGTAGTTCGGGAATCTGCGGCTGGTCTTCGGCGGCGCAGACCAGATGGAATTCGTGCGGCGAATGCTGCGCCGCGAGTGCGCGCAGAAGGTTGCGGATGTACGTGCCGACGCCAAAGTCGCGAATCCGGCGAACGTCGAGCGCAATTTTCACGTGGGCGGCCTGTGGCGATTATGCCTGCGAACGCCGCCAACTGTAAAGGGGGAAGCGGTCCGTGAGAGCCTGGACACGCGCGCGAACGGCGGCGATGGTTTCCTCGGAATTGATATCGCGCACAACGTCGGCAATACAGGATGCCACTTCCTGCATCTCGCGTTCTTTGAAGCCCCGGGTGGTAACGGCGGGGCTGCCCAGGCGGATGCCGCTGGGGTTCATCGGAGGATTGGTATCGAAGGGGATGGCGTTTTTGTTGACCGTGATGCGGGCGGCGTCGAGGGCGTTTTCGGCTTCGCGGCCACGCACGCCTTTGGAGAAGACATCGAGCAGAAGCAAATGGGTATCGGTACCGCCGGAAACCACACGGAAGCCTTCAGCGCGCATGCCCATGGCCAGCGCTTTCGCGTTGGCGATCACCTGCGCCTGGTATTCCTTGAACTCGGGCTGGAGGGCTTCGAGGAAGCAGACGGCTTTGGCCGCGACTACGTGCATGAGGGGTCCGCCCTGAACGCCGGGGAATACGTTTTTGTCGATGGCGGCACCGTATTTTTCGCGCGCGAGGATGAGGCCGGAGCGGGGTCCACGCAGCGTTTTGTGGGTGGTGGAGGTGACGATGTCCGCGTATTCGCAGGGGTTGGGATGCAGGCCGGCGGCCACCAGGCCGGAGAAGTGGGCCATGTCGACTACGAGAAATGCGCCGACGGAATCGGCAATCTCGCGAAACTTCGCGAAATCCCATTGCCGGGGGTAGGCGCTGCCGCCGGCGATGATCATTTTGGGCTTGTGCTCATCGGCGAGGCGGGCGACGTGTTCAAAATCGACGCGCTCGTCTTCTTTGCCGACCTGATAGCCGACCACGTGATAAGTCTTGCCGGAAAAGTTCAGCTTGTGGCCGTGGGTGAGATGGCCGCCATGAGCGAGGTCGAGGCCCATGATGGTGTCGCCAGGCTGAAGGATTGCGGCGAAGGCGGCCTGATTGGCCTGTGATCCGGAGTGCGGCTGGACGTTGACGTATTCGGCGCCAAAGAGTTTTTTGGCGCGGTCGCGGGCGATGTCTTCCACCTGATCGACAAACTCGCAGCCGCCGTAGTAGCGCTTGCCTGGATAGCCTTCGGCGTACTTGTTGGTGAGGACGCTGCCGGTCGCTTCGAGGATGGCTTCGGAGGTGAAATTTTCGCTGGCGATCAGTTCGATCTGACCGTTCTGGCGGTCAGCCTCTTTCTGAATCAGCCGGTAGATATCGGGATCGGCTTCCGCCAGGGGACGGGCCATCGGATTAGTCATATGGGTAGAGTGGGGGAATCCGAATTCTATCATTTGGGAAACCGGCACGCTTCAGCGCATCCCGCTCAGAAAACTGTTCAAATCCTTCTCGTTCACTTCCGGTTCGCCGGGTGCGACGTGGTTCAACTTGCCGGAGCGCATCCATTTTTCGAGCGTATCCACCAGCGTGAACAGGTGGTCGAACGAGTCCACGACGAAGAGCAAGGGCTGGTAGCGGTCGATCGCGAAACCCTGATTGATTACCCACTCCGGCTGGAGCGGATAGCGCTGGACGTCGGGCGCGGCAATGGCGTGTTCGATTTCGCCGAACGAACTCAGCAGGCCGCTGCCGTAGACTCGCAGACCGTCGGGGGATTTCATGAGCCCGAACTCAATGGTGAACCAGAAGAAACGGGCCATGGCGCGCATGATGCTGCTGAGGCGGTGCACCCGTTCGTCCGGATCGTGGATGCCGGCTGCGATTTCTGCCGCCGTTCGCGCGCATTCGCCGAAGCGGACCAGGGTTGCCGCGAAGGCCTTGTCCGTGTGCATGGGAACATGTCCGGCGACGTCATGAAAAATGTCCGGCTCGGGGAGGTAGGCGAGGGCTCCCGCGGGGCGGATGGTGACGGTGGTGGGAAAGCGGCGGTTGCGGAGGCAGTCGAAGAACAGAAACGCGGGGATGTAGCCGCTCACCGCTTTCGCTTCGAAGCCAGTGAGCGGGCCGAGACGACGGTTGATATCGGTGAGACGCGGAATGCGAGCCGGGTCGAGATGGAGCAGATCGATGCCTTCGAGGAACCTGGCGTTGGCGTAGCGGTCCCAGCGGGGGCGCATGCGGGAGAAGAGCTTGCGCCACGCTTCCTGATTAGCTTCGGAATAGAGTTCGTAGGGCTGTTCGATGAAGACGTGGCCTTCGTGTCGCTCGTGCTCGACGAAGGGCGATTGCCTGGTGGTCAGGCCCGCTTGTTCCAGCACAGAAAAGCCCCGCTTTTATGTTAGCTCGGAAACGGAGGCCGGGTTTTCAGTCGCCGGAAGCTTCGGTCGGCTCGGATTTTGCGAACCACGCTGGTTCGGCAAGCTTCCAGCCGGGTTGGCGTACCCACTGGCGTACCGCTGTCCAGTTGGTGCGCAGCAGGGATACGCCGAGCATGGTGAAGGTGACCGCGATGGCGGCGGCGATGGTTTGTGGCAGAGTCAGATTCTCTTTGAGAAACCAAAGGGATCTGCCGTAGACCAGTTCCACGTGGACCCAATAAACCAGCAGACTGGTGATGCCGAACTGCCGGACCACGCTCCACTGGCCCGGGCGCAGCCCGAGATTCCAGACGTAGGAAAACGACAGGATGATCAGCAGGACGCCCAGCTTGACGAAGATCAGGGCCGGACTGTCCTTCCAGTAATCCACGTGTGGATAGACGGAGAACGATAGATTCGAGGCGAACCACGCTCCGAAGGCGAGAGTGACGCCGGCGCCCCCCAGCCACTGCATGGCGGTGCCCACCTGATCGCGATTCAACTGGCGCAAAAGGCTGCCTGCGCTCATGCCGAACGCGACGAATGCGGCCCAGGGAAAGAAGCCGAAGTAGAACGTGTCGGGCGCCAAGTAGTGTTTTACCAGAGGCGGAACCGCATCCCAATTGAGAGAGGAAACCACTGGTCCGGCGGCTGCAATCAGCACGCCGAGAATTGCGCAGAGCCGCACTCTTTCGGCTGTTCGGAAGACCGCCATGACCGAGAGCACCAGCAGCGCGAAGGCCATGGTGTTTAGGACATCGACGCGCAGCAGGTCCGTCCAGGGGCTTTTGTCGATGGAGACGATCCACATCTGGAGACGAAACGCGGCGGCGAGTGCGAAGATTTGGCCGGTGCGTTTCAGTGCCGCTCGGAAGCGGCCGGACGCCGTTGCGCCTTTTCGCTCCTGACTATCCATGCCGAACGCAAACGTGACGCCGAGCAGGAACATGAAAACGGCGGGGGGCATGCCCCCGATGAATTGCGAGGCCAGATAAGGGCCGCCGGAGCGCAGGTCGTCGCGGAGAAAAGAATGGAAGACATGGCCCTGCAGCATGGTGATGGCTGCGAGTCCGCGCATCCAGTCGAGATAAGCCAGGCGTTGAGACGGGGCCTTCATTCGGGTCGGTGTCAGTGCTTCTGGATGGTGGCGTTCTTCGGAAGTTGTAATTCCAGATCCTTTGCAGGAATGGCTCCTGGCTTCACATTGCTGTACTTCATCAGACGCGTATCGCCGCTGGGAAACAGAAACTTCTGCTGCGCGACCAGCCCGTTTTCGGTAAACCACAGATCCGCCTGTTTGTACGAGCGCCTGGTCTCGGCGGATTTAGGCACCAGTTTGATGTGGGATGTTTGCTGGCCGTTCAGCTTTTCTTCGCCCACATAACTTATTTCGTATGCATTCTTCAGTTCCGCGCTGGTTCCACCGAAGCCGAGCAGCAATAGCTGATTCAACGTTGCCTGTTTGTCGCCGAGATCCATTTCATCAACAATGTTCGTCTTGCGGTTCCAGGACCGGCCCTTGTGTCCGTCCAGCGATAAAACCATGTCGCCTGTGTCGCCCTTTACTGCCATAAGAGCTTTGGTGGTGGTTGGATTGACGCGCAGTAATTTGATTGTGCCGTTGGCCACGTCGTCGCTGTCGGGAACCAGAGCATGGTGTTCGATATCAGTAATATCGGCTGCGATTCCCTTAAAGTTCTTCGCGGCCGCATCCAGACGGGCATAGACAGCATTAAGGGGGTCATCCGCGGCCGGGCAGAGCAGCGCCCCGGCCAGGATGGAAACGCTCAGGGTGAAGGTTAATCGACGCATCGTGGATAGCCCTGCTAATGTGACGCTGGAGAGGTTCAGCATGGGTACGCCCTTTGTTCTCAATAATGTAAAGGTTTAGGGTTTGGAAAACGCCATGTAACCCTTTAGTTCTTTGTCGGCATCGTAAATCGGCTCGATGCGGGTCATCACGTGCTGTTTTCGGGTGCGGGCGGTCAGGATCTTGCCCAGTTCATCGAGGCGCTTTTCTTCAGGAATCGAGGTGACGAGGCCAGTATCGATCCAGAAAGCCGATTCGCCGGGTTGCGCGGGGAGCGAAGTAATCTGTGCGGCGTTCGGGATGCGGGGCTGATCGTTGAACCATCGGGTGGGCGAAGCGAAGATGAACAAAAGAATCAGGGCGCAGATAATGTCGTATTGCCAGACTCCGCGCGGATAGTCCCACAAGATGAGTCGTCTGAGACCTTTGGGCACAGCCTCAGTGTATCAACCGGGTGACGAGACTATACCGGACAGTGCCATGGCACAATGGAACCATGAGCACAATGCTGGCCAGTGGCCCGGTAGAACTCTTCTCGCACATCGATAACGAGAGCATGGATCAGGCCCTGCTGCAATCCGGCGTCTTCACGACGACGCTCGACAGCGTGATCAACTGGGGCCGCAAGAATTCCATCTGGCCGATGGCGTTCGGACTGGCCTGCTGCGCGATCGAAATGATGTCGATGAGCGCGTCTCGTTTCGATATTTCACGCTTCGGCGCCGAGGTATTTCGCGGTTCGCCGCGGCAGAGCGATCTGATGATCATAGCGGGGCGGGTTTCGAACAAGATGGCGCCTGTGATCCGGCACCTGTATCAGCAGATGCCCGAACCCAAGTGGGTGATTTCGATGGGAGCCTGCGCGACTTCGACGGGCGTATTCAATAATTATGCGCTGGTGCCGGTGAATCAGGTAATTCCGGTGGATGTCTTTGTACCGGGTTGCCCGCCACGTCCGGAGCAGTTGATCCAGGCGATCATGCTGTTGCAGGAAAAGATCGGCAACTCGTCGGGCGCGCTCAAACAGGCCCTGAACCTCGCGTAATTATTTTTCGAAGGTAATCGTCGATTTTACGTCCGCGCGTTTGAATTCCGAATTCACGAGTTTGAGTGAGACCGTGCGGGCGTACATGAAAAGGATGCGCATCTTCAGTTCGCCGCTGTAGTTCACCGGGAACCAGAGGCCATCGTCGAATCTCTCGTAGACGATCTTGAAGCCGATCTGCTGGAGATTCGTTCCCAGCAGTGTTTTCACGACAATCGGAATGCCGCGGGCGAGATGCGTGGTGATCAGCACCGGCGCAAAGTCGGTTTTATCGATCAGCGCTTCGCCTGCCCAGTGTGCGTCGTGTTCATCCGCGAGCTTGTCCTTTTGGCGTGGTTCAAAGGTGATTCGATAGACGTCGTGGTTGTGGTACTTCTCTTCGCCCGCGAGAACGAATGAGTAGCCCTTTTGCTTATTGGCGGCGAGCGGGAAAAGATCCTGATTCACGCCATCCCGCGAATCCTCGCCATTTCCGAACGAATCGGCGAGGCTCTTCACAATGTCGGCATCGATGTCCGTGCCGCGGTAATGCTCGCCCGGTTCGGAGAATGAAAATTCCTTGCTCTTGATGCCGTATTTGCCTGAAAAATGAACCAGTGCGCGTTGGATGCCATCGGCCGCCGGGGTGACTGTGTATTCGCGATCTTCTTCGCGGGCCAGTTTGCCATCGGTGCGTTGCAGGCGCACCAGGACGTCCTGCCGGTAAACAAAGCCTGCCCGAGCACTTTCCGCCCGTTCCTGGTTGATTGCGACCTTCGCCATAATGTCCTGCGCGGTCTGTGCGGAGGCGAGCAGGGGAATCAACAGCAAAAGAAGACGCGGCTTCACACAAGCCATACGTATCGGGAAAGCGGCAGTTGGCAGGAAATCAGCTGCCTAACCTAACAGGTGCAGAAAAAACCAAATGGCCCACGATTCACGCCGATGCACGCCGATAAGGCCTTTATTTTCGGCCTTGATCCGCTGCTGGGGAACACATGCGATATCACTGCGTTTTCAGCATCCTGCTAAGGGCAGTTTTGCGGGAAGCTCTTTGCGAATGGCGTCGAGTACTCCGTTCACAAACTGGACCGACTCTTCGCCGGCGAAGCGGCGGGCCAGTTCCAGCGCCTCATCGATCACAATTGCGGCAGGCGTATCGGTCCGCAACATTTCGTATACCGCAATTCGCAGGACGTTGCGGTCAACGGTAGGCATTCGCTCGATGCGCCAGTTCTCCGCATGCCGGGCAATCAACTCGTCGAGTGTAGTGACCTCGCCGGTAACGCCCTGGAGAAGATTCTGAGCGAAGGCGTCGGGGCGCGGTTTCGCCACAGAATCCTCGCTTACCAGCAGCGATTCATAATAACCACGAGAGATCTCATCGAGCGGTCTGCGGCGCAGATCCCACTCGAAAAGCATTTGCAGCGTTTGTTCCCGCGCTTTGTGCCTGGCCATTATTGATGCATCCGCCGCTTGCGTTGTTTGAACCTGTGCGGCTTCACCCGCTGGAGCAAACGCGCCATTTCGATGGCGGTCATGGCGGCGTCAAAACCTTTGTTGCCATGCTTGCCGCCCGCGCGATCGGTCGCCTGCTCAACGGTGTTCGTCGTCAAAATGCCGAATGCCATCGGAATACCGGTCGCAGTCGACGCATCGGCAATTCCACGCGCCGCTTCCCCGGCCACGTAGTCGAAATGGGGGGTGTCGCCGCGAATTACCGCGCCCAGGCAAATAATGGCGTCGTAGCGGCCCGCGATGGCGCGCACGATCACTGGAAATTCCCACGCGCCGGGAATGCTGATGATGTCGGCTTCGGAAATCGTTCCGCCAGCCTGTGCGATGGCTTCGAGAGCGCCTTCGCGCAGACGGTCTGTCACAAAACTGTTGAAGCGGCTCACCACAACGGCAAGACGCAGTCCTTCGGCGCTGAGCTTTCCATTGCCGGTTTCCGTGCCGCCAGCCGGCGGAGTATAAGTTTCATTGCTCATGAGTCAGGTATTCCCAGGCCAGATCGACCAATATTCGCAGGGGTTCCGCGCCTATGGGATAATCGAAGATTCAGCCCTATCTTACCGCATGGTCCCCGCATTCATCCGCAATTTCTCTATCATCGCGCATATCGACCACGGCAAGAGCACTCTGGCCGACCGTCTGCTCGAAACGACCGGCGCGCTTTCCAAGCGCGAAATGATGGAGCAGGTGCTCGATTCCATGGATCTGGAACGCGAGCGCGGCATCACCATTAAAGCGCACGCCGTCCGGCTGGACTATAAGGCCGACGACGGGCAAATGTATCAGCTCAACCTGATCGATACGCCGGGCCACGTCGATTTTTCTTACGAAGTTTCGCGCAGCCTGCAGGCGTGCGAAGGCGCGTTGCTGATTGTGGATGCCTCACAGGGAGTGGAAGCCCAGACCCTCGCGAATACTTACCTCGCCTTGAAGCACAATCTTGAAATTATTCCGGTAATCAACAAGATCGATCTGCCGGCGGCGGAACCAGAGCGCGTCCGGGAGCAGATTGAAGAAGTGATTGGAATCGACGCCAGCGATGCGATTTTGTGCAGCGCGAAACAAGGGGTCGGGATTCACGAAATTCTGGAAGCGATCGTTAAACGCGTTCCCGCTCCTTCGGGCGACGCCGACAAACCACTCCGCGCCCTGATTTTCGATTCCTGGTTCGATCCGTACCGCGGAGTTATCGTGCTGGTGCGCGTGATCGACGGCAAGCTGCGCATGAACCAACGCATCAAGCTTTGGGCCAACGGGCAGCAGTTCGACGTGGAAGGTTTGGGATATCAGTCGCCCAAAGCGATTCCGCTGCCCGAACTCGTCGCCGGCGAGGTTGGCTACATTTACGCCAACATCAAAAACGTGGCGGATGCCAAGATCGGCGACACGGTGACGGATGCGGTAAATCCGGCCGCCGAACCGCTGCCCGGTTTCGAAGAAATCAAGCCGATGGTGTTTGCCGGACTTTATCCGGTGGAGTCTCACGAGCACGGACTTTTACGCGACGCGCTGCAAAAGCTCCAGCTGAACGACAGCGCGATGAGCTTCGAACCGGAAAACTCGGTGGCGCTTGGCTTCGGGTTTCGCTGCGGATTTCTTGGGCTGCTGCACCTCGAAATCGTTCAGGAGCGGCTGGAACGCGAGTTCAATATCGACCTGATCACCACTGCGCCCGGTGTTCGATACCGCATCACGACGACCAAGGGCGAACTCATTGAGGTGGACAATCCAACTAAGTTCCCCACACCGACGGAAATCGAAAAAATCGAAGAGCCGATTATCGATGCGGCGGTAATCACACGCGAGGAATATCTGGGCGGCATCCTTGCTCTGCTGGAAGACAAGCGCGGCGTGCAGAAGAAGTTCGAATACATTGGGTCGGGCCGCGTCATGCTGACGTACGAAATGCCTCTCAACGAAGTCGTGATGGATTTCTACGACAAACTGAAAAGTGTGTCGCGTGGGTATGCCTCGCTGGATTATCACCTGGCTGGGTTCCGGGTCTCGCCGATGGTGCGGCTCGACGTGCTGATCGCCGGCGAACCGGTGGATGCCCTTTCCCTGATTGTGCATCGCGATTATGCCTACGACCGGGGAAAAACCCTGATCGAGCGAATGCGCAAACTGATTCCGCGCCAGATGTTCGAAATTGCGCTTCAGGCGGCGATCGGCCAGAAGATTATCGCGCGCGAGACCATTTCGGCCATCCGGAAGAACGTCATCGCGAAATGCTACGGCGGCGATATTTCGAGAAAGCGGAAGCTTCTTGAAAAGCAGAAGGAAGGCAAAAAGCGGATGAAGCGTGTGGGTCGCGTGGATATTCCGCAGGAAGCTTTTCTCGCGGTGCTCAAGGTCGGCGATTCCGGAAACGACGACTAAAGCAGGTTGCGGAAAAAACCCAAATAGCCGCCGATTCACGCCGATACACGCCGATAAGGTCTTTTCTTCAGTCTCCGCGGCGTTTTTCGCGGTCGTAGTTAGTTGCAGGGTCGGCGTCGACGCATGTTGCCGCGAAGTTGGGCCCTTCGATACAATTGGCTGCTTCCCCAATGCTCGATAACCTGGTCATCATCGCTTACTTCCTCGTCGTCTTCGGAATTGGCATCTATCACTCGCGGCGGCAGAAGGAAACCACAAGCGAATACTTTTTGGCGGGACACAGCATCGGCTGGTTTGCCGTAGGCGCCTCGCTGTTCTCCACCAACATTTCCAGTGAGCACTTCATCGGGCTTGCAGGGTCTGGCGCCAGCAGCGGCCTGGCCGTAGGCTGCTACGAATGGTCGGCCAGTTTCTGCCTGTTTATCCTCGGCTGGCTTTTCGTCCCTTACTACCTGAAGTCGAAAGTTTTCACTATGCCGGAATTCCTGGAACGGCGCTTCGATTCCCGCTGCCGCTGGTATTTGACCGTGGTCTCGTTAATCGCGTACGTGTTCACGAAGATCTCGGTGCATCTTTTTGCCGGCGCCATTCTGATGCGCTCGGTGCTGGGCTGGGATTACCTGACGACTTCGATTCTTCTGGTTGTCGCGACCGGCATCTACACGATCACCGGCGGACTGAAGGCCGTGATCTACACGGATCTGTTTCAGTCTTTCGTCTTAATCACGGGCGCGGTGGTTCTCAGTGCAGTGGGCCTCTCTCACGTCGGCGGATTCGCCGGTCTCCGGGCCGCCCTGCCGCCCGATTTCTTCCACATGATCAAACCAGCCAGCGATCCTGTTTACCCCTGGGTCGGCACCCTCTTCGGGACAATGATTCTGGGCATCTGGTACTGGTGTACAGATCAATCCATCGTGCAAAAAACTCTCAGCGCGAAGGACGTGGAAAACGCCCGCAAGGGAACCTTTTTCTGCGCAACGCTGAAGATCCTGCCTGTATTCATTCTGGTGCTGCCCGGCCTGATCGCCAAAGCACTATATCCGACCATCGTTACCGGCGATAACGCTTATCCGACGCTGGTGCTGCGGCTCCTCCCGCGGGGTCTCGTGGGCCTCATGGTTGCCGCGCTGCTTGCCGCGCTCATGTCCGCCATGAGTTCCGTGCTCAATTCCTGCTCGACGCTGATCACCATGGATATCTTTCGCAAGACCCATCCGCATGCCAGCGAACGGCGGCTGGTCAACGTTGGCCGCATCGCTACCGGCGTCATTGTGGTCATCAGCATTCTGTGGGTGCCGCTGATCAAGTACCTGAGCAACGAGATTTACCAATACCTGCAAAGCGTTCAGGCCTACATTGGAGCCCCCATTACCGCCACTTTCCTGGTGGGCGTGCTGTGGAAGCGCGCCACCGCGCGGGCGGCTTTCACCACGCTGATTACCGGGGGCCTGCTCGGCGCGGGCCGTTTCATACTCGACGTAATGCACGATGCTTTCCAGGTGGACCTCGGTATCTGGAACGCTTTGGTGAAGTTCAGTTTCCTGAACTACAGCGTGATTGTGTTCCTGTTCTGCATCCTGCTGATGGTAGTGATCAGCCTGCTGGAGCCGCAGCGCAGCGCGGCGGCGGAAAAGGAATTGACCATGCAATGGGGCGGCGGGGGCAAGCGTCTCTTCGACAAAGTGGACATTGCCTGGACCGGTATGGTGACCACTTTTATCGTGGGGCTCTGGGTACACTTCAGTTGAGCGCGTGCGTTTCTGGATTACAAAAAACAGCGAGGTATCTGTCCGCGAACAGCTTGTGCGGCAGATCATCCTCGGAATACTCAGCGAAGATCTTCCCGCGGGCGACAAACTTCCCGGAATCCGCGCCATAGCGCGCCGTCATAAGATCCACAGCAACACGGTCAGCGCGGCGTATCACAATCTTCTGGAACAGGGCTGGCTTGAATTGCGCCGGGGAAGCGGCCTGTACGTTCGCGCGCAAAAGGCGCAGGCGGCCGATCGGGACCCGCTCGATCAATTGCTCGCCCGTTTACTGCGGGAATCGCACGAACTGGGTCATGATCCCGATGTTGTCCTGTTGCGGCTGGAGCAACTGATCCATCCGCGTAAATATGGCCGCATCTTCATTGCGGAGCCGGAGACTGCATTACGTGAAATTCTGGAACGGGAGATCGATATCCCGAGCGCACGCGGCGCCGAACCCGGGCCCGATTGCCTGATCGCCACGCTGCAAACGCGGCTGGCGTCGGTTCGCGGGCAATACCCGCCGGAGAGCCCGTTGTTTGTGTTGCGAATGCGCTCCGTTCCGTTATCGCTCGAAGGCCAGCCTCGTCCCGCGCCGAACACAATTCTCACTATTGTTTCCGCATCGAAAGAATTTCGCGGATGGTCGCGCGCGGTGTTGATTGCCGTGGGCATTGAACCGGAACAGCTTTGCGAGGTGGATACTTCGCTGGCGGGCTGGCAGGAGAGGGCGCAAGCCGGGGCGCTGGCAATCACGGATGTGGTGGCTGCGAATCAGTTGCCGGCCGGTTGCCAATTCAGAGTATTCCGCATCGTCTCAGACTTCAGCATCGCGGAACTGAAGCGCATGTGCGATTGTGACGCCTTGAAATAGTGCCACAACCGGCGGCTCTGGCCCCGCTGGAAACACTATTCTGGAGTCGTTATGAAAAGAACTCTTGCCCTTTTTTTGCTGGCCAGCGTCTCTCTCTGCGCCGAACCTTTTCAGCTTCCATGGAAGGAAGTTTGCCACCATACGAAGGATCGCGAACTCGTAATCACGACCGAGACCGGCGAGACGATCGACGGTTACTGTGTTGGGATCGACGTGAATGAAGTCTCAATCGAGACTACCGGTAAGCCAATCAAAGTTGCGAAGGCCGCGGTGGCGAAGCTGCGGATCATACCGCGGCGCTATCGGGTTCGGGCGTTAGGGACCGGCATGCAGAACGGTCTGACGTGGGGAGTTCGGGCCCTGTTTTCGCCCGCGGCGGTGGCCGGGCTTGTGACGATTCCCGCAACCCTGGCCTGGGGCGCGGTTTCGTTGCCGTTTTGTGTAATCGGCGATCTCGGCGCGAAGGTGGAGCCCGAGCGCGACATCAGAGTGAAGTAGCCTGTGGCGGAAAAGCCCTAACCCACCAAAAACACAGCTGTCTGAGCCCACAAATTCGGTAGCCAACTCACGTTCTTCGAACCCGACAAAAAATACCGCCGCTCAATCGGAAATCCATTTTTGCGGCAAAGATCCTCAAAATCGTTGATCGAAAGAAAATGGATATTCGGCGAGTTGTACCAGTCGTAGGGAAAAAGATCCGTCTTCGGCGCCTGACCGCTGAACAGCATCGCAGCCCTGACTCGCCAGTGCCCGAAGTTCGGAAATGAAATGATTGCCTTCCGCCCCACCCGCAGCATTTCCGTCAGCACCCGCAGCGGCGCGCGAGTCTCCTGCAAAGTCTGGCTCAGGATGACGTAATCGAAGGCTTTGTCCGGATAATCCGCCAGCCCTTCATCGATGTCGCCCTGGTATGCCGACACTCCGCGCCCGATCGCTTTTCGCACGTCCGACGAATCGATCTCTACGCCCCGCGCCAGCACCTTCTTGTTAGCGGCCAGCCACGCCAGCAGCAAGCCTTCTCCGCAACCCAGGTCAAGCACTCGCGTGCCCGGCTGAATAATTTCCGCGATGATCTTGAAATCGGGGCGGGCCTCAAGCGAACTTGTCGCCATCATGCCGCCTCCGCCAGCCGCGCCGTGCTTTCCAGAAATCCGCGCACCAGATCGGTTTGCTCCGCGATATCGACCAGGAACGCATCGTGACCGTAGTTGGACTGGAGATCGCAATAAGCCACGTCTCCGTTGATGCGCCGCAGCACGCGCACAATTTCCTGCGACTGATAACTGGGATACAGCCAGTCCGAAGTGAAACTGATCACCAGGAATCGCGTATCGACGGAGCTGAACGCATCCACCAGACGACCGGTTCCATTCGTCAGATCGAAGTAGTCCTCCGCCTTCGTGATGTAGAGATACGAGTTGGCGTCGAAACGCGAAACGAACTGATTGCCGCGGTAGCGCAGATAACTTTCCACTTCGAAATCCACTCCGAAATCGAAACCGAATTTTTCTTTCTCCCGCAGGCGGCGGCCGAACTTCTCACGCATGGATTCGTCGCTCATATACGTAATGTGCCCCACCATGCGGGCGACGGAAAGCCCGCGCGCCGGCGGCTTCGTCTCGTAATAATCGCCTTTGGCCCAGTCGGGATCAGCCATGATCGCCTGACGGCCCACCTCATTGAATGCAATCTGCTGCGCACTGTGGCGCCAGGTCGTCGCAATGGGAATCGCCGAACGGACCATCTCCGGGTAGCTCACGGCCCATTCCAGTGCCTGCATTCCGCCCATGGAACCGCCGGCGACACTGAGCAGGCGGCGGATGCTTAGCGAATCCACCAGCATTTTCTGAAGACGCACCATGTCGCGGATCGTGATCACCGGAAAGCTCATGGCATAAGCGCGTCCGGTGGCCGGATTCACACAACCTGGTCCGCTGGTGCCCTGGCAACCTCCCAATACGTTGCTGCAGATGATGAAGTAGCGGTCTGTATCGAAAGCCTTGCCGGGACCGATCATGTTGTCCCACCAGCCCGGCTTGCCCTCGTGATTCACACCAGCCGCGTGCGCGTCGCCGGTGAACGCGTGCCCGATCAGGATCGCATTGCTGCCGGCGGCATTCAGCTTGCCATACGTCTCATATGCAATTTCAACCGGGCTCAGCGTCGCTCCCGAATCGAGGGCAATGCTGTCGAAGCGTGCTGTCTGTGTCTCAACGACCATCGTGGAAACCTCATGTTAGCAAGAGCGGCTCGTATTACATGCTGTTTGCAGCAGAGCGCTTGTCGAAGCTACCATCGGAGAGCGATAAGCTGGAACTTGCGGACCTTTTATCCCTTCGTGCTGGCCGCCGCTCTGCTGACAGTCCCCATCCTGGCTGACGGACCAGACTGGCGCGAGGCTCTCCCCGGCTATCACTACCAGTTTCCACGCGATCACTTCGAGCACCAAGACTTCCGCACCGAATGGTGGTATTACACAGGTAATGTGGCGGACGGGCACGGTAAACGGTTCGGCTTCGAGCTGGTCTTTTTCCGGCAGGGCCAGAACCGCACCACGGATAATCCATCGGCATGGGCCGTCAAAGACGTTTATCTCGCTCATGCGGCGGTCACCGACATCGATGGCAAGCACTTCTGGTATGAAGAACGCCCGAATCGCGAAGGTCCCGGAATCGCCGGCGCTTCCTTTCATGATCAGCGTGTCTGGAACGGTAACTGGCAGGCGAAGTGGAACGCCGACACCCAAACTCTGGATGCGATCGCAGGACCCTTCCGCTTCCATCTGGATTTAAAACCCGTGAAGCCATTCGTGATCAATGGCGAGAACGGCCTCAGCCAAAAAGCCGCGGGGCGGGGAAAGGCATCTTACTATGTCTCATTCCCGAAGTTGTCGGTCACAGGCCGAATCACGGCCGCCAAAAACACGTTCGATGTCTCAGGGCAAGCCTGGATGGATCACGAATGGTTCACCGAACAGCTCGCCGGCGACCAGACTGGCTGGGACTGGTTCAGCATGCAATTCGACAACAACACCGAACTGATGCTCTTCGATCTGCGTAAGCAGGACGGCTCCATCGACCCGTATTCGTCAGGCACGTTCATCGATAGCGCCGGAAACGCTCACCGTCTGAAGAAAGTGGACTTTATCCTCGAACCCCTCGCCAAATGGGGGAAGTATCCGATCAGCTGGCGGATCCGCGTGCCATCTCTCAAGCTGGATGTCACCTGCAAGGCCGCCCTCGATAATCAGGAACTTCTCAGCAAGACCGGCCCCAGTTACTGGGAAGGCGCTGTCACTTACGAAGGCACAAACAAAGGAGTCGGCTATCTGGAGATGACGGGTTATAACGGCGCCGTCAAATTCTGACCAACCGGTCTTCCGACCAGTTCGCACTATATCCATAATCAAATATCCATGCCAAAATAGGATTCCAACCGATGCACATCGACTGGTTTCCGCTCTGGCTCAGCCTCGAAGTCGCCACCGCCGCCACGCTCATCGCCGTGGCCATCGGCCTTTGGCTGGCATGGCTCCTCGCCAATCGCGACTTTCCCGGCAAAGATCTGTTAGATGCTCTCGCAACCCTGCCCCTCGCGCTGCCGCCGACGGTTCTCGGTTATTACCTTCTCGTTGTCATCGGACGTTCCAGCTGGCTCGGCCGCGCCTGGGAAGCCATCACAGGTTCGCCGCTCGTCTTTACCTGGCGCGCTGCCGTCATTGCTTCCACGCTGCATGCAATCCCTCTGCTGATCAAGTCGTCCCGCGCCGCGCTCGAATCGGTCGACATCGCCTGCGAGCGCGCGGGCCGCAGTTTGGGTGCCTCCGAGTGGCGTCTGTTCTGGCGTATCAGCCTGCCGCTCGCGCGCCGCCCGATCGCGGCCGCGACGGTCCTCGCCTTCGCCCGCTCGCTCGGCGATTTCGGCGCCACACTGATGATTGCCGGCGATATTCCGGGCCGTACGCAGACCGCTGCCATCGCGATATTCGACGCTGTGGAATCCGGGAATACCCTGGTAGCGCGTGTTCTCGTCATCGTGATTTCCATCCTGACCGCCGCGATTGTGTTTCTTGCCAATCGCCTGGAGAGAAAGCGCGTGAGCCTCTAACCTATGCTCCGCGCCAACATCAGTAAGCATTTTCCGGTAGGCCCGGATTCGGCAGGCTTCACCCTCAACGTGGAATTTGAGGCGGCCCCGGGCGTCACCGTTCTTTACGGGCCCAGCGGCTCCGGCAAGACTCTCACTCTGGATACAATCGCGGGATTCACCGCCCCCGATTCCGGCCGCATCATCCTCAACGATCGCATCCTGTTTGACTCCGGCGCGCACGTCCACCGTCCTCCGCGTGAGCGCCAGTGCGGCTACGTATTTCAGAATTACGCGCTGTTTCCTCACATGACATTGCGCGCCAATCTCGATTTCGCTGCGGTTCGTCTGCCGCGCCTGGAACGTCATCGTCGGATTGCCGAGCTTCTGGATCGTTTTCGCATTACCGATCTTGCGGGCCGCTATCCCCGCGAACTTTCCGGCGGGCAAAAACAGCGAGGCTCCATCGCACGCGCTCTGATTGCGAACCCACAGGCTTTACTCCTGGACGAACCTGCCAACGGTCTCGATGCCACCCTGCGCGCCGATCTTCACTCCATCATTCTCGAAATCCGCCAGTCACTCGCCATCCCGATCCTGCTGGTGACTCACAATCCCGAAGAGTGCTTCGTGCTGGCCGATCGGGTGTTGATCTACGACGCGGGGACAATTCTGCATCGTGCCGCGCCTCTCGATTTACTCCGCAATCCCGGTACCGCCGATGTGGCCCGTTTGCTCGGCGGCTTTAATCTCTATGAAGCCGAAGTTCTGACACTCGATCCCGGCCGCCAAACCAGCCGAGTACGCCTGCTCGAAACCGAAATAGATGGCCCGCATTTGCGCGGCTGTTTCCGGGGCGATCGCGTGGCTCTCTGTGCGCGTCCGGAAGAGTTGCGAATTACAACGCGACCAGGCGCCAATCGTATCAGGGCGGATCTTGGACGCATCACCGAACGCACCCAGTCGGTTCAGGCCGATTTCGGCGCGGGACTCGTCGTCGATATCGCGCGAAACGAATGGGCGTCGCTGAAAGAAACCGGCGAACGCGATGGCTGGTGGATAGAAATGCCCGCGGCGAGTCTGCGGCAGATTACCCGCGCGAATAAGCCGGCAACTACTTGACCGGATCTTCGAACGTGATATTGGAATCCGCGCCGTACTTTTTATAATTGCGGAATTCAATTACATTGCGGCTGCATTCCGTTGTGCCCCGCTGGCAACTCAACGCTTCGGAATGCGTCGGCAGCAAATACTTCTTACTGCCAATCAGCACGAAATCGTAATCGACCGCGGATTCAACCTGATCCAGCGGAAACTCTTTGGGAATATTGCGGGCTGACATTTCGAGCCGAAGTACACGCGACGTTTCCTTGTCGATCCAGATCGCCCCGCCGTAAGCCGGCCGGAACCTGGAACCGCCGGCGTACACCTGCCAGCTGGAACGCGGCTGCTCGATGGAATAGTCGTACCGGTAGGCAGGGCGGTTCACAATCGTCGTCGAGCGCTTGTTTGTAAACAGCGCGTCGCTGGCAGGCGAGAGAATTGCCTGCATCGTGCTGGCGAACTCGCCCTCCGACCACGATCCCGTCTTATCCACATCCTTCGTAGCCTTGCCATTGACCATCAGATTCTTGTAGGTCTCTTTTCCGTTTTCCATGACGACATCTGCGCTTACGAGGTCCATCGGCTGCCATGACGTCTTGCCGCGGCTGGAGGAATCCGACTGATACCGCGTCGTGAATTGCTTCACGATATAGTCCGGCAGGGATTCCGTGAATTCGAACGCTGTCTCGCGGGTCTTATCGATGATGGGATCGTCCGTGGCGTAGGTGCCTGAAGGCGACGGCAGTCTGTCGTTTGCCACCTGCGGAGGCGCGGCGGGCAATTGCGTTACGCCGTTCACTTCAGTGGCGCGCACGCTTGGCCGCGAGGGAGTGGAGTCGCCGCTGGAATCCGAAGCTGCCTGATCCCGCGGCGCTGCCCCACGACGCATGGTCGGCGGGCCGGGATCGCCGGGCATCGGAGTAGCTCTCGCTGTTTGTACCGGCGCCGAATTGTTGCTGTCCGAACTCGCCGAATCCGCCCGGTGCATTCGCGGACGGCCGTCGTCATTCGATGCCGAGGGGGAGGATGTATTGTCCGAATCTGAAGCCGAACCGGCGCGCCGCAGAACCGGGCGATCACTGTCGCTCGAATCGTTCGGCGGATCGTTCGCCTTACCGCTTTGCGAATTCCCGTTATTTCCGGCATGCATCGACGTATTGAGAGGCTGAGAAGCCGTGCGGCGCTCTTCCGGCGTGCCTTTGCGTTCCATCGTCACGGTGTTGGCCTGGAAGTTGCCATTCAGATCCGCTGTTGCCTGGACGGTGACGAAATCGCCGGGATCGAAGTCGGATATTCTGGCGCTTCCGAATGTTGAATAAAGACGAGCGTTCTGCGCCAGTCTCATCTGGATAATGCGCGAATCGCTCGTTTCGATCGCAAGATCGACAGGCGATATCTGCCGCAGGTTGCCTTCGAGCATTTGATTCATGCCCGGCATCGTACGCCCGCTGCCCGGTATTCCGGCCGGTATTTGCCCACCCGGAATTTGCCCACCCGGAATTTGCCCGCCGGGAATTTGCCCGCCGGGATAAGTCCCACCGGGATAAGTCCCACCGGGATAGGTGCCGCCGGGATAGGTGCCGCCGGGATAAGTCCCGCCGGGATAAGTCCCGCCCGGTAAACTGATGCCGCCGGGCAGCCCAATGCCGCCAAACTGTGCGAACGCACCCAGCGAAGAAATCAGGAGCAACGGAATGACTTTGCGTAGCATAAAGTACTCTGGACGCCCGCTGTGAAATGTGGGTTCCACCGGTCCGATCCCTATTATGACCGTTTTCGCGACCCTCTTTGTGAGGGGGTCAGACGGGCGCGTTGGTCATGTCTTTCGCGAACTCTCCGCCTACGCCGCTGAAATCCGCATAAACTTCCTGTGCCCTGGTCAGCGCTGCATCCACATTCGGCAGAATATTCTCGCGGCCAACTTCATCCGCCAGATCCGATTCCGAAATCAGCGCGTGCGGTTGATCGCGCGCTCCGCAAAGCAGCAGCGTCCGGCCCGAATCCCGAAGCCGTTTGGCCAGCACCGCGATGGCGTGCAGCCCCGTGGCATCGAGCGCCGTCATGTTTCGCAGGCGCAGCGCGAGAACGGGCGGAAAGGTTGTCAGGTCCCTTGTCGCCTCCGCCAGCTTCTCCGTCGTGCCGAACAGAAAAGGCCCGTGGATTCGCAGGATCATCACGTACGGCGGCAACTGCTTGTCCTGGAGGATGTGGGCATAACCGGAACGCAGATAGTCCTCGGTTACAGGCGTGACGCTGGTGGTTTCCGAGATACGGTGGATGTAAAGCAGAGCAGCCAGGCCCATCCCAACTTCCACCGCGATCGTGAGATCGGCCAGAACTGTCAACCCGAATGTTGTGGCCCACACCGCGATATCCGCTTTCGATAAACGCAGGATAACGCGGATCTCACGCCACTCGCCCATGTTGTAGGCCACGACAAAAAGCACCGCCGCCAACGTGGCCAGCGGGATGAACTTCGCCACCGGAGCCGCCACCAGCAGGATGACGAGCAGCGTCAGCGCATGAACAATTCCCGCGACCGGACTCTTTGCGCCTGAACGAACATTGGTGGCCGTGCGGGCGATTGCGCCCGTGGCCGGAATGCCGCCGAATAATGGCGAACAAAGATTCGCGATTCCCTGCGCAATGAGTTCCACGTTCGAATTGTGGCGGTCTCCCGACATCCCGTCGGCAACCACCGCCGAAAGCAGGCTTTCAATCGCCGCCAGCATCGCCACTGTGAACGCGGCTGGAATGAGTGGGATGACATTGACGTGCCGCAGATCCGGTAATGCAAATGGAGGTAAGCCACTGGGAATCCCGCCGAATTTCGTGCCGATGGTTTCGAGTGGCAGCTGAAACATCAGCCCCGCCGCCGTGCAAATCAGCAAAGCCACAATCGAACCGGGTAGCCGCTTCGTCACTTTTGGCATCAGGATGACCACTGCCAGGGAAAAGACCGCTACACCAATCGCCGCGGGATTGGCCGTTGCGGCATGCTCGATCAACAGCCTGATGCGTGGCACAAACTCGCTCGGAACCGGCGGGGTTTTGAGGCCGAAAAAATCCTTGACTTCCGTGGAAGCAATCAGCAGCGCAATGCCATTGGTGAAACCGATGGTGACCGGCCGAGGAATGAAGCGCACTGCCGAACCGAGCCCGGTCGCTCCCATCACGATGAGAATGGCCCCGGCCATCAGGGTTACGACCGCCAGGCCTCCGATCCCGAATTTCGCAATGATGCCGGCGACGATGACGACGAACGCGCCGGTGGGTCCGCCAATCTGAACCCGCGATCCACCCAGAGCCGAAATCAGAAAGCCAGCGATGACCGCGGTATAGATGCCGGCCTGCGGAGTGACGCCGGATGAAATCCCGAACGCCATTGCGAGCGGCAAGGCGACCAGGCCGACTGTGATTCCCGCCGCGAGATCCTGAGCGAACTTGTGAAGCGAATAATCGCGAAGGCTCAGGAATAATTTAGGCAGCCATTGAGAGCCATCTGTCTCTGTAGTCAATGTCCTATTTTCGCACCGGCAACGGCGCAAACTCAAGCTGCCGGAAGACGGCGTCTAATGCTATCGCCAACATCAGAATTGGCACGCCGATTACAGCCAGTGCTTGCGCAGAATTTGCGGGCAGCACTCCGTTTAGCCACGAAATGATCTCGTCATCTGAGCACCAGTACATTGCGACCATAAACGCTGCCACGGCCGGGACCATCAAACCATATCGCACCCGCTTCGAGAAGCGCCTGATTCTGTACCAATCGAAGATCATCCCGGTAAGCAGTGAAAACAGCGAGAAAGCCACGATTCCACCCAAAGTCAATAACTGGATTCGCACGCCGGAAGCCCGAGGCAATATGACGTCCTCTTGATAAGTCAGCGGCTTGCCGTAAGCCCGCGAAGTCGCCCTTTCAAACTGCCATTGGAAAAAACGCGGACTATTGGAGCAGCCGACAGCGAATGGGTTATACAAGTCATCGCCGGACATTCGCGTCACTGTAGGCTGAAAGGATTCTCCCCACGGCGCCACGATTAATGGCGCACGGTCTGCCTGAGCGGGCAACCAGTATTGTCTCGCAGGCAGCACATTGAGCGTTTTGCATTCCATATTGCGGCGCCCGATTTCATTCCAGAGTGAAAGGTTTTGCGCCCTACCCGCATGCACTCCCCGGAATGACGGCAAAAAATTTACCTGAATTTCGTACGCGGAGCATAGTCCGAGGAGCGTGGGGATCGCAATCGCCGCGAGCATGAACCGGCGCCGGATTGGCAGCGTCTGGAGAAAAGAATATTGAAAGCGGGCGCCGAACCATTGGGGAAGCAGGAACGAGCCGAGGCCGACGTTTATCGGAAACATCGCTAAGACAAACAATGGCACGAGAAACCAAGTCATCGACTTCGGAATTAACCGAATACCTGTACGCCACCAGGGCCGGTGCGAACTGCCCAAACCCGGATTGTCGCGCGATCTTGAGATCGCCTTTCGCGCACTCGGGATGAAAGGCAGGATGAATATGCCAATCCAGAGCGCGAAGACCTTCCACTTCGGCCAATCGAGCGTCAGCCCGGCGCTCACGGTCGTGACCGCCATGACCACCGGAAGAACCAGGGGATTGAACTTCTCAATACGCACTGCAAGGTACTGCAATCCCAGCGCGACGCACATTTGAAGCGCCCAGAGGCCGTAGGGCAGCCCTGAAATCACCGGGTCTCCGACCGCCTCGAGAATTGCTACAGCCACCGCCAATGGCAAGGCAATCATCGTGGCTGTCGAGACCAATCTTGAGAGGAGGATCTGCCGCACTGTGATGGGAAGCGCCGTTTGAAAAGGAGCCTCTTGAGATTGAGGGATCATTGCCATGAATGCCAGCAACTGCGGAATCATGCAGACCTCGAATAGCAGGAAGCGCGCGCCGTTCGTTCGCTCAACAGGTGCATAGACATGCCACAGAGCCACGAGTGCCGCCACGCCCACGGTCACGTGCGGCAGTACACGCCATCCGGGATCGCGCCGAATGAGTTGCAAGATCACGCTCTACCTGCATTCGCGGTTTGCGGGCCGATGAATTCCAGCTGGCGGAACATCCTGTACGTCAGCCAGTAAACCAACAGCAGCGGAACGATCGCGAGCGCAGTCGCTGCCGCTAAGTTCGACGGCAAAGACCATGACGCCACCCGCACAATATCGCTCCGCGAAAAGAAGAGCATGGCGCACGGACCAACGCTGAGCCCCACGATGACAAACGCCGGGATGCCCAGTCGGCGAGCCCGATACCAATCCTGGCTCATCGTACCCAGCAGCAGCAGGATCAGAGTTACCGCCAGAAAGATAATGTTCAATAGCTGACTTCGAATCGGTTCAACCGCGTGAACCCGGCCGCTGAGTTCTTCGCGGGGAATCGGAGCACCATAGACCGCCGTCGTGGCGCGCGCAAGTTGCCAGTCAAAAAACTGACCGGTGTTATTGCACCCAACCGCCCAGGGATTATAGACTCCGATGCCGTCAACACTCTGCACTGCGGGCTGAAATGTCTCGCCCCATGGGGCAACAATCGCCGGCGCTGCTTTGGATGATCGGAGCGGCTCAAGGAAATCGTCCGGCGGCACGATTTTGGGTTGGCATCCCGTCAGCGGACGAAGAAAGATCTCGCCACTTCCTGTGGATTGAAGCCATGGCCATTGCTCCGCCGGCAGGCGCGTTCCGACGGCGTACCCGGTGGCTACGGCAAGCACGCCTGGCAACAGAACGGCGGCCAGCAGCGCATCTGGCCGAACCGGAAGAAACGTCAGCCACCGGATCTTTTCCCTGATTCCTGTCCATGCCGTCCCGAAATAGATCCATAGAACGACCGACACAAACGACGCCGGCCTCACTCCCGCGAGCAGCCCAATCAGGAGGAACATGATCCAGACATATCCGAAGGTGAAGGTCATGCGCAGCGCGCGCTTTGGTCTGGCCGCCGAAGATGCCTTGACCACGCGGGCTTTTTCCTGCACGACAAAAGACTTCGGAGCCGTAAGATACGCCCGTACGAAAAACAAAGCGCCCGCCGGCAGACAAATCAGGGCAATCGCGATCCCTGTGCGATCAGTTTCACGCGATAACCAGACCGTCCACTCCGAGGTCTTTTCAGAGAGCAGCGTCTGATTGATTGCGAATCCCGTCCATACCAGAAACGGAACAGCCGCCAGCCATTCGGACCCCGTTCGCCCCTTAATCCGTGTCGTCTGGAGCCAAATCATGACCAGCGACATCACCGATCCAAACGCCAGCACCGTTCCGGAGGTGACGCCCGCGCTGTGATTCAAACTCAGAAAGAAGCCGCCGACCATCAGCGGCAGCCACAACAAAGCCAGCGCGGCCAGACAGCGTTCGATCAGCAGCGGCCGCACCGTCATCGGGAGAGGGCCGTGAAACTGGGTGTCCGGTTGCCGGTCCGCGGCCAGAACGCCCGCGATGAGCAGCAGATTCCAGAATGCGAAACCGCCGTTCAACGCGCCCCATACGCCGCACGCGAGCATAACGAAAGGCAGCCAGACCCATGCTGGATCGAGCTTCATCAACTGCCAGATCATGCCGCCACCACCGCCTGGCGATCGCCACCCACCAGTTCAATGAACAGTTCCTCCAGCGGGAGACCTGCGCAACGGATTCCGTTCACCCCAAGTTCGGTCTGCAACTCCTGCCGAACCGCCTCCGGTGCACCATTGAAAACCGCATGCCAGTCGTCATGAATCACCCGCATTCCGAGAAAACCGCCCATCCGCCCGATTTGAGCTTCGATTCGCGCCGAATCTCCAGCCGACGCGCGCGGTACGATCGCGAGGCAGGTCTCTTCACGCAAAGTATCGAGCTCGCGATCCAGCCTGACTCTGCCCTTATCGAGCAGCACCACTCTCCCGCCGATCCGCTCCACATCCGTCATGTGATGCGATGAAAACAGAATCGCCGTGCCTTCGCGATTCAGCAGCTGAATCGATGTCTCCAGAAACTCCCGCCGCGCAACCGGATCGAGTCCCCCGGCGGGTTCATCCAGAATTAGCAACTCCGGCCGATGGCACACGGCGCATAGCAAAGCCACCTGCCGCGCCTGTCCCTTGCTGAGGTGTTTAATCTTCGAGCCGCGCGCCAACTGGAAGCGATCCAGCAACTGCCGTTCGAGCGCCTCGTTCCACTCCGGAAACAGATAGCGATGAAAGTCGATCAGTTCCGCGATAGTCAAACGAGCGGGCAATACCTGATCCTCGGCCACATACCCGACTCGCTTCTTGACCGCGACCGGTTCCTCCGTTGGAGAAAGGCCGAACACGCGCACTGAACCGCGCTCGGGAAACAGCATCCCCATCGCGATCCGGATCAGCGTCGTCTTGCCTGCGCCGTTGCGCCCCAGCAGACCGATAACCTCGCCGGGCACTACCGAAAACGTAACGCCGTCAAGCACCGGTGTGCCTCGTTGATAAGATCTCGCGATGTCCTGAAATTCGAGAATGGATGTCATGCTTTCACCTTTTGTAAGCCGGTCAGATCACGATCGGCTTCTTTTAGAAGTTTTTCAACCGCGGAATAATTCAAGCCCGCCAGATATGCCTGCGAGAGGAGTTTGCGCGCGGCTTCGCGCAACTGAGTTTCCTGTTCAGCGGGATTGATGCGGGGCAGACGGGCGCAGACAAACGTGCCGCGTCCGCGCTGCGTCTCGATGTAACCGAGAGCTTCCAGCTCGTCGTAGGCTTTCTTCACCGTGAGCGGGGCGATGACGAGTTGCTCGCTGAGGTCCCGGTGCGAATCGAGCTTATCGCCCGGCTTCAGCACTCCACCCGCGATGGCTTCCGTGATCTGCCGCATGATTTGGCGGTAGATCGAAAGCTCGCCCGATGGATTGATGAAAAGGTCCACTAAGTGATATATATCTGTATATCACTACGATGTCAAGCGGTTTTTTAAAAAGAAAAAGCCGCAAACCCGGTGAACCGGATCTGCGGCTGTGAAAACGCTAAGCGAGAACTGAATTACTTCTTGATGCTGCGGACGTACGCGACCACATCATCAATCGACGAACCGGTCACAGACGCTACCTTCGGCATCTTGCCCTTGCCATCCGTGATGGCCTTTTTGATGTCGGCATCCGTCTTCGAAGCCTGGAAATCGGCCGCAGCGAGAACCGGAATCGGGGCCCCCAGCATCTTCGAGACTGCTTCATTCGGAGTTGCGCCCTCCGGACCGTGACAACCTTTGCAGCTCTTGTTGAAGACTTCGCCGCCAGCCTTGGCATCCGCCGCAAGTGCCACACCCGCCACGGTTCCCATCAGGGCAACAAAGGTAATAATCAGTTTGTTCATAAGGCTCCTTCGCCTTCCTGATTATACCCTTTTCAGCGTTACTTTCCCTGTGCCTCGGAGTGGGTGACAAGGCTCAGCAGGAAAAAGATCACCCCTATCGCCATGATCGGTACTCCAACACCCACGAATGCAATGAAGGCCAATGGGTGCAGCGGCAGCAGCGACAGTAGTTGGAGAAAGAGACCCAGGGCAATAATCAGCGCGGCGCGCCGTAGTTTGTTTTCGATGTTCATTCTTAATTGGCCGCCTTGATTTCTTTCCAGAATTTGGAGTCCTTGAGATCGTTCACTTCGTGGATGGTGTCGTGGCAACCGGACGAAGTGCAGGAGAGAGTTCCGGCTTTCACCTTGTCCAGCATGTCCGGTGTCTTGTGGTGCCCGTTCACTTCCTCGAATTTCCGCGCCCCCAGATGGCAGTGGAGGCAAGTCGCGTTAGGGAACGGCTTGTAGAGCTTGATATCTTCCGGCTTGGGAATAGTTCCGAAATACTGAACAAAAATATGATGTAGTCCGTTGATCTTGGCCTTTTCTGTGCCGAACATGCCGTAGTCGGTGTGGCACGTATAGCACGCGTGTTCGCGGGGCACGAAGTTGTTCTGATAGTGAGCGGCCGGGATGTAGCTCTTGTCGTCATAATGCAGGCTCTGCCCGTACTCCGACATCACGTGGCAGGAAAGGCAAAACTGCGTGGAAGTGGCGCGGTCCATATGTTCGTCAAAACCGGCCCAGACCGCCACGACGGGAAGAATCAGCAGCGCGACAAATGCGAGCATTTTGCCCTCGCGGGTCTGGGAGATTCCTTTCCGGAAGCCCACCAGCAGGGCGAGAGCGATGCTAAGCGCAATGAGGGTATAGATAAGTGGTAGAGGCATTGGTTTGGGGGTTGGCGGATTGCGGACGCACCGCGATTCCGGTCAACCGGAATCGCGGTGCGAGTGCAGTGTTCTAATACATAGCGTGTTGCGAAGCGATCGAGAAGTCGGCAGTGCTCTTATGGCAGATGGCGCAGGATTCACCCAGCGAATTGGTGTTGCTCATCGCGTGGGAAGCCGTTGCCAGGTCCGCGTGGCAACCAGTGCAGGCGCCGGTGACGGCCTGAACCGGATTGATGCGGCCCTGCGGATCGGTGACCGCATTCTTGCCAACCGGAAGCAATTGTTCGCTCCCGTTGACGTGACACATGGAGCAGTTGCGGGTCTCAGTCGGCTGCCCTGTCGGCCCCATCGCGGGATAAAGCGTCGTGCTGAAATCGTTGTGGCTTCCCTGGTATCCAACTACCGTGTAGCTGGAACCGAGCGCCGCCAGATTAACGCCGGTATGAATCCGGTGCACCAGCAGGTTGAAGTTCACGCCCTGATTCGGCAGCGCCTTATCGGCCGCTACCACCGCGTTTGGCCGGACCGGTGAATCCGTCGTGGAAGGATTGTGGCACATGATGCAGAGTTCTACATTCCTGCGCGAGCCGCCGTGCAATTCAATCGAATAGTGGCAGACGTTGCATTTAGCGGTCTGGACCACGGTACGGCGATTCAGTACCGGCGAGCCATCCACCGAGAAGTAGGTGACCGTATTCATCGGGCTCTCGGTTACGGTCTTCTGTTTGGTGGTGCCCGCCAGCAGTACCTGCGCGACGCGTGAGCCATAGAAGCTGATCGCGTACGTGCCGGTTGCATTGGCCGGAATGGCGTGTGTGAAGGTATAGCTGCAGGCTCCGCCGGTGGAGCAGGTGACTGTGGTCGCATTGCCGCTCTCGGTCACATACCCGGGCGTGGTTACGTTGCTGCCGAAGCTCGTGTAGCCGTAATCGGTGGTCGGCCCGGCCATCACAAAGGTGAGAGACGCCATCGAACTATAGGGCAGTGCGTTGCCTTTTTTGTCTTTCAGCGTGAAGTTTACGGTCGGGGCCTTGCCAGCGACGCCGTTAACGACTCCGGTGAACGCAATCTGAACGCCACCCAGAAGATCGGAATCCTCGGGCACCGTGTGCGCTCCCTTGACTGAGGCGTCGAACGGGTTCTGACCCTGCGGGATGTGGCACTGCCCGCATTGTGTATCGTCAGCCTGAAAACCTCCCGGATGATTCACGCCTGTTGCGAAATTCACGTTGTCATGGCACGAACCGCACGCAGCCCGGCTCGGGATGACGTAATTGGCAGCCTGGGTAGCGCCGGATTTCTGGTCGTGGCAGGTCTCGCAACGGAAGCCGCTGGTGGCCGTCGCGTCCGAGTGCGAACTGGTGGCCGGGTATTCGACCTTCGAGAAATCGGTGTTGTTGATCTTATAGGTGCCGCCGGCGAGAACGCTCGGGAGCTCGGCGCCGAGATGCATCTTGTGAACCATCACTTTGAAATCGACAGTATTACCCGTCGCCGGGTCGGTGCTCTGTGGCTGATGGCATAGAATGCAGAGTTCCACCTGGCGCCGATTGCCGCCGTGTGCGGACAACTGGTCGTGGCAGCCGTTGCAGGTTGCCGTGCGGACAACGTCGCGAACGTGCGTCACTTTTCCGCCGCTCGGTACAAACGTGAAGACCGTGCTCGCCATGTTGTTCGGAATCCCGTATGCTGTCATGGTGCGCCGGCCGTACACGCCGAATGTGGTAGTGGCGTTCGCGTCGAAGCCCTTAGGCGCCTTGGTAGCGAATACGTAGGTGTATTGACCGTTGCCAAGCGCGGTCAGAACGCCGCCTGTATCCGTTCCGCCGTTGGTGAAGGAGCCTGCTGTTCCTGTCTGCACTCTGGTCGTGTAAGCGGTATATTGTGTCGAGCTGGCTGGAATATATGCCGCCACATAGCTGATGGAAATCGTGCCCGGAGTAAATACGCCGGCGTTATCCAGAGGCAATCCAGCCGGGTCGGTCAGCGTATAAGCAACCGACATCGTCCCATCGGCGGCGATACTGCCGGACGTCACCGTGATCACAAGACCCGGTCGCAGGAAGTCGATTATCGCCTGGGTGGCATAGGCAGCCTTGTCCAAGTGTCCGTAAGGTGTCTTCCTGGCGCCCACCATCGTGAGGGCGCAGGCGGAAAGCAAAATCACTCCGCCCACCCTCATTGTCAACCTGGTTCCGGTCCTCTTTACGATGTTTTTCATGCTCGACACCCTTTTCCTGGCCTGGTTTGGCCTGCCCTCAATTCTGCATGCGGTCGGCCAAAACGCCATTGTTCAAAAATGCGCCAAAAAGCCTTTAAAAATGGGTTTTTTGATGAGATCGCAGGTTGCGCCATACCCACTTTCTGCGTCAGAAAACCTGCGCCTGGGTGCTTTGACGCAAAGACAAAATAAAGAGATTAGAGCGGATTGATGCAGGATTTTTTTGATGGAGACAGGCGGAGGGAATCCAACACAAACAATAAAAAACGGATCACGCGCACGAAGCGCGTGATCCGTGAAAAAACGCGGGAAATGCCTGCTTACTTCCCGAGACTGCGGTAATACTCAACCAGACCCTTGATCTGATCCGGTTTGAAATCCTTGCCGAACCCGTCCATGTCCTTGCCCTTGCCATCGGTGGCAATCTTGACCATCTCCGCTTCGGATTCCGTCTTAATCGTGGCGTGGATATCTTTGACTTTCAGCTTCTTCCCCTTGGCTGTTTTGCCCTGGCCGTCTTCACCATGGCAGATGGCGCACTTGTCGTTGAACAGGGCCTTGAAATCACCCTGCGCCCAGCCTGCGGCCGTGCAGCTGAGGCAAAAAGCTACTGCGATGACGATCTTCTTTTTTGACACTTAAAAACTCCTTGTCCAGGAAATCAATAAAATTTTCGCGCCGAAATTGTTTCCCGGCACGATTTGTTCAATATAGTAGGTCCGCTGCAACTGGACCGTGAGCTTACCCGCCTTCTTAGCATCATACGTCAAAGAACCGCTGGCGTATGGAAAAGTCATCGGGCCATAGAGCGGCGTGGACCCGAGCACGATGCCCTGGCCATTGACGCGAACATAGTTGCCCGCGAAGCTGACCGTGACGTTCTTGACCGGAACTGCCCTGAAACCTGCCTGCCAGAGCCGGTCGACGCTCTGATCCGTCAGCGTTACATCCTTGTAGAGGGAAAGGCCGGGCAGAAAACTGATGGTGCTCTTCGCCCAGAAAGAATCGTAAGAGAAGCCAACGAATGTCGAGAAGCGCTCGTTCAGATCGTAGGTTGCGGTCGTGGAATTCGAGCGCACCCGGCTGTGGAAGTCCACGATGGTCAGCTTGCTGTCACGCGTGGTGGCAATATCCTCAATCCACAGTTTCTCGATTGGCCGGTAGCGCGCTGTGACGCGGCTGCCAACGTTCGTATGCGGCGTCAGTTGGGTGTAAGAACTGCCATTACTCAATTCATCCACCTCGGCGCGGATTGAAAACGCCTGGCTCGGCTTGAAGTTCATGCTCAGGGTGGGCCATACCGTCTTAATCCGGCGAGTCACGAGCGGGTCGATCTTTCCGTCGCCCGAAAACTCAATGTCATTCTTCAGATACCGCACACCCGCACGAACCATTAATGAAGGTGCGGGATTCAGGATCAGATCGTAATCGAAGACGCTGGTGCCGATCAGCCACTGATTGACGCTGGTGCCTGTCCGGACCAGTCCATCTGCCAGAGTCGTCGTCACTCCGCTCTGCACTGAGCTGAAGCTGGCATTCGAATTCACTTCGAACCGCGAGTAGCGGTAATTCGCCTCCATGCTGAGCCAACCGGCCACATCGAGAGTTAAACCCTGATCGGCCACATGGCTGGTTTCAGTTAGACTGGACGCCGAGGTTTCGGAAATAGAATAAGGCGCGATAGTGGACGGAGAAAAGAACCCTTGCGAGCCGGCCGCGCCCATCGCCAGAGTTGCGGGCCCGGTATAAGTGTGGAAAATGTAGCTGCCGCGCGTTTTCAGCCGCGAGAAGATTTTGCCGCTGTATGAAAATTCGCTCACCGGTGTTGTCAGCTTGCGGTAGTCCGCCCAGGTTGCCGACTTTAGCGGTTCCAGAGGCGACAGCGGATCCGTGGGATTATTGCTGACCTGATTCGGGTACGGGTTCACGCCGTCGAATGAATCAACCAGGCGCTCCATGCCGATGTTGTAATGGAAACTGAACGCCCGCAACGTGTAATCCACACCGATTGCGGCCCGATTCGAAGTTTGATCGATCAAACCCACAAGATAATAAGGATTATCCAGCGCATAGGACGTGAACTGCGGAGGCGCTCCGAAATAGTCCATCGTGCGCGTCGTGTCGTTCACCCCGTGACGATCGTTATGCGAGTATTCCAGGCTAAACCGCAGATTGTTGGTGGCATGGATCAGCAGATTCGCCGAGCCGATCCGGCGCACCGTTGCCCAGTCGTGATTCGACGTCAATCCGGCAGCGCCGTTCGGCAGAATGCCGTCGTTCTGATTCCAGTAGTAGTGCGACTGCCGCAGGTTGACCCGCAGGTCATAAAGCTTTTTCTTTCGCACGTTGATCTGGACAGTGCTCCACGGCTCACCGCCGATTCCGCTCGCCACGATGGAATAATCGTCCGCGAAAGATTTCTTCTCGGCCGAGAGATGGCCGAACAGGCTGAAATCCAGCACACGGGGACCGCTGTTGAGGCCGAACAACTGCTGATATTCGGGTCTGTAGCCGCTCACGCTGGTGAACCGGTATCCGAGTGAAACGGAGCCGGTGTTTTCGAAGCCGCCCAGCACGATTGGTTTATCGTCGTCCTGCGCGCGCAGAGGAGACCCAACCATTCCGGTTGTAATGACCGCGGCAGCCAGGCTTAGGATTCTGTTTGTTTTTCGGGTCATCGCATCGGCCTCAGTTCAGGAAATCCTTGTTGAAGTTCGAGCCATGGATCACGGAGTGACAACGCGAGCAGGCTCCCTGCGCCTGGAAGCTTTGCACATTGTGAGGCATCGTTTTGGTGGTAGTCGGCGACGCCACATGGCACTGGAGGCAGAGCATGCGTTCTTCGCGGCGGGCCAGCAGCATTTTGTTGGAACTGCCGTGCGGCGTGTGGCACGCAGTGCATCCCTCCACCCGCGTAGCCGCGTGCTCGAAAACAAACGGGCCGCGTTTCTCGGTATGGCAAGCCACGCAGGTTTCCGATGCGACTTGTTGCAGTTCGTGCCGGTTCCCGGTTCCGTGCGGTGAATGGCAATCGGTGCACTTCATGGCGCCTTCCGGAACCCGATGGTGCGTCGGTAAAGCAAAGGCCGCTTTCACATTCGCGTGGCACTGATAGCAGAGTTCCGGTTGATTCTTCCTTAATAGACTGCTCGTCAGCCAACGATTCTCTTCGGGCAGCGATGGCACAGAAAAGAATTTTGCTGTGGCCGTCTGCACCGCTTCGCCTTTCGGATTATCCGATGCCTCCACCAGATGGATGGAATGGCATTCAAGACAAGACACTCCGTTGAGCGCGTGGCTGGAATGATCGAACTTCGCCTGCTTGTTGCTGGTCTGGTGGCACTGCAGGCAGCGCTCAGAATTGACTTTCGTCGACCCTTTGAAAGAGAAGATCAGCTTGTTCGCCGCCGCCGACTTGGCGTCATCCCCGTGTGCGGCTTCCTGCGCATCGGCGTGCGCCTTGCCTGCGCCATGGCACATCTCGCAGCCTACTGCGGAATTCTTGTGTTCTGGCAGCGTCGCATGGACTGTCTTGCCGAATTCGACGAATTCCGATTTATGACATCGGCGGCAGCGGTCATTGCCGACGTAATTATCGGCCCCCACCTGCGGAACTGCCCTGGCGGTCACGGATGCGGGCGCATTCGCTGCCGGCCGCGTTTGTGCGGAAGCCGAAAACGCGATCGCAAGGAACCCGGCGCATGCAGATATCAGACTCCTTGTAAACTTTCCGTTCATAAGTTGGGTGCCGTCGTCGGAAGGGCAGATTGCTGGCCAATGTCGCCAGTGCGGTTTCCCTGCCTAACGCTATGAAATGGCGCGACTTCCAGCACAATCCAGCTGGGCCTGACGATACTTGTTTTGGGTTATTAGCGTTTCCTCTGCGCCATCTGGCGCACCCGAGCCGCAGGCAAAAGCCTGACGCTCCCTTACATATGTATGCGAAGTAATGAGGTATAACGAAAGAGAGACCCAAGGCCGACTTTATGCTACGAACCCTGACGATTTTGACTGCGATTCTCGTTACTCCCATCTGGGCTCAGGACGAACTTCCCGATGCCGCCGGCAAGGCGGAAACCGTTCGCGTCTGCACCGGTTGTCACGGCGCGGAAATGTTCTCCACCTCCCATAAGACTGCCGACGACTGGGACCGCACCATCACGACCATGACTGAAAAAGGCCTCGCTATCAGCGACGCCGATTATGCCACCGTGCTGGACTACCTTTCGAAGAATCTGGCTCCCATGCCGGCGAAAGTCAACGTGAATAAGGCGGCCTCCGCCGACCTCGTTCGCGTCCTCGGCATCACCGCCGCACAGGCGGACGCCATTGTGGCCTACCGTGTCAAGAACGGCGACTTCAAAGATGTGGATGGCGTGAAGAAGGTGGCTGGTGTGGACGCGGCCGCTATCGACGCGAAAAAAGACCGCATCGTATTCTAACGGGCCCCGCCAGTCAGACGACTGCGCGCGCAACCCCAGTTACGGTCGTCTCCCCCGAGATTCACCGCCGGAGTCACGCGCCAGCCTATCCTTGTTCCTGTTGTATCGTGGAAGCGGGCTGTTGCGCCAGAGCCACGCCCTTCATTTCGTTTCGTTTTCAACATGTTTTTTGTGCTGCAATAGTTGGACTTACGCGCAGCACGCGTTGGAACGTTGTGGACGAGCTGTGCATAAAACGGAGAGACCATGTTTTGTTCGGGCAGAAATGTCGCGACCGGCGAATTTACCAGGCTCGAATTCGATCGCGTGATTCGCGGCATCAGTGCCGCTGAGCCGAGTGCGACCGATGCCGATACCTGGCTTGCTCCCGCTTTCATCGATATCCAGGTCAACGGATTTGCCGGCGTGGATTTCAACCGCCCTGACACCGCGCAGCATGAAATTCAACGGGCGCTGGAAATGATCCTGTCGACAGGCGTCACCCGTTGCCTGCCGACTGTGATTACCGGACCGGCGAATGACATGGTTGCCTGCCTGCAAAATCTCTCTCTCTCGCGCCAGGAGTCTTCGCTGGCCCGGATGATTGCCGGGTTTCATGTCGAAGGTCCGCACATTGCGCCGGAAGACGGGCCGCGGGGCGCGCATCCGCTCGATTCCGTTCGCCCGCCGGACGTGGAGGAATACCGGCGCTGGCAGGAAGCAACCGATGGCGGCATTCGCCTGATCACGCTTTCGCCGCACTGGGCGGGAGCGCCTGCATATATCGGGACGATCGTGCGTGATGGAGTAACGGCCAGCATCGGACACACTAGTGCAACGGCTGCGCAGATCGTGGCGGCGGTGGATGCGGGCGCGACGCTTTCAACCCATATAGGCAACGCCGGGCACAGCGTGTTGCCAAAGCATCCGAATTACATCTGGGATCAGTTGGCGGAAGATCGGCTCAGCGCGGGTTTCATCGTGGACGGCATTCATCTCGGCGCGGCCTTCCTGAAATCGGCATTGCGGGCAAAGACTCCGGGACGTGCAGTTCTGGTGACGGATGCGTCGGCGCCCGCGGGAGCCGCGCCTGGTCGTTATCGCCTCGGCCGGCAGGACGCCGATCTGACTCCGGACGGCCGGGTTGTGTTGGCAGGAACAGACCGGCTGGCGGGCTCGGCGTTGAAGATGAACGACGCTGTGTCGAACGTCATGCGCCTCGGCGGGGTGACATTGCCCGAAGCCGTAGCGATGGCGACAGTGAATCCGGCGCGGGTGATTCACCTGAAAGGCAGAGAGCAGGGTCTGGCAATTGGAGAATCTGCCGACCTGATTGTCTTCCGCAGCGGACCCGCCGCAGCCATTGCAATCGAGGCCGTATATCTCGACGGAACCCCCGTCCTACAGCAGCGTTAACGGATCGACGTCAATGACAAGGGCGGTGGCGTTCCACTTTTGCGCGCGCGCAAATTCCTGAGCGCGCTTCAACAGCGCATTCAGATCCTTTCGGCTGCCGGATTTGATTAACAGCTGATAGCGGAATTCGGCTTTCAGTCGCGGGACTGGTGCTTCTGCCGGTCCCATAATTTTCATGTTTTCCGGCGCGGGCGTCAACTGATGGCCGAGTTCGGTGCTCATGCGCAGTGCGTCCTCCTGTTTCGGAGCCCGCACAAGAATATTCGCCATGGCGCTGAACGGCGGATATTTCATAAACCGCCGGAACTGGAGTTCCTTCTCGAAGAAAGCGTTGTAGTCCTGTTGTGCCGCTAATTGCACGGCGTAATGGTCCGGATTAATCGTTTGCAGGAACACGATGCCTGGAAGTTCGCCGCGGCCTGCTCGTCCGGCCACCTGGGTCAGCAACTGGAACGTTCGCTCGGCGGCGCGGAAATCGGGCATCCCTAAGCCCACATCGGCCGACACCACGCCGACGAGCGTCACGTTGGGGATATCGTGGCCCTTGGCGATCATTTGCGTCCCCACCAGCATGTCGTAGTTGCGTTCGCGGAAATTCTGCAAAATGTCTTCGAACTGGCGCTTGCCGGTGACCGTGTCGCGATCGAGCCGCGCAATCCGCGCCGTCGGGAACGCATCGTGTAGTTCGTCCTCCACGCGCTCCGACCCGATGCCCAGGAAATGCACGTGCTCGCTGTGGCATTTCGGGCAGACGGAGGGCACCTTTTCCGCATAGCCGCAGTAGTGGCACAGCAGACGGCGATCCCGGCGATGATACGTCAGTGTGACGGCACAATTCACGCACTCGATCCGCGCTCCGCACGAGCGGCAGGCCACGTGACTCGAAAAGCCGCGACGATTGAGCAGCACAATCGCCTGCTCGAAATTTTCGATCCGGCCCTGGATGGCATCGATCAGCGCGCGTGAGAAGGTGGCGTGCTTACGCGTCGTAAGAAACTCTTCGCGCATATCGACAATGTGAACTTTGGGCATGGGGCGTTCAGCAACCCGATCGGGCAATTCGAGCAGCGTATATTTGCCCTGGCTCGCGTTGTAGCGGCTTTCGAGACTCGGCGTGGCTGAGCCCAGCACGACGCAGGCTCCCGCCTTCTGAGCCCGGACAATGGCCACATCGCGGCCGTTGTAGCGCGGGTTCTCTTCCTGCTTGTAGCTGCCATCGTGCTCTTCGTCCACGACGATCAAACCCAGATTTCGTACGGGTGCAAATACTCCGCTGCGGGTGCCGACGACGACGCTGGCCCCTCCCGCGCGGATTCTTCGCCACTGCTCGGCGCGCTCAGAATCGCTGAAGGCACTGTGCAGGATCGCGACACGGTCGCCGAAGCGCGCGTAAAACTGCCCTGCCATCGCAGGCGTGAGGGCGATTTCCGGGACGAGCAACAGGGCGCTCCGTCCGCGCGCAATCGTGGCGTCGATGGCGTTCAGGTAGATTTCGGTCTTGCCGGAACCCGTGACGCCATGAATCAGGAAAGTGCAGAACTGATTGGTGGCGATACCTGCTTCGATGAGATCGAAGGCGCGCCGCTGTGAGGTATTGAGTTCGTGTGGGGCGCGCGGCGGAGCGGCAGTGATCGCCATCGGCTCCGGAGTCAGGGTGACGAATTGCTTTCGCGCGAGAGCGCGGGCGGCGGCGCTCGCATTGTGGACCTGCGCTTCCACCTCGCCCAGGTTATGTGAGCCCGGATGCAGCGCCAGATAGGCCAGGAGTTCGCGTTCCGCTTTGGGGAGCTTGATTTGCGGCGTCGCAGTGCATGCTGCGATCCGGAGTTTGCCTGAGGGCGCACGCAGGGGATCGCGCTCGTGCTGAGTGTGCTCGATGGCAATCCAGCCTTTGCGTTCGAGCGATTTGAGGATTTTGTCCGCGAGCGGAATTTTGCGCGCGATGCTGGCGGCGGAAAGCGGTCGATTGGTCAGCATGGCGACCACTTTCTGGAGATCGTCTTCAGCGGACGCGTCGATGGAAAGTTGCTTCGAGGCGTCGCGGCCCGCGTCGGTGAGCGAATAGATCTTGCCGGCACGGATCTCGGCGGAGAGTGGCAACATGGAGCGCAGTACTTCGCCGAGGGGGGAGCAATAGTAGCCGGAGATCCAGCGGCCGAGCGCGATCAGTTCGTCATCAAGGACGGGTTCGGGATCGATGAGGCGCTGAGCGTCTTTAACGGGAATGTCCGGCTTGTCGTCGTGGACCGCGAGGACCACGCCGGTCATCTTGCGTGTGCCGAAGGGAACAACGACCCGGGTTCCGGGTTTGACGCGCTGTTGCAGGGTCAGCGGCAGGGAGTACGTGAAGGGCTGGTCCAGCGGAACGGGCAGGCTGACGTCGCAGTAGCGGGGCAAAATTCAGTTTAACGGTTGCAGGCGCGATCACAGCCAATCACGCTTCGCGAGTTCCTCACCGAGAGATCGCAGGCTGGTGCGGACGCGGTCGGCCTCAGTTTCGAGGAGTTCCTTGCCTACCGTTCCGGGTGGTGGCGTTTGGATGTCAAGCCGGGACTTTCTTGCGCTCGTGGATGTCGGATCGTGAAGCGTTGCCGTCAGAGTTGCTAGTGCCTCATCGACGGAGGCCGCAAAGGAAGCCATCCAGCCCGGAGTGGCCTCGCGCGGCTCGCGATACAGCCGCGATTCCATCGCCATCACGGCATGGACGAAGGTGTGCGAGTGCACCAGGATCGTATTTAGGGAATTGGCTTGCCTCGGGGTAATTCCTGGCTCGCCGCTCATCCTGTCCACGGAAGCCTGAGCATTCGACCGCGCACGTCGCCCCTTCAGCCGCACGCTGTCGATTTGACTGGTGCTTTGCCCTTGCCACGCTCCGAACACGGCGCGTGCGTAATCGCGATAGGCATTTAGCATGTCGGCGAGGGCCGTCCGGGTCAGTGTCTTTTCCCATGTGGGCCAGACGGCGTAAGCCAGGAGTGCGAGACCCCCTCCAATCGCTGTATTCAGCGCCCGCGGACCGATAACGGCTTCAGGTGCGACGCCGGTTACCGCGATCAGTAATACCACCAGTGCGCTGACGCTCATGACAAAAATGCCGTAGTTTGCCGCGCCGGCCCAGCGCATCAATAGTGTGAACAGCGCCATCAATACGATGTCGGTTCCGATGCCGGTATGAACAAAGCGAAATAACAGAGTCGCCAGGATTAGTCCGACGAAGGTGCCGGTGATGCGCAGAAGGCCGCGGGAGAAAGTCCCTGTGAAGTCCGGCTTCAGCACAATCGCGATCGTCATGGGAATCCAGTAAGTGCGCTGGAGACCGACAGAGCGGCCGATGATGTCTCCGATCGCCAGACAAGTGGCCATGCGAATGGCATGACGGAACACGGTGGAATCGAGAGATAGATTCGCGAGGAGCCTGGCCCGGTGCCCCTGAAAGCGCAGACGCCACGGCTCTGGGGAAGCGCCGCCAACCGCCGTGGGCAAGGCTCCCGCGGAACCCGCCCATGCGGCCGAACGAATCTGGCTGCGCAGTGCGAGTGACTGATGTCGCGCGTCTCGAAGAAGGGCCGCGAAGAAGGAGTCACTCGCCGGAGATGAAAAGGCCTGGAGTTCGACCAGATCCTGCGTTAGGTGTGCCATCGCGGCATCCACTGCGGCAGCGGATCCGCCCGACAGAATATGCCGGCTGATGAGCTCGATCGCGGCGGATGCGTGACCGAGAATGTGCTCCAGCGTGGCAGCGGCCGCGGCGCCGTTCTCGTGTCTGCCGATGCGGCGCTGCAGCCTGCCGGCATTCAGCAATGAGAGGCGGATTCGCTCCGCCTGCACGAGAAGGAAGACATGGCGCTCGGCTTCGACGCTGTGGTCCTGGGCAAGCGGCGCCAGGGCGTCCTGCGCGTCGGAGATTTGTCCGCTCATGGGCGGAGCTTTCGCGGCCGGCGGCGGCGCCTGAGCGATGAGGGCAAGCCTCTCGTACACGCCGGCAAGGATTCGGCGTTCGGGTTGGTAACGGCGGACCGGCCAGAGGAAGGTGGAGAGGAGGGTCTGGAGCAGACCTCCGCCCATTGCCACCGCGCCTGCCTGCAGCGCCTGCAGGGGTGGGAGCGGCTTCGCGGCGAAGACCACCAAAGTCACGAGCGTGACGACGCCAAGGTCGGCGGCCGTGCTTCCAAGCGCCACCAGCATGCCGGCGGCAAACGCCCAGAGGGTGGCCGTTGCAACTGCGGCCGCGTTGCTGTGAGCCGAGAATGCGCCCAGCACGACCGCGCTTCCGACGAGGAATGTCGCAAGCAGCATGCGCCGCGCACGAAAGCGGTACGGGTCAATACCGTCGGAGTAGCAGACGTTCAGGGCGCCAAGGCCGGCGACCACACCCGTTGAGGGCGACGCAAAGACGGTTCCGAGGACGATGGCGCAGGTGAAGCCGATGGTGTTGCGGACTGCGACCTGCGGTATGATCTTCCCGGAATCGAAGCGGGTCAGGGCGCGCCACAGAGCCCTGACAGGCACAGGAGTCCGGGTTGGCATTACTTCGCTATAGCGGGGGTCTTGGCGTCTTCGGAGTATTGCGCCTGGGGCTGATTCAGTTTGATAGCGATGGTCTGTTCCGGTTTATCGGTGGTGAACATACCACCGAAGGTCTGGTAATACTGGGCGATGATCTGGATCTGAATCTGACCCTGCGGCATGGTGGGCAGAGTGACATCGCCCTCCTGATTCGTCTTCGTCTCCCAGGAGGTCTGGATCTTCTTCAGGTTGACGCCGATCCCCGATTTGAATCGCACGATGACGCTGGCGCGGTCCACGGGCTTGCCGCTGAGGGCGGAACTGACGTGTACCGTGAGCTTCACCGGATCGGCTGCGTTCAGAGTGAGCGCCGAGAGGCCGGTCAGTATCAGCAGAAGTGTCCGAATCGTCTTCATAGATTCATTATGCGATATCGGGTATCAGAAAGTGACGGGGGCTGCCCGCCGCTCTGGTGACGGCTTCGGCCGCGATGTAGCCGCTGCGGACGGCGCCTTCCATGGTGGCTGGCCAGCCGGAGCGGGTCCAGTCGCCGGCCAGGAAGAGGTTCGGATAGCCGGTGACGGCGAGCGGGCGTTTCGCCTCAAGACCGGGTGCGGCTGAGAATGTGGCGCGCACTTCTTTGATGACCTGCGCCTTTTCCAGAACGGCGTGTTTGGCGGCGGGAAAGAACTCGCCGAGTTCGCGGAGGGCCAGTTCAATGATCTCGGCGCGAGGCATGTCCGTCAGCGAGCGAGAGGCGCTCACGACGAGCTGGATGTAGCGCCCCTCGCTCTTGTTGAACATCCACTGAATGGTTCGGTCGAGAAGAGTGGCGTGCGGGAGGGCTGTGACGGGGCGGTCGAACCACAGGTGGATGCCCGTGATCGGCGAGTGAGTGAACGCGTTCCATTCGATCGGGAGTTCCGGCAGCAGGGGCTGGAGTCGTTCGAAGGGCAGGCAGGAGACAAAGTAATCGGCCTCGACGCGTCCGCCTGAAGTGTGGACCGCGGAGATGCGCGAGTCGGCCGTCTTTTCGATGGCGGTGACCGGGGTCCGATAGCGGATGTTCGTCAGAGTTGATTCGTTGTACAACTCCCGCAGAGGAACGGCCGCAAGACCCATTTCATAGGAATCGCTGCGGGCGAGCATGCCGAGCCAGAACACCTGGAGACCGTGGGCGGCGGCCATGCGGTCCAGTTCTTCATTGACGGCGCTTACCAGCACCTGCCGCCAATAGCGCTCAATTGCGTTCGGGGTTTGCTCCTTCTCGAGGAGCCAGTCGAGCATCGTGATCTGGTCCAGATCGCGCCGCTGGCCGAACTCGCGCGGGATGGCGCGCATGGCATGAGCGATCGCGATCTTGTCGGGAAGATCGAGGAATGAGAGGGAGAAGAAGGAGCCGGCGAAGTGGGCGGGGGCGGGGAAGATGCCGCGCTTCAGGACGGACGTGTGTCCGCCGGGTTCGATGAAGAAATACTCGCGTTCGAAACGGATCTTGTCGCGAACGCCGAGGCGGCGGTAGAGGTCGAGGAGGTTGACGCAGCAGCGCAGCAGGACGTGCTGGCAATTGTCGATCACTTCGCCCGATTCGCCCTCGGAGGAGTTGACTGGCCAGGAAGTGGCGCGTCCGCCGGGAAAGGCGCGGGCTTCGAAGATCTCTACGTCAAAGCCGACGCTGCCGAGAGCCGTGGCGGTGGCGATGCCCGCCAGACCGGCGCCCAGCACCGCGACTCGGGGGCCGGGCATCGGCTAGTCCGAGGCCTGAGCGCGCTTGAGCGGGACCACGCCGGCCATGAGATGAGCGCTCGGAGTGTAGTCGGGGATAGCCGTGGTCAGGGCGGCGACGACAGCCGCGGCGTTGCGGTTGGCGCATCCATCGCGAAGGACGGAGAGACACGCCTTCATGTCGGGCTGCCTGATGGCATGTGCGGCAAAGACACGGACCTTTTCATGCTGCGTCGCCACTGTGCCTTCTTCGAGGTGACTAAGTTCCTCGTAGAGCTTTTCGCCCGGCCGCGTGCCGGTGAATTCGATGCGGATATCTTCGTCGGGCCGAAGGCCGGAGAGGAGGATCAGGTTGCGGGCGAGATCGACGATGCGGACCGGGTCACCCATGTCGAGCACAAAGACTTCGCCGCCGCGGCCCATGGCGGAGGCCTGAAGGACGAGCTGGCTGGCTTCGGGGATGGTCATGAAGAAGCGCTGCATTTCCGGGTGAGTTACGGTGATGGGCCCGCCAGCCAGAATCTGCTGCTTGAACATTGGAACGACGCTGCCGTTGCTGCCGAGCACGTTGCCGAAGCGGACAACGACAAAGCGCGTATCCGTATTCACAAATGAGAGGCCGATGAATTCGGCGATCCGTTTGGTCGCACCCATAATGTTGGTGGGGCGAACCGCCTTATCGGATGAAATCAGAACAAACTCGCCGACACCGAAGCGAGCCGCGGCGCTGGCAACGTTCCACGTACCGAAGACGTTGTTCTCGACTGCTTCATACAGGTGGGCTTCCATCAGGGGCACATGCTTGTAGGCGGCGGCATGGAAAATCATGGACGGCAGATATTTGCCGATCACTTCTTCCACGCGGTGAACATTCTGAATACTGCCGATTTCGGGATGAAACGGAACTTCGGGGAAGGCCTTTCGCAACTCATGCTCGAGATGAAATATGCCGGTCTCGGAGTTCTCGAAACCTACAATAGCAGCGGGAGCAAAGCGCGCGATCTGACGGCACAATTCAGAGCCGATGGAACCAGCGGCGCCGGTAACGAGCACAACCCGCCCCGTGATCCGAGCCTCGATGAGCGCGGCCTCCAGAACGACGGGCGACCTGCCGAGCAGATCTTCCACGGCAACGTCACGAATCTGAGAGGTGAGGTTTACGTTGGCAAGAATGCGTGAAAGGCTGGGAATTGTTTTGAACGCGACACCCGCGCTGTGGCATTGCTGCAGGATTGCGGTCATCTGCTGGCCGGTGGCCGAAGGCATGGCGACGAGAACGGTGTGGACGGTGTGCTTTCGAGCCAGGGCAGGGAGGTCGGAGCCGGAGCCCATGACTTTGAGGCCATGGATAGATGAGCCGTGTTTGGCGGGATTGTCGTCGAGGAGCCCGACTACGTGATAGGGTAGCGATGAGTTCTGGCGAATCTCGCGGAGCACGTTCACGCCGGCATCTCCGGCACCGTAGATGAGGGTACGGCCTTCGCTGACATCGCGCGTGCGGGCCTGGGATAGTTCCCAATGGACGCGACGCCCGACACGGGTGGCCGAGGTCAGCATCACGCAAATCAGAAGGTCGATGATGTAGATCGAGCGCGGGAAACCTGCCGGACCCATCAGGAGGGTGACGGCAAGGACGAGGACGCTGGCAGCGAAGTTGCCGACCGTCAGGCGAATCAGATCGGGAAGCGAGACATAACGCCACCAACCGCGTCCCAGACCGCCAGCCCAGAAGACCAGAAGTTTGGTGACAGGCCAGGCAAGGAGCGCAAACCGCAGATGGGCTCGGAAAGCGGCGGGGACGGCTGCATCGAAGCGAAGCACGAACGCGGCCATCACCGAGACGATGCAGATGGCCAACTGGGTGAGGGCCAGGAGCGGGCGGTGGAAGCGCAACAGGTGGCTGGAACCTGCCGGTTGGCTGTTGGTGGCGGGCGACGGCATCACTGGCAGGCCACTCCCGCGGCATTTCGAACTGCTGTGATGACGCGCATCTGATCAACCGGCGTAAGGCTGCTGGAGCTGGGAAGACAGATACCGCGCATGAAGAGATCTTCAGCGATCTCGCCGCCGATGCTTTCGGCGTGACGATAGAGCGGCTGGAGGTGCATCGGTTTCCAGACCGGGCGAGTTTCAATGCCTGCGGCGTCGAGGGCGCTGATCAGCGCATCGCGCGAGCATCCAAATAACGCCTCATCGATCAGGAAACAGCTCAGCCAGTTGGTATGAATGCCGTGGGGGGACTGGGGCATGAATTCCAGACCCGGTATATCGGCAAAAGCATCGCGATACCTGAAGGCGATGGAACGGCGCTGGTCGACGCGGGTGTTGAGGACCTCAAGCTGACCGCGGCCAATACCCGCCAGGACATTACTCATCCGGTAGTTGTAGCCCATCTCCGAATGCTCATACCAGATAGCGTTGTCGCGCGCCTGGGTGGACCAGAAGCGGGCTTGCTGGATCCAATCCGGATTGGTGCAGGAAAGCATGCCACCGCCGGTGGTGGTGATCATCTTGTTGCCGTTGAAAGAGTAGACGGCGAGTCCGCTGTGATGGCCGACGGGCTTTCCTTTGTAAGTGGAGCCGAGCGCTTCGGCAGCATCTTCGAGGACGGGAACCTCGTAGCGGGCGCACGCGGCGAGGATGGGATCCATATCGGCGGGCTGGCCGTAGAGATGGACGACGACGACGGCTTTCGGGAGTTTATTGCGACGGGCGCGGTCGGCGAGAGCGCGGGCGAGCAGTTCGGGGTCGAGGTTCCAGTCTTCGCGGTTGCTATCCAGGAAAACAGGTTCCGCACCGACGTAGACGATGGGGTTGGCTGTCGCGACGAAGGTGAGGGTGGGGCAGAAAACTTCGTCGCCCGGGCCGACACCGAGGAGGCGCAGACCGAGATGCATAGCCGCGGTGCCGCTGGAAAGCGCGACGGAGGGCATGCCGACCTGATGACCGAATTCCCGCTCAAAAGCCGTAACGTTGGGGCCGATTGTGGAGAGCCAGTTCGTCGCAAAGGCTTCGGCGACGTAGGACTGTTCCCGACCACCCATGTGCGGGACGGAAAGTAATATCCGAGACTTCATCGGTTGTACGCGGGGCTGAAAATCACCCTTCGAAGCTATTGTCTCAGATGCGGCGCTGAGCGGCGGATTTGAAGCTATGAAATGGGATTGGGGGGGCTCAAAACGGGCAGAGAGGGGCGTTTTTGCCGGATCGCCCAAGGGTAAAATGGGTTCGTCAATTTTGACTTTGTCTTTGTTTTGTGTCACTTCCCGGGTTCGCTTGGCACCGGCATTTTTTTTACGGTATGAGGGGCCGGCAATCGCGACGGGCGATGAGCGGGGAGCGGATTTTTTCGTAGTTTCGGTCATCTCAGGCACAGTATGAAAGGATGGATTGCACTGTTATGGTGCAGTAGTTTATAAGTCGTTTATTATCCAAGATTTAAAACCTTGAGATTGTTGTCAACGGCGATGAGTGCCGAGCAGTGGCCTCGCCGGAATACCTACTACTGTGGTATCTGGTGGAATGGACGAAACTATGACTGCGCCCGCTCCTACCACCGCATTAGCACCAATTTCCAAGTTAGGCAGGACCACAGCTCCGATTCCGAGGTGAGCGAAATCGTTCACCGTAACATTGCCCGCGAGGAGAACACCAGGGGATAGATGGACGTGGTCCCCGATGTAGCAATCGTGTTCGACGACGGCAGCGGTGTTGATGATGCAGTTCCGGCCGATTTTGGCGGCAGCGTTGATAACGACGCGGGGCATGACTACGGTACCTGGGTCGATTTGAGCGGAAGGGGAGATGACGGCCGAAGGGTGGATCAGGCTTATCGGTCGGAGCCCCTGGTCTAGAGCTCTTTGGAAACAGGCGGCTCTGGACTGGTTGCGGCCGATAGAGATGAGAAATTGGGGGCTTGGTTTTTCGCCTCTGTTGCGAGTTTCCAAATACAACGAGGCAGCGATTACGTTGCAACCGCAAAAGTCTGTTGCCGGATTGATCTGCCCGTCGTCCATGAATGAGATATCGTCGAATTCGCCCATCGCCCGGGCAATGTCAAGTATCACCTTCCCATGTCCGCTGGCACCCCACAGGATCAGCGGGCGCAAACGTGGATTATCCAAGGCTTCCGCCAACAATTTTCAACATTTTACCCGTTCAGTAGCAGTATTATTGGCCCAGAAATTCCGGCATTGTGGCATGTCCATCTTTGCTGATTCCATCGCGCCGAATCACTCTGAGCAGGGTCATCCACAGGATCTTCAGATCAAGTGTCAAATTTCTGTTATCGACGTACCAGACGTCGAGAGCGAACTTCTCTTCCCAGGACAGGCTGTTGCGTCCGTTGACCTGGACCCAGCCGGTGATGCCAGGTCTCACCTCGTGACGACGCCGCTGAAAAGCGTTATACCTCGGCAGATACTCCGGCAACAAAGGGCGCGGACCGATCAGGCTCATGTCGCCCTTTAGTACATTCCAGAGTTGCGGTAACTCGTCGAGGCTGGAACTGCGCAGGAACTGACCCAGGGCCGTAAGCCTCTTTTCGTCCGGAAGCAGATTCCCGCTGTGATCTCTTAGATTGGACATAGTCCTGAATTTATAGAGCGCGAATATGCGACCGTTCAGGCCAACACGCGGCTGGACGAACACTGGGCGCGACCCCATAGTGATGCGAACCCCAGCATAAATCATAGCCAACAAGGGACTAAGAACGATCAACGCAGCAAATGAGACAATCGCGTCGGCTACTCTTCGCATGCAATGCTCGTTCCGGACTTTCTTAACGCAGTGGAGATCACTTCCACGAACTGTTTCTGAACGTTCTGCTGTGAGTACAGGCGGACTGCCCGCTCTCTTCCAGCGGCACCCATTTTGCGAGCAAGACCTTTCACGAGGAGACGAGAGACGGCATCTGCCAGCGCCGTGCTGTTTCGCGGCGACACTAACAAGCCAGTCTCGCCGTCCACGACGGCTTCGCGGCAGCCGCGAATAGTGGTCGTCACAACGGGGAGTGCCGTGCTCATTGCCTCCAGAACGGAACGGGGAAATCCTTCGCGGTAAGACGGCAAGACGAAAATGTCCATTGTCTGCAGGTAATCCGGCACGCGGTCACTAAAACCGGTAAACCGGAATTTGTCGCTCAGGCCGTCCTTCTCTACACGCTCCCGCAGTTCTGCAACGATGCCATCCCTATCGGATGGAAGAGCGTCGCCAACCACAAGAAAGTAGATGTCGCTTCGGTTTGCCGAGACTAATCTGGCCATTTCCGCGAACTCCATATAGCCCTTTTCCCGAACTACGCGACCTACAATACCCACCACCGTGGCGCTATCAGGAATATTCAGTTCGCTGCGCAGCTCCGCACCGATGCGAGATGCGGCGCCTCCCGGGGGATAGGCATCGAGATCGACGCCATTGTAGATGGTAATCGCTTTTTCAGGATCCCGCGCAATGCCCACCCGCACGGCTGTTTGGCGGTCTTCGTCGGACACGAACATGAAGTAGTTCGTTATTCGTCCGAGCAACCATTCCAGGGTGATGAAAGGCCAGCGTTTGAACCGTGGCATGTCGTCGTGAAAGTAAAAGCCATGTACGGTGTAGACGATCACTTTCATGCCGGCGAGGGCGGCTGCCATGCGACCGAGTACGGCTGCCACGGGACTATGGGTATTGACTGCAGCAAAGTCGTACTGCCGAATCAAACGATACAGCGCCCAGAGCGGTCCGATATGGACGAGGGGATTCATTACCCGCCGGATGGGCACCTCGTGCAGGTGAAAACCGTCAGCCTCGAGTAGGTCGAAGTACTGCGATTTCGCGCAGGCAATGTGCACTTCGTAGCCGGCTTTTTTGAGACCAAGAAACCACGGACGCAATAATTTCCACGCCATTAAGTCGACGGCGCAGATAGCAAGGATTTTGGGCCGGGGGCCCGGATTGATCGCGGCCGCGTCAGAGCGGGATTTCATTATGCTTTCAGTTGAATCGTAGGGGTTTTTCGGCCCAACCTGGGTTGGTGGGTCAGGTTTCACGAGGTACCTGCTGGGTTTCCGGTCTTTCATCGCGCCAAACGATTGTAGACGGCAGCATGTTTCGAAACGTAGGCCTCCACGGAGTATCTGGTGAGAATACGCTGCCGGGCTGACACCGCGCGCTCGTTACGTTCCGATTCGCTCAGACTCGCCGCCTGACCCAGTGCCGTACCTAAGCCCATCGCCGAGCCAGCAGGCGCTAAGAAGCCAGTGTCCCCGATAATAGCGCCGCAATCTCCGACATCGGTGGAAATGCAGGGTAGTTCGCACAACATTCCCTCACAAATTACATTCGGAAATGCCTCGCCTCGCGAACTTAACACGAGGAAATCGAGGGCAGAATATACGGAAGCAATGTCATCCCTCCGGCCCACCAAGATGACAGAACTGCGAAGATTATTCTTTTCGATCAGACTCATCAGGGCGGCATTCGATTCGTCGATCCCGTGACCGACGAGCACGATTGCCAGTTTTCCGGGGTGTTTCTGAACAGCCAAACCGGCCGCAGCGAGGAAAGTTGCGTGATCTTTGATGGGGTCGAAACGCGCCACGAGACCGAAGACTGTCCGATCCGCAGGAATTCTGAGTTGCGTCCGGATTCGTTCGCGCGCTTCGGCGCGCCACTGAAACTTGTCTGCATCATAGCCATTCGGGATAAAGACTGCACGTTCCCGACAAAAACCACGGGCTTCATGTGCCCGCCTGGCTGCTTCGGCGCAATAGACCATATGGACATTGTTTCGCCGGGACAGGCGCCTGCATAGCGTTACCGCAGCCACAGTTGACAAACTGTTGCCGGCAAATCCAAGACTGGAGTGGTGAATTGCCCAAAGTTGTGGCGTCGCGGAGGGTGTGAAACTGCCGGCCAAAGAGGAATATATGCAGGCATGATACATCCAGGCGTGAATTATGGACGGTCTGTAGAGCGCTATTTGTTTGCGCAGTTCCAGCACCCCACGTAAGTCGGGGCGTCCCCGGCGCAAATTGAGGTGAATGCATTCCACGCCGTGACTGCGTATCCGCGAAGTTAAGGAGCCCTCTGAAATCAGGCACACAACCTTTTGTTCGAAGCCGAGAGGCGCCAACCCTTCAATCAGGCCGCATAACTGAGATTCCGCGCCGCCCACATTCAAGCCGGTTACAACGTGGAGGATTTTCAAGAGAATGAGTCCGGCTGAGTTCTCAGGAGCCCGGCCAAACGGCGGGTCCGGTCGATCCACCTGTGATGACCGAGGACGTGTCGCCGGCCAGCCGCGCCCGTAGCACGGCGTAAACCGGCGTCACGGAGCAATGCTATTGTAAGTGCGGCAAGTTCCTGGTCGGTATTTCCCACCAGAACGCCTGGCGGGGTGCCGTCAAAGCCGCTGGCCGCTCCCGGTGAGGCGACTACGGGCAGTCCGCACGCCATTGCTTCCAAGACCTTGGTCTTCATGCCATAAGAAAAAGAGATCGGAGCCAGGAAGATGTCGGCGGCACGATATTCCGCGACGATATCGTGAACCTCGCCAGTTACGCAAACTCTTTTATCGAGAGCTGCCAGGGCGGAGATCGCCTGCGCCGGGCTTTTACCAACTAGTCTGACCTTAACATTCGCCGGCAGGAGGGGTAAGACCTTTTCTACAAGATGAATGGCGGCAGTAATATTAGGGCCGTATCCCATGTGCCCGGTAAACAACAATACCGGCAATATTGCTTCCGTTGTCTCGGCACCGGCCGCAGCGGGTCGATCTTCAGACGGGGAGAACGTAACAGTATCAACTGCGAGTGGCAGACTGAACACCGCGTCTGCGTTTGGAACGCGGGCCATCGACAGGGCCGACCTACGGTCCTCGTCTCCTACGTAGACAATGCCCGCGGCTTCGAGTTTCATTCGACGAAGAATTGCAGCTTCAAGAAATCGGGCGAGCGCGGTCTGGATACGTCCGCCAACGCTGCTGGATCGCTGCTGTCGAACCAAAGTAATGCTGTCGTTCACATGCAGAATCACAGGACAACGGCAACAGTTCAATAGGGCGCGAGTAAGAGGGTCCCACATGTGTCCGAACCAGATCGCGAGATCGCATTCGCGGCTGCGCTGTGTCACCTCCGTCGCGAAGTTGCGTTCTTCTTTGGTCAACCATGCACCGGCCAGAGCGCGAAGGCCGTCCAATTGGGGGGCGATCGGCCGTGCAAAGCGCGTCACGACCAGGTCTCGTATTCCATCGGATCTGCATTGGGCGTAATGCACCGGGAATCCGGTACGTTTTTCATTGGTAATGCAGATCACCTGGACGCTATGCCCCAGTTCGCGCAGACAGTGGAGGGAATTGTGAGCAATTGAGCCGATCCCATTGGCCAAATCGTTCGGGTCCTGGCTACTCAGCAGAAGGATTTTCATCTGGCACGCTTGCAGTCCGCGAACTGAAATTCAGGCCGTGGTTATCGCGGGGCGGGTGAGGAATGCGGTTTCGGCCTGCACCATGATCCGAACCAATTCATCCAGTTCCGTCCTGTATTGCCATTGGAGATGTTTCTGCGCTCTGGAAGCATCGGCGCGGAGCGATTCTACTTCCGTTGGCCTGAAGTACTGGGGATCGATCTCGACGTATTCACGCCAATCGAGATCGAGTTGCTCAAAAGCGAGGCGCAGAAAATCTTCCACTGAGTGGGTCTGGCCTGTCCCTATGACGAAGTCAGACGGTTGATCCTGCTGAAGCATTAGCCACATAGCTTCGACATATTCCGGCGCGTAGCCCCAGTCTCGGCGCGCGTTTAGATTGCCCAGATACAATTTCGAATCCAGGCCAAGCTTAATTTTAGCTGCGGCACGGGCGATTTTGCGCGTCACGAAAGTTTCGCCCCTGCGAGGCGATTCGTGATTAAACAAGATGCCACATGACGCGTGCATACCGTAACTTTCCCGATAGTTCACAGTGATGGAATGAGCAAATTGCTTGGCACACGCGTATGGGCTGCGCGGATAAAACTTCGTATCCTCATTCTGCGGCGGCGGGGTTGCGCCGAACATTTCGCTTGACGATGCCTGATAAAAGCGAGTCTTCAATCCGACGTGACGGATACCTTCCAGCAGACGCAAAGCTCCGTTGCCAGCAATATCACAAGTGTACTCCGGAATGTCGAAGCTGACGCGTACGTGGCTCTGGGCGGCGAGGTTGTAGACTTCATCGGGCTGGATCTCATACAGGAGTTTCCAAAGGCTTCCAGAATCCGATAAATCCGCGAAATGCAGGAACAGGCGACTGGATTTTTGATGCCAATCGGAATAGATCCCTTCGATTCGGCCGGTGTTGAAACTGCTTGAGCGGCGCTTGATCCCGTGTACCTCATAGCCCTTGGATAACAACAATTCCGCCAGGTAAGATCCGTCCTGACCCGTAATGCCTGTAATGAGCGCTCGCTTCATAGATTCGGTTCCTTTTTCGTAATCGGTTCAGTGCAGCGTGTTCATCGACTGAATTGCTTCCGCCTTCTCGGCGTCCATCATAATTGCAATCATTTGTTCGAAGCTCACTGTGGGTTCCCAACCCGTCAGATCCCGTAACTTGCGACTGTTTGCCCGAAGAGGTGTTGCCGATGCTTTGCGACGCAGAGTTGCCGCGCGTTCTGTCACGTGGCTTCGCCAGTCCAATCCGACAAGGCGGAATGCCGTTTCCACAAGATCACGAACTGTGTGGAGCCGGCCGGTGCCGATCACGAAGTCATCTGAGGAATCCAGTTGCAGAATCCGCCAAACCGCATCAGCGTAATCCGGCGCGTAGCCCCAGTCTACCTGAGCCCCAAGATCGCCGACGACGAGTCGCTCGTGGCTTCCGCGCGAAATTCGTAGGGCACTCTGAACAACTTTACGGGAAATGAATTGTGGTGGCCGCAGGGGCGACTCATGGTTATAGAAGATTCCGCAGGAAACGTATACACCACGCTGCCGGTAGTAGCGACAAACCCGCATTGCGGCTTCTTTCGAGATGCCGTATGCGCAAACCGGGTTAAGTGGCGTGCTTTCGTCCTGGAGATCGTGCGGCGGTTCGCCGAACACACGTGACGATGACGCGTAAAACAGCCTGCTGGCTGAGCGCGCGGCGACCATGGCATTCAGGACGTGATTCAGCGCGAGAGTATTAACGGCAAAACTTTCTGATATCAGTTCACCATCTCCGACGGGTGAATCTTCAGAAGAATGATGGAAGGCCGCCAGAAAATAGATTTCGTCGGGGCGGAGGGCAGCAACTAACTGCTGAACTTTGTGGGCATTACCGATATCCAGCGGGGCACGCAACTCATCGACGTCACTATCGATCGACTCTCTGTCCGTGGCCGCAATACGATATGCTTTTCGACGAAGCAGTTGCGTTAGGTATGTGCCGTCCTGACCCTTATGGCCGATAATAAGGGCTGTCGGCATTTTAGAGAATTTCGATGATCGGCAGCGGGAACATAAGCCGCCCCCCCGACTGCAGATACGCCTGTTCTTTTCCAATGATGTTTTTCCGGAAGTGCCAAGGCAGAACCATGAAAATATCCGGCGCGCATTGACGGGCTTCAGCTTCTGAAATAATTGGAATCAGCGTTCCCGGCGTGAATGCACCGAACTTATCTTCGTTGACTTCCGCAATAGAAGGAAGCAATTCCCGCGTGATGCCGCAATACTGCAACAGAACATTACCCTTGGTCGATGCACCGTAACCGCAAACGCGCAAGCCATCCCGCTTCATCTTTCGAAGACGTTCTGGCAATTCGATGCGATGGTTCCGAACCCGGGTGGCAAATTCCGAATAGACGGCCGGGGAGTCAAGCCCTATTGTCTGTTCTTCCTGCGTCACACGCCCGACTGCTTCGATGGCTTCTGGATATGGAGCCGAAGACCTGGTCGCAATGATGGAGAAACTGCCACCGTTGGCATCATTGAACTCAATGTCGAGAATTTTCAGCCCGGCCCTCTTCGTCATCCAGAGAACTTGGCGTAGGGCATAGTACTCAAGATGCTCATGGCAGACCGTGTCGTAAGAATTAGTCCGGAGCATACTGGGCAGGTAACTCTGTTCGAAGATCCAGACGCCGTCGTCGGCAAGGATATCGGCCACGTCCCGAACGAAATCGAAGGGGGCCTCAAGATCGTAGAACATGGCTATTGAAGTCACCACGCGGGCTCTGCGCGGGCCGAATTCCTGGCGGAATCGTGCAGCCGAAAAGAAATCGGGGATCAGGCAGGCATCCGCAGGGTAATAATGGAGGAATTTAGAGCCGGACGGATCCATGCCGGCCAACGTCACTCCGGATGCGGCCATGGCGTGCAGCAAAGTGCCATCGTTGCTGCCGATGTCCAGCACGAGATCGCCGGGGTTCAGTGAGACGAACTTCTTAATCCGTGCAGCCTTCGCGTTGAGGTGTTCGACCATTGAGCGGTTGAGACCGGAACGGTAGCCATAGGCGTTACCAAACATGCCAGAGGGCTCGTACGAATGTTTCAGTTGAACCAGACCGCACGAAGTCGGTTCATTCGGACAACACTGGACTAATTCGAGCGGAGCGCGCGGAACGTTCTCGTCGGGGTGCTTGGGGAATACCCCCGTAAGTGCCATCTCACCGAGATCGAGGAGCGGTATAAGGCTTGGGTTGCCGCAGATACGGCATTTTGAGATTGATTTGGTCACAGTCGTTGAGAATCCATGGATTCAGTGCGGGGCGGACCGCAGAGCCTGTCGTTCAAACCTGCCGCGCAGGAGACAGGGGCTGGCTGCTAATTGATGTTCGCACTGCAGTATCGAGCCGGAGATAGATCAGTTTGTCAAAGACAATGAAGAACATGGTGTAAACAGCAAACATCTTGAATGCAGCGTTTGAGTCGATTCTGTTCCAGTTAATCAGCATCGGCAGCAGCATCGCGTAGGATAGCAGTCCCCAACGCCCTTTGCCGCGCAGGTAATTTGCCCCAGCTATCACTATCCCGGCGAATAAAGCGAAGACAATGGGAATTCCTTCCATGCCGAAATTTGCCATAGCTTCTACAACCGGGCAAAAACCGAGGCCAAACTTCAGATCGGTTGTGCCATAGTACCTCATGGAGAATCGCACGGCTGTTGAAGCGGGGCGATTCGGCCACAGTGCTCGTGGAACGAGATTAAGCCCCAGATCGACCGTGTAAGTCTTACCGTACTGGAGTTCGTCCTCATAGCCTATCGCGTTAAAGATGCGAAACACGTTGTAACTTGTTCCCAACTCACCATGAAGAGGATCCAGTGAGGAGGTTGTCAATGGCGCGCTGTTAGCGTTTATCAGGCCGAAGTTTCTCACAACCGCTACCACAGAAAACAGGATGAACACGCAGACTGCGGCAACGCCAGATTTGAAGACCGGAACCCTCCGATTCCGGAAAGCCAAGCCAAAGATTGGCAGGCAAAGGATCTGGACTGGATTACGCATTCCCCGAAGTAAAAGCGCGATCGCGACAATGCCGACAATCGCTACTACAAAACGATACATCTTTGGCCGGGCTATTCGAAAACTGGCGGCGCTCAGATAACAGTGAATCAAGAGGGCGAACGCCGCCGGCTCGATCAAGGTATCGGCGGTTGTGCTTACCGGGTTGAGCGTCGTTTCAAAAGAATACGGTTGCAACCAGTTGGCGATACTGAAACCGATTGAGTAGTAAATATAACCGAGGATGACCGCAAGCGCGCTTACTGTGAGTACTACGATCCTCTGTTTGGGCAGCGGCTTGATCGCAGGAGGAGTCTTCTTCGGAGGGCTGAGGTATTTGCCGCCGATCAGACCGATCAGGAGACCCAGTACCGCCAGAATGTGCGCCTGCATGAATGGGACATCTGCATCGTCCACCCCGGTTCCCCAAAGCAGGCGGGATACCGGCATAGCGGAGGCATATAGGAAAAATGAAATTACCAGGACAACTTCCGGGCTCATTTCCCAATGGCGGCGGCTAGCGTGGCGTTTGCTGGCGACCCGCAGACAAAGGCCGGTTACCAAAGCGAACACGAGATAGTAGACGAAGATTTCCATGGTATTCGGCTGCCGAGATACTACTAGGCCTGCCCGCCGGGCAGCAAGCGCGGCAGGAGATTCGTCTTTCTAGCCCTGATGAGACAAACCAGACCGGAAAGATGTCCGGCGATTATGGCAGACGCTGTGCGAAGCCGGAGGATCGAAACCGAGAGAGTACGTCGTCCTGTGGCAGCATTCCTCGGAAGAATCGACCTGGCAACATTCAACGCCGGCGCGAGGATTCCTGCACCGAGGACAACGCGAGGCGTCAACCGGTAGCTCCTCAGAATGGTGTAAACAGCGTTACGAGATACCGAATAGGCGAGGGGAACCGAAACTCCGAAATCGCGGGTGAAGCCGCCTTGCCGGGGTTCCAGTCCATGTTGCACGATCGCAGCCGGGGCATACAAGACTTTATAACCGAGGCGCTTGATTCGAAGGCATGTTTCGGTGTCTTCATACGCCGCGTACCCGCTTTCCAGCGCCAGGTCCCATCCGCCTGCTTCGATCAGAAGATCCCTGCGGAAGCTCATGTTTGTACCCTGCAAATGATCCACCTCGAACGGTTCCGGCCAGACGGCATTAAAATTAGCCATCGCTCCGCCAGCAGGCGAAATTGTTCCGACAACGGGACGCTGCTGATTCCTGCCTTCGTCCACGGAACCTTGAAGGATCCGTCCCCCGACCGCGCCTACGCCGGATTCGTAACACCGGAGAATTTCGGAAAGCCACTCCGGCCGGGGATAACCGTCGTCATCAATTGCGGCAATAATGTCGGATTCGGCGTTCCGAAGGGCCAGGTTTCTCAGTCTTGGCTGAGAACCCAGTGGCGCTGTTATATGGAAGTATCGTACATACGGGAAACGCGCCAGTACCAATTCACGTGATCGCGTATCTGTGGAACTATCGATCACTATCACTTCATTGGCCGGGTGAGACTGAAGCATGACGCAAGTCAGACAGTACTCCAGACTATCCGGGCGATTCCGAGTGATGACAGTGACTGCAACTGATCTGGTGGACATCGGGCGATTGGGTCAGCGGTTCAGAATGAGAATCTTGCCACGGCGTCAGCGCTGTTGGTGGTCGGCATGAATGTGACGGGGATGAAAGAAATCGCGAATGCGCGCATCCCAGATTTCCTTCGTGAAAGCACCATTAATAAATCGATGGGCGTTCGCCCCCAGTTTTCCAGCGAGTTCCTGATCGTCGAGAAGTTCCTGAATCGCCTGACTGAAATCTTCCGTATTGGCATGCCGGACCAGACAGTTATAGCGATCCTTCGCAACCTCAGTGAGGCCGCCGATATTGGCGACGATCATTGGTTTCCCCATTGCCATACCTTCCAGCATCGCAATGGCTGTGGCTTCCCGGCAGGGGCTTGGTATCACAACGATGTCAGCGGCCGCATAGATTCCCGGCAGTTCGGATTTAAAATCCACATGGCCTGTGAAGTGTACTTTATCCTCCAGTCCCATGTCGCGCGCCAGTTTGACAAATTGCGGGACACCGCCGCTCGTTCCGGTAATGATGAGACGCAGATCGGGGCGATTCAGTCTAAGGAGACATTCATAAATGATGTCGGTCCCGCGATCCCGGCTGGCCATCTTCGGAAGTAGAATCAGTTTGCAGCCGGGGAACTGTTCGCGGAGTTTCGAGGAAGGCACCACATCAGGGCGAAAAAGATCGGTATATGTGAAGTTGGGAATGTAGGAGAACTTCTTCAGCAATTGAGGATGGCGATGAGTGGTGTAATGCGTGAAGAAGTAATCATTTGTGATCAACTGGTCGAGTGTTCGGACGGTGAACCTGGTTACCAATTTCAGGCACACGAATGAGAACCGATCCCGAATGTTCCGCCGAGATAGGCTTTCGTAAACCCAGGGGACGTTCCAGTCGACGCCGTGATTCATCCCGGTTTTTCGGCAACGGAGTCGTCCGGCCCACGGGAAGGCCATATAGTGATAGTGGAAATGCACCCAGTCCGCGTCTTTGTCGATGTGTCGCCAAACGCAAATTCCTGCCCAGAACCAACGCCGCAGAAAGCCGAGTTTCTGGATGAGGCGTAATGTAGGCGCTTTGACTTGCCTGACCTTGATTCCTTCGTGCTCAAAGGTCTTATACTCCGTTCCCAACTGGAGGACCGTGACATCATGGCCGTCGGCGACCAGCAGTCGGCAAATCTCCATGAGGAGGGTCTCGGCGCCACCAAAAATCGCATCTTTGGTGCCCATGTAATACAGGAAGTTTTCGGTTGGTATGACAATTCTCATTTTGATTCGTTTGTCCCGGCAAAGGGCTGCGAAGTCGGGTCAGGCGCGGAGGCGCCGCAGAAGGGGCCTGACGACGGGCTTCAATGGCTGCAGGCAGGCTTCGAAAATCCTGTATAGGGGGTGTGCAATCCGGTAGTGGATTAAGTCCCAGTCAACTCGGGCGCGTTGCGAGCCGCCCGAGTAGGTATTGTAGAGGTGTTCCCATTCCCGGAATGTGTAACATTTCAACAAGTGCGGTGCGGCCCAGGCTTGGTACTTTTGTGAAATGACGCCTAGTTGCGAACTGGAGAGCACAATTGCATTGTTGGCCAGGTAACGCTCCGATTCATTGATAATTTCGCTGGAAGTGTGCGAGTAATACTCATGCCGGATGGACTTATGTTTCTTAAGGAACTCCGACCAGATGTAATCCTCGGCCATGTACCGGCAGTAGTTCTGCGGCTCAAAATCATTTGCCGGCTTAGGATGGGTTTCGTACCACCGCGTGTAGAGCGGTTCGGGGAACAACGGTATCCCGAACAGATCCAGCAGATCAGTGGTCAGCCCAAAGAAGAACCAGTCACAGACATGATAAGGCATCGGAAATAATCTGCGCGGATTAATCGTCGTTCTTTGGGACACGCAGACACGCTCGCTGAAGACTCGATATTGTTCGTCGAAGGCCGGAAAGCGGCCAAAGTATTCCAGCATGCCCGCGTGCTGGAATACCATATCGCTCCTGGCCTTCACGGCCAGGCGGCGGGACGCTTTCTTCAGGCCATTGAGACTGCTCACGATCTGCCGGTTCACATTGTGATAAGTCGGCGGTGAATCCTTTCGCAGGCCAGATCCCGGATCCTTATTAAGCACCAAATGATCGAATTCAAGATCGCCCGTATATTCATCTGCCCCGTAGTTATCCCAGGTCGACAAAATCAGCTCGGCGCGTGGAAACCACCTCCGGGCACTCAGCAGAGAATTTCTGGTGAGTCGCTTCTTCTCAGTATCGCCCTTTTTACCGAAGACGGGGCCCTGGAAGACTATGGAAAGGTCAGAATCCAGGGTATTTACGGGCGGGATCATATATTGCGCGGGCAAAGCGTCGATTCAGGGAACACAGCGTTTTCAGACAGACGCAATCTTCTCGCAGATTTCAGGATCATCGGGGCTAAGTTCGAGGGCCGCGAAAGTGGCGAAGGGCAGGACCGGATGGGGTGCCGTCAGGAATTTCCAGCGGGCGCTCGGGCATCCGAATACGATTGTTCCTTCAGGCAAGCCGGCTTCCCGAATCTGCCGGTGGGTTATTTCCGATTCAGCGGCATCGCGGACGCTGAGATAAACAATCGAATTGCCGTCGGCAGCCAGCTTTATCAAAGCCTGCAACACCCCGGCGTGCGGTTTTACGTTCTCGAACTTAGGCTCAAAATAGCGATAGCCTCGCTCGAAGACAAAACCGTCGAGCGCCACAAAAACCGCGGCATTGTCATGCAGGAACTTTCTCCATTCGTGAATCGTTCCCCAGTCATGATAATGGTTGACCTTTTCGGCGTAAAAGGAAACGCCACGCACTAACAAATGTCCTATGATATCCGACACATAGATTTCGCGCTTCGGCGATTCCGGCTGGTTTCTCAGGGCCGCATACGCATCCAGGAAGACTTGCGCACTCCGAAAGAAGTAGCCGCCGACACTGAATGTATCGGAGATAACGCTCTTCTCCCGAATGTTATTAATCAGGCCCGTATGATCGGAAGCCACGTAGCTCTTATTCCTGGGATTGATTTCGTCGAAGTTGTTCAGCGAGTCGACGCAGACGTAATTGTAGTCTCGCTGGAGCGTGCCTATCTCAAATGTATTGTCAGAATCCTTGATCAGGAATGGGCCATCGTATTGAAGCTGATCGAGGGTTTTTGCGACCGTTTCCGACTGGCTGCCGGTTGGAGTTTCCAAGACGACCAGCCTTGCTCGCCCGCCAAACAGTTTTGCGATACCCGCAGAAACCTGGAATTTCTCCTCGTGCTCCTTAAGGATCGTGATCACAAGCTCTGCGTTGCCGAGATTGAGGCCGGAGACCGCCCAGTGAATCATCGGATTTCCGTCCCATGCAGGCAAGAGCCATTTCGGAGGCTGGTTAGGGTAGCGGGATGATCTGCCGCAACAGGGTACGATTATTTTCATTTGGATGAGCCGATTCGTTAATTAAACGGCAACTGGCGCGCTGCGCAGGGCACGGTGCTGCGGAGCGATTCGGGAGGCATGGTGCTCAATGGCAAACACCAGAAAGTCACGGTCGGGGTCATTTCGAGCGTATGGCAATACCCGCAACAGATTGGTTGCTACCAGGAGATGGTGAAACTCGGCGTAGAGCGGGTCCAGTCGCGCCGCGAGCGCTATGATTTCTTCGCGCAGATAATTCACCACCCACTCCGAGATCCTCCGATGCCGTCGCGAATACCAGTGAGATTCGAGATCTATGTGGAGCTTGGAAATGTCCTGCCAGTAATGAGGCAACGGCGAATCCAGAAAATCGAGTAATACGATTTCGCCGTCTCTGTTCACCAGCATATTTTCGAGCGTAAAATCACCGTGATAGAGCGAAGTCCTGCGTAACCGCAGAGCCCCTTGTCTGATTAGCTCAGCGAGCGCGGTCAGGATCCGGTCGCCGGCCTCCGGTGTGAGGCCCGCGGCGCCTGCAATAAGACGCTCCAGCTTTGATGCAAGCAAATCGAGTCGCGCATCCGGTTCCGCGAGAATTGAATCTCCCTGCGAAAGATATTTGATCGATTCGCGGCAGTTTGCGCAGAACTTACGTATCATAGGAACGGTATCGACAGCCAGAAAATAAGCCCCATGGACTGCCTCCACGAACTCCATGTCGAAATAAAACCGATCTCCGCTCATACCTTCATTGAGTACTGCCGGAACCAGAAACGGCCGATCATCCAGAGATCCAAAATATGCCTGCCGCTCCATCTGAAGCCGTAATCGAGCATTGTGTTGCGGCGTGGCGGCGAATTTTCGAACGAATGGAACTCGTCCTGGAGTTGCAGCAATGAGGAGTTGCGCTCCGGAGTAGCCCGTGAGAGGTTTAAATCGCTCGGCCATTCCCCAATGCCTCACCCAACACGGGCACGTTCAGCGGCTTGCGGACGTCAATAGCAATCATGCCCGCAGCGCGAGCGGAACTAACGCCAGCATCCGTGTCCTCAAAGACAAGGCAGGAGTCCGACGAGACCAACAGGCGCTCCGCCGCCAACAAATAGATTTCGGGATGGGGTTTGCCGTGGGTAACATCTTCGCCGGTAACGATTGCGGAAAAGTGTCCGTGCCAATTCATGCGTTTGAGTAAAATATCGATTCCCGGCCTTGATCCCGAAGACGCAAGCGCCATAGGAACTTTCCTGGCGAGAAGCAGCATTAGCAAAGCCGGTGACAGGACTGGTACCGGGGCGGCCAGAAACAGTTCCTCCACTCTTGCCTTCTTGCGGATATGAATCTCGTGGATCTCCGCAGGACTCAGCGCGCGTTGCGCTATTCGCGGAATTGTCACCTGGGCCTTGTCACCGATCGCCGCGTAAAACGTGTCCCGGTTCAGTTCCCATCCCTTGGCCGAAAATACATCCCGGTAGGCCTGATAATGCAGATCCATGGTGTCAGCAAGGGTCCCGTCGAAGTCGAAAATGGCCGCGCTGAACATTGGAAAACCTCTGAAACCTACCTCAGTACCGATCGAAGCAGCCATGGCAGCGCAGCCGTGACTCCTGTCAGGGCGCCCGCCGACGCAATAATTACTTTACCCACTGGAGCCGGGAATCCCAACCTATATACGGCGTAAACCACGATGCCCACCGTAGAAAGAAGGCTACATGTCAGAGTCGTGTAACTCACGCTGTAAAGTTCCCAGCGCGAGATCGTGAAGTACAGTACGACAACCAGGAAAAGAGAACTGAGAACGCTGTTAACGAGACTCGCCATCATGGCGCCCTTCGCGAGAACGAGTGTTCCAGCGGGCGAATTGAGCAGATTCACGCCGATTGCGCCAATCATCAGTACCAAGATAGGCCAGCCATCCGAGAACCCCCTTCCGTAAAGCTTCATGATCCAGGGCGCTCCAAGCATCAAGGCAATCGTGACGGGAAGAATTGCGACGAACGACAAATTGTTTGTGAAGCGCAACGCTCGGTCCTTATCCCTTGGCGTGTTCGTCAACACCGAGGTCAGAATCGGCATAACGGCCCCGTTCAAGGCGACCGGAATGACGTTTACTGCCTGCTGAAGTTGCCTGACAGCGTTGAGTTCGCCCACCTTTTGGTATCCCTCTGGCAATCTGATGACAAACAGATTCGTCAACCACATAGAGATCGGCCATAGGAGAGAACTCAAGAAGGCTGGAACTGAAAACCTCCATAGCAGCGGAATCTCAGCCATCAGGTCGGAGTATCCGGACCATACGTGAAAATCCCTTGCCTTTTGCGATATCATCCATTGACTGACAATCCATACAATGGCTGCAATGGCTACATATGCGGCCAGTACCCCTGTTGTTCCTCCCCACCAAGCGCCCAGCAGGAGAAACGGCAACGATAAGAACCCTCGAGCTACGTTCAGACCTGCGACTGCCCGGAACGCTTCGAAACCCGAAAGGACACCCAACTGGAGCGAACCAAGAGCTGTCAGCAGGATTAAGGGAGAGCCCACTCGCAGTGACAAGACGAGCGAAGGCTCCTTTAGAATGACTTGCGCGACCCACGGAGCAGCGACGGCTACCGCCAGCGTGACGAGGCCCGCGACGATCCAGGTGATGAGCGATGTCAGAAATATGATTCGTCCCGTGCGCTTCTGGTCCGCGAGGTGAAACTCCGCGACGTGTTTGGTGGCGGTCAGACTAAGACCCAGACCGGCAAATGTCCCGCAGGTCAGAAGCGTGCCGTAGATAACGCCGATCTGTCCGAAGTGAGTCTTCCCCAGCATTCTCGATATGGTGATTTGTGCGCCGAGATTCAGAATCTGCGGGGCTGCATTCCCGAGGAGATTCCAAGCTCCGCCGACGACGAAACGTCTAACGAGATTATCGGGGACTGGCGGGCTCTCGATAGCCAGGTGGCTGGTCATCTGCGGTTTCGGCCGAATGTCCAGGCTTCCATTTGATTCGCAATATTCGTCGTACTGACCAGCTCACCGTCCGGAATCATAGCCCCAGGGTCATGTTCATCGCCGACAAGTCAACAATTTAATCGCGGATAGAATGAGAATATGAAGCCACCCGAAATTCTGAAATATATAAAACAGTTTGGCTGGGTGTTCTCAGTTCTGATCTGGTTCCAAGGATCTGTATCGTCAGGTCAGAACCTGGCAGGATATATCTACGACACTGATTATCCAACCTTCGCCGCCGCCTGTACTGCTGCGGGTTCGGGCACACTCGTTGTGACGCGCGTCTGGAAATCGCTTTCGAACTCGAACTATGGCTGCAATTTGACGTTTCCAGGAACCGGAATGCTGCAAGCCGGCAACGGGCAAACGGTAACGCTTTCGGGAACGATCACAGCCGGCGCGATCCAAATTTTTGACATTTCCGGTGGGGGAGCCATTCTGGCTACGGGCGCCGAGCTTCTTTATATCCAGTGGTTCGGTGTGCGCGGGGACAACTCTACCGAAAACAGCACTGCGGTTCAGGGCGCCGTAACAGCAGCGATGGCATCGGCCAAGCCTCTGTATTGGCCGGCGGGGATATATCTCGGTTGCGCCTCGACCGTTACAAACCGAGGACCGCTGACCATCTACGGCGCGGGGATGCGCGAGACAACGTATCGCCGTCACCCTTCCTGTCAACACGATAACCCGGCCACCATGATAACGGTCAAGGATGCTGCCTCGATAGAGATCCGGGACATGGGTTTTGACATGGTTACAGGAGGCGCGGAGAGGTTTTCCGGCGCCATTTTCGCCGCTTCCGGCTCCGGAAGTTTCCTTGCGGAAAGAACCTACTGGGCCAATGCTTCGGCGGTGGGAATACAGTGCCAACCGTGCCAAAATGCCACGGTCACGAACAGCACATTTTACAGGAACTGGTGGTTTGGATTGTCCTTCGCCTCGGGCGGAACGACGACCGATCCCATTTATGGCTACAACTTTAATATCCACGGCAATATATTCATCGATACGCCTATCGGGGCCGGATTGAGCTTTTTCCTCTCGAACATTTCGATCACGGGAAACGTTTTCGACCGGAGCAATTTGTCCCTGGTTCAGATGCCGCACGCATACGCCACGATTGAAGGTAATACTTTTAATGGAGTTGCCGATCAGGGCTGCATCGTTTCTAAACAATGCGGAGGGGCCAACAGTTATAACGCGATTTTTCTTGAGGGAGTTTCCGACTGGACAATCGGATCGAATCTGATAAGCAATTTCAATGGTCAGCAGGGCGCGATGATTTGTCTGGCGACAACCCTCCAGATTCCGGAGCCGGGGGGAACCATCCTGAAACTGCCCTGCAGCCGGGCAAGTATCAACGGGCTGACTATTGTCGATAGCAATAGTGGGTACTCTATTCTCATCGCAGGTTCGCGCGACGATACGTATGGAACGGATATCTCGATTAAAAATACGCACGTCGCGGGCGGTGTCAATCAATGTCCTATCGCCGGGGGAGTCGTCGGACTTGACATGAGCAATAACACCTGCAACTCTGCTGCGAACGGCGGCTACACTTTGAACGACATACATCATGGTTCATTTCGGGGCAATCTATGCCGCAACTGCAATACCGCGGAACAAGGGGGAACACGCCCCGGGCTGATTATCACCGGGAAATCCACTCGCGACCTTGACATCATCGACAACCTGTTTGAAAACGACGAAGGCAATTCGCTCTCGTACGGTATTCAGGACTCCAGCGGGGTTTCCGGTCAGAATTCCCAAATCCACTACAGCAACAATCGTTGCGGCGCCGGTTGCGCCGGGGGAGTGTATTCTCCTGCGCCGGTGGGCCCGGAGTCGATACCTGGCCGGTAAGAAAAATGGCGAAATTCGCAACCAAGGACGACGGCAAACGATCGGGTATTTATTTAGCGGCGAATGTCAAGGACGAAGAAATCGACCCATTCACGGCGTTTAGGCGTTTAACTGAGCTCGCATCAATCTGAATGGCGACCGTTCGCTGGAGCAGCGTTAACGACAGCAACAGCCGATGATTTTTTTTCGCTTCCAGGAAGACCCCTTCCATTCCCGCCAGAGCTCCGTGTTCGATTCGAACTCTCTGGCCCGCGGGCGTGTACTTCCAGGGTTCAGCGGCCAGACCGAGGTTCAGGATCCTATGGATCGCGGCGATCTCGGTTTCATCCACCGGAATCGGTGTTCCGCCGAACCCGACGATGTCCATGACGCCGGGCGTGGTGACGATGGGGACACGGCGCTCCGCGAGGTCCAGGCGGCAAAATACGTAGCCAGGAAAGAGAGGGAGTTCGATTTCGGCGATGCGTTGGGTCCACTGCCGTCTGGACTTGTATAGCGGCAGGAATTCGTCGAAACCTTTATTCCGAAGAATCGTCGATACCGACTTTTCGTGTCGACTCCGGACATGGACCGCATACCAGGATCGAGTTTCAGCTGGGTTTGGAAAATCAGTCACTTGTTCGTTTTTGGGCAGGCTGCCGCCACATCCAACTACATCGAAGGATCGGATCTACTCTCTAACCGCCCCGTTGACGCTCCAATTGAGTGACAAAAGGGCACATGTTGTTTCTTTCTCTTTATCGTCCTACATCCGTAAGGATTGTGTCAAACGACAGGAAAGGCTTTGTGCAGGAACTCCCATGCTAACACATATGGCAAAACGCGGTTTTTGGGTCTCGGCGTGAATTACCTTTTAAATGAAGCAGTTATCTGGCATGGGCGGGCTTTTTAGCGGGAGGCTAAGGTAAAAATTAAATTACCCTTCGGTGGATTATTCGTCCGTGGCCGTACGAGTTGGCCAGGAAGCCCGCTTCCTTGCGGGCGCGGCTCGGGGGCAGACGTGATACTTTCTATGCTGGAAGGTACCCGCCCTATGAACCGTCGCAACATCCTCAAGTCGATTGCCGGCGCCAGCCTGGCCACCGTCCTCACCCCGCGCGAAGAACGCGCCCAGCAGGCCGTTGAGAAAGCCGTCCGCGGGTTGCCTCGGCCGAAGATCAGGGACATCACCGTGATTGAAACAGCACCGGCGGGCGTCCGGCTGGACGTAGTGAAGATCACGACCGATCAGGCCGGTCTCTATGGCTATGGATGCGCGACGTTCACGCAGCGCGCCGATCTGATCAAGCCAGCCGTGGACCGGTACCTGAAGCCGCTGCTGAAAGATCATACGGTCGATAAGATCGAGGACATCTGGCAGACCTGCTACGACAGTTCGTACTGGAAGAACGGGCCCGTCCTCAATAACGCCATCAGCGGTGTGGACCAGGCGCTGTGGGACATCAAGGGGCGGATGGCCAACATGCCCGTCTACGACCTGGTTGGCGGGAAATGCCGGGAGGCTGCCGACGTTTACGCGCACGCCGATGGCAATGAGATCGCGCAGGTGGTGGATAACGCGAAAAAGTACGTGAGCCAGGGCTTCCGCAATGTCCGGATGCAGGTCAGTGTTCCGGGCTATCAGGGGTATGCGGGCGGCGGCGGAGGCACGGTGCCTCCGGTGAAAGGGCTGGCGGCGGGGCCGGTGTTTGAGCCGCTGCCGTATATCCGGAGAGTGCTGAAGATGTTCGATACCGCGCGCGAGGAACTCGGGGAAGATGTCGGGCTGCTGCACGACGTGCATGAGCGGGTCACCCCGAATGAAGCGGTGAGGTTCGCGAAGGATCTGGAGAAATATCATCTCTTCTTCATGGAGGACCCGCTGTCACCTGAGGATATTGCCTATTTTCGACAGATTCGCCAGCAGTGCGCCACGCCGATCGCGATGGGAGAGCTGTTCAACAGTCCGCATGAGTGGACTCCGTTGATTTCCGAACGCCTGATCGACTACATCCGCTGTCACGTTTCGCAGATGGGCGGCTTCACGCCGGCCCGTAAGATGGCGATCCTTGCCGAGCAGTTCGGTGTGAAGACGGCGTGGCACGGTCCGGGGGATGTTTCGCCGATCGGTCACATGGCAAACGTCACTCTGGATGTGGTCAGTTACAACTTCGGGATTCAGGAATACACGCCGTTCAATGCCCGCACGCAGGAAGTCTTCAGCGGCTGTCCGGTGATGGAAGACGGGTATCTGTGGCCGAGCACGAAACCCGGATGGGGGATTGAAGTGGATGAGAAGGCGGCTGCGAAATATCCGTTCACGAATCCAGCGAATGGTTTGAATGGTGGGTGGGGCGAGTTACGGCGGAGTGACGGCCAGATCATCAAACAGTAGTTATTTCAGGTCGCCCGAAGGTGCCTGAACCCAGCGACGGCGCGAACGAGCCCTTCATTGGCAAGGGCGGCACGCCAACTGCTACGTAAAGAGCTGCATAGTCTTATTACAGTCCGGAGGCTGCGCACTCAGCCAGACCGCGCCGGTGGTTGATTCCGCCGCTAGCCACATCAAACATTCAAGTGGCGGTCGCCCGTCTACTGAAGTAATCCATTTACGTAAGTCTCAGTGACGTTCGAACATCCCGATGCGGCGCCACCGTTGATCGTTGTGCAGACTGTCCGGAGCCTGGTGCCGCTGAAGCCTGTACCGGCAGGGGCCGTGTTATTGATCGTTATGGATCCGGCGAGGGGCGTTGGAATTGCTGACCATTTGTTCGTCTGCTGATTCGGGGCCCCGGTACAAGTCCCAAAGTTTGTGGAGTTGGCAGGTATCGAAAACGTGGTGCTGCTGAGGTTAGTTGCGTTCCAAGGTCCGTTCAGCGCCGAACATGCGCCCGTATAGCCATAGATGTAGACGTACCCAGATGAAGGCGCAGAGATTGTCGTTAGAATCGTAGAAATTCCGTTTGTTGTTGCGGAAACGGGATTACCGGCATCAAAGAGGCAGTAGGCGAACTGTTGCGACCCGCCGGGGGAAATGCTGGTACCGCCGGGCCACTCGCACCTACCAACTGCCACGCCGCCTGCCACCGTTATCGGGACCACCCCGGCCCGGTTCTTGAGCCAAAATGAGGAATTGCCATATTGATTGCCATCTGTGCCAAACCCCATCGCAGTGTTTTGGTCTGTGGGGATGCCGCACCCGTCCACAACGCTAAACGCGGATAACCGAGTAAATTGTACCTGATCGTAAGAAGAGCAAACCGATTGGATTGCACTGTAAGCGTTTGTGGCCTCCTCGGCATCAGCCAATGGACCAAAGCTTCCAAACGCGGAAAGGCAATCTGAACCGCCCAACTGTACAGCCGGGCCAGAATCGCCCTCGAAACTGCCGCCCACCATTTTGTTTACGGATCCACACCATTTGATGCCACCCAGCGCGTTAGCACGGGAATAGAAATTCTCGACAAAAATACCGCTGTTGTCGCCGCTCTGCACAATGCGCATACCCCATCCACCGTCCGCCCAGGCGAAAGAGTGTGAAATATGCATAAGGTCGGCGTTGCCAAAACAACCGATGGGATCGCCGGAGGCATGAGTTCTTGTTGCCGCGCTGAGGGTCAGCACCAACCCTGCCGTGCTAATCCAGGTCAGTACTTCGTGATTGGCGGTTCCAAACCCGACCGTCACGGTAGGGCAATCCACACCAAACTTAATACGTTTGTTCGTTGCCGCCGCGATGTGAAAGCCCGTTTCACCAACGCTGGTACTTGCCGTCAGTGTCGTGCCCGGCATACCCCCGGAGGCGTTGACCTGGAAACCATCCCCACTAAAATGTATAGCTATCAGATTCTCTTCCGTGTCAAGGATTGAGAGCGCGTCGACGAGCCCATGGGCCGCCGCGCCGTTATTCCCATCAAATAAAATATTCCTGAGGTGGCTGTTTGCCGCCATGTTGGTAAGTAAAGCATCTGGATGGGATCCGGTTAGTGCCACAAGTCCACCGCCAGAGCCGGGCACGTAAGTGCCAGACGGGAGTGTGGCACTACCCAGGACAGTTATCCCCGCGTTCTCCCGGTACAGGTAGTTCCCCGTGGTAGTGCAGGCCTTATCCGGAATTAAGACGGTCCCGGCTTTTGCCGCATCGATAGCGGCCTGAATTGCGGCTGTATCATCGCGGGTAGACGATGGACCGCTACACGTTCCAGGAGGTCCGAAGTCAAGCGGAGTGAACGGAATTTCGCGTAATTTTGCTTCCATTGTCCGAGCGACGGCACCATCAGCGCCAGCCAGATACGGAGTAGTGTTTCCGGTCCCCACTGCCCTGATCTTCCATGCGTCAGCAATTCTATGGCCCGTGGTGGCCCCGAACGTCACTGTGACGCCATTCGACAGTGCCTGGGCAGCACCAGTGATTGCGATGGGCGCGCTTGCCGCACTGCCATTTATGGTCCATGTGAAATGATCCGGCGTGCCGGTGGCACCGATCGTTACGGTATATGTTGCGTTCGTGGCAAGGGCGGTAAAAACACCTCCACTGGTTACGTCATTTAAACCCGACCCCTGAAAAACGGGTGCGAGAATCCGAACGGACTGCGCGGAGAGCGAAGCGATACAGAATGCGGAAATGATTAGTAATTTATTCATAGGAGTAGTGGTTGATCGATTGATGGTGGGCCACGAAGAGACTAAGATCACTCTGGTCTCCGATCCAGGGTAAATTGCGATTGGGTCTCAGGCAGTGCTTGCCGAACAGATCGACGTTGTTGAAGTACAGCGGAAAGCGCAATACTCTGTGACGGCCTGCGCAATCCTGGTCCATGATCAGGTTCGCCGGTGACGGCCGATTCACCCAACGGCTGTTGTGAACCACAATACTCATTAAAGCAATATCAGCCTACGGCAGCGTCCGGAAATCATCAGCGCCAGCGGAACAGTTTCAGCGCCAGAGTGAAACTGACAATCAGCCACGAACCGAGAATCGCCAGTTGCGGCCATAGCTCGGGGAGGGTGGCTCCCTGGAGCATGTTGCCGCGGAGGGCGTCGATGGTTGCCGTCAGCGGCAGTGCCCGAATCACAGGCTGGATGAAATCGGGAAAACGCTGCGCCGAAAAAAAGACGCCGGATACGATCCACATCGGCATCATGATGGCGTTGGACAGGCCGGAGACCGCTTCGATGGTTCTGACGCGTGACGCGACCAGAAGCCCGATCGCACTGAACGAAAACGACGACAGTATGCAGAGAATGCAGAAGGCCGCGAGCGAGCCGCGCATCGGTACGTTGAATACGAGCAGGCCGAAGCCCGCGATCAGGACGATTTCCACGACCAGCGAAACCAGCCGCGAAAGCAGAAACGACAGCAGATACTCGTGCCGCGGCATTGGCGTTGCGATCAGGCGCTTGAGGTATTTTCTCTTGCGGGCATCGACAATGCCAAACGCCAGGCCCCAGATGGAATTCCCCATGAGGTTCATGCCGAGCAGTCCGGGAAGCAGGAAATCGATATATCGCGAGCCGGGTTCGCGCATGTACTTGTCGGTGGCAACTACGGGATCGACGCGGCCAGCGGCTTTTTGAACGGCGCGATCGGCAAGCATGCGCGCGGTGCGGCCTTCGGGATTGGTATCGTCGTAGCGGAATTGCACGGCGCCTGCGAGGCCGGGCTCGGCGAGGAGCGCGATTTGCCGGCGCGCAGGGCGTCTTCAGCTGCGCGGGGATCCAGCTGTTGAACGTCGAGCAGTTTTTCGCCACGGAGAGATTGCGTGATTTCGGGAGTGACTGCGCCCACCTTCAGAACTTCGGCGGGACGGTTACGAAATGCGAGGCCCAGTCCCGCGGCCAGCAAAATGGGGAACAGGAAGACCCAGAAAAGGGCTTCCGGCTCGCGCAGGAATTCGCGAAAGCGGACCAGGGTGAGCTGGACCAGCGAGCCATCGGCAAAATTACTCTTCACGAAGATGCCTCCCGGTCAGTGCGACGAAGACATCTTCGAGCGTTGCGGAGTGAGTGCGTAATTCCGTCAGGGGAATGCCCTGGCGGGTAAGTTCGTCGAGCAGGGCGGGCACGGCGTGGTGCAGTTCGCCGACCTGCATTCGTGCATTGCCGCTTTCGATACGGACATCGCTGACGCCGGGGATGTTGCCGAGCGGAGCGGGATCGAACGGCCGGGCTGCGCCGCCCGCCGAGAATTCGACTACGTTTTCACCACCGATTGAGGCTACGAGTTCACGCGGCGTCCCGAGCGCGATCTGGCGTCCATGATCCATGATGGCGACGCGGTCGCAAAGTTTTTCGGCCTCATCCATGTAGTGCGTGGTCAGCAGAATTGTGCGGCCCTGGCGGCGGAACTCTTCGATCACGTCCCACAGCTGACGGCGCGCCTGCGGGTCGAGACCGGTGGTTGGTTCGTCGAGGAAGAGAAGGTCGGGGTTGCCGACGAGCGCGCAGGCAAGCGCCAGGCGCTGCTTCTGGCCGCCGGAAAGACCGCCGACGCGCGAGTTCGTTTTTTCGCCGAGTTGCATCAGCTCGATCATTTCGGCAGCGGCGGGTCCCTGATTGTAGAAGCTGCGGAAGAGGCGGACGGTTTCGAAGACAGTGAGTTTGTCGGAAAGCTGGGTGTCCTGGAGCTGGATGCCGAGACGCTGGCGCAATGCCATTGCCTTCGTGTTCCAGTGCATGCCGAGCACTTCGACGTCGCCGGAATCGGGAGTGGTCAGGCCTTCGCAGATTTCGATTGTGGTGGTCTTGCCGGCGCCGTTCGGACCGAGCAGACCGAAGCATTCGCCGCGGCGCACTTCGAGGTCGAGGCCATTGACGGCGACGACATCGTTGTAGGCTTTGCGGAGGCCACGCACCAGCAGGGCGAAGCTGTTCCCCGAAGGTGGCGTCGTTTGGGACATAGCGCCATTATCGCGTTATGCCTCTACCCAAAGCTTGACGAGCCTCAGTGCGTCATTGCGTAGGCGGTGTAGTTGGTGCTGATGCGCATTCCGAGGTTGGAATATTTCTCGGGATACTCGGGCCGGTCTGCCCATTCCCAGGAATCGCCCACATCGGAATTGAAATTCATCACGATCACGATGCGGCCTTTTGCGTCGCGAATTCCCCGCCAGTGCGCGACATTTGCCCCAGCCCCGGCGTGATACGGCAGCCCGGTGCGCATGAGTTCGTTGTGGTTCGCCACCATGAACTTATCGCCGAGATCGAACAGAACGTGGAAGATGGGGTCGTTGTCGGGGATGTCTTCGGCCGTTGAATCGGGCAGAATGCGGTGCATGATGTCGCTGACGACAGCCCAGCCGCTATCGCCCCAGAAGTCGTCGACGTAGAAGAATCCGCCGCGCGTAAGGTACTCGCGGAGCTTGAGGATCATGGAGTCGGTGAGGCCGGAACTTTCCAGATGGGCGGCGTAAAGCCAGGGCCAGTTGTAAACATCATCGCCATCGTTGAGGTTGATGGGTTGCTCGACCGAGCGGGTATCGATCCGGGTCAGGCGGCGAAGAATACGGGCAAAGGCGCGATCGCCGATGGGGTAATCGTTGGACCAGGTTGTTCCGCCGCGCTCCCAGCTTCCGCCGCGAAAACCACCGCCGCCGAAGCCGCCTCTGCCGCCGCCGTTGGGGAACATCAGGCGGCCGATCACGAACTCATTGTGATCCAGGTAGTCGAAAGGAATGGGTTCGTTGTTGTAGCCTTCCTGACTGATGAGAGTGCGAAAGGGCATCTGAAAGGCATAGACCGCCGTCAGGGAAACCAGCAAACCTGCCGCGACAATCGGGAAAATGCGCATGATGACCGAAAACGACGGCGCTGAAGCTACGATAGCCCCTGGACCAGGGATCGTCAAGCAATTGTCACAAACCTTTAAGAAGGGCTTTCAGGCGGTTGGGCGGGGGGCTGCTATATGATCGAGAGATCGGTGCTCGCAGCGTCATTTCCGGCTTGCCCGGCGTAGCGCGGGGCGCGCTCTGGGTTGCCCTCGTATTCGCCGCTTTTTTCCTTGCCGACAGCCTTCTTTTTCGCACCGGTTGGTACGGCCAATTTCTGGAACCGGACTCATCGGCGGGATCGCTGGAGGCGCAGCTGCATTGGCTCGCGGCGACGCCGGCGGGGAAGACTCCGGAGGTTCTGGCGATTGGCGATTCCAGGGTCGCGGAGGGCTTTTCATCGCGCATCGCCGACTCGGCGACTCATCGGCGGCTGCGTTTCTGGAATTTCGGTTTGGGGGGGACCACTCCGCGCGTGTGGTACTACACATTGCGAGCCGCGGACCCGACGCGCCGCCGTTTTGCAGCCATCGCGATTGCGCTGGACGACTATTCGGACGCAGACTGGTTTGCGGAATTCGAGGATCGGGATGGCGACCAAAAATATCTGGTGATGCGGCTGGGGCTGGGCGATTGCCTGGATTTCGCGATGTCGATGCATTCGATGGAAATTCGGCACCGGGCATTCTTCGGCTGCCTTTTTCGCGGAATGATTCTGCGAAACGATGTGCAGGGATTTCTGGCGCATCTTCAGACACGAATTGCGCGTGCGGCCGACAAGCTGGAAAACGGGCTTGAGTACAGCAACGGTTACGGTGGGATGACGCAGAATATGAGCGGCCTGGCGGTGGACTGGCAGCGGCGCACGATTCGCTTTCCGGACGGGCTCAGCGAAGACCGGCGCGCGAATGTACAGCGATTTGTCGTGCGGGAACCTGTTCAGCAAACGGGCGCGCTGGCGCGCTACCGGCGGCGCTGGCTGAACGGCATACTCGATTTATACAAGGACTCGCCGACGCGGCTGATATTCCTGCAGCTGCCACGAGCGCCCCTGGTCGATCCGGTGGCGAATGTGCCGTCGAATGCAAAACGCTTCGTTGACAGTTTGGGTGGAATGCCCCGGGTCACGGTGCTGCCGGCGGAAACATTCACAGATCTGGAACAGCCCGCGATGTTCGGGGACGGGCTCCATCTGAATCACGATGGACGCGGCGTCTTTTCGTTGCGGCTGGCGGAACTGCTTGACGCGACGGTTGCGGGGAAAGGAGGCGAGGGGCGCTAAGATGCTTTTCACCTCGCTGAATTTCTGTATCTTCCTGGTTGTGGTTCTCGCGCTTTTTTACGCGCTGCCGCGCAGCGTGTGCAAGTACCTGTTGTTGACTGCGAGTCTTTTCTTTTATGTGGCGTGGATTCCGCGTTATGTGCTTATTCTGCTGCTGCTGATCACTATCGACTACTTTGCCGCGCTCTGGATCGAACAACGCGAAGGCGCTCGCCGCCACGGCGCACTGGTCATCAGTCTGTGCGCGAATCTGGGTTTGCTCGGTTGGTTCAAATACGCAAATTTCGCGCGGGAGATATGGACGGCGCTGCTGCATCCGGGTGCGCACGTCACACCGCTCGCGATCATCCTGCCGCTCGGCATCAGCTTCCACACGTTCCAAAGCATGTCATACGTGATCGACGTGTACCGGAAGAAACAGCCGGCGATTCGCAGCTACGTCGATTACGCTCTGTTCGTTTCCTTCTTTCCGCAATTAGTGGCGGGGCCGATTGTGCGCGCCGGAGAATTCTTTGCCGACTACTTCCACTGGACGCCGCCGACGGCTGAAGAGTGGCAGCGTGGCTGCGCAATGATTTTGACGGGATATATCAAGAAGCTGGTTTGTGCCGATCAGTTTTCGCTGGTGGCCGACCGCTACTTTGCGAACCCCGCCGCATTGCCGGGCTTGTTCCCGGCCTGGACCGGAGCCATTGCTTTCGGGTTGCAGATCTTTTTCGATTTTTCCGGCTACACGGACATCGCGATCGGCGTAGCGTTGCTGTTCGGATTTCATTTTCCGGAAAATTTCCGGCGGCCATATCTTTCGGCCAGCGTGACGGAGTTTTGGCGGAGATGGCACATGACGCTCTCCAGCTGGTTGCGCGACTACGTTTATATTTCGTTGGGCGGTAACCGGAAAGGCGCGTCGCGCACGCGGATCAACCTCATCCTGACAATGCTGCTGGGAGGCCTGTGGCACGGCGCCAGTTGGAATTTTGTGATCTGGGGCGGGTATCATGGTGCGCTTTTGTCGATTGAGCGAGTGATCGGGGGGCGCGAAGAAAGACGCGGGGCAGTGCGAATTCCGTTGACCGTTGTCACTTTTCTGCTGGTGACGATCGGCTGGGTGTTTTTCCGGGCGAAGACGCTGGCGGCGGCGCTGTTTGTAATCCGGGAAATGTTTACCGGCAGTGCGGCGAGTGCTTCTTTGATGGGCCCGTGGCAGTGGGGCCTGGCTTTGCTGACAACGCTGGTTGCCTTCGCCGAAGAATACCGGGGGTGGCTCACGCGCCTGGCGCAATCTTCCGTTTGGGTGCGAACCGCGGCTGCCGTGATTGCTCTGCTGGTAATCGAGCTCTTTACTGCAACCGACTTGTCGATTCCGTTCGTTTACTTTCAGTTCTGAGAACGGGTATCTGCCAAAATCAGATAGAGATGCGGCCAGAGCCCGATTCCCCTTATCTTTCCGACGCTTCCGGCATGCGTGGGTGCGCCTCGGAAATTCTTGTACCGGAGAATGAGGCAGCACTTGCGCAGATTCTTCGCGATGCCACAGCCACGAAGACACCCGTAACGATTTCCGGCTCCGGGACGGGAGTCACGGGCGGCCGTGTTCCGGATGGCGGCTGGCTGGTGTCGCTGGAGAGACTGAACAGTATCAGGGTCGAGAAGGGTTATGCGGTTTGCGGCGCCGGCGCATCGCTCGCTGCAATTCAGGCGGCCGCGGCGCCTACGAAACAGTTCTACGCACCCGATCCAACCGAGAACAGCGCCTCCATTGGCGGCAGCGTTTCCACGAATGCCAGCGGGTCGCGCAGTTTTCTGTATGGCGCTACGCGGCGACACGTCCGCGCGCTGCGGGTCGTGCTCGCGAGCGGCGAGATTCTCGCATTGCGTCGGGGCGATAAGCCGCCGTTTGAAATTCCCGTGCTCCCCGCGCCTGACGTGAAGAAAAATACGGCGGGTTATTTCATGCGGCCCGGCATGGATTACCTCGATTTGTTTGTAGGCGCCGATGGGACTTTGGGCGTGGTCAGCGAAGTGGAAGTGACGCTGCTTGAAATCCCGAAGACGCTGTTTACGGGAGTTGTTTTTTTCGACTCGGACGCGCGTGCTCTGGATGCGGTGGATGTCTGGCGGCCGATCGCCGGCCTGCGCATGCTGGAATACATCGATGCCGCGTCGCTCGACGTGGTGCGCAGCCGGTTTCCGGAGATTCCGGGCGAAGCTCGCGTGGCGTTGATCATCGAGCAGGACGTATCGACGAGTAATGACGCGGAAGAAGCGTGGCTGAATCGGCTGGAAGAGGCGGGCGCACTGACGGACGATTCGTGGTTCGCGGCTTCGGCCAGCGACCGCGAGCGGTTCCGGCGGTTCCGTCATGCGCTCGCGGAAGGCGTGAACGAGATTATCCGGCAGCGCGGGCTCATGAAAGCAAACTCCGATTTTGCCGTGCCCCTCGCCAGAAGCCGCGATATTCTGCAACGCTATCGCGACACGCTGGACAGGGAGTTTCCGGGCCAGTATGTCATTTTCGGGCACATTGGAGACGCGCACGTCCATATCAATGTGCTGCCACCCAACAAGGCCGAGTGGGATCGCGCAATGGGACTGATGAAGGAATTCGCAGCCGCGGTGGTGGAGATGGGCGGCACGGTTTCGGCCGAGCATGGGTTGGGCAAACGAAAGCGCGATTATCTGAAACTGCAGTTCACGCCGCAGGAGATTGAAACGATGCAGGCCGTGAAGCGGCGGCTCGATCCCCAGTGGCTTCTGGGGCGGGGGACACTATTTGAAGTGCCCGCGAATGTGGCCCAGGCCTGAACCATGCATCTGGAACCCGACTCACCCTATCTCGCCGACGCTTCCGGCTACCGCGGACACGCCGATGAACTATTGGTTCCGGAAGATGAAGCGGCGGTTGTCGAGATCATGCGCCGCGCGTCGGCCGCGGGGATTCCGGTTACTATTTCGGGCGGCGGTTCCGGGCTGACGGGGGGGCGCGTGCCCGATGGCGGCTGGCTGGTGTCGCTCGAAAAACTCAATACGATTCAGGTGCATGAGGGGTACGCGGTGTGTGGCGCGGGCGCGTCGCTGACGTCGATTCAGGCTGCCGCGGCTCCTTCCAGACAGTTTTACGGCCCGGACCCCACCGAATACAGCGCAGCCATTGGCGGGACTGTTGCTACGAATGCGAGCGGCTCGCGAAGTTTCATGTATCGCGACACACGGCGGCATGTTCGCGCGTTGCGCGTCGTGCTGGCTTCCGGCGAGGTGTTGGCGCTCCGGCGCGGCGAGAAGCCGCCGTTTGAAATACCGGCAATACCCGCTCCGGATGTCCGCAAGAATACGGCTGGCTATTTCATGCGAGCGGACATGGATTACATCGACCTCTTCATCGGTTCCGAAGGTACGCTTGGGATCGTGACGGAGGTGAAGGTAGGGTTGCTGCCGTTACCGGGCGAGCTTTTCACCGGCATCGTTTTCTTCGACTCCGATGAAGCGGCTCTGGATGCGGTTGACGCCTGGCGCTCCGTCCCCGGTCTGCGCATGCTGGAATATGTCGACGCTGGTTCGCTGGATTTGGTCCGGGTGCGCTATCCGGAAATGCCCGCAACTGCCCGTGCAGGAATCCTGACCGAGCAGGAAGTCGCCCCAAATGAGGACGCCGAAGAGTCCTGGCTTGCGCGTTTGAAATCTTCTCTCGCGCTGATTGAGGGTTCCTGGTTTGCAACCTCCGCGGCTGACCGGGAACGTTTCCGCCAGTTCCGGCACGCTCTGCCCGAAGTGGCGACGAGTCTGGCGCGGCAACGGGGGCTTACGCTGGTGGGAACCGATTTTTCAGTGCCCATTGCGAAGAACCGGGAAATGCTGAGTTACTATCGCGGGTGCATAGACCGCGATTTCCCGGGCCAGTGTGCGATTTTCGGCCACATCGGAGACGCCCATGTTCATGTCAACTTTCTTTGTGCGAGTCATGAGGAATGGGTGATCGCGGTTCGCCTGATGTCCGATTTTGCGCACAAATCGGTTGAACTGGGTGGAACCGTATCGGCCGAACACGGACTGGGCAAACGGAAACGCGACTTTCTGCCGATCCAGTTTACGCCGGAGCAGATCGAAGCCATGAAAGCTGTCAAGCGCAGATTGGACCCGCAATGGTTGCTGGGGCGGGGAACTCTGTTTCCTCCGCCAGTGGGTACGGCAGCGGCCCGGTAGCCGGCCTCAGTGAGTCATCGAGTAGATGACATCATTCACGCCAAGCCGAATGCCGAGGGCCGAATATTTTTCGGGATAGATCGGGTCATCGGCATATTCCCAGGAATCGCCCACGTCGTTGTTGTACGTGATCGCGACCATGATACGGCCCTTCGCATCATGTATGCCGCGCCATGCGGGCACGGAACCAACCCAGCGGTCCGCCATCCCACCGCGCATCGCCCACTGGCCCATGATCTGGTAGCGGTTATCCAGGTCGTAGACGATGTGGAAAATCGCGTCCGGGTTATCGATGTCAACGATCGGACGATCCGGCATGATCTCGCGCATAGTTTCCATGAAGCGATCCCATTCGGGCTTGCCCCAGAAGTCATCGAGCATCAGGAAGCCGCCGCGCAGCAGGTATTCACGAACCTTGGAAATCTGCTCACCACTGAGTTTCCAGTCGCCCATTTCGCCGGCGGCCAGAAACGGCCAATTGAAGATATCGTCGCCGTCGTCGGGATTTACAGGTTGCTCCGCAGAGCGCGTATGTACGCGGGTAAGCCGGCGCATGACCAGCGCGAAATGCCGGTCGGCGCGAGGATAATCCTGGGTCCAGCTCATGCCGCCCTGCCGCCAGTCGCGAGCGGCTATTTCGGGGTAACCGCGGGAACGCGAAAACAAGCCGTAAGGATGGGAGGGATACATCAGCCGGGCGAAAACAAACTCCGTCTGCTCCTCGAAGTCCGGGGGAATATCGACGTTATCGTACGCCTCCAGGCTTGGGTATACGCGGAAAGGGCGCGGAAGAGTTGGATCGGGCGGATTAACGGCTTTTTCCATGCCACTGGTGGCCGCTGTGGCGATCGCGCCCAGCAGCGCCAGCGCGAGAATGGCCGCTGCCGTAATTCCCGACCATTTTCGGTGCAGAGTACCCACCTGCCCGTGAGGATAGCACTGAGTCCGGGCGCGCCCGCCTCAGCGCATGTACATGCCGCCGTTCACGTCCAAAACGTGACCGGTGACGTAGCCGGCCTCTTCGCTGCAGAGAAATCGGACAGCGGCGGCAACGTCTTCGGCCTTCCCGAAGCGCTTCAGTGGAATGTTGGCGAGCACCGAAGCTTTGACCTCGTCCTTCAGTACGGCAGTCATGTCGGTTTCGATGAAGCCGGGCGCCACCGCGTTGACCGTGATGCTGCGCGAAGCAAGTTCCTGGGCGAGTGCTTTCGTGAGACCTATCACTCCCGCCTTGGAGGCCACATAATTCGCCTGGCCCGCATTACCGGATTCGCCGACAACCGAGGACACATTCACGATCCGGCCCCAACGCTCTTTGACCATCGGCGATAACACCTGCTGGATGCAAAAGAAGGTTCCCGAGAGATTCGTCTGAATCACCATATCCCAATCGGCAGGTTTCATTCTCAGAGCCAGCCCATCGCGGGTCACGGCTGCGTTATTGACCAGAATGGCGACAGGCCCGAAGTCCCGCGCCACCGTTGCGAAGGCTTCTTTGATGGAATCGTGAGAACTGAGGTCCATCGGCACGACGAAAGCCTCGCCGCCGGCCGCCCGAATTTCGGCGGCTACTTCCTCGAGTTTATCGACCTGGCGTGCGGCCAGAGCCACTTTGGCGCCGGCCTTTGCCAGTTCAAGGGCACAGGCGCGTCCGATGCCGCGGCTGGATCCCGTTATCAGTGCGATGCGGTTATTCATATGAACTTGCAATCATAGTAGATCGGGATCTGTAGTCCGGCACATAGCAACATAAAGCAGGCACCCGACTCAGGCAAATATGGCACATGACGACCTGCGCGATTTCATTCGCGCCCTTGAAAAAAATAAAGAACTGAAGCGTATCCCTTTCGAAGTGGATACGCGGCTGGAGATCACGGAGTTCGCCGACCGTTCCGTGAAGAACGGCGGACCCGCTCTGCTGTTCGAGAAGCCGCGCCTGGCCGATGGCCGAATTTCGCGCATCCCGGTGCTGATCAATTCGTTTGCCAGCATGCGCCGGATGGAAATCGCCCTGGAGGTGGATTCCGTGGGCGAGGTCGCAAAGCGCATCAGCGAGTACCTGGAAATGCGGATGCCGGAGGGCTTGCTCGGCAAGCTGAAGATGCTGCCGAAGCTGGCGGAGATGGGGGCTTTCTTTCCGAAGATTGTGGCGAAGGGCCCGTGCCAGGAAGTCATCAAGACGGAAGGATTTTCGCTCCACGATTACCCCGTGCTCACCTGCTGGCCGGGCGATGGCGGACCCTTCATAACACTGCCGATGGTCTTCTCGCGCAATCCGGAAACGGGCAAGCGCAATTGCGGGATGTATCGGCTACAGGTGTTCGATGAGCGCACGACAGGCATGCACTGGCAGACCCACAAGCAGGGGGCGGAGCATTACCGCCGGAATCTTGCGGAGGGCAAACATACCCGTATGGATGTCGCGGTGGCGATCGGTTCCGATCCCGCTGCGATGTATTCCGCTATTTTGCCTCTGCCGCCCGATCTGGATGAAATGATGATCGCGGGATTTTTGCGCGGCAGCCCGGTCGAGATGGTGAAGTGCCAGACCGTCGATCTGGAAGTTCCTGCCAACTCCGAACTTGTGCTGGAAGGTTACGTCGAACTGGGCGAACTGCGCACGGAAGGGCCGTTTGGCGATCACACCGGCTATTATTCGCTGGCCGACCAGTATCCCGTGTTCCACGTCACCTGCGTGACGGAGCGACGGGATCCCATATACGCGACAACCATCGTTGGGCCGCCCCCGATGGAAGATTTCTACATGGGCAAAGCGATCGAGCGGATTTTTCTGCCGTTAATGCGCATGCAGATTCCGGAAGTGCGCGATATGTGCATGCCTGCTGAAGGCGTGTTTCACAACCTGATGCTCATTTCGATCCGCAAGTCCTATCCAGGGCACGCGCGCAAGGTGATGAGTGCGATCTGGGGGCTGGGTCAGGCCATGTTCACAAAGGTCATTGTGGTGGTGGATGAAGATGTCGACGTGCAGAACGTCAGCGAGGTAGCCTGGCGCGCGCTGAATAATATCGATCCCGAGCGCGATGTGCAGTTCACGATGGGGCCGATCGATTCACTGGATCATGCGAGCCGGCTGGTAAATTATGGCTCAAAGATGGGAATCGACGCGACGCGCAAATGGCAGGGTGAAGGTTTCACGCGAGAATGGCCTGAAGTGCTGAAGATGCCGGACGATGTGAAGGCGCGGGTATCGGAGATCTGGAAGCAGGCCGGCCTGTAGGCTGTTGATTCTAACCGGAGCGGCAAGACCGTCACTGTCACACGCCTTCGAGACGTTTTCCCTGCCGGCGCAACCAGGTGCTGGCAGGGGCTTCCAACCACTGATAAACGGCGGACGCGGCCAGCACAACAAGCGTGAGGTAGATCAGCGCGCCTGCGGGCCGCGACAGGTGCAGTTTTCCGTGAACAAGGTATCGGCCTGTCCACCACAGAATCGGGACATGCAGCACATACATGGAATAACTTGCCTTGCCGAGGAAATCTCCAATTCCGGTGGAAAGAATTCGGGCCAGTCCATTGCCGCCAAGCGCCAGTCCGGTCAGCACAGCGACGTTGAGCGGCCGCAGGTAAGTGTTCAGATCCGCCGCGGTGCCGTCGACCACATGCGGATGCACGATCAGCCAGCCGAAGGCGAGCAGAGCCGGTACGTAGAGGAGATAACCGCGAACCCGCCACCACGGGGAAGCCGACAGCAGAACATAGATGCGTGCTGCGGCGATGCCGGCCATGAAGTCCGCCGTGTGGTAAATGGGCTTCCAGTTCCATGGCACGCCGGTGTGGTCAAAGACGATGGGAAGGAGGATCGTAGCGGCGACGGTGACGAAAATCCCGCGCCATCGCACATTTCTCAGCCCGGCGAATAGTATGGGAAAGCAAAGGTAAAAGAAGAATTCGCAGGAAAGCGACCATGCGGGAGTGTTCCAGCCGACAGCGAGCGAGCCTGTCCAGCCCTGTAGTACGAACATGTATATCCCGAGTAGTTTCGCGCTCTGCCCGGCCGCAAACGCCGACATCATCTGTTTGCCGGTAGCAGAGGGGAGGAGCATTTCGATAATGAAAGGAGAGATCAGAATCAGGCTGACAAAATACACCGGATAGATACGCGCGAATCTGGCCGTGAAGAACCTGCCGAGGCTTTTCTTGTCCCACTTCACGTGAACGTAAGTTCTCGCGAGGACGAAACCAGAAAGAATGAAGAAAGTCTGGACCGCCAGATAACCGCCGTGAAAGAACTGAAACACGGGTTTCGGCAGCGAGTTGACCCAGGGTTCCAGCATCATCCCGGTCCCGGAGATGTGATGCAAAATGACCCAGACGGCGAGCCAGAAACGCACGCCGGTAAGTGCCGGGATATACTCGACGACTGACCGCGCGCGCTCGCGACTGAGTAAAACCGGGGAGCCGACTGTAATTGCAGGTGCGGTTTGAACAGCTGAGGCGATGTCTTCTATTGTACAGTCCCGGTTGCCAGTAAGCCTCGAACGTTACAATGGAGACACAAATGGGTTGCAACGGGGAAACACCGGGGGCCTGCCACTTTGCGCTGGTGTCCTATATCCCGGGCCGGTTGGCGGAATTTTTGGATGGGCTCCGGTTTGAATTGAAGCCAGGCTGCACTCTCAGAGCTCACGTCACAGTCCTTCCCCCGCGTCCCATCGACCTCAACATCACAGACAGCGTGCGGCAGATCACCGCGGAGGGCCACGAGAATCCGCCTTTCACGGTTGGCCTGGGGGATGTTCAGATCTTCGACAAATCGAATGTCGTCTATCTGGGTCTTTGCCGCGGGGAACGCGAACTGCATGTCCTCCACGAAAACATGAATACAGGCCAACTGGAGTACGACGGCCCCTTCCCGTATCATCCGCACATTACGCTGGCGCAGGACCTGACGCGAGAACAGGCGGAGGCTCTGGCCGTAACCGCGCGCGAACGCTGGGCGGCGTACGACGGTCCCCGCGAATTCAACGTGGAAGAACTATCTTTCGTGCGCAGCGATGGGCCGGGCGTCTGGCGCGATCTGGCATACGTCGATCTGGCGGAGCAGGTACCCTCAGCCGGATAGACGGGACAACCGCATGGCCGGCAAACTAAGGGCGAAGCAATCGCCCGCCCGGATCGCCACAGGCTCAAAACGGAAAGACGCCGGGTTTTGCGGCGTGAATACGTGCAAACCGAAGCTGCCGCTATCGTAAGCGTCGATCCGCATTTCAACCGCCTCGCCAGCCGGCAATACCAGCATTTTGATCTCACCAACACGGATCTCTCCGACGAGATTCGCCGCCGTGCCCTCCACCGGGCAACCGAGCATCGCCACCGAGAACCGCGTAAAAGCTTTTGCCATGTAGAGCCATTCGAACATGCCCAGCAGTCTCTCCTGAACGGCAGCTTTGCCCGACGGAGCGTGTGCCGGTGCCCCGTTGCCGGAAACGGGAGTTTCGGAGGGATTTCCATTTCCCTCGTCAACACCGCGCAGGCGCTCGGCGAGCGAGCGGGCGAGACTGATTGCGAGTTGCGGATTCCGGCTCATCAATTGCACGAAACTCTCGCGAGTGAACAGGAGGCACTCGGTTTCTTCGAGCGTCGTCACCGTCGCGGCGCGAGGCTTGTCGTCGATCAATGAAGTTTCGGAGAAAAACTGCTCCGGACCCAATTGGGAGAGGACGATCCGCGAACCACCGCGGAGCCTGGTCTCTTCCACACGCCCGCGCAGGATCACATACATTCCCGGCCCGATCTCGCCTTCACCGATAATGACCTCACCCTGACGGTAGGTGCGGACAATCGCGCTTTCAGCTACCTTTTGCAGGAGCTTTGGGTCAATTCCCGCAAAGAATGCGGTTCTTCCGATCAGCGAGGTCATCCCGCTCCCATGCGCCGCGCAGCCCAGAATGTTGCAGGCAGCGCCCCGAGGGCAAGAATTCTCAATAAGCCATGCCACGGTTCCGGGGCGGATGCGCCCAGCAGCAGGCAGAGCAACAGGATGACCAGAACCCCGGCGAGCACGAGCCCCTTAGAAGAGCGGCGTTTACGGGTCGGGCGGATGGGGGCGGTCATGTCCACTCCCACAGTGACGTCGTTTTCGCGGATTTCTTCCACCAGGCGATTCATCTCGCGGAAAGATCCGAACATCAGCAGGCCGGAACCCAGCGCCCACTCTTTCATGGTGTCCTGGTTCATTACCATTCCGAATTGAGTTCGAAGCAGGCGGGCGACAACGGGAGCTTCCGCCACAGCCATCGCATCCACTACGGGCGCTCCGGCGCGGGCGGCATCGGAATTCCAATATCCGGCAGCGAGCAGATTGCGATGCAGACAATCCAGAAAAAGAGGACGGCGGGGAGCCACTTTAGCCAATGCGCGCCAATTGCTTTCGAAGACGCCGGCGGAATTCGGAAACCAGCGATTGATCTTCAGCTCCGGATCGACACCGGAAAATGCGTCCATCAACCTTCTTTCGAGGTTCAGCGGAGGGTGTGAAACGACCAGCCGTATCAGCGTTTGAGCGGAAACGGAAGCATTGCCCGCCAGCACCGATGAGATGTACTTAATTCCATAGTTCACCAGACTAGGAGGCACTGCGAGGACGTTGTTCAGTCGCCGGAAATGCAGGCGGTTCTCTCTGTCGACAATCATCCCCTCCAGTTCCAGATCGGCATCAATCATCGACAACGAATAGAACTGCTCCAGCACTGCGGTCGCGACCAGCGGCGAGACTCGCGGATCGCCATCATTCACCAGTTCCAGGGCGGATCTTCCTCCCACTGCCGGCCAGCAAAGAACAGAAGGCGTTGAAAGAGCCGCAATCGGAATGGGGTAGCCCGCCAGAGTTTCAGCGCGCTGATCGCTGAGCACCTCAAGAAACGATCTTTCGCGAGACAACGATTCGCCGTTTCGAAGCCATTCCCGAAACTGCGCCAGCATGGTTTCAGAGGCGATTGCCGCCGCGTCGGGATGCCGGATCTTCCCCATGGCGCATTCAAACGCGGTCAGCTGTCGCTCGCTGACCGGAGTGTGGGCCACCTCTACGACAACGCGCTGGCCCATATATTCGGAGATCCAGGCGGTCCGAAACATCGTATTCCAGAGCGGAGGAGCCTCCAGATGTGCCGTCAATTCGATTGCGGCGCGGCCCAGTTCGCGCCGCAGAATCGCCTCGGCGGCGTCCAGCGAAACCGGGGGCGGGACAGCATTGATACTCCGAAGGCGCTCGATGCAGCGGGAATCCAGAAGGTCCGCGCGCCAGCGAAGAAAAGCTCCGAACGCGGAGTAAAGCCCGCCCAGTTTGTCCAGAGCGCCGCACAACGCCAGGGGAATGTCACCGGAGCCATCCTCATCGAGGGGAATGGAAAAACTGCTCCAGCCGCCCTTCGAGAACAGGCCGATGGAGCGGAAGACCGCATCCGGAGTTGTGCTGGTTTGGCTCAATTTGTCGGGGCTTTTCAAACTACTTTGCCGGACCGCACAAAACTATCCCATCCTCGCAAAAAGCAAGCGCGAGCGGCAATGCGGATTATCGCAGAGACTAGCTGACGATCACAATCTCTTCGACGAAAATTTCTTTTTCAACAGGGGCAGCCTTCTCGCCTGACGCACCCGCGGGCTTGACGATCTTCCCCAGCCAGTCCGACGTGGACTTCACGGCGTCGGTCGTGCTCTGGAGAATATCCTTCGGCAGCATGGACGGCACGTGCAGCGTTGAATTGAGAGTGTCCATCGTCCGGCCAACAGTCTGGTCGACGACGTTCTGCCCAAGATTGGCAAAGCTGTCCAAAGTGGATCGCCGGCTCGCCTCGATCTTCGACGAAACCGAATTTGTCAGCGAATCGATCATATCCCGCAGCTTGTCCACCGATTCGGTTGGACTGACCGAACTGGCAGCCGTCTGGGCTTCCTGCATGCTATAAACAGTCACCGCCGCCGACAACCGGACCAAAGAGTTTAAGAGTTCCAGCATTGTTAGTCCCTCGATTCAGAATTTAAGCGCGTCGCCCGAGCCGATGTAGCAAATACAACAGCCATATAGTCCATGATGACACAAAAACGCCAATGGTGACCCGCCAGAACAGCGATTCACTGAGCGCCGCGGAGCCTCCGCCGAGCGCCAGAAACACAATTGTAAAGGCCCACACGGCTGCCCCGGCGATGAGTTGCGAGCGAAGCGGCCGGTTGTCCGCCGTCTCCTGATCCGACTTCGTCTTCAGGCTGATTTGCCGGCGTTCAAAATGCTCCAGGGCGCGCAGCATCGAAGCCGGCCCGGTCTTCAGCCAGATTGCCATGTCCGCCAGCAGGGAAGTGGTTCCGGCCGCGGAAAACATCTTGCGGCGGGCGTCCTCAAACATGTAATCTTCCACCACCTTGCGGAGTAGCAGCGCCAGATCGAAACCCGGCGCCAGGCGGGACACCACTCCATCCACCAGCACGATGGACCGGATGTACTTGATCATTTCGCGGTCGACGAGAACGCCATAATTCCGGCATACGACCAGGAAATCCCTCATCACGATGGTGATCGAAACCTTCAGCCGGACTTTGCCGCGCACGGCGGGCTCTTCGTACCAGGTTCGGCTGAAGGCAGCAATCCCGCGCCGCATGCCTTCCAGATCCGAGTCCGGAGTCAGCATGATGATGTTCAGGAACTGGCGGTAAATCTCCTCCGGGTCGCCTTCGGAAAACGCGACGTTGAGTTCAATCTGTTTGTGCCGCGCTTCCGGCGTCAGTTTGGCGACAATGCCGAAATCCACATAGCCGACGACGTTATTCGGCAGGATCAGCAAGTTCGCCGGATGAAGATCGGCATGGAAGACGCCGTGCCGGAACGCGTCGCGAAGGAAATTTGTGATCACATTCCCGCAGAAGATCCGGGCGTCGAAGCCGGCATTCGCGAGTTCGGCCAGCGCGTGCGTTTCGTTGTTCTCCACCAGGCGGAGGTATTCGAGAACGCTCGGCCCCTCCAGAAATTCCATGGTGAGAACGCGGGATTTGGTGAGTTCCCAGAAGATGACGGGGATCCGCTCGGTCGGTGTATTCACCGCGTTCATCCGCACGATGTCGCAGTGGCTGGCCTCGCGCCGGTAGTCGAGTTCGTCGCGTGTCCACGTCGCCAATTCCCGCACCGGATCCCGCATAAAGTAGAGGCTGCGCACGCGGAACAGGAAGATCATCCACACGAAACTTCGCATCAGCAGGATGTCACGGCGGAACGCATAGCGGACGCCCGGACGCTGCACCTTGATAGCGACCTTCGTACCGTTTTTGAGGACGCCCCGGTGCACCTGGCCGATGGAAGCCGAGCCGATGGCTTTGAAGTCGAACTCGGCATACAGTTCTTCCGGGCCGCAACCGAATTCTTTCAGAAAGACACTGGAAATCTCCGCGGAGTTGGCGGTGGGTACCCGATCCAGGAGTGAAAGCAGCGCATCGCAATATTCGCGCGGCAGCGTATCGATTTGAAGCGAGAGAATCTGCCCCAGCTTGACGAAACAACCGCCGATCTGCTCCAGCGAATCGCGCAGAACCAGATGTCCGAGGGTAGGCTGCTTCCGCATCCGTCTCGAAGCGAGGACGATCAGTTGCCTCACGACAATCCTCAGGATTTGCGTGAGGCGTTGAAGATAATCAAATGCGGGATGACGCGGGGTCATTGTGCTCGTCACCGGTTCCACCGCGGAACCGGCTTTCGTTGGCCAGTGCCCCGTGCCAGTGTTTCACCGGAGGGATACAGCGGCGGTTATCCGCCTTCCGTGAATTTTTCGCCGGCGGATTTGCACTCGGCAACAATCATGGTGCCCTTGGTGAGCCAGACTCCGGCCATGGCCTGCAATTTCTCCTGCACCCCTTCACCGGCATTCTCCGGCACCGTGAGAAGAGTCTTCATTTCGTCGACTACTTTCGGCAGAGTGTCGGCCGGACTGCGGAGCATTTCGAGACTCTTGTATGCCGCGCCCAGCGACACCGACAAGGTTGTCTGGAATAAATCCGGCATCATTCGCCGATCGAATTCGTCAGCCATAGAGAATCCTCCCCGCCGTTGCCGTGTTTCGAATCAGGCCGACGGACCAAACCATAATACCGCCCGTATGCAGGCGGTTCGCTGCTAAAGTCCCCGAGATGGTTTTCGGCTCATCGCGGCCGGGTGCGCTCTTCCCCGGCAGTCGTCAGGGAACAACTGTGTGCGCCAGCGGCCGCAGTTGTTACGCGTTCCCCGAGTTGCTAAGCTCGAAGTTCCCCGAGTTGCTAAGCTCGAAGTTCCCCGAGTTGCTAAGCTCGAAGTTCCAAATGATGCGCGACGCCTTACGGACCGGTTTCGAATGGACCCAGCAATCGGCGCGTCTGATGCGGACGCTGGCTCCGGCCGGCTTTCTTTGCGACTGGCAGGAACTGGACAACAAGATTGAATCGTTTCGTCTGTTTCAGTATGCCGACCGCGAATTAAAGCTGCCCGAAGGCCACCCGCCGGCCAACCAGATTCTTTCGCGCCCGGCTCCCGGAGAAAGGTTCCACTCGATCTGGGTGACGGAGGGCGCCGGACACATGGCCGGGCTGGCCTCCAGCGTTGCGGTGAAGGGTCTTCTCACCGACGGAGATGCGGCATTTATCCCGGAAACATCGCTCGTTCCACTGCATGCCGGGATGGGAACGGCTTTCGCCGAAAAACTATTTCAGGGGCTGACTCCGAATCCTTCACGAAGTGAGATCGACAGTACCGTACGGCGCTTCGTCGACACCTGCGCCGCCAATTGCCGTCCAGGTTGGGAAGACGCCACCATGGAGCCGCTCGGCCTGGTCGTGCGCTGCCTGTACCCGAATCTTCTGGGTCCGGTGAGCGCCGCGATGGAAGCGCTGGATCACCGGCTGCGCGTGCTTTTCTGGCACGGCGTGGGTCGCGGCCTGTACTTTGTCCCTTCGAATTTCGCGCCGCTTTCCGGCGCCCGCAAGAGAATGATGCGGAGTGCAATGGAGGAAACCACCAATTTCGAAGACCGCCGCAACGTGCTCGCTGGACTCGTCTGGGCGGTGACTCTCGTCAATCTCTGTCACCCCGACATCGCCCGGTCGCTCATGGAGATTTGCCAGGAATTAAAGCTAAGGGACGAATTCACCAACGGCGTGATTTCCGCGCTGATGGCGTGGCGTCACATGGCGCCGGAAGATTCGCAGTACACAGAGGCTTATGTCCGGCCCCGTTTGGATGGCGATGGCCTGGTGTGGAATCAGTGGGTGACGGCCCCGTGCCGTGAAGCGCTGGACGATATTTTCCCCGGCCTGAAGCTGCGAAACAAAATACCCGCGCTTTACACCTATCGGACACAGGGAGAACTGGCGCGTCTGACTATCGGCGATCGCAATCCCGGCGAGTGTGCTGCATGAACGAAGAGAAATCGCTGCGAGGCATCGGAGCGGCAATAGCGAGCCTGGCGCAGTCTGCCACGGCTGCTCCGTGCTACCTGATTGCAGAGGTGGATCGTCTGAGAATGGTTCGCGAGAACACCCTGGCCGCGCTGGCAGGATTCACCACCGAACAGGCCCTCTGGTCTCCCGCACCCGGCAAGTGGTCGATTTCCCAGATTGCCGATCATTTGCTCCGTTCCGAATTTCTCTACAGGGAACAGTTTCACCGGCTGATTCGCATGGCTCGGGAAGGGCGCAATCTGTCGGACAAGATCAGTCTTCGCGAGGTCGATTCCTCGTTCGCCGGCGTTCCGCGCGAAGTCATGCAGGCCCTTGAGATTCCCACCCGGATATTCAATTATTTTGTGCCTTCCGCAGTCCGCGAAATGGCGATCCGTTACCCGTTGGTTTCGGCGGTGAATCCAACATCGTCCGAGCCGCGCGCTGGCCGGCCTGTCCATGAGCTCAGCGCCGATCTGGCTGCCTCGCTCGAAGAAACCGACAAGCTCCTGCGTGGGCCTCTGCCGCAGAATGTGGAAGTTCCCGTTATCGACCATCCGATCATGGGCAGGAATAACATCCGGCAGCTCCTCCGGATCGTGATCGTTCACGAGGAGCGCCATCAGGGTCAGATTGCCGCCATTCGCGCTATGGAAGACTTTCCGCCGGATGCGCCGACTTTGCCGAGCTGGTAAGGGGCTGCAGCCAGGCCTGCGACGCTCAGATGCAGAATTGCCGTGAACTCAGACCGGCAGAACGCAGCCGCTTTCCAGACAATCGTGGCGCATCGTTTCTTCGTACCCGCGGTCGATCAGCCCCTGAATTGCGCGCCGGCTGAAATCCAGAAGACCTACGCCGCCGCCTAAATCCTTTTTCGGATGGTAACGGTGCACGGTCAATTGCCGGTGCGGTTCGTCGCTTTCGGCATGAGCGTGAATTTTGGCCGCGGTGCGATTCCGCGTCTTCTTCTCATGATGCGTATGCTCTTCGTGCGGCTTCTTGCTGCGCGCCAGGGCCAGCCCGTGATTGATCCACCTGGCGTTCTCGATATCCTGATTGGTGCGCGCCGCAAACGTAATCGCAAGCGAGCGGTCGAACATCGCGAACGTACTTTGCAGTTTGCCGATCGGGATGGCCGCGATATCCGGATCCACGTAAATGATATGGATCTGAGTGGCGCCGCAATCGATCGCGGGCTTCATGGGCGTATTCATGATCAGCCCGCCATCCACGTATGTCCCTTCGCCGCACACCACGGGGGAAAAGATTCCCGGTATGGCGGCCGAAGCTTCGATGGCGGCATAGCCGTGGGGTCCGTCGAAGTCGGCATTGCAGAACGTCTGTAGTTGCCCCGTCGTCCAGTTCGTGGCGGCAATCCGCAGGATGGCTTTGGACTCCCGGATGTGCTTCAGATCGAGGACGCGCCGAAGCGTGGCCTCCAGTGGAAAATTGCAGATCATCGAGGAGAGATCCAGCAGTTCCACCGCGCGCGACGCGAGCGTTCCTTTGGAGTGCAGAAACTCCGAAACGTGCTGCCACATGGATTCCGAAATGGTGGCGGCATCGCCGGCCAGTTGCTTCAGCGGCTCCCAGGGATTGCCGCCGACCACGTTCATCAGGCACATCGGATTGAGCCGCAGATGCAGGACGCCATTATCGGTGATCGCGGTGCTGCCTGCCAGTTCATCCAGCCAGATGCGCGCCACTTTCTCGACGGCCTGGTGCTCGTCTCCCACCGAGTTTGCAGTCATCAGGGCCGCATTCAGCGCCCCCGCGGAAGTGCCGGTATAGATATCCGGAACCAGCGGCTCATACGAAGTTGCGACTGTCTTGCCCTCAAGAATCGCCCGCATGGCGCCGATTTCGTAAGCGGCATAGGCCCCGCCGCCGGACAGAACTACGGCGACCATTTCCTTGTCATTTTGATTTGTCATCCGTCGGACCGAAGATCCTTCATCTTACGCGGAATTAGCCGATATTGCGGCAGCCGAGCGTTTAAAAGGCGGTATCGAAGGTGATGTTCCATCCAGAAAACGGCCTCTCACCAGGCTCTTGCGGCGCGAAACCATGTCATCGACATTCTTCTGAATGATGCTCTGGATGTGCCGGCTATAGTCCACCATCAGGCGGGCGTTTTCGGCATCGGATGGCTTCAGCCCTTCGAGCGAGACCGGCTTCAGCACGCGCACGTGCCATTTGGAAGGCAGGGGAATCGGCGCCAGCGGAAACGGCGGCGCAATCGGAAGATAAGGCCAGCCAACCTCCTTCACGATGTAGCTGGAATCGATTCGCCCCAGAATCGGAAATATCTCGGCATGTCCCACCACTGCCGTGGGTATCACGGGAGCCTGATGGCGCACCGCCAGCGTGGCGAATTCGCTGCGTGAAAAATCGCGCAGTTTGTAAGTGCGCTTATAGGGCGTGAACGTTCCGCGGATGCCTTCGGGAAACAGCCCCACCAGGCTCTCCTGTTCGAGCAGCCGCGCCGCGTTCTCCTGGCTGGCAACCACGCCGCCGAGCTTGGTCAGGAAGTTGCACATGAAGGGCGTACGCAGCAGCGAAGGAATGATGAGGAAGCGCGGCACGCGCTGACGATGCGTAAAAATCAGCGACAGGTGCATCACCGCATCGAGCGGCATGAAACCGCGGTGGTTGGAAACGAACAGGGCTCGTCCCGTTGCCGGGATATTCTCCATCCCTTCGTGTTCGATGCGCCAGTAGATGTTGCGCAGAAAGCCGAACCATGCGCCCCAGGCGCGGATGTAATCGAGATCGAGTCCCCAATCGTCGTAGGGGCCGCGCAGACGCTCCGGCCGGGCTCCGTGCTTGGTGGCGAGAAATGCCTTGAGAGCTTCGACGGACGATTTTTCGGGAGCCCAGCCCAATTCTTTTTGAGCGCGCTCGCTCGATAACGTCCAGTTGTAGCGCAACTCATCGAGACTGCGTACTTCGGGCGCATGGATTTGCCGCGTCCCTGCTGCGCGAAAGGCATCGACGAGCGGCAATGCGCCGCCGCCGGCTGCATTGAATAAGCCGGTGGCCGTCGATTCACAGGCGGCCGCCAGCGCCCTGGCGGCATCCTCGACTGAGATGAACTGAACGTTCGGATTCCGTCCCAGAATTTTTGTGGCGGAGCGTCGCGCCAGTTTGGCAACCAGCAAATCGCCCTCGCCGGGATCGGTCACGTTGGCCATGCGGATCATGGCTGCGTTCGGATGCGTGGCCGCAATTGCTTCGGCATGAAGCCAGCGCTGGGCGGGGTCGGCGGGCGGCAGCAAAGAGATCCGCTCCTCGGTCATCATGCCAGGATTCTTCGCGTTGGTCCCGTAGGCATAGCCGTGACTGCGCAGCACCAGTCTGTTTACCTGCGAGTCCGCGGCCAGTGCACTGAGTGCGGGCAATTCGCCGGGAAAGTAAACAACGCACTCCGCCGCGCCTGCAACAACCTGGTGACCGCGCCGCTCCAGCTCAGCTTTCGTTGCGCGGGCAAGGGGACCTTCCAGCCCCGCTATCCCGACCGTCATCTCTTTATGACTCCGCGCAGGAAAGTATCGCACATCTGAGTCAGCATGCGCTCGTCGTCCAGCGGCTCCACCTTGTTGCCGCCGAAGAATTCGTACATGATAAACATTCCGGTCAGCGAGGCCAGAAACATTGCGCCCGCGGCTTCCACATCGACCTCGTTGCGCAGTTCGTCCCGCTGTTTCCGTACCTTCAGGAACTCGCTGAACAGCAGCCGTCCCTGGACAATGAAAGTGCTGTAGAACAGCGCTCCCACCTGAGAATTGTGCATCGCCTCATTGAGAATCTTGGAAAGGAATTTACTTCGTTTGCGGTATTGATCGAGGATGACGCCCGCCAGCACATGAAGTTCATCGCCCAGCGTTTCACCCGGCATCCGGAGTTCCGGCGCCTGGGCCGCGGCGGCCATGAGTTCCAGTTCGCGCTCAAGAACCGCCCGCAGAATATTGTCGCTCGAATGGTACTCACGCAGAATATCGAAAGCCGGAATGCCTGTCAGGCGCGTAAGTTTATCGAGGGAAATATCCTTCAGATCGTATTGGCCAAACAACTGCATCGCGCCATCAAGTACGGCTCGCTGCTGGTCCGAATCGAGAGCTTTCATGAACGAACGTCCGCTGTTTTTCCGTTCGCGGCCGCTGCGCCGCCGGCCGCCGCATTGAACGTGAAGTAGGAAGCCGCCACATCTTTTCCTTCCTCCCGCCCGGTCAGGATAATCTTCGCTACGCGCTGGGCCGAGACGATCACGGGCGTGATTCCACCTCCTGGCTGGGTCCAGTGCCCGGTGAGATAAAGATTCTCGATGGGGGTGTAGACCGGCAGGCGGTTATTGCCCAGCTGTCCGGGAGACATCTCCCAGCCGAGCATCCCGCCCTCCAGATTATTAGTGAAGCGAAACGAAGTCATGGCGCTTGCACTGGACTTTACCACAATGTGATCGTCGATGCCGGGTAATTCCTCCCGCAGGCGCTGCATCGTCTTCGCCTCAAGTTCCGCTTTGTGGGCCGGCCAGTCCGTTACAGAATCGAACTGCACCGGAGACGGCCGTTGTGTGATCACAATCTGGCATCCCGGCGGCGCGATGTCGGGATCGAAGTGCGTCGGCACGAAGATCTTGAAGACATTTTTCATGATGTCGGAAGGGTCGCACTCGCCCCAGTAATAGCCTTCCGCCGCCGCCAGTTTTTCCGGGTCCATGCCGCGCAGGCCGATATGAGTGAGGCTACAGGCGAACGTCGGCTTTTGCTTCCGTATGTGATCGAGCAGCCACGGATCGCGGTCCTCGTCGCCGATCAGATCGCGATACGTGTGCAGCGCGTCGGCATTGGAGACGATAACCGGGGCTTCAAACTCGAAGGTCTCCGGCTCGCGTTTCGAAATGGTTTGCAGCCTGACGCCCCTGCATTTGCCATTCTCAGTGACAATGCGCTGAACATCGGCGCACTTGAGGATCTTGCCGCCCTTATCGGTGAAGACGCGGCCCAGATCGTCGGCGAATTTCTGCGAGCTTCCTTTCGGGTAATAGTTGCCGAGAAAGTACGACAGCCGCAGCATCGCATCGAAAACATAGGACGTCCGGCCGGGTTGCGAACCCCAGTGCGGCGCATCGCCCATCAGGATTGTTTTCAGCCTCGGATCGCGGAAATGCTGGTTGAGCTTGTCGACCATCGAGTACTTCTCGAGCTTTTCCACCTGATCGTTGGCGACCCCGCGAAAATAGTAAAGCAGCCCGTACATGTAGGCCTGCCGCAGCTCGTTGAAATAAGCGTCAATGTTCGCGCTCTCGTCCGGAAACCATGTTTTCAGCCGCTCCACATAAGGGCCGAACTCGCCTGGCACGGTGAAGACCGGCTCACCCGGCAGGTGGAACTGATCGACCGGCTCCATCCTGACCCACTCGGTGGGAAGCTGTAGATCTTTTACGATCTTGCCCGTGAGAGTCGAAGGATTGCCGAGCAGAGGATAAAAATGCGTTGCCGCATCGAAGATAAAGCCCTTGCGCCGGAACGTGGAGCAGAAACCGCCCAGCATGTAGTGGCGCTCCAGCAGCAGTACCTTCATGCCGCCATTCGCCAGCATGTTGGCGCAGAATAACCCGCCGATCCCCGCCCCGATTACGATCGCATCGTAACGCCGTGGATAGTCACGCCCGAAGATGGTAAAGTTCTGCGACACGTATTGCTCCCGGTCAGGTCAGGCCGCCGTCGATGTTCCAGATCTGTCCCGTCACGTATTTGGCTTCGTCGCTCGCCAGATATAAAACCAGCTTTGCGACATCCGCGGCGCTGCCGGGCTGACCCGAGGGAATCTGGCTGTACAGCTTTTTGCGAGTGGCTTCGTCGATGGCCGACGTCATGTCCGTATCGATAAAGCCCGGCGCGATTGCATTCACCCGGACGCCGAAGCGTGCGATTTCTTTCGCCAGAGCTTTGGTAAAGCCGATCACACCGGCTTTCGACGCGCTGTAATTCGTCTGCCCGGCCATGCCAATCACCCCGCTCACGCTGGTGACATTCAGGATGGCGCCGCCGGTACGCAGCATTCCGCTGACTGCATTGCGCGAATAGTTGAAGGTGCCGTTGAGATTCGTATCCACCACGTCGCGCCAGGAATCGGCGTCCATCTTCATCAGCGGAAGATCTTTCTTGATTCCGGCATTGTTGATCAGCGCGGTGATCGGCCCGAATTTTGCGATGGTCTCGGCCACCACCTGCCCGGCACGTGCGAAGTCGCGCACGTCGGCTTTGATAGCCATCACGTCGGGTCCGCAGTGCTCTACCACCGCGTTGGCCGCGTCGTCATTCGAACTGTAGGTAAAGGCCACCTTGTATCCGGCCCCGTGGAATTCCTCCACGATCGCCCGCCCGATCCCCCGGCCTCCCCCTGTGACTAACGCGACTTTCAAGTTGGCCGGTTCCTTCCGTAGCGCTCGTGCGCTCCCACAAATTCTCCCGATGAAATTGCCGCGCCCATGGAGATCTCTCCGCCCAGAATGGCCGCTGCCACAATTTCCGCCAGTTTACCTGCTTTGCCGGTTCCGACGCAATCCATGATGCCGAGGGCTTCGCGCGGTGTGGGCAGGCCGGTGCCGCCGCCCACCGTTGCCACCGAAAGCGCGGAGAGCGTGGTCGAGACATACAAGCCGTCGGGATGCGGTTCGAACACAGTCATCGCGCAGGAAGAATTCACTACATTCGCGACATCCTGACCTGTTGCGATAAAAATTGCCGTCAACCCGTTCGCGGCGTGACCGTGGTAGCCGACGGATCCTGCCTGAAAATTGCCGACCACGGTGGACTGCCAGACGCGGAACATCTGATCCGCGGTCACGTGGAGATAAAGGCGAAGAACGTCATGCCGCAGCAGTGCGCCCGCCGTTACGCGTTTTCCTTTTCCGCGGGTCATCAGGAAACCGCTGGCGCGTTTCTCACCGCAGAGTCCGCTGAACAGAAAGTAATTCGCAATCGAATAGTTGGCCTGGACCCAACGGCACACCGCGTCCGTCGCGCGGACGATCATGTTCATGCCCTGAGCGTCGCCGGTCCGGAATCCGAAGTTGACGATGACCTGGCGGCCGGTCTGGTAGCAGCGGAGTCCGGTTAAAACACCATGGCGCGTTGTGGCGCCAACCACTTCCCGCAATTCCGGCAGCTTCGATTCGATCCAGGCGGGGAAAGCCGCGGCCGTTCTGACATCGTCAAAATGAAAAGCCGGAGCGGTCTGATTTTCATCCGCCAGCACCGCGGTCTGCACGCCGCCGGATTTCGTCAGCGCCACCATGCCCCGCTCGTAACTGCGGAGCAATGCGCCTTCCGTGGTGGCCATCGGAACATAGAACAGGCCATTCGCATTCTGGCCGTGGATTAACACCGGCCCCGCGACGCCAAGCGGAACCTGCGCTACCCCGATCGGATTTTCGATGTTGCCGCGCGTCAGTTCGGGGTCCCAGGTCTGACCTCCGATGTGAGGCAGTTCGGTACCGGTCTTATTCTCGACCCATGCGCGGCGACGTCCGACACGTTCCGCGTCGTAGCCGTTGTCTTTCAGTCGCGGCAGCAGATCGGTGGGCCCGATTTCAACCGGGGCAGCTTCTTCAGTTGCCTTGGCCATCTCTGTCGCGGTCAGCTTTTCCATAAGCGGATCACCAGGGAAGAGTTGTTGCCGTCACAGCCGAATGCGTTGATCATGGCATATTCGCCGGAGATTTTTTGAGGCTGAAGCGAGAGTTTGAGGTTGGTATCCGTTCCCGTAAATCCGGCAGTCGGGGGAATTTCATGCCGCAACAGCGACAGGCCGCCAACGATTGCGCACAGCGCCCCGGAACCACCCATGCACTCACCCAGCGCCGCTTTGGGAGCGCAGACGGGCAGGGAAGACGTCCACGCACCGAACACGTTGGTTAGAGCGCGGGCTTCCATTTCGTCGCCCGCCGGATTGCCATTAGCGCTCGCAATCACGCAGGCTACCTGATCCGGTCCGATGCCCGAATACTCCAGCGCGCGTTCCATGGCCAGGGTCGCGCCTTTACCCGACATCTGATAGCCGGTGCCCGAGGCGGCATCGTGCGATGCGCCAAAACCAAGAATTTCGAGGATAGGCGTAGCGCCCCGGGATTTGGCCGTTGCTTCGGATTCCAGCATCCAGAGACCGGCGCCTTCACCTGCTGCCGTGCCGTCGCGTTTCTCTCCAAATGGGCGCGGTGTTCCTTTGGGAGAAGTCAGGTTCATGCGCCGAAACCCTTCCGCCGCCTCTTCCCACACCTCTTCCATGCCGCCGGCCAGCAGATACTTTGCCCGCCCCAGGCGAAGGAATTCCGCCGCGTAGTCGATGGCGTAAAGCCCGGAGGCGAGGCCGGAGCAGATGGTTGAGTTCACTCCGCGAAGTTTGTGCTTGATCGCAGCCTGGCCCGCCGGCGCGTTAATAACGGTGTTGGGAAAATCCATCGGGCTGACCAGGGCGGGTCCGTCGGTGATCCCGATCCAGTCGAATCCGGCGATGCTGTGGATGCCGCCGAACATTGTGCCGCAGATCATCCCCAGATCGGCGTCGCCCACTTCCACCGCGTCCTGAGACAGACCCGTTTCAGTCAGAGCCATCTGCGCCGCAATGCAAAGCAGGCGCGTTCCCCGATCCAACACACGGACACCCTTATTGCCGAGCCACGGCTTGGCATCGAATTCACCGGCGTCGGCGAAGGTGTGGCCGGCCACGCGCGTGCTGTCCTTTACTCCCGTGGCGCCCGACCACAACGCTTCCTCGAAAGCGGATACACCGGCGCCGATAGAGGCGATGACGCCCGTTCCTGTCACTACAATCCGGGGAGTCATTTAGCCCTCGCACCTCGCCAGGCACAACGAAGCATTGTTACCCCCGAACGCATAGGCATTATTCAGAGCCACTTTGGGATCCGTCTTCCGTGCATGGTTCGGTACGATGTCGAGGCCGCAATCGGGGTCCGGTTCCTCATGATTGATGGTTGGCGGAATCCAGCCGGTGTGCAGGGCCAGTGTGCAGGCCACGGCTTCTATCGCGCTGGCCGCGCCCATGGTGTGCCCGAGCATCGACTTGATGGAACTCATGGGCACCAGAGGCGCACGCTCCCCGAACAGCGTACGCACTGCAAGCGATTCCACACGATCGTTGGTGGGCGTGCCGGTGCCGTGTGCGCTGATGTAATCGATATCGTTTGTGGTCAGGCCACTTTGGGAGATTGCGGCGGACATGGCGCGTATTGCGCCATCCGCCTGTGGATGCGCGGCGGTCATGTGATGCGAATCGCAGCTTGCCCCGTATCCCAGAACCTCGGCATAGACGGTGGCGCCGCGGGCAATTGCGGCGTCCAGCGGTTCCAGAATCAGTACCGCGGCTCCTTCGCCCGGCACCATGCCCTTACGGTTCTTGTCGAACGGCTGACAACGTTCCGGCGCGATGGCTCCCAGACGCGCAAACCCCATGTAGGGAATGCGTGAAAACGCATCGGCGCCCCCGGCGATCATCATGTCTACCCGGCCGTTGCGGATCAGATCGAAACCATACCCGACCGCATAATTACCCGCCGCACACGCATTCGGGATCATGATCGAGGGCCCGTTCAGGCCGAACTCGATGGCAACGTGGGTGGGAATCAAATGACACGGATACTGGCTGAACACTTCAACCGCGGGCTCTGTGCCCGCCCGCTTCGCGTCGTTGTAATATTCGACGAACAGCGGCTCTCCCGACGTGGTCCCCATACTCACGCCAACGCGCGAGCGATTCAGGGTATTGAGATCGAGTCCGGCATCGGCGAGCGCGTGGCGCGCCGCTCCAATCGCCATCTGAGAGGCGCGGCCCATATCCCCGGGTTTCTGCCGCTCCAGATGGTCCTTCGGGTCGAAATCGATGACTTCGGCGCCAATGTGAGCGGAGAAAGCCGTCGAATCGAACGAAGAAACAGGCCTGATGCCCGACTTGCCGGCGAGCAGACCTGTCCAGAAGACGTCCTTACCCGTTCCGATGGGAGAGACGACGCCGATGCCTGTAATCACGACCCGCTTCATGATGCGGCGGAAGCGGCGTGCTGAGACAGCCAGTGCTCCACCAACGCGACGGACTGGTTCACGTTGATTGCCTTGTTGAATTCTTCCTCAGGGATGTCGATGCCGAATTTGCGATCCACCGCGATCATGATTTCCATGGCCATCAGCGAATCCACGCCCAGCTGTTCCATGAAATGGGCATCGTCCGGAATTTCATCCGGCTCGCGTTCGGTGACGCGCGCGACCAGATTTTTGACTTCGGCTTTGATTTGATCCGTTGTGTACGTCATTGTGGGCATAGTCTTAAGTTGTCCTTCCGTTGTCTTTGAGCGGGCGCAAAAGCTTCAGCGCGGGCCGGGTGTTGTATTCCTTCTGATACTTTCGATGTGCCACATCGTCGGGATAATGCTCGTGCGAGGGATACGGATACGCGCTCATGGCGTGAAATGGCAATGGCTCTACAGACGTGGAGAATGCGGTGTTGGCATCGGCGTCCTTGGCCCAGCCATCTACAAGAAGAAGAAAATCGCGCTTCCAGCCGGACTTCAGAGCGGGGAAGGCAGCGGGGTCGAACTGTAGAAGCATCTCATCGCCGGACCCCATGATCACGGGCATGTCGTCGACCGATGCCAGGAGCTTGCGAACGTCGCCATACTTCGTGTACATGCCGGCCGTCGGGTTCCACTGGGAAACCGGCGATATTTCATCGTACAGAAAGTTTTCCGGCTGCTTGCGTTCCGGATCGATGACGGGCTTCGAGAAGCCGCGGAAATGTAAATCGGCGACGCGCGCGGCGGTCGTGGTGAGGACCGCATTCGGTCGCGCCGTGCTCTCGCTGAGAAATATCTCATCCCAGTAAACGCAGAGATTGGTGACGATGCGAACTTCGCGGGATCCCGAAAGGAACTTCCCCGTCAGATCGACGGAAATGGTTTTCGGTTTACCGGCGGGGATTCCCATGTCTTTCACAACCGTCTGCCACTTGCCCTGCGCGTCCTTGACCTGAAGATAGGGCATGATCAGGCCGTCGGCGCTTTCGCGGGAATTTTGCAGGAATGTGCTGCCATCGGCCCAATCCACCCAGCCGCTGAGGACGAGCACTGCATTGTTGGAAGCAGCGGCTTTGCCGAAGTCCAGATCGAGATGGTGCAACTGCGCCGTACCTGCGAAATCGCGGGTAAAGGCATCCGGATACTGTTGGTCCTTTTTCTGGAGCCTGGGGAGCACATCATGCCCGGCATCGTCGCGGGCTGCAACCGGATGCACGGGCGTTGTAACGCCGAACAACCGGAATTCCGGGAACGGTGGCGATTTGAACTTGTCGTTGGTGTAGATGGCCACGTTGGCCGGGTGATCGACTGCAATCAGCCGGATCTTGTCGATGTAAGAAACTTCGCGGAGTTCCTCGGAGATCCGAATCTCATACTTGCCATCCTTCGGGACCATGGCGTCGCCGGGAATCTGTACGTATTCGTCGTGGTCCACCGGGAAGTAGGTGCCGTCTCCCGAACTCGCGCCCAGCGGGGCGACGCCGAGAACGTCGGTCAGGAATTTGAAATTCTCGCCGTTCCAGGTGAAAATCATCGGGCAGGAACCGGAAAGCCGCTGCGCTTCCTTGTACGTATGCGCGCCGGCGGGCTGATGCACTTCGTTCTGGATCAGGCCGTTCGCCCAATTGATGCGAACCGTGTCGGCTTCCTTGTACGGATCGGGCAGACCGAAGAACAACGGCAAACCGCGAAAGGTCTGTTTTTCGTAGTGACTGCCGGCCTTGACTTCGATCTTCGAGCCGTATGCCAGCTTCAGATTCTTGACTCCGGTGACGGCGATCTTTAACGCGCCGTTGCCCGTGGTGGTATTGCCGACTATCTCCACATCGGAGCCTTCAATCGACGCCAGCGACGTGTGCGTCCCGCCAAAAACCGCGCTCACCATCGCGATCGGTTGCGCGGGCAGAGCGGCCTTGTTTGCTTTGAAAACACCCTTGCCTTCGTTCCGGTAAATTGTCCCGCCGGCCGCGATATCGAGTGCGCCGCGATTTTCAAAATCCGCCAGCGCGACGACGCCACCCGGGGCGGGCATGTCTGCGGATTTTACGAAACCAGTTGTTTTGTTCCAGGCAATGAACGTCGAAGATGCCGTCGCGACAACCAGGTCGGTCGCACGATCGCTATCGAGATCGGCGGAAAGGATGGCCGTGGCACCCGCGGGAACAACGTTCAGATCTTCGGCTTCGTATCTCCCGTTCAGGCGATCGCGATAAAGGACTCCGGCGCGATCCGCATACGCGACCGCCAGATCCATGCCATCGGTGTCGGGTACTGCATCGAACATGATGCCCGCAAGAGCTTTGCCGGGCTTAAACGGGAACGACTTCGTTTCATCGCTGAAACCGGCTGCGCCGTTGTTCCGCATCAGAGCCGGCTTTTCACCCAGCAGGAACAGATCGAGATCGTAATCGTGGTCATAATCGAGCCACACTGCGCTCGTGTAAGTGCCTGACGGAAGCGCCACGGTTGACTTTGAAAACTTGCCGGCGGCGTTCGTCCACAATTCAGCGCCGGTCTTCGTCACGATAACCAGGTCGGAGGAACCGTCGTTGTTGATGTCGGCAGCGGCGATGGAAACAATGTCTTTGACACCGGACAATCCCGCATCTACGGCCTTTGCTCCGGACTTGAAAACCTGCGCGCTGTTGGCGGACCAGGCGATCAGGTCGGCCACTCCATCGCCATCGATATCGGCGGCGATCAGGCCCGTGCCGCCGGCAAGCGTACTGGATATCTTTTCGGTCGAGAGCTTCAGTTCCGCCTGAGTGGCGACTACGGGAGCAGCCTCAGCCGGATCGTAAATTTCGGCGTAGTAGCTCCATTTAAGATCTTCCGTGGCGCCCGTAAGCTTTTGCCGGTCGTTGATGGCAGCGAAGAGCTTGTTCTCACGCGCCGAGTCTTCCGGACGGCTGGCGCGCCACGCATTCGCTAACTTGAAATGCGGCCCCTTGAGATCGGGATTGTATTTCTCGGCAAGCTGGAACTCCGCGATGGCTTCCGGCGCCTGGGCGTTCAGTTGGTACATGACGCCCAGATTGTAATGCGAAATCGCCTCATCGGGAACCAGCTTCAACATGCCCTGAAACTGTGCGATGGCTTCGTCCGTTTTGGAATCGTTCTCGTAAGCGATACCGAGATTGAACCAGGTATGCGGAATCTTCGGGTCCTGCTTCTGCGCCTTCTGAAGTTCCGCGACGCCTTCGTCTGTTTTACCGGCATGCAGCAGCGCCAGTCCGTAATTGATCCGTTCCCGCACGGAATCCGGAGACAGCTCCAGCGCTTTCCTGAACTGATCCAGACACTCGGTCTGGGTAGTGGGGTTTTCGAAGAATGCTTTCCCCAGATTTCGCGCCTGAGCGAGTTGGTCCGCGACCGGCTGGCCAGCCTGAAAACCGAACGAGAGCAGGCTTGCTGTGCCTACTACCGACGCTCGCAGAATGGTGCCGGCTTTCGACATCAGTGCTTGTCGCCCTTTCCTTCGGCGATCTTATTCACCTTATTCATTGCAAAATCTTTGATTTTCTCCACCTTGCCGCTGGGCCAGCGGATTTCCACGCTGTCGATCTTCGAAGCTTCCCCGATCCCGAAATGAGCCTGTTTGGTGCTCTGGCCCGCATAGCCATTGCCGCCGTTGATCTCGCGGATCTGACTCAGGCCGCCCGCCTTCAAAGTGATGCGGGCCCCGATTGCGTCGCGGTTGGACTTCACACCGTCGCCGGTGAGGATGAACTCGATCCAGTTGCCTGCGTTCTCGGTGGCCGAGTGATAGAAGAGAGCCTTCTGGTCGGCATTGACCTGATACATGTCGAGTTTGCCGTCATGATCGAAATCCCCGAGCGAGACGCCGCGGCCATCCAGGTCGTTGTCGACGCCGGCCTCAGCCGAGATTTCTTTGAATGCCTGACCGCCGACACTGTGGAATAGTTTTTTCTTCTGATAACCGCTCCACGTCATACCGCCGATATCGGGCCAGCTGCTCACGTCGGTGAAATCCACACCTGGTTTCGTGATCGTGGCGTTGAGGAGCAGCGGGATGTAGTTCTCTTTGCCGGCCGAGCGCAGACCGTTCGTAACAAAAAGATCCAGCCAGCCATCGTTATCGAAATCGCCGAATTTTGCGCCCCAGCCCCATAACGTCCTGCAGGTCCCGGTTTCTTTGGAAACGTCGGTAAAGGTGCCGTCGTGGTTGTTATGCCACAACATGGCGCATTCCTTCATGTATTCGTCGTAAATGTTGGTGACGTAAATATCCAGCCAGCCGTCGTTATCGTAGTCCGCGACCTCGGCGTTCATGCCCTTCTTGGTGTCGAAGCCGATCGCATTCTCGGTCACCTCTTTGAAAGTTCCGTCGCCGTTGTTGAAGAAGATGCGATCAGTTCCGTAGTCGCAGGCGATATAGATGTCCTGGAGACCATCGTTGTTGAAGTCGCCGTGGCCCAGATCGAGCGTCCAGCCGGTGTGCTTACCGAACCCTGCTTTCGCGGTGGTTTCGACAAATGTACCCTTGCCGGTGTTATGCCACAGCGTCACACCGCCGCCGTTGATTGCGTTATCCAGATCGTTGGGCAATACATGCGGGTCTTTGAGGTCGGTCAGGCTTTCGGGCTTGAAGTAATTGCCGAGCATCACGTCGAGATAGCCGTCATTGTCGTAATCGAAGGCGACAGCCGCGATCGTGTTGCCGAATTTCGTAAAGCCCGCGGCTTTCGAAACATCTTTGAATTTGCCGTTGCCTTCGTTGTGATAAAGAATCGGCGTCCCGAACCGCGCCACCAGAAGGTCTTCGCGGCCGTCATTGTCGTAATCGAACCAGATAGCGTCCGCCACGATGTTGTGCGCGTCGTTACCAGCGCCCACTCCGGCCTTTTCGGTGACGTCGGTAAACTTCAGGTTTCCATCGTTGTGAAAGAGGTGATTCGTCTTGCCCGCATCGGAATCCGTGACGAAAAGATCGTCGAGTCCGTCACCATCGAAGTCGCCGATGGCGGCCGATGCTCCACCGGAGGTGAACATCCGCAGGACGTCCGCATGAACTCCGGTAAAACGGTGGGAATGATGCTCGGTCTGGATGCCGGCGGTCGCGGCGATCTCCGTAAAGTGGATCTTCGGGACGAGCTTATCCGCAGCCCAGACAACTACCGGGAGTGCAACCACGAGAGCAGCGGCTGGTTTCAGAATTCTTCGTGTAAAATCGCCAGCGATCACTGCCCGCTCCACAATTCGCGCAGATCGGTGTCAACTCGTTTGCCCGGATCGAGCACTGTGGCGATGTAGTCGTCCAGATCGTCGCCATCCCTGGCCATCCGTTCTTTGAGGCCCTTGTTATCGGGGAATTGTCTGACGCCTTCCCGCCAGATGGTGCGGGCTTTCTCTTTGGCGTCCGTCTTCCAGTAGGCATCGCCCAATGCGATCAGCACTCGCACATGGAGGCTCTTCACCGGTTCCTTTTTCTGAATTTCGTAAGCCTTTTCCAGATCGGCAACGGCATCGCCACCGTGGCCGAAAATTTTTGGCCAGTAAAGATAGCTGTTGCCGCGCGTATAAAGGCCGATCCAGCTGGATTTCAGATCAATCGACTTTGTGAAAAGAGATAGAGAGTTATTGGCGAGCACCACCTGTCCAATGGTGCCGGCAGCCGGGATCTTGTCGACATAACAGAAACCGTAATTCAGAAACGCGTTCGCCGATTGAGGATGGTCTTTGGTGAGCTTTTCAAAAAAAGCAAGTTCACGGTCGAAAGACTCAGGCTTGCCTTCGTGAGCTAAGCCTTTCACAGCCGGCTGAAGCGCCAGTGCCCGCTGGAGTGTCGCCATCCGGTACTCGCTCGCGTTCCGCATACTGTCCGGGTCGGCCGTGAGCGAAGATTCAAAATATCCCAACGCAGTATCCCACTGCTTCGCTGCCAGTGCCTTCTCGGCGGCTTCGAAATTCTCGTCGGACACGCTGGCGGCATTCACGCCGGTGGCACAAACAAGGGTCGATGCGAAAATCAGGCAGGCGTAAGTCCGGCGCGTCATTTTTTCTTTCCAGTTCCTTCCACGATTCGGGTGAGTTTGTCGGCTGAAAGGCCGGTAAATACTTCTTTGTTTCCGGTAGGCCAGCGGACTTCGATCTGATCGATCTTCGCAACTTCCCCCAGACCAAAATGAACTCGTCTGGTGGACTGCGACGCAAAACCATTCCCGCCGTTGATGAACTGCAGCCGCGTTTTGCCATCGGCAGTCAGACGAACCTGGGCGCCCACGGCTGCCTTGTTCGACTTCGTTCCTTCCAGCGCGAACTGAGCCCAGTGCGGCCCGGCCGGCGAAGTGTTCCGGTAGAGATACGGCTCGGCATTGGCGTTTGCCACAAACATATCCAGCCGTCCGTCGTTGTCGAAATCCGCGATTGCGATTCCTCTGCCGTCGCGGACGGAATCCACTCCGTGTTTTGCGGCGTCGTTGCGGAACGATTCGCCGTGCTCGTTGTGGAACAGTTTCTTCTTTTCGTAGCCGCTCAGGCTCTTGCTGCCCATCGGCGGCCAGTTCCGGGCGTCGCTGAAATCGATTCCGGGTTTGACAACCATGGCGAAGATGTCCGGAACATAGCTGTCCTTGCCCGCGGAAACCCACCCGTTCACAACATAGAGATCCATCCAGCCGTCGTTGTCGTAATCGAAGAACTTCGCACCCCAGCCCCAGCCGGTTTCAGCCGTGCCGGTATCGCGCGAGACATCGGTGAAGGCCAGATTCCCGTTGTTATGCCACAGGAAGTTTCCTTCCCGCATATAGTCGTCGGTGATGTTGGTGACGTAGATATCGAGCAGGCCGTCATTGTCGTAATCGCCCCAGTCGACGTTCATGCCTTTCTTCGTATCGAACCCGATGGCTTTCTCCGTGATGTCGCTGAAGGTGCCGTTGCCATTGTTGTGGAAGAAACGGTCGGTGCCGAAGTCGCAGGCAACGTATAGATCGTCGAACCCGTCGTTATCCGCGTCGCCGTTGCCCATGTCGAGCGTCCAGCCGCTCAGCCTGAGTCCCACTTTTTCGGTGACATCCTCGAACGTGCCGTTCCCCTTGTTATGGAACACGGTCACGCCGCCGCCGTTGTTGGCGGTCTCAAAGCTTTCCGGGAAGAATCGCGGCGATTCCGGATTGAAAATGTTGATCGGCTGAAAGTAAGAGCCTACGAACAGGTCCAGTTGCCCGTCCCGGTCGTAATCGAAAGCGATAGCCTTGATCGCATTGCTGTAACGGTCCAGCCCGGCCTTCTTTGTGACATCGCGAAACTTGCCGCCGCCCAGATTTTCGTACAGGGTGTTGTGTCCGAACCGAACCACGTACAGATCGGGACGGCCGTCGTTGTTGTAGTCGAACCAGAGCGACGCCGAGGTGGCATTGGTGGCATCGTTGCCGCCCGATACTCCAGCCTGTTCACCCACGTCCGTGAACGTGAAATTGTGATTGTTGTGGTATAGGTGATTCTTGCCGCCGAGCCTGGAGTCGGTGACGAAAACGTCGTCGAATCCGTCGGCATCGTAGTCGGCTACGGTTGCAGAAGCGCCCAAAGCGGTGTATCCCGCCATGATCTTGGCGTAAGGATTATCGAACGACCGGTTCGTGTGCGGCTTGTTCACCCCGGCCGATACTGTCACGTCCTGAAACCAGCGACCGTCCGCGGCCAGATCGGCCAGCAGCGCCACGCCGCCGGCCATCCCGCAAACCACTGCGCCGATCAGGACCCGCTTCACTTGCGCGCCTCCGTGTAGTGCTTTTCTTTAATGTCGTTGACGCCTTCGGTGATCTCGATAATCCGATCGCCCGGAACTGATTTGAAAGTCTGAACCGTGGCGGAGCGGGGCCATTTTACGGTGAGTTCGTCGACAATCATCTCGTCGCCGATTCCAAAATGCTGGCGCAGGGAATTTTGCGATCCGTAGCCGTCACCCAGCACGATTTCGCGCATCTGAGGCTTTCCCTTGACGCGGATTGAAATCCTCGCCCCCACGGCATCGCGGTTCGACTTCACCCCTACCAGTTCCACTTGTAACCAGTGTCTTCCGCTTGCTACTTCGTTACGCAGCAACGCGTGCCTGTCGGTTGAGGCTGAGACGGCAATGTCCATCACGCCACGGTTCCAGTAGTCCGCCGCGGCCACGCCCCGGGAGTTCAGCAGCAGATCGTTACCGGCGGCGCGCCCGATTTCCTCGAAGCTGCCGTCCCCGCGATTGCGCATGTAGCGGTTGTGTTCCCAGCCATGCCAGGAAGTGTGCCCAAAGTGCGCCGGATCGAAGAAAATCCCGCTTTTATAGAGTTTCTGCTGGGTGACGACGCCGTTGAGGAAGTTCAGCTCGATTTCGGTGTCTTTATCGTTGTAAACCCAACCATTGGCGGCATATATGTCCTGCCAGCCGTCGTTGTCGAAATCCTGAAATGTCGCGCCCCAGAACCAGCCGGGAGGATTGGCGTGGTGCTTCGCGCTGGTATCTTCAAAAGTCCCGTCGCCTCGGTTCCGGAGCAGGACGTTGCCGTCGGCCATCTGCTTGAAAACCTTGACGAAATCGGTGCCCGACTGGCGGAAAACCTGCATGTACAGCGGCATGTCCGTGACCCAGACGCCCTGTCTCCAGGTATTGACCATATACCGGGCCACTGTCGGCCATTCCGCGTACCAGGCATCTTCCGACCTTATATCCGTGCTGTACAGGTCGAGTTTTCCGTCGTTGTCATAATCGGAAAAGCTGGCACTCATTCCCGCACCATACGCAAGTGTGCCACTTTCAACGGTGACGTCTGTAAACGTGCCGTCCTTGTTATTCCGATACAAGGTTTTGCGGCCAAAGTCATTCACAACATAGAGATCCGGGTAGCCGTCGTCGTTGTAATCCCCCCACACATTCCCCAAACAAAGGCCGACTTCGCCGACCCCTGCTTTTTCCGTTACGTTGGTAAAAGTGCCGTTGCCGTTGTTGTGGTACAGCTGGTTGTGAAGGCCGTTGCGGGCGTAAAACGTCGTTGGGATTTCTTTCCGCGGGTCAAGATAACGGCCTACGTAGAGGTCCAGATAGCCGTCGTTATCGTAGTCGGCCCAGGACGCGACCGTCGTGCAGCAATCTTCGGCAATGCCGGATTTCGCCGTCACGTCGGTAAACGTGCCGTCATGGTTATTGTGAAAAAGTTGGTTCGGCTTAAAAGTGCGGCTGACGAACAGGTCTTTGTAGCCATCGTTGTCGTAATCCGCGAACAGCGCGACGCTGACGCCGTCCAGCCCGGACAGGCCGGATTTCGCGGTGACGTCTTCGAATTTGCCGTTTCCCAGGTTGTGGAAAAACTTCGACGCTACGCCATCCGGAATGAATAGATCGTAAAAGCCGTCGTTATCCACGTCGGCGGCGGTGATTCCCGCCGGGCCGTACTTGATCATGCCGAAGGCCAGCTTTTGGTCCAGGAAGCCCGGGTAGTATTGGTTCGTAAAATCGATTCCGGCGTCATGGGCCACGTCGTTAAATTGCGGCTTGTCGCCGATATAACGGTCGCCCTGGTCCAGCGAAGCCGCGGTAATTTCAAGTCCGTGCGAGCCGCCGGCCCGGAAAGACATCTGAAAATAGCCGCGATCAATACCGGCCTGTGTCGCTCCATGCGGCGTAGCGATTACTTCGAAGCGGACCCGTGCCGTCATTGCGTCCGTCGAGCCCCACTTTTCCAGCTTGTCGACGTACATGGAAAACTCGTCGATCGAATCGAAGGACTCGAGGTACTTCTTCCATTCGTCGACTACCTCGGCCCGGCCGCATTTGGATTGATCGGCCGCCATCACCAGCCGGTGAATGCCGTCTTTCAATTCCGATTGCCGGAGAGAGGTCAGGCCCAGCGGCGTACCCGTGTATTGCGGCGAGTAATAGCCCTCGATGGCGCTGAAGTCCTTTGCTTTCAGCGTGTGGGCCATTGCGCCCAACCCTTCTTTGATTTGCCTGCCTTCATCGAAGAACCGCCCCCCAGCTGAGTCGATGTAAGTCACCGAAGCAGCTGTCACAGCTCCTAAAGCTACGAGGGGAATGAGAACCCAATATAAGGTACGTTTAAACACGTTTTCGCTAAATCTCCGGAGGGATTGGTACCAAAGTATCAAAACACTGGTACTCTATTCTACTTCTACCTGTGCGTTTATAGCACCAGTCGTTTCATAGTAATTCGCAATGTTCCCAATTAGTTGGTTGAGGGCCTGGAAGCCGGTTGGTGCCGCTAATCGAAGTGGAAACTGGAATGAAACCCGGGATGGATCAGGTATCCGAGCGGCAGCGTGGCAAGGGGGCCCGCTGCGAGGTTATGTGACTGAAAGAGAAGAATTTCCGCGCGGTCCTCGGCCGGAATATGGTGTTGCACGATGACCACACCCTCCTCGCCTTTGCCCGGATCCGGAATAAAGACAGGTTCCCCCCCGAGATACTGGCCGGCAGGAGCGATCCATTGGTCGCAAACCGAAGCCGATTTCCACGATCCGTGAACCACCCGATCAAAGAACTTCCGGCCCGGTTGCCCGAACGCGCCCATGGCAAGCATCCAGAAATCGTCACAGCTATTGCCAGCGTGTTGCGGGTCTATGGCCGGGAAATCGGGACAGAGTTCGAAGCTCATCGCAATCCGGTTCCGAATTGACTTCGACTCCAGATCGATGACGTAGCGGACCGGGCGGCAAGCCGGCGGATCGGTGAACAGGTCCGGAATCGTCTGATATTCCCCGTAAATCGCACGGTCCATTTCGAGGACGTCCACTGTGAGGGTGGTTTCGTCTTCGAAGCAGTTGATCATATGCAGGCTGTACCGCGGCTCTACTTCCACGCTGAACGCCGGGCCTTTTGCGACGCGCGGAGCCACCAGAATGCGGGCGCCCTTTTCCGGCGCCCAGACAAGCGACTCCATGACGGAAGTATTCTCCGTCACGAAACGGCCAAAATCCATGTGCAGCGGACTCAGGTAAAACACGGTCGATTTATCCGTGAAACCAAAATCGTGAACCGCATGCTGGAACTGCAGCGGATGCCTGCGCCTGCGCAGAAGTTCGCCGGACGGCGCAAACTCATAAACGTTCAGCATTGGTTCCGTGGCGGAGAAGGAGATCCCGAAATTGAGGAGGTTGTCCGTCGCGGGGTCAACCTTGGCGTGTGCGGCAAAAGGGCTCGCCTCATTCACGTTGCCGTTAAAGTCGTAGACTCCGCGTGTCTCCAGCGTGTATGGATCGAGCTCAATCGGTAAACACTGTTCGCCAAACGCCAGAAGCTTACCCGCCCAGGAGTAAACGCTGACATTCACGGGAGGTTCCAACATCACCCTGCGGCGCAACTGGTCGCCCGCAAAAGATGTCCCGAATTCGCGATAAAGGAAGCGCCCCGCGGCTTCTTCATCCCTCAGCTTTTGAGTCTGAACAAATCTTGTCGTGAAGCGCGCGCCTTCGTCGGAGAAACGCATGGTGCACACCATGCCATCGCCGTCCAGCCAGTGCTTCATTCTTTGTCCTGCACGCTCGAAACGCGAAGGTCCATTCACATAATATGAGCCCCGCAGCCACTTCGGGATATTACCGGTAATGCCGGTGACCGGACGCGAGTCTTCCACCGCATCGAACAGGAACAGACGTTCGAGAAGCGGCGCCGCATCCACTGCTGTTTCAGGACTCACTGGTTTTTGCCTTCGGATAATATGTCACGGCTCGGAAGCCACGCTAACCCAACCGGTAATAGCCATGCTACCGTACATGGCAACGAGATTAGAACAAACTTTGTGTGTTCCGCAGGGGCGATGTTTCGCAGTGAAACAAAAAACAGCGGAGGACACACATGTTGTAATCGGACGTAGGCAGAACCTGCAAATCTCCCGCGTGAAACCGGCGCGTGCGGAATATCATAAAGGCCGGGCAAGGAGCACTTGAGTGAGAGTTTTTCTGGTTTTGGCAGCTTGCGGCGTTATCGGTATAGCGGCGTCGGCCCCTGTCGGAGTTCCGGACGTCCGTTTCACCGACATCACGTCTGCCGCGGGAATCCATTTCGTCCATAACGCCGGCAAGACCGGCAAGAAATATCTTCCTGAAACCGTCGGTTCCGGCGCGGCTTTCATTGACGTGGATGGGGATGGCTGGAGCGATATTTTCCTGGTCAACAGCCGAAGCTGGACGCCGGGGGGCAAGAAGTCCACCAGTGCTCTTTACCGGAACAACAAAAACGGTACGTTCACCGACATAACCGCGGGCAGCGGACTCGATTCGGAACTCTATGCAATCGGCGTGGCCGTGGGCGATTACGACAATGACGGCCGCGACGATCTCTATGTGACCGCGCTCGAAGGCGATCGCCTCTATCACAATGAAGGCGCGGGTAAGTTCAAAGATGTAACCAAACTTTCCGGCATCGCGAATGCCAACTTCGGCACCAGCGCAGCATGGTTCGATTACGACAAAGACGGCAAGCTCGACCTGTTCGTGGCTAACTACGTCCAGTGGGCGCAGAAGGATGACGTCCGGTGTTCAATGGACGGCACTAACAAATCCTACTGCACTCCGGAATCATACAAAGGCATCAAAAGCAAACTGTTTCACAATACCGGCAACGGGCATTTCGAAGATGTTACAGCCAAAGCCGGGGTCGGCGACTCCACCAGTAAATCTCTGGGCGTGAGCGTAATCGATTACGACAACGACAGCTGGCCCGATCTGTTCGTCGCCAACGATACCCAGCCCAACAAGCTCTATCACAACAATCACAACGGCACGTTCACAGAATCGGGAATGCAGGCCGGTGTGGCTTTTGGCGACGACGGAACCGCCCGCGGCGCCATGGGCGTCGACTGGGCCGATTATGACCGCTCGGGCCGTCCGCACCTTCTGGTAGGCAATTTCTCGAATCAAATGCTTGGCCTGTATCACAACGAAGGCAACGGGCTTTTCATGGACCAGGCTGCGACCTCTCCCGTTGGCAAAGAGAGCCTGCTGTCACTGGCATTCGGTGTTTTCTTTTTCGATTACGACCTCGATGGTTACCCGGATATCCTCGCAGCGAACGGTCACATTGAAGAAGAGATTGGCAGGGTTCAGCCGAAGATCAAGTATCAGGAGCCGCCCCTGCTGTTCCACAACGTTGGCGGCAAGAAGTTTGAAAACGTTTCGACGAAAGTCGGAGACGCGTTCACACTTCCGATGGTGGCGCGCGGCGTTATCTACAGCGACATCGATCACGACGGCGATCTGGATGTGCTTTTTTCAGTGAACTCCGGTCCGGCGAAATTGCTGCGCAACGATGGGGGCAACAAGAACCACTGGATCTCCATCAGGACTGTGGGGACTAAATCGAATCGCGACGGCATCGGCGCTGTGGTCCGCATCGAAAGCGCCTCCGGCAAACAATGGAGTGCTGTGCGCAGCGGTTCCACCTATGCCTCTCAGAGCGACCTGGCACTTACCTTTGGCCTTGGCCCCGACACAACGGTTAAAACAATCCAGGTGGAATGGCCGAGCGGCGCGAAACAGAGCTTCCCAGGGATTCAGGCGAACCAGTTCCTGACGATTGACGAAACAAAGGGAATTGTGGCGAAAGCCGCCAAGTAAGAGCGGCCGAATCAGCGGTACTTTTGTACCTATTAATCATTACCATAGTAATGGTTCGTACATAACCAGCACCAACAAGTTGTGTTTCTTCTGACAACTGTTCTGCACCTCACCGATTTTTAGTCCCGGATAACTCATACTGAGTTATCTCATTGAGGCTAACCGTGCTTACTAACCGAGGACTTTTGTTTACAGCGGGGATGTTGATCGCCGCCTTTGCATCCGCGCAGAGCGTGAGTGCACCACTGGCTATCAGCCCTGCAACGCTGCCCAGCGGCACAGTACATCAGTCCTACTCTCAGCAGCTCACGGCTACGGGGGGCAGCGGCAACTATTCATGGTCGATTACATCCCAATCAAACGGCCTGAACCTGTCATTCAGCCCGTCGACAGGCAGTCCGGTTTCGTTGACGGGTACTCCGACGACATCTCAACCATCGGGGCTGGTAATCAATGTGCGTTTGACGGACACAAGTAGTACCGCGACCCTCGATCAGTCGTACACAATACCAATCAATCCGGCGCCTGCCCCTGCCGTTAGTCAGGCCTTCGGCACGACGGCCGTTGTCCTCACGCAAAACAGCTCGCTCGCGGCAGTCACGGGCGGAGTTGCCTCGCAGTTAACGAGTACTCAATGCGAATCATGTAGTTTAGACATGGCCCGGGACAGCGCGGGGAATTTTATCATCGCTGCCGGATCCCAGATAACCAGACTGGGGCCTGACGGGAGTGCCCTTGCCGCAGGCCCGATCCCCATCCCGCCTAATTCGTCGGATAATTATGGTTCCATCGCCATTGATGCCAGCGGCTTTTATATCGTCGCTGACAGCGCGAACGGGCAAGTCTTAAAGATCGATCCGAACGCGCCAGCTACCTGGACCGCTCCGCCAGTAGTGGCGAAATACGCAGGCGGCTTTGCCTTTGTCCGCGTGGATTCTTCGCAAAACTATATCCTTGCTGCGAACCCCGCGTTCCAGCTGGCAAATGCGGATGTGCTGGTGGTCGGGCCCCGAACCGCTTCCGTTTATCGTATTACTCCTCCGGCAACCGGTTTTGCGGATTGCACGGTTCCCGCCAATGGCTGCGTAGTGGTGGCAATCAACTCGGGTGCGTCTGCAGCTCCGGCCAGCGTGGGCGGACTTACTTTCGATTCGGCAGGCAATTATATCGAAGTCGATACAACCAACCATTATGTTTTCAAAATCGCGCCAGACGGCACAACGACACTTCTTTACTCCGATCCGAACGGCTACCTCTCGCAACCGCTGGGGATTTTTCGCGATCGGCTGAGCGGGTACTTTTTTCTGGTGGATGCCTACACCAACGCCCTGTATTCGTTTGCTCCCGACGGCACCAATTTTGGGCAGGTCAGCCAGGGCGGGGCGATATCCTCTCCCTCTTCAGTGGTGGTAGTCGACAATGTCACGCCTGGAAGTCCCGATTTTGTCCTTCAGAGCAACGGAACCATTGTGCCCGTAGGAGGCGGTTCGCCGATCCCGTGCGGTACAGCGTGTCCAGGCACAACCTATGATTTCGCTGTCGACCCGTTCGGCAATTTCATTGTCACAGCCGTCAGCGTGCTGGTTAAAATTACGCCGGCCGGCGTCAGTTCGGATATCAACGACGCGCCGGGCGGGCCGACCCCATCGCAATGGATCTCCGTGGCTGTGGATCGAGCGGGAAATTATATCGTTGCCGACAACAGGCTACACCGCATCGTTAAAATCTCGCCCGCAGGAACCACCGTCACACCGATCGCGAATTATCCGATTATCGATACGAACGAACTGGAAGATGTGTACGTCCGGATTGACGCGGCAGGCAACTACATCGTTGCCCAGGATAACAGTTCGTTCCACTTGTTCCGGATCTCGCCCGCCGGCGCCGTGACCGCGGTCACCCTGACAGGCAGTTCCCTACCCAGCCGCGTCGGCGGACTGACTATCGATGCCGGCGGAAACTATGTCGTCACCGACTATTCGAATGAAAACGTCTATCGCATTACTCCGGCCGGAGCCTGCACCGTATTGTTCAGCGCTCTCGGAAAAATAGACGAGGCCTTCGGAATTTTCCGCGATCCGATCAGCGGCAACTTCCTCGTGGTCGACAGGGAGGGCCAGTCTTTGTTCCAACTGGCGCCCGATGGATCCCGGCTCAGCATCGTGGAAAACCGTTTTATCAGTCCGGTTGCCGCGCTCACCATTCCATTCGCTGTTTCCACAACTTCTCTTCCGGCTGCAACGCAGGGTCAAGCCTACAGCGCGGTTACGTTGAACACGGTGGGCGGCACGGGACCCTATCTCTGGGGCGCGAGTGGTCTTCCGCCCGGAATGAGCCTGAGCACGGGCGGGGTGTTGAGCGGCACCCCGACTGCCGCGGGTAATTTCACTCTCAACATTGGCGTATCCGATTCCGCCGCACACTCGGCCACGGGAACTCTGTCAATAGTCGTCAACGCACCAATACCTGTTTATCAGCCGCTTTCTGTGGTGACGGAATCGCTGCCCAACGGCACTGTGGGCACGCCGTACGGGTCTGTGGCTTTGGCGGCGACGGGCGGCTCGGGAAGTTATTTGTGGTCGGTCAGCGGCTTGCCGTCGGGAGTGTCTGCGAGCTCGGCGGGCATTCTGAGCGGCACTCCACTCACTTCGGGAACATTCAACCTGATCGCATCGGTATCCGATTCGGTAGCGAATATGTTCGCGCAGAATGCCTTCAGCATCACTATTGCATTTGCTCCTCTCAGCATTTCGGGCCCATCCAGTCTGGGCGGCTTCGCGCCTTCCGCCGCCATATCGGCAAACTACACGGCGTCCGGAGGAAAGGCGCCGTATTCGTGGTCGGCAACAGGTCTGCCTTCGGGCCTCATCCTCGATCCCGTGAGCGGCAAACTAACCGGTTCAATCACGCAGCCTGGAAACTATAACTTCAGCATTCAGACGACGGACGCGCAGCCGGTCAGCACCAGCATGAACGTCAGCGCTTTTGTGCTCGGTATCGTCACCAGCTCGCTTCCGGATGCATCGAACAACATCCAGTACTCTCAAACTCTCACAGTTGCCGGTGGAAGCGCCCCATACACGTGGTCTTCGAGCGGCACGCTCCCGAATGGATTGACTCTTTCAAGTTCGGGTGTTCTCAGTGGCACGCCCGTTCTAAGCAGCCCGTCCGGCACGCAGACATTCTCGTTTGCGGCTTCGGTAGCATCCGGCGGTATCAGCGTAGCGAAAACTTTCACTCTGAACGTCACGCTGGCACCGCAGCCGCTGTCCATACCGGGTGCGGGTTTCGATCCGATCGCTTTGCCTGGCGGCATCGTGCAGACTGGTTACTCTCAGGTTCCTCAGGCAGCCGGCGGCATTCCTCCCTACTCGTGGTCGCTGCTCGCCGGTGCACTGCCGGATGGGCTTTCGATGAACGCTTCCGGAACGGTTTCCGGAGTTCCGGTGAAAGTGGGCACGTTCGCCTTCACCGCCCAGGCGACAGATACATCGGGCGGTAAAGCCGCCGCCGCCTTCTCGATCGCGATTGCTCCGCCGGGGCTTACTATCACAACGAGTTCGCCCCTGCCCAACGGTATTGCCGGAACCACTTACCCAACGCAGGTCATCGCGGCCTCCGGAGGCAACGGCCCTTATACATTCCAGGCAAAAGGCACTTTGCCGAGCGGCCTGACGTTCGACAACGGAAAAATCAGCGGCACACCGCCATTCCCGGGAACCGCGTCTTTCACAGTTACCGTAGCGGACTCATCGTTCCCAACACCACAGACTGCGACCGCCGAATTCCAGATATCGATTTCGCCGGCCCACACGGATCTCGTGATCTCGCAGAACTCGCTCTCCTTCTCCGTCACCGCCGGAGCGCCGGCACTGCCGCCGGGCTCCAGTTCCGCGGTGGTAACGGTCAGTTCAAATTCGAATCAGAATCTCGGCTACTCGCTCACGGTTTCACCGGCCGTTTCCTGGCTGGATGTGAAGGGTGCAGGCTCCACTCCGGACGATATTGGCGTGTCGCTCAACTCCCAGGCGCTCACTCTTGCGGCGGGCACGCGGCAAACAAGTATCATTGTGCGGTGCACGACGGGTCCATGTGCGGGAAACAGCCAGACGATCAGCGTTTCACTCAACATCGCCGGGGGGCCGCCGCAACTCTCGGTCGCACCGGACGTACTTGCGTTTTCCGCACAGACGAGCAAGCCTCAGGCAACCTCGCAATCCCTTGTGCTTCGGAATGCCGGAGGCGGCACCCTCACCGTTAACTCCGTCACTTCGCCAGATAACTTCGTGAAATTCTCCGGAATCCCATCGAGCATTCCCGCCGGTGGCTCCGTCACGGTCACCGTTACGGTGGATTCGACAGGCAAGGTTGCGGGCTTTTACCAGAGCACGATTCTGGTGAACAGCTCCGCGGGGTCCGCCAACACGACCGTCACACTACTTGTTGCGGCGAATCCGACCATGACGCTGAATCCCGCGGGCCTCCAGTTCCAGTCGGTCGCGGGAGCCTCGCCCGGAAAGTCCAGCGGATCATTCCAGGTCAGTGTTTCCACAACTACCGCGGTGAACTGGACAGCCATTCTGCTTCCAGGCTCCAGTTGGTTACAACTGAATACCTCCGCTGGTTCTTCCACATCGGCCAACCCAGGAACAATTGTCTTCTCGATTAACCCGGCAGTGGCCACAACACTTGCTGCGCAGCCTTATTACGCAACCATACGGGTTATCTCGAGCGGCGTGGTCGATTCGCCGCAGGATTTTCTGGTGGTCCTGAACGTCGCGAAGGCAGGTACTGCTATCGAGCCCGATCCCCAACCCGCCGGTCTGATCTTCATCTCCGATGGAACGACGGCGCTGCCGCCTCAGAACGTGCAGGTATTTGCAGGCACGCCATCGGCAGTGACTTTCGCAGCCGCGTCCGATAGTCCCTGGCTCTCCGTAAGCGGTGGCGGCTCCAGTTCTTCGGCATCGCCCGGCAACTCAAGCGTGAGCGTGAATACCAGCGGGCTGAAGCCCGGTGTGTATCGCGGCGGCGTGAGTTATCAATTCACAGGAGCAGGCGTCAGCACGGCGGTTCGAACCGTGAACGTAACCCTCATTGTGGAAGGGGCTGCCGCTGTCCCGCAGGAAAGAACAGCTCTGCGGCCGCTGCAGCAATCGGCCGCCTGTGCGGGAACGGAGCTGGTTCCCACACAGACCGGCCTTGTGAATGCGTTCGCGCAACCGGCCGCATGGCCTACACCGCTTAAAGTGCTTGTGGTGGATAACTGTGGGAAGCCTATCACCAACGGCCAGGTTGTGGCTACTTTCTCGAATGGCGATCCACCACTCGCATTGAGCGCCACAGACAGCACTACCGGCAACTACGCCGGTACATGGACGCCCCGCAACTCCTCCGCTCAAACCGTGATTACCGCACGCGCGTCGGCCAGCGGATTCACCGCGGCCACTGTGCAGATTACCGGTCAGGTAACGCCGAATGCGGCGCCGTTGCTCACTCCCAACGGCACCCTGAACGCCTTCACTGCAGTCCTGGGAGCCGCCGTGGCGCCGGGCACCATCGTGCAGATTTATGGTTCGAATCTTGCGGGCCAGACGGGCGTTGCGTCGGCCATACCGTTACCGAGCAAACTGAATTCGACGCAAGTTCTCATCGGCGGCATTCTGGCTCCTCTGTATTTCGTCAGCGCGGGTCAAATCAATGCTCAGGTACCGTTTGAACTCGCCGCGGGAAACCAGTACCAGGTCATCGTAAATGCCAACGGTGCGCTGAGCACGCCAAACCCGATCCAACTGGCTCCCAATGCTCCGGGAATCGCGGGATTCCCCGCCGGCGGGATTATTGCCCAACATCTGGACGGCAGGCTGGTGCTGGATTCAGCTCCTGCCGCGCCCGATGAAATAATCGTCTTCTACCTGGCGGGCATGGGTCTGACGAATCAGGATGTCCCGTCCGGAACGGCGTCGCCGTCGGACAATCTGGCAAAGCCGCTGGATGCGCCGACCGTCACGCTGAACGACAGCCCGGTAACGGACATTCTGTTTGCGGGGCTGACGCCAACGCTGGTCGGCCTTTACCAGGTGGATCTCCGGGTTCCGGCAAACGCGCCGAACGGCGATCTGAAGCTCGTGTTAACGCAGTCTTCAGGCCAAAGCAACACAACCGTGCTGCCGGTGCACAACTAGCCGTCACAGCCTTTTGAGCTTCACGATGTAGTAAACGACTGGCGCGAGCGTTCCGCCAATGAATAAAGGCAGGAACGCGCGCCCCAGGCCGGAAGCCTCGCCGAGGGCGGTCTTCATCGTTACGTGCGCGATCCAGCCAAACGTAATCAGGATCACCGCTTTCAGCACAATCGCCATGCTGCGCAGCAACCGGCGCACTGCGGGCGATTCGCGGTCGACTCTCAGTGGAATGTTGATCAATCGCTGATATCTCTCCGCGATGGTCAACCCCACCGCCACCGCAATCGTGATCCCGTACAGGAAGAGCAGCGAATCTTTGCCGCCGAACCCATTCGGGTGTCCACGGGCATCGAAATGGGTTGCAATCCGCGCCGGCAGCGCTTCCCAGTGATTCTGCAGATCCCAGGTGGAGGCCAGCAGCGCGGCCACGGATGCGCCTTCGAAAAACCAATCGAGAGCCGACCGGCGTGCTTTGTAAACCATAGATTTATGGTCCATGGATTATTGGCCGAACAGACCGGTTGGGCGGTTTTCCGCCAGATCGGCCTTCGCCTTTTCTGCAAGCTTTCGCGCTTCGGCAATCTCAGCCGCCGACATACGGGAAGCGAGAGCGTCGCGTTGTTTTGCCGCGCCCGCCTCGCCGGCGTCCGCCGCCAGATCGAGCCATTTCCAGGCCTCCGCGGCATCACGCGCAACGCCTTCGCCGTTCGCGTACATCATGCCTGCTCTGAACTGCGCAGTAGTATCGCCCTGCTCGGCAGCCATTTTGTACCATTTTGCGGCGTCCGGCAGAGACTTTGTCACGCCCTCGCCCTGCTCGTACATGCTGCCAAGACTGAACATCGCGAGCCCATCCAACTGATCCGCGGCGCTATGAAACCACTTCAGCGCCTGCTGGAAATCCTTTGGCACGCTCATGCCGGTGCGGTAAGCGGTCGCGAGATTATACTGACCTCCCGGATGGCCTTTCTCCGCCGACTCCCGGAACCAGCGCACGGCTTCCGCCGGATCTTTGGCAACACCATCGCCTTCGCGATAGGCTACGCCGATGTTGTTCTGCGCCGCGTAATCGCCGTGCTCCGCCAAAATGCGATAAAGGCGAAGCGCTTCTTTGGGATCGCGCGGGACGCCCTCCCCCAGCCGGTAACAATCCGCGAGATTGAACATCGCGACGGCATGGCCCTGATCGGACGCCAGTTTAAACAGCCGCGCAGCTTCTTTCGTATCGCGAGTGACTCCAATACCATCGAGATGCATCAGGCCGAGAAATGCCTGCGCGGTGACGTAGTCCTGATCGGCCGATAACTTGTACCAGCGCGCTGCTTCTTTGTTATCCGGCGTGACTCCTTCGCCGGTACGGTATGCATCCGCAATGTGGAACTGAGCGACGGGATTGTTCTGCTCCGCGGCCATGCGGTACCAGCGCAGAGCCTCCTTATAATCGTGCATCACGCCTTCGCCATTGTGATAGGCATCGCCCAGTGCGGTCTGTGCAATGGCGTTGCCTTTTTCGGCTGCGATGCGGTACCAGCGCACTGCTTCCCTGAGATCCTGCGCGACACCGTCCCCGGTTTTCAAAGCGTAGGCCAGATTGTTCTGTGCCTGGTCAAAACCCTGTTCGGCCGCAAGCCGGTACCAGTGGACAGCTTCCCGGGTATCTTGCGGAACGCCCTGGCCGGTGAAATAAAGGAAGCCGAGATTAAACTGCGCAAGCGCGTTGCCCTGTTCCGCGGCCAGGCGGAAATAGCGGGCAGCTTCTTTGAAATCCTGGGGCACGCCGTCGCCGTCGCGGTAGCTTTCGCCCACATATAACTGGCCGGCAGCGACCCCACGATCGGCAGCGGCCTTCGCGGATTGCAGCGATGCCTGCGGCGTCTGCCCCTGTGCCGCGATAGCCAATAGCGGGGCCACCCAACACAACAACGTTTGCAATCTCTTCACGGACAGACTCACCTGTTACCAACATACAAACAGGGCGTATTTACCGAACTGATTCCGGCAACTACGGGCCACGTCGGCGACGCCCTCTCAGGCCGCCGCGCTATGCTGTTCCCTTCACAACCGTATGCGGGCTGTTCGGAATCGGATGACCGGTTACATCGCGGAATCCGGCTTCGTGATACATCGCGGTGAGTTCGCTCAACGGGTAAGCATCACCCGATGGAGTGGATGCCAGCATCGTCAGCGCAAAACCAGCAGGCATCGGCGGTGAGATCCGGTTTTCGTCGGGCACGAACTCCAGCGTCGCCGCGCATCCGCCGGGTCGGAGCGCCGAATGTACTTTTTTCAGCAGGCTCACGTTGGTCGCATGGTCGAAGTGATGCAGGAAATTCGTCAGCAACACAGCGTCGTAAGGTCCGCCGAAATCGACTTCGAAGGCGCTGCCGGGCAGCATTTCGTAGCGATCGTGAACCCCGGCTTTGCGCGCATTGTCCAAAGCCACATGCAGTACCGGAGCCCAGTCGAGCCCGGTGATGCGCGCCTGCGGATTCTGCTTTGCGATTTCAATGCCAAACAATCCATGGCCCGCCGCAATATCCAGAACCCGCATGGGTCCCGCTTTGCCTTCCAGCACAAGCGCTCCCAGAGGCGCCGCCATGGGCGCCATCATCGGCGCCATTGTTTGCGCGAACTGAACCCAAACGGGATTTTCCGGCTCGACGCTGCCTTCACCCGGCAAAATAGTTCTGCCGCTTCGCACGATTTCCGTCAGGTGATCGTACGGTTCGCGCATGGCCGGATTGCCCAGAAACTGTGCCACCGAAGCGAGCGATGCAGGCGAACGCGGATCCAGAAAGGCCGCGCTTGAGGGTGAATGGCGGTAGCTGGTTCCTTCTTTGATCAGGACGCCGTTCATCGCCAAAAAATCGCAAAGTATGCGGATTCCCCGCTCGGACGCAGAGCATTTTTTCGCCAGCGAAGCAACATCTCCGGGACCCTCGCCAATGGCCCGAAACAAATCCAGTTCGATCGCCGCCTTCAATGCCGCGGTGCGCTGGTGCGCCTGGAGCATTTCAAAAACCAACCCTGGATTCAATGGACCTTCAACGTTCTGTTGAGCTTGCATGACTCGTAGTCTACCCTAGACGTTTGGACATTCAGCCAGATTCTTACGCCTTGCGAAATGCCGACCGAATCCTCACTCCGGCGCTGTTGATTTATCCGGAACTGGTGGATCGAAACATCCGTGCCACCCTGCGGTTGATGGCTGGTAATGCGGATCGCTGGCGGCCGCACATCAAGACCGCCAAGATTGCGTCGGTTATCCACCAGATGATTTCTCATGGCGTCCGGTGCTGCAAATGTTCCACGACGCTGGAACTTCTGACCGCCTGTGAGGCAGGGATGGAGGATGTTCTCCTCGCTTTTCCGGTGACAGGCGCGAACGCGCGGCGCACTCTCGAAATATCCAGAGAGTTTTCACGAACGCGTGTCTCCGTCCTGGTGGAATCATCCGAACAGGCGAAGGCCTGGGCGAACACGGGCGTCGGAATCTTCATCGATGTCAATCCCGGGATGAATCGAACCGGGATCGGCCAGGATCGCGCCGATGACATCCGCAGGTTGGCGCAGCATCTGGGAACATCGTTCCGGGGGCTCCATTATTACGATGGGCACGTGGTGGCGGATACCGCAAATCCGGGCTATGATCGCCTGCTGGAAATTGTCGGGGAGTTGTCCGCCGCCGGATGTACGCCGGAAGAAGTAATCACGTCGGGAACGCCGGCCGCACCGGCTGCGCTCCGTCATCCGGGCTTGAGCGGCGGCGCGTTCCGGCATCGAGTCTCACCCGGCACCGTAATTTATAACGACATGAGCAGTCTGAGGCAACTTCCCGATCTCGGATATGTGCCGGCAGCCCTTGTGCTCGCGACGGTAGTCAGTCACCCCGCGCCAGGCATGTTCACATGCGATGCCGGTCACAAGAGCGTCTCTGTGGATGCAGGCGTGCCCAACTGCGAGGTTGTCGGTCACCCCGGCTATGTCCCGCTGAAGCCCAGCGAAGAGCATCTGCCGTTTCAAGCGGGCACCGAGGAAGTTCCGCCTGTCGGGAGCCAAATTTACCTGGTGCCGCGGCACGTGTGCCCCACCGTCAACAACTTTGACGAAGCCATGATGGTGATTGCCGGCGAAATCGCGGGAGTGGAGAAAGTCAGCGCCCGCGGGCACGAAAATCTGGTAATCTGATTTGCCTGACGAATTGGCTGCCGAGCCCGATTACGTCAGCAGAGCCCCGAGCTTCTTCGTGGCTGTGGGGAATTTGCCAATCCCGGCTCCGACTACTTCGTCCGCCACTGTCACGTAAACGTCGCCGACAGTGCCTGTGACGCGCGTATGACTCCCTCGCGCCAGCTTCGGACTTCCGCCGGCCACAATCATCGCCAGACCGCTGTTCTTGTGTGGATTCGCCTCCGCATGCTCATGTGCGTAAATCAGGCTCGTGTGGTCGAACAGATTTCCGTCGCCCTCCGGTACTGCTTCGAGTTTCGAAACCAGGTAAGCGAACTCCTCCACATGCCACCGGCAGATATCGCGCAGCACTCGCTGCCCTTCCACTCCGTCCGCGCCCGATGTCTTGCCTTCCGCATGCGTGTAATCGTGATGCCGCGCCGAAGTGTAGCCGAGCCACGGGAAGCGCGTAATGCTCTGGCACTTCGTCAACATATACGAAGCCACCCGCGTCTGCCGCGTGGCAAACGCCTGCACCAGAAGATCGCTCTGCAATTTCGCAATGCGCGGCCAGTCCTTCATATCGCCGTCGAAGTCCGGTGGGTTGACCTTCTCGTAACCCGGCGGCAGGCCCGCAATCGCGCGCTCCAGATCCCGAATACCAGAAAGGTGCTCTTCCACGCGGGCTTTGTCTTCCGTCGGCAACTTCTTCTGAAGCGCCGAAGCATCCGCCATCACCGTATCCAGAATGCTGCGCTTGCGATTTACCCAGCCTTCCTCCTGCGCGCCGAATAAACGGTCGAACAGGCGATGAGGAATCATTTCCGGGGGCAGCGCGCGCTCATAGCCGGCCCAGCTCATATTGCGCTGCATGCTTTCGCCGAACGATTCCTGCGCAACGCCGATCTGGAGCGAACGGAACCGCGAGTCTCCGCCAATCTTCGCCGCGATCATCTGATCGATCGAAGGGCCGCTTGGACCACGTCCGGTAAAATCCGTGCCCGTCATCAGGCCGCTCATCGAGTTGGTATGGCCGTTGCCCTTACCAGAAGCGGCTGCGTTATCCACGCCGCTGAGAACGTGAACGTCCTTCCGCCACGCGCCCAGCGGCGCCAGGCAGGGCGTCAGTTCGTAATCCGGGCCTTCTTCAGAAGGAATCCAGTAGCGCTCCGGAATGCCGTTGCCATTGAACCAAAGCACGAAACGGGATTCAATCGCTTTCGCCGCCGTCCCGGTTTCCGGCTCCGCGGCGTACGCGGTTCCGAGCGAATTGAACATGGAGACCAGCGGTGGCAGCCCGACTGCAATCCGCGCGCCAGCCAAAGTCATGCCCTTCAGCAGGGATCGCCGCGATGTTCTGACCCGGTTAGTGATTACCTGCGACATGATTCAATCCTTCCTTCTCCGGAAACTCACGATTCAGCGTCAAGGAAACCATCAGTTCCTGGAACCGGAACTGCGACTTCCGAAAATCGTCCAGCACTTTCAGAATCAACGGACGATCAGCCGCCCCATCCATCCTGCCCGCAGTATATCGAAAATACTGCTTCACCATGCACTCCTGACATTGCGCGCTTTTTGCCAGGATCGCGCCCAGTTCCGCGGGCGAAGAAAATTGCGAATCGGGAATCCCCGCCACGTTCCCCGAAGTATCCAGCTTCAGGTTTACCGTCTTCTTTCCGCGGCCGCCGCCGAATTCAAGCGTCAGCTGTTCGCGCCGCGCACCGGTCGCGTCGAACTTCTCCAAACCGAACCCGACCGAGTCCATCAACTTGTGACACCCCGCGCAGGTTGTATTCGTCGCATGTTCCGTCATGCGGTCGCGGTTCGTCTGCGGCTTCTGCTCCGTCACCGGCGGAAGATTCGTATTCACACCAGGCGGTGGATCCGGCACATGCTGGCACAGGAACTGCTCTCTGACAAACAGCCCGCGCGCCGTTGGTGACGACTCTTCCGGCTTCGCAGTCAAGGCCAGAAAAAGGCCCTGACCCAGAAGTCCCGCACGTTCCGAACCCGCGGGGAAGGGAACCCGGTCGAACTCTTTCGCCGGCGCGGTCACACCATAAATGCGGGCCAATTCCTGATTGACGTGCCCGTAATTAGCAGTGAACAACGTCATGAAATCGTGGTTGTTCCATACCAGATCGGAAACGAAGGTTGTCGCCTCTTCCGTCATGGAGCTCACCGTCTCTCGGGTGAATAACGGATACTTGCGCCTGTCCTTCGTAGCCGTCACAAGGCGATCGAAACGCAGCCATTGGCTGACAAACTCATTCAGCGCCTCACGCGCTTTCGGATCGGCCAACATCCTGCGTGTCTGCTTTTCCACACCGGCGCGTGTCGCAAGCTCGCCTTTCGCGGCCGCCGCGAACAGGTCGGCATCCGGCATCGTGTCCCAAAGCGAGTAGGCGAGTCGATTCGCGGTAGCCCACATCTTTAGTTTGGGATCAGGTGTGGAGTCCATCCGAAATAGGAAATTCGGGGACTGCAGCATTGCCTCCATCACGAGCTGCGCGCCGCGCGTAAAATCCGCGTCGCCCTTCATCAGCGCTTCGTACCGGGTCTGTTCGCCGGCATCCAGCGGGCGCCGGAACGCCTTCAATCCAAACTCGCGCACGAACCGCGCCCGGCACGCCGCAGATGGTTTGCAGGGAATCAGGCCATGCGTATCGCCACCGCGAAACGCCGACTTCGCCAGCCGCTCCGCTGCCGCGCTGTACCCTTCCACAAGCAATGGCGAAAGGCTCTGTCCGCGCGATTGATTACGATAGCCGTTCACGAAATCTTCCGGTGGAAACTGGCTGGCTGGATTCGTCTGATCGCCCAGCAGGTCGCGAACTGTGTGGTCGTACTGGCTGTGCGTCAGGCGTCGCAACTGCGCGTCCTGAGGCACTTCGCCGGAACCCTTGTCTTCGAAATCCTTGTAGCGCTGCGCCGCGGCTAATTCATCGCCGGAAAGCCGGGTCAGATGATCCACCCAGCCCTGTAGTATTGTTTCTTCCGGAGTGCCTGGCTTGATCCGCTCGCCGCCAGTGTGCGGAATACGGGCAGTCGGTTTTCGCAGCAATAAAGACTGGTCCGGATGCGCCCGATCTACCAGCGCAACCAGCGAATTTCCGAAAGCTTCAATCCTGGCCGGCGAAGCATCCGCGTCGGGAAAGTGCAGCCGCGTGGCCGATGCGACTCCATCGGGATTGTGACAAGCGCGACACCCTGCCTTCTCCAGAACCTGATAGAGACCCGATGCGAAAGGTCCGGATGGCAGCGGCTGTGCGCCCAACGCCCCGGCCGCCAAACCCAACAGAATTGCGAATCGGGCGCGCTGAAATATCACATTCAGTAGAATAACGCATGATGCGCAGGGTCACTTTACTAATGGTTGCGATCCTGGTCGCAGCCTCAGCCGCCGCTCTTCGCGCCGCCACCGAACGCGAAGTCGCGGAGTGGGTCATCCGCTGGGAAGGCACGGTTCTGCCGGAAGGCGGCACAGTCCCGCTGAACAATCTGGCACAAATTCCTGCCGGCGATTTCCATATCTCGGCCATCGAACTGACCGGCGGCGTCATGCATCCGGTTGAACTTAAAAAGCTCGAGGGCCTTAAGCACCTTCGCGAACTCTACCTCCCTGGTCCTGTCTGGAATCCGGGCGGCGGCAACGAAGACAAGGCCGGCGTGTTTAAAGCTTTCGCCACTCTCACCAATGTTGAGCGCCTCGGTTTCGGATGGCACTATAATGCCCGCATCGAAATTGGCGACAAAGATTTCGCCGAACTCGCTACGTGGACGAACCTGAAGGAACTCCGCTGTAGTCAATGCAGCCTGGCGAAACTCAACCTCTCCATCTTTCCGAAACTCCAGGATCTCGACCTCAGCTACAACCCTTTCACCGACGAAGGCATGGCCGGACTCGCCGGCCTCAAAGACCTGCGCCGGCTCCTGCTTCGTGACACCCTCGTCACAGACGAAGGTTTGAAGCACCTGAAGGATCTTCCCAATCTCGAAGAACTGGATCTTTCCGGAGCGCGCATCACCGATGCCGGCCTCGACTACCTCCGCGGCATGAAATCGTTGCGGCGTCTCAACCTGCTCGGCGCGCAGTTGACGGACGCGTCCATGGACGTGCTCGCGAACCTCAATCTCCTCGAAGTCCTGAACCTCTACCGGACGCGCATCACGAACTCCGGTCTCGCGAAACTCCAGACCCTGAAGAACCTGACCGACATCGACGTGCGCTACAGCCTGGTGACTCCCAACGGCATCGATGCCCTTCGCGCCGCTATTCCAACTGCGCGAATCCGGTCCGTTGCTTCTGCTTCGCCGAAGTCCGCATCTCCCGCTGCCGCCAAGCCCAGCGCGCTAACCGATGCCGCGATTTCCACGTGGATCAAAGCCCTCGGTGGCGTCGCGGAATCGGCATCCGGCCACATCACCAGCGTCAATCTTGCCTCAACACCCATCAGCGATGCGCAACTTGCCAACCTTGCAAACCTGCAGTCCCTCGAAAAACTTGACCTGTCTGTAACGCAGATCTCCGATCTTGGCCTCTCATCGCTCGCCAGGCTGAACAGCCTTACGGAACTAAATCTCAGCAGCACGACGGTCTCAGACGCGGGTTTGGCGAAACTGGCCAGCCTCGGCAATCTCCACACGCTTCGCCTCGCTGGAACTCTGGTAAAAGGCAACGGTCTGGCCGCCCTGAAAACTCTCCCCGGTCTGCGCGAACTCGACCTCTCCAATTCGCATCTCGACGACGCCGGCCTTCCGTTCGTTGGAGCTCTGCCGGCCCTCACCGCGCTCCGCCTCAATTACGACGAAATCACCGATGCCGGCCTTGCCGATCTCGCGCCGCTCACCAAACTCGAAAAACTCGACCTCACCAGTACCGACGTCAACGATAAAGGTCTGAAGCAACTCGCCGCGCTCACCAGCCTGCGCGAACTCTATCTGAATCACGGGCGCTTCACCGACGCCGGCCTCGCCGAGCTTCGGCCTTTGCAGCATCTGGAAAGACTCGAACTCTTCCGCACGCGCCTCACGAACGACGGAGTTCCGTCTCTGGCGGAACTGAAAAATCTCACAGCGCTCAAGCTCGATTACACCTCGATCGACGACAAAGGTTTCGCATCCCTCCAGGCCCTCACCCACCTCCGCGAACTCAGCCTCGATGCCACCAACGTGACCGACAAGAGCGTTCCCGTCCTGCAATCTTTCACGGACCTGAAATCTCTGAACCTGTATCACACGTTCATTACCGAGAAAGGCCTCCAGATACTGAAAACCGCCTTCCCGAATTGCGAAATTATCTTCGACCGCGATTCATCGCTCTCGACCAGGAGGACAAAGTAATGAAGCTCGCTGCTCTCCTTCTCCTCGCCGCCACGGCCTTTGCCGCCGATACGAAATGGATAACCGACCTCGGCGGGCGCGCTGTCAGCGATGCGCAGGGGCGCGTCACTGGTGTCAGCTTTCGCGGGGCGTGGGTTGGCGATCCGGACCTTCGCCGCCTCAACGATCTCCCCGACCTCACCACCCTCGATCTGTCGCTCACCCACATCACCGATCAGGGTATGGCCGAAATCAAAGGCCTTCGCAACATCACCGACCTCAATCTCTACTACGCCGAATACGTGACCGACGAAGGTATCGCCGCCATCAAGGATTGGAAGAAGCTGACCCGCCTGAATCTGCACGGCACTAAAGCCAGCGACACTGCGCTCGAACACATCGCCGGCATCACCAGCCTGGAGTCTCTCAACGTGGGGTCCACGCTGATGACCGATGTCGGCCTTGAGCGGCTCACCACGCTCCCGAACCTGAAAGAACTCACCATGGGCGGTAACGAACTCGGCGATGCCGGCCTTCAGGCGCTCCGCCAAATGCCAGGCCTGACTTATCTCGATCTCAGCGGAAGACAGGGCACCGACAAGAACGTCTGGACAATTGCGATGTCCGAAACTGGACTGGCCGCTGTCCTCACGCTGAAGAATCTTCGTGAACTGCGCTTCTCCTGTGTCTCGATCGGAGTAGGCATCGAAGGCACTCGCCTGGGCGAAGTCAGTGTGCTGATCGTGACGCCGAAATGGCTGGAGCAGATCAAGTCTCTTCCCAAGCTGGAGCGCCTGAAGTTGCAGGGCTGCAATCAGATTGACGACAGCTCCATCGCGACGCTGAGTGCTATGCCGGCTCTGAAGGAAGTCGATCTTCAGGGCACCGCGGTGACGGATCAGGGAGCGGCGAAGCTCCGGGCTGCCCGGCCGGGTTCCGTTGTCTATGTCGGCCCGTGGGAAGGCAAATCCGCAGCTTATCGGAATAATTGACACAGAGTTGTTGACCATGAGTACCGCAGCCGATTTTCGCCTGACCAACGCCGACGTGGAATCCATGCCCGACGATGGCAACCGCTATGAGTTGATCGATGGAGAACTGTACGTCTCCAGCGCGCCCACCGTTATTCATCAGAGAATGTTGTTTCGAATTGCGATCGCCTTCAACGATTATCTGCGCGCGCATCCAATCGGCGAGATTCTTCCCGGTGTCGGAGTGATCTTCGACGATCATAACGGCGTAATTCCCGATCTCGTCTTCGCAACCGAAGAGAGGATGCGAAAGGCGACCGCGGCGGGCCGCTTTCATGCCGCGCCGGAAGTCGTCATCGAGATTCTGTCGCCAGGCGCCTCCAATGAACGTCGCGACCGGCATGTAAAACTCGCCCTCTATGCCGCCCGGGGAGTCGACGAATACTGGATCGCCGATCCGCTCAATCGCAGCATGGAAATATATCGCAGAGACGCGGCGGCCCATCTCGTTTTCAGTGAGAATGTCCAGCAGGACCAGCAACTCACCTGCCGCGTTCTGCCCGGCTTCAGCGTGCCCGTCAACGCGTTCTTCATTTAGTTCCGGCGCACGCAAAGCCGCTACAATTTCCGCTTGAAGAAATCCACCGTAGCCGCATAAGCCCGCAGCCACGAGGCCCGCCGCAAAAAGCCGTGAATTTCATCCGGCAAAATCAACTGTTCGAAATACACGCCCTGCGCCCGTAATTCCGCGGCTAACCGAACCGTCTCCGCGAATGCGACATTCCTGTCGTCGTCCCCGTGAATCAGCAACACCGGCGACCGCCACGTCTTCATCGAAGCCATCGGCGAAGCTTCAAACGCAACATGCGCGGCCGTCTCCAGCTCAGCCGCGGCCTCAACCGTCCCTTTCAAAGGCCCGCTGATCGGTCGCTCGATATTCCAGTCGTGCACTCCATGAAAGTCCACCCCAGCCTTAAACAAATCCGACGCCCGCGCCAGGCCCATCGCCGTCAGATATCCGCCGTAGCTCCCGCCCCACAACCCGATCCGCGCCCCATCCACATCCGGCCGCCCCCGCAGATACAACCCGGCGCCTTCCACATCGGCAAACTCGCTACCGCCCGCCGCGCCGAAATTCAGCGCCTCCCGAAAATTCAACCCATACCCGATCCCGCTCCGATAATTGATCGACAGCACAATATAACCCTGATTCGCCAGATACTGATTCATCCCGTACGCGTTGTTGTAATACCCCATCGAATGCCACCCGAGCAGCATCTCGCGCCGCGGCCCCCCATGTATAAACACCAGCGCCGGACGCTTTTCGCCCGCCTTCAGATCCGCCGGCAAAAACAGTTGCCCATGAATCGACAACCCGTCCGGCGACGAATAAATCACCTGTTGCGGCACCACCAGCGAATCCGTGGGAAATTCCGCAGGCACGGTTTCAGGCGCCAGATCCCGCTCCGCCGAGCCAATCCGAACAGCGGCCCGCGCTGGCTTCCGCGCATCGGAATGCAAATATGCCAGGCCCCCCGCGACGCCCACCGGAGCCCATTCCAGACCCTCGCCACTGGTGACCGCGCGAGCCGGTCCCCCATTCACCGCGACCCGCCAGACATGCCGCCGATCGATATCGCCCTGATTCGATGAATACACGGCCTCTTTGCCGTCCCCGGTATACGAGACATGCTCCACCTCGAAATCGCCAGGCGTCAAGAGCGCCACAGCGCCGCCGCCATCCGCCACGGAATATAAATGCAGCCATCCGTCCTTCTCCCACGGAAAGACAATCCGTCCGCCCGCGCTCCAGAACAACTGCGTCTCCGCGACGACCTCCTTAAACACGCTACCCGCTCCCGCATCCGCGCGCCACACCTGCCGCGCCGTTCCGTCCGCAACATTCGCCACCCGAATCGCCCACGGCTCACTCGTGCTCCGCTTCGGACCCCGCCCGCTTCCCGTAGTCTGAAACTCCCGAATGAAAGCCACCTGCTTTCCATCGCTCGACCACACAGGACTGCGGTCGCGATCCACGCTCGGATCCAGGTACGTGACAGCCTTCGTCGCAAAATCATAAACCTCGATAATCCTGTGGTTCCCCCGGTCGCTCACAAACGCCAGCTTCGTTCCATCGGGCGACCATTGAAGTTCATCCGCCGTAACTCCGCTACGCGCCTGCAGCAATTGCGAAACCGAGCTGCCATCCAGCGACGCCACCCACGCCTGCCCACCACGCAAAAACGCAATTCGTCCCTGCGACACAACGGGCGAATGCCCCTGCGCAATCTTCTTCGCGGCCGACCCGGGCGTCGCAATCCAGATATCCTGGCTCACACCTGCCGGGTCCGAAGCCGGATTCGGATTCCCCTGCGAGGGATACTCCAGGTCCCCGCCGCGCACAAACACCACCGACTTGCCGTCCCGCGTAATCTTCAGTTCGCCGACGTCTTGCCCGTCGTCCGCGGTCCACGAAGTCAGCCGGACGCCCTTGAAATCCGGCGCCGCGGCATACCAGACATTCCGCGCCCCGCGCTCATTCAGCAGCCACGCCACCGCTCCGCCGCCTGGCGCAGCCACCAGGTCCGAAGGAAACGGAGCCGACAGCACCTGCTCCAAAGTAAATGTCTTCGCCGAAACCGCCCACGCGAAGGCAAAGGCCAGTACCAGTAATCGCCGCATGGCTTCAGTCTAAAGGATGTACAATCCCATTGAATGAGATCAGCGTCCTTACTCCTCGGCATCATCCTGTCAGCCGCCTGCGTATTCGCCCAGGATTATCCGGATATGGGCCGCGCCTACGGGCGTTCCATGGTCATTACGCAGAACGGCATCGCGGCCACCAGCCAGATCCTCGCCTCCCAAACCGCCGTCGGAATCCTCGCGCGCGGAGGTAGCGCTGCCGACGCGGCCATTGCCGCCAACGCCGTCCTCGGCGTCGTCGAACCCATGATGGATGGCCCCGGCGGAGACCTCTTCGCTCTCTACTGGGACGCCAAGACCAGCCAGTACGTCGGCCTGAATTCCTCCGGACCCGCCCCGCGCGCCCTCACCCCCGCCGTCATCACAAGCAAAGGTCTGAAAGAAATGCCGCTCGGCGGAATCAACAGCGTCACGGTTCCTGGCGCAGTCGCGGGCTGGGCCAAAATGCACGAGCGCTTCGGCAAGCTCCCCTGGAAAGATCTCTTCGCCGACGCCATCACTTATGCCGAAAAAGGCTACCCGGTGACGGAAATTATTCGCGAAGCCTGGCTCATCGATAGCGGTCTCGAACGCCTCCGCGCCAATCCCGAATCCGTGCGCGTCTTTCTCCCCGGCGGGAAAGTGCCCGAAACCGGACAACTCTTCCGTAATCCCGATCTCGCCCGCGCATACAAAATGATCGCCGAACAGGGCGCTGCCGCCTTCTATAAAGGGCCCATCGCCCAGGCGATTCTCAAAACATCCCAGCGTCTCGGCGGCGTCATGACCGGCGAAGATCTCGCCGCTTTCACCCCCGAATGGGTCACTCCCATCTCAACCGACTATCGCGGCTGGCGCGTCCTCGAACTGCCGCCCAATGGTCAGGGCATGGCCGCGCTCGAAATGCTCAACATCATGGGCACCAGCCCGGCCGCAGCCGACTCTTCCAGCGCGCCCGAAGTTCACGAACGCATTGAGGCCATGAAGCTCGCTTACTCCGATCTTCGCCGCTATGATGCCGACCCGCACACTTACGATATTCCCGTCGGTAAACTTCTCTCGAAAGAATGGGCGCAGCAGCGCGCCGCCCTCATCGACGGGCGCCATGCCAACTGCAGCGTTCCTCCCGGCCACGTCATTTCCGGCGACACCACTTATCTCACCGTTGTCGATCGTGACGGCAACATGGCCAGTTGGATTCAAAGTGTCTCTCAGATCTTCGGCTCCGGTGTCACCGTGGATGGCATGGGCTTCGAACTGCATGACCGCGCCGCCGGCTTCTCGCTCGACCCCGCTTCGCCCAACGTGCTGGCCGGTGGCAAGCGCCCCTTCCACACCATCATCCCCGCGTTTATGGAAAAGGCCCAATCCCGCATCGCGTTTGGCATCATGGGCGGCGCCAACCAGCCGCTCGCGCACGCCCAGTTCGTCTCGAACATCGTTGACTACGGCATGAACATCCAGGCCGCTCTCGAAGCGCCGCGTTTCACCAAGCGATCCGCCGATGGCTGCGACGTGTCCATCGAATCGCGCGTCGGCGCCGAAACTCTCCAGCTGCTTTCCGAACGCGGCCATCAACTCGCCATTCGCCGCGAATACACGCAGGAGATGGGCCGCGGCCAGGCCATCCTGCACGATGCCGCCACCAACACCAACTTCGCCGCGTCCGATCCCCGGGCCGACGGCGCAGCGGTCCCCGAGCCGCTGAGCCACTAGCATGTTGACCCGCAGATCCCTGATCGCCGCCGGACTTGCAGCGCCGTTCCCCGGCTTCGCGGCAGGCGAGCGTCTTCGCATCGGCATCACCGACTGGAACCTGAAGCTCACCGCTAAACCCGACTCCGTCCCGCTTGCCGCCAAACTTGGCTTCGACGGAATTCAGGTCTCCTTCGGCCAGAAGCTGATCGATGGCCATCTCCCCGCGGACGATCCCGCCACTATTGCGGCTTACCTCAAACTCTCCGCCGAAAATAAATTACCCATCGACGGTACCTGCGTCGACATGCTGCACGTGAACGCGCTGAAGAACGACAAGCTCGCCGTCCGATGGGTGTCCGATTCGATCCGTCTCACCGCGGCGCTCCGAACTCAGGTCCTGCTCCTGCCGTTCTTCGGCAAGAATGCCCTCAAAACGGAGGATGAAAGAAACTACGTAGGCGACGCCCTCCGCGAACTCGCGCCCGGTGCGGAAAAGGCCGGAGTCGTCCTCGGCCTTGAGGACGAAAACTCAGCCGAAGAAAACGTCCGCATCATGGACCGTTCCCGCTCCCCCAATGTGCTCGTCTACTACGACGTTGGCAACTCGACGAACATCGGCGGCTACGATGTCGTGAAAGAAATCCGCTGGCTGGGCAAGGCTCGCATCTGCCAGATTCACCTGAAGGACAAGCCGCTCTATCTGGGCGACGGCAAAATCCAGTTCGCCGAGGTGTTGCAGGCCATCCGCGACATCGGCTTCACCGGCTTCGCGAATTTAGAAACCGATTTCCGCCCCGGCTTTCTGGATGAGGATATGCGCCGGAACCTGCAGTACGTCCGCAGCCTGTGAGCCTAAACGACGAGCCACGACGGTACCGTTTCTGAGCCGTGACCGCAAGGGAGCGGTATAGCGAACGACCGCAGCTCTGGACGTCAACAGGTCCCCATTCGTTTGTCCGGAAACTGTGCTCCGACTATCCCCATCGCCCATTATTCTAGTGCGTCAACCAATCAGTTCTCACCTGGTCTTGCAACCTTATCTATCACCATCACCTGTGACCGAGCATTCGCGGCTGCAAAGAACTCGTGGAAACTCCGCTAAACGTCTTCGGTCCTGATGAGAACCGAACCATCGGCCTCAACCTTGCCAGTCAGATATTGTTTTCGCGCCAGCCCTTCGATCTCACTGCGGTTTTTTCTGAATGCGCCCTCCGGCTTCAACGTGCCGCGATCCGAAAAATGGTCGGCCAGCGCGTGTCGTGAAATTCCGCAGCGGATGCGTGTTTCTCCTTCCTGCCCCCAAAACACGATCGTTCCGCTATCGATGTCCTGACGGAATGATTCATCCGCGAACGCTAAGGTGCGATTGTCTGTCATACCCACCACGTTGAGAATGGCGAGAACAGTTGAAAGCTGAATGTCCTTCGCGTTTTGCTCGAAGCGCGACACCGTCGGCGGACTCACGTTAGCGAGCGCCGATAGTTGCTTTTGCGTGAGCTTCATCCTGCGGCGTCGCCGGACTGCTTCTTCAACAACAGCGGGCCAGTTAATGCGAAAGTCCCGTTCCATCTGCGCTCCATGAGTTCAAGTAAACGTTCCCCGAGTCTTTCCTGCCCGATCCTCTTCGCTGCCTCAGCGACAGCTTTGTCGGCAATTCTGCGACGATTGTCCAGTGTCTTGAATACGTCGATTAATACTGCTCTGCTGAGCCCATACGCCTCGCCGAGCGTAATCACGTGCTTAGGCTTGAGCTTTTCTATCCCCAGATTTGCCGCACCGCCGATCGCAAGCGCCAGGACGCGATATTCGGGGTAAAGGGCGGCGGCCACCAGATCGTAGGCGGGCGTGAGCCGTAAGCCATCCGGCGTATGAAACATGGCGAAGTTCTTCAGGTGCGCGTCGGTGTTGCCGGTGAGGAAACAAACAACGACGCGCCGGTAGAGGCGCCATGCGTCTACCGGTGTACATCCGGGTGTAGTACGGATGAATTGAGCCATGTCTTCGTACGACGCGTCATATTTGTCGTCGCCCGAGCGTCGCCCCAGAAGCTGATTGAATTCCTCAAAATGTATCTTGGAGTGGCTTCGTGGCCGTCGGTCGAATCGGCGCACTAACAGCGCACGTCCCGCAATGCCTTCCACCGTTCCGATCGTGGCCTCCACAGTTTCATCGTCGGGCAGCAGTGCCCGGTTCGCCGTGGTGGTTAGAAATTCGTTCTCTACGATGTCGGGAATCGCGCCAGGAAGCTTTGCAATGATTGTCGCCACCTCGTCTCTGCGGGCGGGGCGAACATACCTGTCCTCTTGCACCGCGAGAAGTTTTGGCTGGATCCCGGAGAGTGACGATCGGCTTGCAAGCGCGGCCGTCGCTGTGGGATCGTCCAGGTCGACGATAGGCTCTCCGGCAGGTTCCGGATCAACAATCGATACGGCCCCCGCGCAATCATGCCCAAATGCAAGGAGAAGGGCAAAGCGATTATTCCGGTCGATCTTAAGTGCGCGCGCCTGCGCATCGCGCAGCCACCCTTCGGAAACAAGATTGTCAAAAAAAGAATGCAGCCCCTGTTCACACCGATGCGGCTCGGTTTGAAGAGGAAGCTTGAATGCGATTGGCGGACGTTTTTCGGCGAGATAATCGGCGTCGTAGGAAAAGACGCATCGGCCCCCGGGCTCCTGCCGGAGTTCACCGGCAAAGCTGTCTTGGTAGTAAACCTTTCCCCAAAGCGCCGCGGCCATATAAAAAATGTTTTATTTCTGCCGAGTCATCAAGTCTATTGATGAAACATAGTTTATCAAAACGACGTGTCATGGTCAAAATATAAAATATATGATATCTACCGCCCAAGACCTCACCGTCCGGGTTTCGCCTCATGGATGATCGGCGAAGAACAAAGCTGCTGCGACGACGACCCCTACAATCACCAACCCGGTAAGCACGAGTTTTATGAAGTCGCCGCGTGGCCGGGCGGTTCCAGCGGCGTCGATCAGAACCAGAAGGTAGTGATCTTCATTGCGAAGAGCGCGTACGGCCCTATTCCAGTTCGGCTCCTCGCCGCTATCCGGCCTCGGCGCGCGTTGAATGTTGCGGACGATTCCGGCAATTTTCCTCTCAAACTCGTCCTGGTCGCAGCTACTGCCAAACTCATCATTGATCTCAGCCATGTCCGGCAAAGTCCAGGCTGTCTCGGAGAAGTAGAGCATCTTCCGCTCAATGTCTGATAACGAAACGCCGTCGCGTTGCGCCTGCATAACGATGCGATCAACCAGGAACTCCTTCGCATCACGCGCAGTTGCGAACGTTGGCACCGTTTCATTCTATCTGCGCGGCCAGTGGTCTGCGCCTGCACGGGATCCTGATCATCGGCGAATTTGCAAAAGCCATTAAACCCACTCGTACGCCTCCGGAAACGTGATCTAATAACAACACAATAGCCGTACGTTGCCGCGTCTGGAGGTGCGGTTCAATGTTCTCTCGCCAATCGTCCCAATACTTAGTCCTGCTGTGCACCATAGGCCTGTGGCTGACACCTCTGCGCGCTCAGGATGATGCGGCGAAAGACCATCCCAACGTTCCGCGTTTCCCCGGTTTTACGATGGATTCCGGAAAGGAATCCGACTTCGATTCCTTTGATTTCCCGCTCGGCGAGGATAAGAGCAAGACCGTCGAAGGAAAAAGCTGGCAGTTTTCCTACGCCATAGGAGCAGGGGCGCGCCACGCGAGTCCACTCGAAATTATCCGCAATTACTCAAATCAATTCAAAGCACGGGGTGGTCAGTTGCTCTATCAGGAGCCGGGTAACAGCGGCGCCACCATGATGATGCCGCTCGGTGCGGGAGAAAGATGGCTCCATCTCACCATTAACAATGACGGGGAACAATACATGATGGCGATCATCGAATCCGCCGCCATGAAACAGAAGCTGGAAGTCTCCGCGGGTGAAATGGCCGACCAACTCGCTGCCAAAGGTAGCATTTCGCTGCACGGCATCCTGTTCGATACCGGCAAGACCGTGATTCAGCCCGCTTCCGATCCCCTGCTCGACGAAGTTGCTTCCATGCTCAAGGCCAACGGAGGCCTGCGCCTCGAGATTCAGGGACACACTGACAACGTGGGCGCGAAGGCTGCGAACATGACACTTTCAAATGGGAGAGCCGAGTCGGTGAAGGCCGCACTGGTAAGCCGCGGCGTCACGGCTGATCGCCTGACCACGAAAGGCTTTGGCGATACGAAGCCGGTGGGCGACAATAACGTCGAAGCCGGACGCGAGCAAAACCGGCGGGTGGAACTCGTTAAGCAATAGATACCGAATTCGCCGATCATAGCCGTTTTCGACGATGGACGCTCGGCGTGCCGGATTCCGACGGCTCAGTCTTTTGGGATTCTTACTTTTGCTGGTTTGAATCCGGTATAGATCAGCCAGATCGCTGGAGCAAATACCAGAAAGTCTCCGAACCACGCGCCGTAGCGTTCAGCCGAATCGGGGGAGTTTAAAAGTCCATCTGAAGTAACAATTCCGTATGTCTTGCCCGCGATGAGAATGAGCCCGACCCAAATTCGCCAGGCGCGCGGTTTTGCTTGCGCTACTTCGAATCTTGCGTTCCAGTCCTTTTCGGGTGCGCTCACTTTGCTCTAGTTCCTTTCCTGCGGCGGAGAGGCCCATACTCAGCGTCCATTTCATTCACATTCGATTCCTGCCTGGGCGCGGCATCTCGGCGGTCGGCTTCACGCGTATGACGAGCTTGATGGCTTCATCGGGGATAGCCGGACGTGCATCAGCTTTCCGGGTTTCGCACTATGCCCATATTGTAGTCCGCCTCGCACAGGTAGTTAGTGGCATCGTTGAGCGTTCCGCAGGAACCCGGAATTCCGGTGACAACGAAATTCAACTATTTTCCGCCTATAGAACCAACAACTTACCCAAATATGCCCACTTTTGGTGCAGTTCCGCCTGCTAAAAAAGCGGCTGAGGGATAGGAAAATCCCACAACAGAGACTGACAAACAGGACAAACCAAAATGCCCGTATCCGCAAAACAACTCGCCGCCAACCAGGCCAACGCCCAAAAAAGCAAAGGCCCCACCAGCATCGACGGCAAAAGCATATCCTGCCAGAACGCTCGTCGTCACGGCGTCACCGCGCAGGTCACCGTCATGACCGAAGAAGGTCGCATCCAGCACGACGCCTTCTGCTCCAAAATGATGGCCGACCTCCAACCCGTGGGCTCCATCGAGGAATTCCTCGCCAGTTCCGTAGCCGAAGACGCCTGGCGTCTCAATTACGCCCGCGCACAGTCCAACAACATCATCTCCCTCGGCCACTTCGACGGCACCGGCGATAACTACGACGCGCACCACCCCGAAATCAACGACGCCATCACCGAAGCCCAGACTGTCCGCGACCACGCGAAAACCCTGGAACTCCTCTCGCTCTACGAGCAGCGCATCCACCGCGCCTTCCAGAAGCATTTCGACCAGCTCCAGAAGCTCCAGGCAGAGCGCAAAGCCGAACGCGCCAAAAAACTCGAAGAAGCCCGCCTCCTCAGTATTCTCGCCAAAGAAAGGCGCTTACCGTACGATCCGGCCAAAGATGGATTCGTTTTTTCGAATGAGGAAATCGACTCCTACATCGACTTCTACCACCGCCTGAAGCGCTACGGAGTTGGCACTTCCCCGCTGGATTTGCCCAAAGCAGCCTGATCCTATGCCTTCAAACCTTCTCAGCGGCGCAGATCGGCCCGCATTAGCGGCTGTTCCGCCGGAGCTGCGCGCCCATTCGGCTATCATAAAGAGATACCCGTGAATAGTTTTGAACAACGTCAGGAGGCGCTCACCGACGCCCTCGCTACCCGTATCCTCGTGCTCGATGGCGCGATGGGCACCATGCTCCAGGACCGCAATCTCACTGCGTCCGATTTCGGAGGCCACGCCCTCGAAGGCTGTAACGAATACCTGGTTAAAACCCGCCCGGACGTCATTCGCGACATCCACAAAGCCTATCTGCGCGCCGGGTCCGACATCATTGAAACCAATACCTTTGGCGGCACTGCGCTCGTCCTGGCCGAGTATCACGTCGAAGACGAAGCTTACGCTCTCAACCTCCGCGCCGCGCAACTCGCCCGCGAAGCTGCCGACGAACTTTCCACCCCCGAAAAGCCGCGCTTTGTCGCCGGCTCCATTGGACCCACTACCAAGGCCATCAGCGTCGTCGGCGGCATCACTTTCCCCGAACTCGTTCAGAACTTTTACGATCAGGCCAAAGCTCTCGCCGATGGCGGCGTTGACATCTTCCTGATCGAAACCTCGAACGATACCCGCACCGTGAAGGCTGCTCTGCTTGGTATCGAACATCTGCGCGACGAAACCGGCCGGAAAATTCCGGTCATGGTCTCCGGCACCATTGAGCCCACCGGCACCATGCTCGCAGGCCAGAACGCGGAAGCGCTGTTCGCCTCCATCGGCCATCACGATCTGCTCTCCATCGGCCTCAACTGCGCTACCGGTCCGGAGTTCATGACTGACCACATCCGCAGTCTGTCGAACATGGCCTCCACCCGGGTTTCCTGCTATCCCAACGCCGGCCTGCCCACCTCCGAAGGTCTCTATCTCGAAACCCCGGAATCGCTCGCGCACCAGCTCGAAGTCTTCGCCAACAAAGGCTGGCTCAATATCGTCGGCGGTTGCTGCGGCACTACCGATAAACACATTGCCGCCATCGCGAAGATGGTGGAAGGCAAAAAGCCCCGTCAGATCAAGCCCGATTCGCACCGCGCATATTACTCGGGTGTCGAACTCGTGGAAGCGGATGAAAGCGCCCGCCCGTTGATCGTCGGCGAACGTACCAATGTCATCGGATCGCGCCTCTTCAAAAACCTGATTGCGGCGGAGAAGTGGGAAGAGGCCGTCGAAATCGCGCGTCGCCAGGTCAGGAATGGCGCTCAGGTCATCGATGTCTGTCTGCAAAGTACAGATCGCGATGAGATGCTGGACATCCCGCAGTTCTACGAAAAACTGATCCGCATCGTTCAGGCGCCGGTCATGATCGATACCACCGATCCCAAGGCCATCGAACTCGCCCTGACGTATTGCCAGGGCAAGAGCATCATCAATTCGGTGAACCTCGAGGACGGCGAAGAGAAATTCGAGCGCGTCTGTCCGCTGGCGAAATCGTTCGGCGCGGCTCTGGTGGTCGGCACCATTGACGAAGACAAACTCCAGGCGCAGGCCTTTACGCGCGAACGCAAACTGGCCGTCGCACAGCGTTCGGTCGATCTCCTCGTCAATAAATACGGCATCCCGCCCGAAGACATCATCATCGATCCGCTGGTCTTTCCCTGCGCGACCGGCGACACCAACTACATTGGCGGCGCGGTTGAAACCATCGAAGCGCTGAAGCTGATCAAAGACAACATCCCGTACGTGAAGACCACGCTCGGTGTATCCAATATCTCTTTCGGTCTGCCCGCCTCCGCGCGCGAAGTCGTGAATTCGGTCTTCCTCTATTACTGCACTAAAGCCGGTCTCGATCTCGCTATCGTCAACGCCGAAAAGCTGGAACGCTTCGCCTCCATTCCCGAAGAAGAGCGCCATCTCGCCGAATCGCTGCTGTTCAATACCCCGCCGCCGGAAATCCAGGCCCCTCAGGATTGGCGCGAACAAACGCCCGAACAGAAAGCTGAAATCAACCAGCACCACATCGCGAAGATCGCCGAATTCTTCCGTGGCCGCACCCAGGTTGTCAAGAAAAAGGCGGCCGATCTGCCGCTCGATCAGCGCCTCGCCAACTACATCATTGAAGGCACCAAGGAAGGCCTCATCGCCGACCTCGAACTCAAGCGCCAGGAAGGCGTCGAGCCGCTCGATATCATCAACGGCCCCCTCATGGCCGGTATGTCCGAAGTCGGCCGCTTATTCAACGCCAATGAATTGATCGTTGCCGAAGTGCTGCAATCCGCCGAAGCCATGAAAGCCGCCGTCGGCCATTTGGAACAGTTCATGACCAAAGCGGACAGCGCGGCCCGTGGCAAGATTCTGCTCGCCACCGTCAAAGGCGATGTTCACGATATCGGCAAGAACCTTGTCGAAATCATTCTCGGGAATAACGGCTACACCGTCGTGAACCTGGGCATCAAAGTCGCTTCCGATCAGTTGATCGCGGGCTTCCGTGAACACAAGCCGGATGCCATTGGCCTCTCCGGTCTCCTCGTCAAAAGCGCCCAGCAGATGGTGCTCACCGCCACCGATTTCAAAGAAGCGGGCATCAACGTGCCCATTCTGGTTGGCGGCGCGGCTCTCTCGGAAAAGTTCACCGTCAACAAAATTGCGCCGGCCTATGGCGATGCCGTCTGCTACGCCAAAGACGCCATGACGGGTCTTCGTCTGATGAATCAGTTGATGGATCCCAACGAGCGCGCCACCCTCGTCGCGAAGAACACCAACCTCGTTCCTGGAGCTTTTGCCGAACCGGTCGCCGTGCTGGAACCGGTTACGATCTCGACCGAACGCAGTTCGAAAGTGCGGATCGATATTCCCATTCCCGTAGTCCCGTATCTCGATCGCCGTGCCCGCGATGTGCCTCAACTCGCGGGCAGCACCGGAATCTGGAGCTACATTAATTCGTTCATGCTGTACGGGCGGCATCTCGGCTACAAAGGCAATTTCGAAAAAAATCTTGCGGCCGGCGAGCAGAAGGCGCTCGATCTGAACAACCTGATGGAATCGCTGAAGAAAGAGGCCGTCAGTTATCTGAAGCCGAAAGCTCTCTGGCAATTCTTCGAAGCCGAACGCGACGGTAACTCGATCCACCTCTTCGCGCCAGGCGGCGTCGAGCCGATCCAGAGTTTTCATTTCGGACGCCAGCCCCGGCCCAACGGGCTTTGCCTGAGCGACTACATCCTGCCGAACTCCGATAACAAGCGCGATCACCTCGCCATGTTCGTCGTCACGGCCGGCGCGGGCGTGCGCGAAAAAGCCGAAGAGTTCAAACAAAATGGCGATTACTTCCGCGCCCATGGTCTCCAGGCTCTCGCCATCGAAACCGCTGAAGCCTGCGCCGAGTGGCTGCACCGCCGTATCCGCGAAGACTGGGGTTTCGCGGATCCAGACACCATGACCATGCAGGACCGTTTCACCTCGCGCTATCGCGGCAAGCGTTACAGCTTCGGTTATCCGGCCTGCCCCAATCTCGACGATCAGGCGGGAATCTGGAAGCTCCTGCAACCGGAACAAATCGGTGTGGAACTGACCGAAGGCATGATGATGGACCCGGAAGCCAGCGTCAGCGCCCTCGTTTTCCATCATCCCGATTGCGCCTACTTCACCGCGGCCGACGATCGCGACTCCGAGGCCGCCGCGTGACCATCCGCTTCGCCTTGGTCCTGTTAGTGGCTGTTTCGCTCCAGGCCCAGGTGAAAGTGGAGAAGACCGCGTGGCATGGCTGGGCCGACGCTGTCGTCCTGGAAAATCCGGTTGCGGCGATCGTAATCGTTCCCTCCATCGGTCGCGTCATGAACTTCAGTTTGCTAGACAAGTCGGGCCGGCCCGCCGAAGGCCCGTTCTGGAACAATCGCGACCTCGATGGCAAACCAGTCGAGCCGACTTCGCAACAGTGGGGTAACTTCGGTGGCGACAAATCCTGGCCGGAACTACAATCCGAATGGCCAACGATACAGAAACGAGGCTGGCCTCCGCCAACCGGTTTCGACGCCGCCGTCAACACAATTGAAATCAAAGGCACCGAGATTACACTCACTACGCCCGTCGATGCATCGTACGGAGTCCGCGAACGCCGCGTGATTACCCTCGACAAATCCACGCCGGTGATGACGATCGCCACCACTTACGAAAAAGTCCAGGGCGACCCCGTCAAAACCGGCATCTGGACCATTACTCAGTTGAACTCGCCCGAGAATGTCTACGCGGAAACCGTCGCCAAATCTGTTTTCGAAAACGGCTACACCAACCTCAGCCCGGCTCCGATCTTCGAACTTGCTCGGGAATCTGGCCGCGTCCGCGTCCGTCGCGATCCCGCGAAATCCACCAAAATGGGCACGGACGGCAACTGGCTCCTCTGGACCGGCGCCGGACTGAGCCTCAAAATCGAACGCACATCCACTCCGCCCGAAGGCGCCGAATGGCCCGACAAAGGCGCGCGTCTCAACATCTACACCAATCCCGATAAGGGCGGCCAGCCTTACGTGGAACTGGAAATCATGGGCCCGCTCCAGGTCATGAAAATCGGCGATAAGGTCGGCTCCGCGAACCGTTACACGCTGCAGTCCCATGTGGATTAGACATGTGGACTAAAGCCGAAATGCGCGCCTTCCGCGCCCTGAAGACGCCGGATAAAATCCAGCGTTTTCTCGACGTCGAGATCGCCTATAACAAGGAAGTCGACGGCGAAACCATCCGTTCCCCGCGCAGGGTTCTTCGCGACGCGACCGCCCACTGCCTCGAAGGCGCGCTGTTCGCCGCCGCCGCGCTGCGAGTCGGTGGTTTTCCGCCGCTGCTTTTGGATCTCGAATCCGTCCGCGACGACGACCACGTGCTCGCAATCTTCCGGCAGCACAACCGCTGGGGAGCCATTGCCAAATCGAACTATTCCGGTCTGCGTTTCCGCGAGCCGGTGTACAAGACGTTGCGGGAACTTGCGATGTCCTACTTCGAGCACTATTTCAATCTGGAGCGCGAGAAAACACTGCGCAGATTTTCGCGTCCGGTGAATCTGGCGCGCTTCGACCGGGTCGGCTGGATGACATCCGAAGAAGAGCTATGGGTGATCGCCGAGCATCTGGTGAAAATCCCGCACACAGCGTTGCTGGAAAAAGGAGCCGAACGGCGCCTGTCGCGCGTCGACGACCGCCTCTTCGCGGCAGGGTTGGTTGGCAGAAGTAACTGAGTTGCGCTGTACCGTAATTACGATGTACCGTGGCCGTCTCCGACAAGGAGCTCCGGCCACTTGCTATTTGACAACTGAATATTTGCTGGCCGCCTGGATCTACCAGATCAGGGGTTCGCCGGGCTTCAACTCGCGGATCTCAGTCTCCGGAGCAAGTTTCTGCAAATGCTCCGGAGTGCCGGTCAGCGCCGGGAACGTGCCGAAGTGCATCGGCACCACAATCGGGACATTCAGCAAACGGCACGCCACCGCCGCCTCGCGCGGTCCCATCGTGAAAAGATCGCCCACCGGCAGAAACGCCAGGTCCGGCTTATACAGTTCGGAAATCAGCGCCATGTCGCTGAACACGTTCGTATCGCCGGCGAAATAGATGGAACGCCCGTCGGGTATTTTGATGACGTAACCCGCCGCTTCGCCTCCATAAATGAGGCTGCCGTCGGTGTCGGTGATTCCGCAGCTGTGCACCGCGTGCGTCATGGTGACGGTCACCGACCCCACCACCTGAGAGCCGCCCTTGTTCATCGGGCTGCACTGCTCCACGCCCTGTTTGGTCAGCCACGCGCAGGTCTCGTAAATGCCGACCACTTTCGGATTGAACTTCTTAGCCAGACTGACCGCATCGTGGATGTGATCGAAATGGCCATGCGACACCAGGATCGCATTGCAGTCGCGGATCTCATAATCGGGAGGAAAAGAAGGGTTCCCCTCGGTCCACGGATCCAGAATCAGAGATTCGCCACCCGGTAATACCAGTTGAACGGTGCCGTGACCGAGCCAGATGATCTCCATGGTTGCGCTTGTCTCCTGCCGAAATTATGCCATGTCGAATGTGCGCAGCAGGGCCGACGCTTTGAGCTGCGTCTCCTCCCACTCACCGGCGGGATCGGATTCGGCGACGATCGCGCCTCCCGTTCCGATGCTGACTTTGCCGTGGTGAAAAACCGCCGTGCGGATCACGATGTTGAGATCGGCCGAGCCGTCGAACCCCAGGTAGCCGATACTGCCCGAATAGATTCCGCGCGCCGATGGCTCCATTGCGTCGAGAAGTTCCATGGCGCGCAGCTTCGGGGCGCCCGTCATGGAGCCGCCGGGGAATGCCGCGCGCAGGCAATCGACCGCCGTCAGGCCGGGCCGCAGTTGAGCGGTGATCGTGCTGACCAGCTGATGCACCGTGGCGTAGGTTTCCACTTCCATCAGGGCGGGGACCTGAACCGAGCCGGCCTGTGCGACGCGGCCTAGATCGTTGCGGATCAGATCCGTGATCATGAGGTTCTCGGCGCGGTAACGGGGGTGGGTAGCGAGCTCGTGCCGCAGGCGCTTATCCGATTCCGGAGTTTCGCCGCGCCGGATGGTGCCCTTGATCGGCCTTGATTCAACCCGCCCATCCGCATCCACGCGAAGGAAGCACTCTGGCGAGGAACACGCGATTTCCAGATCGCCGAATCGCAGGTATGCGGAGTAAGGCGCCGGATTGAGGCGGCGCAGAGTTTCGTAATAACGGGTAGCGGGCGTAGCCGATTCCAGCTCGATTTGGTTGGTCAGGCAGAGCTCGTAAGCCTCCCCATCGCGAATGCATGCGAGGCATTCGTAGATGCGGTCGAGGTATTCCGAACGGCTCAGGCGCGGAATGGCCTGGTGGATCGCGGCGGTTTTCGTGGCGCAGTGCGGTGTTTGTTCAGCTTCGAATCGAACCACGTCATCCACCCGCATCAGCATCGCGTCGGGAAAAGGCGAGGCGTGGGTGACGCTGGATCCGCAGTCGGAACGCAGTTCGTAACCGAAGTAGCCGACGTAGCCGCCTGGAAACGGTGGCCCCGGTTCCACCCGGTTGGCTGCCAGTTCTTCGTCCAGATAGTCGAAGAGCGATTGCGTGCGGATCTCGCAATCGCCGTCGCGCCGGATCGTGAGTTGCCGGTCACTGGCCCGGTATGAAACGGTTTGGTTGGACGATCCTCGGAACGATCGATGATCGCGCTCCGTCGCCAGCGAGCTATCCAGCCAGAAGGACGCGGCGTCAGGCATGAGCGAGGAAGTTACCCATGATCTCCGGGCCGTATTCGCTCAGAATTGACTCCGGATGAAACTGCACGCCCCAGATCGGGCGCGACACGTGCCGCAGCGCCATCACGGTGCCGTCGGTCGTCCAGGCGATCTTGCGCAACGCCGGGGGCAACGGTTCCCGGACCGCAAGTGAATGGTACCGGACAGCGGCGAACCGGGATGGAACGCCTCGAAATAACGCGTCGTCGCCGTGATGTTCGATCTCGCATACCTTCCCGTGAGCCGGTTCCACGTGGACGACGGATCCGCCGTATTCGAGCGCGATCCTCTGATGTCCGAGGCAGACGCCGAGAACAGGTACGGTCGCATGGCGGATGACATCGCCTGAAACTCCAAAATCGCGCGGCCTGGCCGGGTGACCGGGGCCGGGGGAAATCACGATGGCGGCGAAATTCCGGGCTGCGATCTCGGGCCAATTCCATTCGTCGTTACGAACGACGACCGGCATTTCACCCGTAACGGAAGCCGCCAGGTGCGCAAGGTTATAGGTGAACGAGTCGTAGTTGTCGACGATCAGTAGCCGGAGGTGGCGCAACACGTTTTGGAAGTGGCGGAAAGTTTCGTGCTTCCCGGGCCAAGGTGAATGTGCGCGCCGGTAGCCTTATGGGCGATGGCGGCCTTAAATGCGAAGTACGGGATGTGGTTTCGCTGAAGGTAGCTGAGCAGCCAGACGCCCTCCCGCTGATCGGGATTCAGGGCAACGTCGACCCGGCCGGTGTGGTTAAAGCCCATAGCCCGGTGAACCGCGGTTTGCCCGTCGGCGCTGACCGGAATAGCGTGACCGAATGCCGCGAGGAAGGCGGCGGAAACTTTGTCGAAGTCGGACCGGTCGAAAGCGCCCTTGCCGTCGTAGCGGGTATAGAGCTTACCGTTCCATTCAGGATGGGCTTCAGCTTCGTTCTCGGACTCGACGGAGGCCCGCAGCCGCGCCATGTCCTTCACCAGACCGGCGCGTTCAATCGCGAGATCGAGTTGCAGCTTGGCGCCAAGCACGTCCGTACCGGCCATCTCGGCTTCGGCGCGCGAAAGAACTCCGTTTGCCGCCAATTGCCGAATCTGATTGGAGCGAGCCTGGCGGCGCAAATAGATCCTCTGGGCGACGCCGACAACCTGGTCCGCCTGTTCAGGAAGGAGATCCTGGTTGAAGGCGGCGTACCGCAGGATTGAGCTGTCCAGGGCATCGTTCAGATCGTCCATGGCTTTGCCCAGATCGTTGGTTGGCAGGACACCGGTCTGGACCAGACCCCGGACACGGTCCACATTTTGCTGCGCCCGCACTACGGTGGGATCGTTGAGATCCGGCTTGATTTCAAAGGACTTAGCTTCTGCCTTGGCCGGAGCATCCGGCGCGGGGTCAACGGCAGCCACGGACTGTCCGAACGCAGGTACAGAAATCAGGGAAAGCAGCAGGGTGGGCAGGCACGCCCTGGATGGAAAACGCAAATGCACGGCTACTCCTATAGTACGATAGCGGTCGGAGGGGATTTCTGGCGCAAAAACAAGCGGCTGCAAAAACCAGGGCTGTAAAGGTACCGGCGGTCCGGAAGGCCACCGTTCGAAAAGCGGTTGTGAAGAAGCAGGAGGACCCGACCTGGCTCACAGCCGTGCGGGCCGCCGAAGAGAAAAAAGCGCAGGACATCAAAGTCCTCGATCTGACCGGCGTCTCCTCATTTACCGATTTCTTCGTGATCTGCACGGGATCGAGCTCAAAACAGAATCAGGCCATCGCAGACGAAGTGGCGTTTCGGATGAAGAAGCGCGGCGAACTGCCGCTCAGCGTGGAAGGCTACAACCAGGCGGAGTGGATCCTGACCGATTACGGCGATGTAGTCATTCACGCACTGACGCCGAAAGCCCGCGCCTATTACGATCTGGAGCGGTTGTGGCGTGAGGGCAAACCAGTCCAGATTCCCGCCGACATTCCGGCCGTAAAAAAGCCGCGGAAGAAAGCGGTAGCGCCGCTCCCTGTCAGCGACGAGGTTTGAAACTTTACCTCTATTACATCGGCAAGCCCAAAGACGCGCACGCGAATGCGATGGCGTCCGATTACATCAAGCGAGCCGGACATTATGCAACGTCGGTAATGGCGGAGATCCGGCCCGACCGGGTGGACATCTGGCAGAAGCACCCGACGGCGAAGAAGATCCTGCTCGACCCGGCGGGCAAACCGCTCGATTCGGACAAATTCGCCGCCATTTTCGAAAAGGCTGAAATGCTGGGGCACGATCTTGTGTTCGTCATTGGAGGCCACGCCGGGTTGCCGGAAGACTGGCGGCAGCGGGCTGATTTGCTGGTGTCGCTTTCGGCCATGACAATGCCGCATGAATTGGCGCGCGCTGTACTGGCCGAGCAGATCTACCGGGCGTTTACAATATTGCGTGGGCACCCTTATCCGCGTTAACTGACGCAGACCGACTAAATTATGTCCTGGTTCAAGAGAGATTCCGATTCCAAAACGCAGGCCGACTCCTCCGAACGCACGGTTCGCACCGAAGGACTTTGGCTGAAATGCGACGGCTGCCGCGAAATCATCTGGAAGAAAGACCTGGAGATTTCGATGCGGGTTTGCGGAAAATGCGGGCATCATTTCCGGCTGGATGCGCGGGCGCGTCTGGCAATGCTGTTCGACGGCGGCCATTATGAGGAGCGGGATGCCAAGCTGGCGTCGTCCGATCCGCTGCAGTTTGTCGATCAGAAGCCCTACAGCGAACGGCTGAAAGCCACCCAGGCGGCGACCTCGCTTTCCGATGCCCTGATTGCCGCCGATGGCACCCTCGGCGGCCGGCGCGTTCACATCTGCGCCATGGAGGCAAAGTTCATCGGCGGCAGCATGGGCGCGGTGGTCGGGGAGAAAATTACTCGCTCGGTGGAGCGGGCAATCGCGGACGGGTCGCCTCTGATTGTGGTTTCGGCTTCGGGGGGCGCTCGCATGCAGGAAGGCGCGGTGAGCCTGATGCAGATGGCCAAGATTTCGGCGGCGCTGATGCGGCTGGATGAAGCGCGCATCCCGTATATCAGCGTGCTCACGGATCCGACCACCGGCGGGGTCACGGCGAGTTTCGCGATGCTCGGCGATTTCAACATTTCCGAACCCGGCGCGCTGATCGGTTTTGCCGGACCGCGCGTGATTGAGCAGACCATCCGCCAGAAACTGCCGGAAGGCTTCCAGCGGGCGGAGTTCCTGGTGAAACACGGCATGCTGGATGCCGTGGTGCCGCGCCAGGAAATGAAAGCCTGGATCGGCACGGCCCTCGATCTACTGGTGGGTACTACCAGCGCGGCGGCATGACTTTCACGGACACTGTCCGCTTCCTTTATTCTCTCGGGCACGAACTCAAGGTCGTCAAATGGGACCTGGAGCGGATGCGCGTTCTGCTGGCCGCACTGGACAATCCGCACAGCCAGGGGCGCTTCGTTCATGTGGCCGGGACGAACGGGAAAGGCTCTACCTGCGCCATGATCGAGGCCGCGCTCCGGGCCGACGGGCTCCGGACCGCCCTCTACACGTCGCCTCATCTGATTGATCCCCGGGAGCGGATTGCGATCGGGGGGCAGATGATTTCGGAAGCCGCATGGGTAGCTGCGTTCGCGGAAGTTCATGCAGCGGCAGAACGCTTATTGGCGACCGACGAGATTGACGGGCATCCCAGTTTTTTCGAGACTGTCACCGCCATGGCGTTTCTCGCGTTTGCGCGCGCCAGGGTGGAGATCACGGTTCTCGAGACGGGGCTGGGTGGCAGGCTTGATGCTACAAATGTGGTTGAGCGGCCGGAAGTTGCCGTGATCACACCGATTGATTTCGATCACGAGACATTTCTCGGGTCCAGTCTGGAATCCATTGCGGCGGAGAAGGCCGGAATTCTCAAGCCGGGGCGGCCGGCGGTCTTCGCGGCTCAGAGGCCGGAGGCGCTGCGGGTGCTGGAAAACAGGGCGCTGGAGCTGGATATTGCGGTGCGCCATTCCTCCTCGTGGCGGGTGGAGGATCTGGTCGCGGACCGGTTCGGCAGCCGATTCACCCTGGCGGGCGATGAGGAGATTCCGATTGAGTGTCCGCTGCCGGGCGCGCATCAGGTGGAGAATGCCCGCACCGCCATCACGGCATTGGCTTCGTTAGGGGTCCCGGCCGCGGCCATCCGGAGCGGCATTGCGGCAGCGCGCTGGCCGGGGCGCCTGGAACGGATTCCGGGCTCTCCGGATGTGATTCTGGACGGAGCCCATAATCCAGCCGGTGCACGGGCGCTGGCGGGTTACATTCGGGAATTCTTTGCCGACGAACCTGTGCGGCTTATTTTCGGGGCGATGCGCGACAAGGCAGTGGAAGAGGTCACGAGCGTCTTGTATCCGCTGGCAGCGGAGATTATCCTGACGGCGCCGGATCAGCCCCGGGCTCTGCATCCGGAGGCTCTGGCGGAAATGGCGGCGGAAGCCGACCGGGCGAGGATGAGTCTGGTGGGTTCGATCGACGCAGCTTTGGCAATGGTGGAGAAACGAAGCCGGATGACCACATTCGTTACCGGGTCGTTGTTTTTGGTGGGTGAGGCGCGCGCCTTGCTGACGCGAACGTGACGACCAGGGCGGCAATCGCCAGCCACAAAGTAGACGGTTCCGGGGTGGAGTTAACAGGAATCTCGGCCTGAGTGAATCCGAACGCGGGCAGGGCCTGAATGGCCATCGGAACCAGAGTGCCGTTGATTTCGAGGACTCCCTGCGCCTGATCGGAAGGGAACCAGCTCCCGGCTCCATCGGTTGCGGAGAAACCGCCCGCGCCCGTGGAATTCTGGTTCCACACGATGAAGCTTCCGGCTGGCCCCTCCATGCCGATCCAATACTGCGTGGCAGCGAGCAATCGAGGCTGGAGCAGGGAAGTCACGGTCATCACCGGGGCGGCTGTGCCGAACTGCCAGGCGGCATCGAAGGCGAAGGATTCCAGAGGAGATCCTCCTGGATGGCCGCCATCGTCCGCGAAGATTCCGATTGTGCCACTGGTGTCGAAGGGAAAAAGACTAGTGGAAACGAAGCCAATCCCGGTCAGATCGTAATCGAAGGCAGGAGTGAAGCCAACCGCGACGGAGGACCACGCGGAGCCGTCGTTGGTAACGATCAGACCTGTTCCGGCCGCATAGTCGTTATCGGCGCCGAAGTTGGTGTAGATGACATCGGCTGAGAGGGTGAACGATGCCAGGAAGAGAAGAAAGGCGGAACGCGCGTAGACACTCGGGAGCACTATCCAGATTTTGACCGGAATGGAAGGCGAGGGCTACCCGGCTATTGGTCGGGAATTTTTGTATGACTAATGGCAGGGTTGACTACTATGCCCGGCGGCGGGAAATGCCGACAACCGCCAGCAGTCCGCCGGCCATCAGGAACAGTGAGTGGGGCTCAGGAGTGGAAGAGCCTGTGGCTCCGGCGAGTGTACCGTCGATCTGGAAGACGCCGTTAGTCTGATTGGCGTTTGGATTCGGGTTGGTCAGCCAGGCTCCGGGCGTGCCGTTGGTTTCGAGCAGACCGAAGGTTCCGATGGAGTTATCGTCCCAGATGAGCGATTCCTCGGCGGGGCCGTCCATCACCAGCCAATAAGTTGTGCCTGCGTGCAGTTCCGGGTTTGTGGACGATATGAGGCTCAAATAAGAGGCTTCCGGGGTCTCGGGCGGCGTCACAAACGAAGGGAGCTGGCCGGAGAAGGAGAGTATTTCGAGAGCCGAGGTTCCGGGAATTCCGTCGTTATCGGCGAAAATGCTGAGGGTCAAAGTATTGGATAAATCCGGATTGCGGGTCGTCGCAACGACCTCGATGCTGCTGAGCAGGTAATCGAGTAAGGGCGTGAAGGCAATCGCGACTGAATTCTCGCTGCCTGTATCCGCCACGGTAATGCCGGTCTGGTAGGCGTATGAAAAATTCGCACCGAAATTGCTGTAGATGACATCGGCCCGAAGGGCGCTGCTGCAAAGCACAAGGCCCGCGAGAATCAATACCCGTGGAATCAAAACGCGTGGATTGAGGACGCGTGTGGAGAAGCCGGGGATAGTCATCAGCTGAATTATCTCTCCTGCACGGGGGGAAAGCCATCCCCTCAATAGTAAGTCCGGGAGCGATAACTAAGGTTATTAGTGGTCCGGCATTTAACGGAGAATTGATAACCTATGGCATCTTGAGCGCGACGGCGGTAAGCGCGACTATCAGGATGTATGGCCAGGAATATCAAGTCCGCAAAGCCGGGAAGAGGCCGGGGGCGGAACGGCAGCGCCATGATCGAATTCTGCCTGCTGCTGCCCTGGTACATTTTCCTGTTCGTGGGCGCGTTCGATTTCGGCTTTTACGCATACTCCCTGATTGCGACAGCGAATGCGGCGCGGGTGACCGCGGGCTATTGCGCCAGCAGTTCCACGGCGTGCGACACAGCTCCGAAGCAAGCCACGGTATGCGCGAGCTTCGTTGTGTCGCAACTGAGCGGTATGCCGAACGTGGGGTCTTCGGTGACGACGTGCACGGCGTCGCCGGTGACGTTATCGGTCAGTTATCCTGCCGCAGCCAGTTGTCCGGACGGCAACACGTGCGCGTCGGTGTCGGTGGTTTATGTGACGCCTCAGCTGATTCCGATTCCGGGGCTTTTGCCGGGGCAGTTGACGATCACGAAAGCCGTGACCATGCGGTTGATGAGTTAAGGGATGGGAAAAAAGTATTTAAACCGCTTGCTTGCGCGCGCGGCTCAGAATCGCGTGGCTCAGAATCGAGCTGGGCGGCGGCGTGGCGTGGCGATGCTGGAATTCACGTTGCTGGGGATACCAGCGATCTTTCTGTTCATCGCAGTGGTGACATGCTCGATCGATATGTGGCAGTTTTTCACGTTGTCTTACGCGGTAGATCAGACGGCCCGTTATACCGCGCTGCACGGGGCCACCTGTACGCAGAACGGAAACACCTGCCAAATCACGCGGGCGGACGCGGCAGCGTATTTCCAGGCGGCCGCGCTGGCATTGAATCCGGCATCGACCACGATGATCCTTACCGACAACAGCGGTTCGGTGACATGCAGCCCGGTCACTGCCTGTCCATCGAGCACTTCGTTTTTCCCGGCCGTTGGCTCCAACACGCCTGTGACGAATAATGTCACAGTGCAGGCGAGATACGCACTGATTAATCCCATGGCAATGTTCTGGCCGGGCGGAGGCACGGTGGCGGCTGGCAATTTCACGGTCACAGCGAAATCGACCCAGGAGATTTTGTTTTGAGAAGGCGAGACGACAAACGTTCCGGCCAGATGATCATATTCATGACTCTGAGTTTGTTTGCGCTGTTCTCGATGCTCGGGTTATCGGTGGATCTCGGCTATTCCTATTTCGTCAAAGTATTCGCCCAGACGGCGGCCGATTCAGCGGCTGCGGCGGCCGCCATCTATGCGAATACGAACGGGTACGTTTGCGGATCCAGTGTTACCTGTAACAGCACATACACATGTCCTTCTAATCTGACGACCGCGAGCGACCCATTGCAGGCGGGGTGTCTTTATGCCGCGCAAAACGGCTTCAAGACGACCGGAAGCCAGACCGTTGCGATGATTGCGAACAACACGGTGCCGCCGGGTACGACGGGCGTTACGCCTGCGTTATGGATCAAGGCAACGGTCTCGCAGAGCATTCCGCACACGTTTCTTTACTGGGCCGGTTTTCACAGCGGATCGGTCGCGACGCAGGCCATGAGCGGAGTGAATGTAGTGCCGAACAGCGGCTGCACCTACGTTACCGACACAGCTGCTACGCAGGATGCGTTTGTGATCAGCGGCTCCGGCAGTCTCTCAGCCGCGGGATGCGGAGTATTTGTCAACTCGTCGAACTCGACGAAAGCTCTGGACATCACGGGAAAGGGGTCGATCACGGCGTCTCAGATCACGGTACGTGGCGGCGTTACTTGTCCGGTGGGTAAATGCACCCCAACCCCGACGACGGGGGCTGCGATTACGCCGGATCCATTTAATCTGACACCTCCCGCGGTGGGATCGTGCAGCTTCGGCACGAGTACCACTCCGTATGCGACAAGCGTCAGCGCTTCCATTAATCCGGGAGTGTATTGCGGCGGTATTACAGTCACGGGCGGCACGCTGACGCTGGCATCCGGCATTTATATTCTGAATGGCGGAGGCATCTCAGTCAGTGGGCAGGGATATCTCGCGGGTTCTCACGTGATGTTCTTTCTGACAGGCCAGGGCGGCCACACGCCGGGGCCAATGTTGATTCAGGGAAATGGAATTAACCTGAGCGCGCCGGACGGGGGTCCTTATCAGGGGATTCTGTTTTATCAGGACCCGAACCAGACGTACGGGTCGCAAAATGTGGTGTCAGGTTCGGCGACGATCAGCGGATCGGGGACGTTCTATTTTCCGACAACGACGTTGAGCTTTTCGGGCGGGTCGGGGACAAATGCCACGATTGCGTTCGTGGTTCACGATCTGGCGGTGAGCGGTAATGCCGTTGTGACGGAAGATATTACGGGGACTTTGACTGGTTTGGTGAAACGCACGCCTGGGCTGATTCAGTAGGGGGGCTGGGGATAGTCCGACTCCGGCGAAGCAGGACACTGTCCGAGTATCCGACGATCCACTCAGGGCCTCCATCGGCTGATACAAGCGCGTTTATCCGAGCGAATTTCTCAACACCAGACGGCCACCTCATCGCAGACGACACCCGCCTAGAACTCGCGTGGAGAGGAGTTGGTGAGCAGCACGAAGTGGTAGATTGCAGCTACGAGTGTAAACGCTACATCCACTCGTCGGCAATTTCACTCAAGCGTCCTTTATCATTCTTACGAGAGCTGGGAGGCTGAGACGCTGTTTTCGTGCGCATTGGCCGCGACACGGGAGACCGGAGAGAGTCTTTTCTTACCGTTGGCGATAGCTGTTAGCGGTCCAACAATAAAATACTAAGGGTGGTGTCGACGGCGAATTCGGTCATCCGCACGGCGTCCCGTCGGAGTACAAATTCGGCGTCCCGAGTAGGATGAGACCACCGCCGGAGCCAGACCACTTTGGGCGGTGGACCCGTGGCGGCTGCGAGTTCGTAGAAATCTGAGTCTGTGGTTACGATTACGAAACCTTCCCTGCGCGCAAAATCCCAGATCTCGCGATCAGGACGCTGGAGTAAATCGAACTCGGCGACATGGGCCGAGCCGGGATACAGTTCAGACAGCCGGGCGGCAAGCTTGCGGGACAGGTTCTCGTCGAAAAGCAGCTTCACAGCGCGACGCGCCTGCCCATGTGGGCGGCGAAATCGTAAACAGCGGGGAAGTCGTCCGGCTCGAGTTCCGGGTAGTCATTCAGAATTTCCTTCTCGCTCATTCCCGCTGCGAGCCAACTCAACACATCCCAAACGGTAATGCGGAGTCCGCGCACGCACGGTTGACCGGAGCGTTTTCCGGGCTCGATGCTGATCCGCGCAGTCATGATCCGAGAATAACATCGGACGGAATGTCCGGTTGCGGAACCTCGCGGGCTTTTTGGTTATTCTTGTCAGTATGAAGAATCTGTTCGATGTGACGGCGGCGAATGAGTTAAAGGCCCGGCTGGGGAACCTGGGGCCGCAAAGTGAGAGGCTCTGGGGCAAGATGACGGCGGCGCAGATGCTGGCGCATTGCTCGGTGGGTATGCAGTGGGCGCTGGGGGAAGTGGTGCCCGACAAGGGAATGCTGCCCGCACTTCTGATCGGGAAACTGGTGAAGCGGATGGTGTTGCGGAACGAAGACCCGCTACGGAAAAATACGCCCACCGCGAAGAGCCTGGTTATTACGGACGAGCGGGATTTGGGCAGAGAACGGACGCGGTTATCGGGATTGATCGACAAATTTGCGGCTGGCGGGCCCGCGGGGTGTACGAAGAATCCGCATAGTTTCTTTGGGAAAATGACGCCGGACGAGTGGTCGCGGCTCATGTACAAACACGTCGACCATCATTTGCGACAGTTCGGGGTGTGACGGTTCTGAAAAAGGCGCGCCCGCTGTGGCGGGCGCGCTGGGATTTAAACTCAACCGTTCGCTACCGCGCGCGGCTCGGCAAATCTAGGGCACTGTCCAGCCGCCCCGCGGCTGATATCCGGTGTCGAAACCCGCGCCGTTGGCGGCATCGATGAAGATCGTTTTTGTTCCCGCGAAGGCGGCTTTAAACGTTATAGGGATTGAGAGCGGGGCGATAGTTATGAAGGGGCCGATGGTGCATTGACTGTTGGAAGCAGTCCCAAACGAGCCCGACCCGATTACCGAACCCGCACTCGTCCATGAGGCGCCATCGTCGCTGGCCAGCCAGATCGTACCCGCATTCGCGTCGTTTCCGTTGTCGTAATAGATCCAGCACGCATTGCGGCCGTCGAGCGACGGGGCGAATAACAGATTGACCGAGTTCGGGAAGTTGCCACCCGAATCCTGCCAATTGACGGTGAATTTCTGGCTCGTGCCGGAACCCGTGTTCGGAGAGATGGAGACGATCGGGGGTCCGTTCTGGATTATCACCTGGCCACTCGTATTACCGTCCGTTCTTTCGGTAAGGGTCTGCGACGTGCCTGTTACGGTGATCGCGTAGACATCGGGAGTTGCGTCAGGCGGAGTCGTCACCGTCAGGATGGTGGTGCCCGATGTTGTCAGGGTTGGCGGATTGAAGGAGAACCCCAGTTGAGTCGTGTTGCCGCTGGCTCCTGTCCCGGCGGTCGCAGAAGCCGAAAATGTTACCGGCTCGTTGAAGCCGTTTTGGTCTGTCAGCGTGACGGTGAATGTCAGGGTGTCCCCTGGACGCGCATACACCGGGTGACTCGCGTCCGGCGATGCGGATATCGTGAACGTTCCCGATCCCTGCGGCGACTGCACGGTCACGGTGCCGAGTTGGGTATATCCGGCGTCAACGTTGGCTTTGGTCTGAGCATCGACAAAGATCGGCCAGGTATTGTTGTCCGCGAAGGTGAACTGGATGGGGAGCGACAGTGTGAGATTGTTGCCGGAAAGGGCGACAGTGACCGATGTTGTATTCACCACGCAGGCGTCGCCGGTCAGCGCCGAGCCGCCGGAACCAAGGGGCGCGGGGGTACTCCAGACGCCTTGTTTGTTGACGGCGAGCGTATTGTCGGCCGCGTTGTAGTAAAGCCAGCAGGCATTCGGTTGCGTGGGCTTGTCGCGGAACTGAACGTCGACACCGCCGATGTCGGCAGCGCCCGCTGTGTCGCTGACAACCACCGAATACGTCTGTATTGTGAATTCCTGCTGGGTACCAGAGCTGGGAGTTACAGAGACCGCGGAGATCTGGTTACCGGACGATGCAGCCTGCTGAGCGTAAGTGACGTTGCTTACCGAGGAGAAGTACAGAGATCCGCCGGTGCTGAGCGGTATGGGAGTGACATAGGCGAAGGTAGTTCCGGTGACGCAACATCCCATATTTGTGGTGAGATCAGCGCTCGCGAAAGCAGGGTTGCCGATCGTGATGTAATCGGGGGAATTGTAGTGCCAGATGCCGGCGGTGGACTCGCCAGGATTCATGAAAATGGCCTGGTCGCCGACCAGGTAGGCCGGCGCGAAGCCAGCGACTCCAACATTCGCCTGGATGCCGGGCGGAGTGGTATATGCGGAGCTACAACAGGCAGTACCGTGCACGATTGTGCTGGTATCCGATGTGAATATAAAGGTGAAATTCGCGTTTGTGAACGGCTGCGAATTCCAGGAACCGCTGCCGGTGCCAGATATCGTGTAAGTCATTGGTGTGGCAACAACTAACCCTGCGGCGGCTGCGAGTAGAAAGAGGGGACGAAGCATTTTCATAAAAACTCCCTGGTTCGTGAAGGATTAAAAACCTGCTTGTGCAGGGAATATTTTGGCAATTCGAAGTCCGACGTGTCGTCCGATACCGAAAAAACGCCGATGTACACCGATAAAATCCTGATACTATTTCAGAAATAAGGTTTTCAATGGCAGCGCTGCGGCAATTGCTTGCACCAATTTCGACGCGAACATTTCTGGCCCGTTACTGGGAACAGAAGCCGCTGCGAATTGGGCGCCCACTACCGGGATGGTGCCGGACGCTGCCGCGCTCCGCCGACATGGACGCACTGCTGGCTTGCACGGCTGCTCGCGATATCCGCATCGTCCGCGCATCGGCAGGTAAAGGAACTGAAACCACGTTTGCCCAGAGCGACAATCGTCCGGATATGGCCGCCATTTACCGGGCGTATGGCGAAGGGTGGAGCATGGTGGTGAACGGCGTCGACCGCATGCTGCCGGCGGTCCGGCATCTGGCCGCGGAACTGGCCGACACGGTCTCACACAGCGTGGGTGTGAATCTCTATTTCACGCCTCCCGGCGCGCAGGGTTTCGCACCGCATGCCGATGGTCACGATGTTTTCATTCTGCAGACCGATGGGCGGAAACGGTGGCGCGTGTTTGCGCCGGTAATTCCGCTGCCGCTCGAAGATCAGGAGGTGCCGGTGCGTAAGGAGCGGCTTGGGCCGTGCCTGATCGACACGGTCCTCAGACCCGGCGAAGTGCTCTACATGCCGCGGGGGTTTGTGCATGAAGGGGTGGCAGGCAAGGAAGCTTCACTTCACCTGACGATCGGAATTCATGCCGTTCGCTGGTTCGATCTCGCAAAGGAAGTGCTGACGGCGATGGCCGGACAAGATGTTCGTCTGCGCGAGTCGGTAACGCTGGATGCGCTGGCAAAGGGTTGTTCGGCGGAACTCGTCAGGAGACTCGCGGCGGTGGCACCGGCGCTGGCCGATCCGAAATTTGCCGAAGTGGCGTGCGGGCGCGTCTATGGGAAAGCCGTGCGAAGTTCCAGGCCCGCCGGGAACGGTCGTTTCAGCGCGATGGATCGCGCGGGGGCGATTCCGCTGCGAACAATTGTGGCCCGCCGACCGGGACTCATCTGCCAGGTTCGCCGCCAGGGACGGCGCGCGGTGCTGGAATTCGCAGAGAACAGTATTGACGGACCGGCCGGGATTGAAGGCGCCCTGCGGTTCGTTTCGGAAAACCGGCAATTTGCCGTCAGGGACCTTCCGGACGAGTTGACGAACGGGTCGAAGGTCCTGCTCGTCAGCCGGCTGATCGTGGAAGGTTTGCTGACCGTCAGGAAGTAAGTGACTAATTAAGGAGAACTAAAGATGGCGAAAAAGAAGATGCCCGCTACGAAAAAGAAAGCTGCCCCTAAGAAGGCAAAAGCGACGGCGAAGAAACAGATCAAGCTGACAAGCAGCAGCCTGAAGTCAAAGCTGAAGGTGAAGACAAAGAAGAAGGACGGTAAGCCGAAAGACGATCCGGGCGGCTGGTCAGACACGGCCCACGACGATGTGGTGACCGGTCAGGACACCAAAGACAACTAGAGTTCCCGACGGCAGTTGCCATTGGTGAACTGGGGGTCATGCAACTGTTGCCATCTTGTTTCGGGGCCCGGTCCGGGCAACGATAGGGCATGGCATGGTACTTACGGTACTTTCGTGTTGATGGTACTGGAAGGCGCAAGCGCCTGGACCGGCGGTCGGGACAGATTGTCATCTTCTCGACGATGAGCCTGTTCGTCCTTTTTTCGGTGATGGGGCTGTCTGTCGACCTTGGCTATTCCTACCTGGTTAAGATCTCGGCCCAGGGGGCGGCGGATTCAGCCGCGGCGGCGGCTGCGGCCTATGCCAGCGGCAACGGCTATATTTGCGGCGGAGGTGTTACGTGCGGAACAGCGTTCAATTGCGCCAATCCTCCAACGAGTCCTCCGACTACGGCACTGGAAGCCGGGTGTCTTTACGCCAGCGCGAACGGATTTAAGAATTCGGGTAATCAATCGGTCTCGCTGATCGCGAACAACACTGCCCCGCCGAATACGAGCGGGAATTCGCCGGCGCTCTGGATACAGGCCCGGGTGGCGCAGACGGTGCCGCATTCGTTCCTGTTCACGAGCGGTTCTCAAAGTTCGTCGGTGGCGGCACAGGCGATCGGGGGCGTGACAGCGACACCGGATACGGGCTGCGTGTATGTGCTGGACCGATCGAGCACGCAGGACGCATTCTATGTCAGTGGCAACGGAACGGTTTCGGCTTCGGGGTGCGGAGTTTTTGTCAATTCTTCCAACTCGAAGGCGATGGAGGTTCAGGGAACGCACGCGAGCGTGAGCGCTTCGCTGATCAATGTGCATGGCAACTACGCAATCGGGGGCGGAGCGCAGGTGCATCCAACGCCGACGACGGCGACCGCCACGGTAGCGGATCCGTTCATCAATTTGCCGGCGCCGACTTTTTCGGGGTGCAACTTCGGAACCGCAACGACACCATATACGACATCGGTGAGCGCGTCGATCGGGCCAGGGGTTTACTGCGGAGGAATCACGGTGAGCGGCGGCACGCTGACACTTTCGCCGGGAACTTACATTCTGAATGGCGGCGGACTGGTGCTGCAGGGACAGGGCCAACTCGCGGGCAACCATGTGATGTTCTTTTTGACGGGGCAGGGCGACCGCACGCCGGGGCCGATGTTACTTCAGGGCGGAAGCAACATCAGTCTGAGCGCGCCGAACGGGGGACCTTATCAGGGGATACTGTTCTACCAGGATCGAAACGCAACGTACGGAGCGCAGAACGCCGTTTCGGGCGGTACTGTGTTCACGGGATCGGGAACGTTCTATTTTCCAACTACTCAGTTGAACTTCGCGGGCGGCACAGCGACCAACACAAAAGTCGCGTTTGTTGCGTACGATCTCATCATCGCGGGCACGGCCGCATTTGCTCAGGATGCCACGGGTGAATTCACCGGGCTGGCAAAGAGAACGCCCGGTCTGATCCAGTAGTTACTGCTGACCCAGTAGTTATTCGCCTCCGGCCAGTTCGCGGAATCTCGTGTAGCCGGCTCGGCTCATGGGGATCTTCGCGCCGTCCCGCAGGATGGCAAACCAGGTGTCCTTCGTGTTGGGCTCGACGCGCGCGATGCGTTCGATGTTCACGAGGAAGGAGCGGTGGATGCGGAGAAAGCGGCGCGGGTCGAGCGCGGTTTCGAGGCTGGAGACGGTTTGCTGTTTGAGCCAGGTTTTGCCTTCGCTGCGGAGAGCGACGTAGTCGTCCTGAGCCTCGGCGTAATCGAGCTTGCCGGTCGGGATGACGTGGACGCGCGGGCCGTCTTTGACGACGAGACGCTCCAGGTATTCGCCGGGCGCGCGGGAGGCGAGTTTGAGATTGCGGGGGAGCGAGGGCGCGGAACCGGCGGTGTTCAGGCGAACGCGAACACGATCGAGAGAGGCTCCGAAGCGTTCGGCGGTAAATGGTTTGAGGAGATAATCCACGGCGGCGGCATCGAAGGCCTTCATGGCGTACTGGTCGAAAGCGGTGACGAAGACGACGGCGAGGGAGGGTTCGACCAGTTCGAGAACTTCAAAGCCATCGAGCTTCGGCATCTGAACATCGAGGAAAAGGACGTCGGGGCAGAGGTCGTTGACGGCTTTGACGGCTTCGAAACCGTTGGGGCATTCGGCCACGATTTCGATATCGTTCTGGCCGGCGAGGTATTCGCGCAGGATGCGGCGCGCGAGTTCTTCATCGTCGGCAATGATGGCGCGGAACGTCTTCATGATGTTTTCACCGGCAGTGTGACAGTCACCTGGTAACTTCGTTCGGTGGCTTCAACCCGCATGTTGGCGGCGCTGCCGTAGCGGGCTTCGAGGCGTGCTTTGACATTGCGCAGGCCAATGCCGTTGCGAAGCTGGACGGGGGCATCGGGATCGAACGGATTGGAGACGGAGAAGCGGAAGCGGTCGCGGTCGCGATGGCCGGAAAGAAGGATCTCGCCGCCTTCGGCCATCATGGCAATGCCGTGTTTGACGGCGTTTTCCACCAGGGGCTGGATGAGAAGGGCGGGGACTTCGCAGGTGTCGCAGGCGGGGTCGATATCGCGGACGAGGCGGAGGCGGTCTCCGAAACGGGCCTGTTCCACGCCGAGATACATGTTGGTGAGGGCGAGTTCTTCGCCGAACGGAACCGTGTCGCGTTCGCCGAGGCGGAGTGAGGCGCGGAGGAAATCGGCAAGGCCGATGCACATTTCGCGGGCGCGGGCGGGATCGATGGAAGTCAGGGCGCTGATGGAATTCAGGCTGTTAAAGAGGAAGTGCGGATTGATCTGCGCCTTCAGGGCTTTGAGCTGAGCTTCGCGCGCCAGCACTTCCGCGCGGCGCGAGGATTCGATTTCGATAAATGCATAGTAGAGAGACGCGGAAAGCAGCCAGGTGAGAGTGACGAAGACTGTGAAGATTACTGTGGCGTTGGCGAACCCCGTGTCAAGGCCCGGCCACGCGGAAGACAGAATTCCCGCGATCAACCTTCCGGCCAGGACGACACCGGCGGACGCGACTGCAGCGCCCAGCAAATGGTTCTGAAGAAGGTTTCTCCATGCCGCGGCGCGCAGCGGAGCCGTACGGCACACGTAGTATGGGGCAAGGCAAACCAAGCCCAGCACCAGCATGAGGGGGACCAGGAAGGCGAGGGCTTCGAGGCGGGTGACATTCGCGTGCGCCGGCGCGACTATGCCGAGAACGACGCCCAACTCTATCCACGCCGCTACGTAGAGCAGGAACCGACGCCAATGCTTAAACAGAGGATGCATTCGACTGGATCAGTTTTCGATTTCGACGGCGCCGAAGGAGGCGTTGCCGCGAATGATGAGAGTGGGCGGATCGATGCCAGGCACGGGCCGCGGCGGGACCGTTTTATCTTCGTACGCGCCGAAGACGGCGCTACCCTCCACGACGATCTTCCACGATTCGGGAACGCGCAGTTTGATGGCTCCGAAAGAAGCGTTGGTCTCGACGATGGCTTGTTTATTCGGAGTGGAGATTGTGGCGCCGCGCAGGTCCAGTTTGAGTTCGCCAAAGGTGACATTGAGATCGGCGCCTTCGAAGTTGGGTGAATCCACGCGGCGGTTGATGCTGGCGAAGGCGGCATTTTCGTGATGGATGTTGTCCGAGGTGCGGCCTTGAAACCGTTCGCCGGGGGCAAAATTTCCGTACGGCCGGCGATCCGAACCTGGCCGACGACCCCAACCGGGGCGGCGGAATAACATGCTGAGGCCGACGGCGATGAGGAAAAGAGGCCACAGGGTGCGCATGTTCACGACGCGAAGGCCAATATTGCCGAGGGTGAGCAGGATTCCAAGGGCAATCATGGTCCACGGCCAGACAATGCAGCAAGTACCGCGACGGCGATTCAACTGGACGACGCCGAAGGCGACAAATACGAGGGGCCAGTAAGCGCGGAGGTGGGCAAACGGGATGAGACCGAGATTGTCCAGAAACAGCAGCGCGCCGAAGACGATCAGGACGACCGCGGGGAACTGGCGTCGGCCGGAGCTGAAATCCCTGGTGGAGACTTCCGGGGGCGGGTTGTTGGGGGGCGGATTCATCGGCGATCCTGTGTGATGGTCCAAAGATACAGTTTCTCCATACCGCTGGCGATGAGGATGACGGGCCAGAGAGACCAGAGGTGGCCGACCTGAATGATACCGAAGCGATCGAGGGCAAGGAGGATGCCGGCGAGTATCAGACAGAGGGGAACGGCAACCGCGCCGGGGTAGATTCTCATTACGTTTGTACCTCGATTTCGAGTTTAGGGCGGGGTGAGGAGGAACTCACGAGGTTTTCGGCGAGTGGCGGGAGGGAACCGGCGAATGCCGAATTCAGCCGCCGATGCACGCCGGGTGCGGACAGGTTGGCGTCAGTTGTCGGTGGGCGTTTTTTCGATGTGGTCGATGACGATCATTTCCACCTGATCTTTGCGCGGCTCAAGCTTCAGGCCCAATTGTTCAACGACCTGGAGCATTGGATTGGGGCGCGGCGCTTCCAGCATGGGGCCGCCGTTGCCGCCGCCCGGGGGTGGTGGTGGCGCGTCCATCGAGATATCAAACGACGCTTCGTAAGAACCTTTGAGGTTCGTGTTGTCAACAACCAGGCGGTCGCCCTCGGAGGACAGAAGCTGAACGAAGCGCAGGGTGGTCAGGTTCGACATTTCGATATGTTGTGCGGCGCCTCCGGCCGCGGGCCCGGCTTTCAATGTGCCCATGCCGGGCAGGAATGCAACCATCCCTTTGCCCGGTATTTCGCGCCGTGTCATCTTACCGAAGGGGGTGGACTGCGTCACGTCGCCGGGCATCGGCTCGGGTGGAATCTCGTCCGTGGTGGCGGGCTTCATCTTCTTTGGGTTCAGGCCGTTCTTGCCCACGACAAGGGCATAGATCTGAAGCTCCTTCTTCTCCCGATGAAGCTTGAGTCCGAAGCGCTCCGCGAGAAGGGCCTGGAGCATCAGCGGGGCCTGCTCATCGGTGGCGCCGGCGGGTAGTTTGGCGAGGATATCGAAACGTTCGGTCTTCAGCATGTCCGGCCCCGTTAACTGCCAGGGCGGAACGCCATAGGCGAATTCTATGAGAGCGATCAAAGGCTGGTATGAGAACTCGGCTCTGCCCTTCTCGACGGTGATGCCGAAGTGCGGCCGCTGTCCCGCTCTGATGGCGGCCGTGAGTTGCTCTTCGGAGGCGGGTTTGACTGTTGCGACTTCAAACTGCGGGGATTGCGCCAGCGCGGCAGTGGCTGCGATGACGAGGATAATGGCGGGCGTGAACTTCAAGTTGAACTCCACAATCAACGATACAGGATTTGAGCGGGGAATGTCCGGGTTTAATGGGAACGGCTTACTTACTTTCCGACGCAAGAATGCCAACTCCGGCAGTACGCACCACTTGCTTGCGCGCGTGGCTCGGAAGCCGTAGTTTTTTTGCGCCCGACGGTAGTCAGCGGGTGTTTTGCAGGACCTGAAGGGCGGCGGCTTTAGCCTGGGGATCGGTACCCTGCGCGGCGGTTCGCAGGTGGGAGGTTGCTCCGGCGATGTCGCCTTTCGCGCCGAGAGCCATTCCTAATTCGTAGTGCGCGCGCCAGAAATCGGGCTGGAGCTTGACGGCCAGGGTGAGTTCGCGGATGGCGCCGTCGGGGTCCTTCAGCATGGAGAGAAGGACTCCCCACAATTCGTGAGCGGGGGCGACGCTCGCATCGATGGCCACCGCTGCTTCCGCCTGTTTAGCGGCGTCAGCATTGAGATTGAGATTCGCGAGCAGCCTGGCATAGTTGATGCGGGCGGGGATGGCGTCGGGCTTGAGTTTGATGCTGCGCTCGAAGAGATAACGGGCTTCCGCGACGGAACCTTCGGAGGCGAGCAGGCCTGCGAGGTTGGATTCCCATTCGGCGTTGTTCGGCATGTGTTCCAGCGCGGCGCGAAATTCCTTTTCGGCTGCCGGGAGGTTGCCGGCGCGGACCAACATCGCGCCGAGGTAGTTATGCGGGTCGGCGAGATCGGGATCGAGCGCAATGGATTTCTCGAGTGCGGCGCGGGCCTCGACGTTATGGTTCTGCTGGAACAGAGCCTGCCCGAGAAGTCCCCAGGCGACGGGATCGGCTGGGGTGCGGGCGACGACGCGGCGCAGGGTTGCTTCGGCTTTCGGCCACTGCTGCCACTCCACCTCGGCATTGCCGAGTTGCAGGAGGATGACGGTTGAGTTGGGGGCGTGGCGCAGCGCCTCGTCGAAATATTGCGTGGAGCGGACGGGATCTCCCGCGGCGTGGAAGGCTTCCGCGAGGGCGGCGTAATAGCCCGCGTTGGCCGGCTGATACTTGCGGAGCAGTTCGGCGAGTTGGGGAATGCCTTCTTTCCGATTGCTGCCGTCGCGGACCTGGGCTACGGCGACGTCGAGCAGATTTTCAGGTGTGGGAGAAAGTTTCGCCGGGTAGTAGGGGAGGACTGCTCCTTTATAGGAGTTGGCGTCGGATTCGTAGTATTCAGATTTGGGCGCCAGCGGATTTGCCGGCGGTGTTCGCCTGATGAAATGGTCCGTCATGACGATGTGAATGGCATCGTCGGTGCGGCGTTTGGGCATATGGCAACTGATGCAATCCGGATTTGCCGGATGCGTGGCGGCGGCGACTGCGCGGGTGAATTCAGAGCCGTGGCAGGTACGGCAAACGCCGTTGTAGTGCGTGGTGGCCTCCTGGCCGCGCGGAATATCGTGCGGGTCATGGCAGGTAGTGCAGCGCAATTGGCGATCTGCGGCGTTGGCTTGAGTTTTCAGAAAGCACTGAGACTTGCGCAGGGCATACGCGGCATTGGCAACTTCGAAGCGGGTGTTCTTGCCGGGCTCGCGGTCGAAGGTGAGTTCAAAACTTTCGAGCGGCTGGCCGGGGACATAAGAGAACGGCGCGCGATTGCGACGCTGCACGGAATGCGGGAGTTTGAGACTCGAGGTTTCGAGGTGGCATTCCATGCAGACTTCCATTTCGCGGTCCGGAGAGAGGCGCTTCGGGTTGACGATGGAGGCGCGGATTTGTTCGGTGGTCACGCCGGGTTTCGCAATGGTGTCGATATGGTTGCGGCCGGGGCCGTGGCAGCGCTGGCAATCGATTCCGTTGGGCAGCGGAATTTGGTAGACGGGCTCCGCGCCCTCCTCTTCGTTGGCTTTGGGAATCTTTGGATAGGCGTTATGGCAGAACATGCACTCGTAGTGCACGGGGCGCTGGGAGGCCGGATACTCGGCGCGGTCGAAGCCTGGGAGCATGGCCCAGGTGCCACCGTTTTCCGAGTACCAGCCGAGCGGGAGTTGCTGGAGTCCGTTGCGTGTGGTGAGGTGGAGATAGGTGCGGCCGTGATTGCCGGAGCCGAGGACGTAATCGACTGACTTCTCTTCGATGTTGATTTCCTGGCCGTTGTGGCCGAGCTGCCAGCGGCGCTGATATGTTTTGCCATCGCGCACCAGCATGGAGAAATAGCTGTCGGACGCCGCGTGATAGAAGGGCTTGTCGGCGAAAGGCTCAACGGGAGTATCCGGAGTGATTTTCGCGAAGGAACGGCCCATGCCGGTTTTGGCAAAGGTGGCGGCGATGCCGGCATGGCAGGTGGCGCAGAGGGCGGCGTCGACGTACGCGTTGGAGGCGACAGGCGGCCGGGTGGGTTGATTTCGAGGGGGAGGCTGCTGGGCCAGAACAGCGGCGGCGGTCAATGCCAGCAACAGCATCGCGGGGCGCGATTTTCCCGCCTGCCAAACCCTTCGCATCGATTAGAATTGTCGCACGGCGGGCGGACCGGGCAGGGGAAGTCGTACGATATTCCCACTAAAGTAGTTGGGCGAATGTGCCGAACAGAGAACCATGGTATCCGCGGTGAGCGGTCGCGAAATCCCGTGTTCCGGTGAGCCGGGGGATTTTGGCGCTTCTCTTAAGCGGGTGGTGGATCAATTCGGTACAAATCCGAAGAGTTTGCAGATTCTGGCGGCATTGGCGCGGCAATTTCCCGAGGCTTTCATGGAAAGTGCGGCAAGATTGCTGGAGGCGGGCGACGACTCGGCGGGATATCGTTGCATGACTGCTTTGCTCAGTCAGCAACCTGAGTTGCCGGAGTTTCTGACGGATTCGAAACGTTTTTCGCTGGCGAACGCGGTAGAGCTCTTTCGGAAGATCCGGGCCGTCGACAGAACGCTGGATTTTCGGCTGGCCCGACGGCTGCCCCGCGGGAAAGTAGCTGCGAATGGCAGAGTCCTGACCGGGCTGCGGGCGGTGCGCGCTATCGATATCCTGGATCAGGTTTCGGAAGGTCAGCGGCTGATGTCGCTGATGGGACGCCTGCCGTATAACGGAGATCCGCGCATTGCATCGCGGGCCGCGTTGTTTGTTGGCCGCCGGGTGGGTCGTTGCGGATGGATGAAGAACCAGTTGAATCAGGAGGACCCGCGACTGCGCGCCAACGTGGTGGAATCCGCCTGGGGCTCGACTGCGGCGGATACGTTGTGTCTGCTGGAGCAATGCTGCGAGGACGAAAACAATCGTGTTGCAGGCAATGCGCTGATTGGTTTGCACCTGGCGGGATCCGGCGTGCTGGAAAAGACCCTGGATTTGTCATTTGCGGAAACGCCGGAGAGGCGCGTGACCGCCGCCTGGGTCATGGGACGGACCAGGCTGACGGGATTTGTGATCCGGCTGAAGGAACTGCTGCGGGATGAGAGCCCGAAAGTACGTCGGGCGGCGTTGCTGGCTTTGGCTGAGATACGGCGCGCGGAGATTGAAAGGTCCGCGGATGTAATTGAAGAAAAGGCGCTGGCGGGTTTAGCGGAGAAACCCCATCCGATTCAGACAGATTGCGCCGTGCCTGAAGACGGGATTGGGGAGGATTCATTCGCGCCACGCCTGGATGGCAGTTTCCGGGGGAGAGACGTGTAGCACAGGTTCGCGTGTAGCACTTGTTTATGTGCTACACTGGTTTACGTGGAAAAACAGAATGTCACTCTGAGCCTGCCTAAAGCGTTGCTGCAAAAGCTTCGCGTCTCGGCGGCGAAGAGAAATGTGTCTATGTCGGCTTTCGCCGAGAGCGCGATTTCGAAGATGATCCTTGATGAAGACGACTACGATGAGCGCGGACGGAAGCTGATCGAACACATGAGGAACTCCCCGGGCCGAGGCATCGGAGACGAAATCGGATGGACGCGCGAAGAACTCTATGATCGAGTTCGTTGATACAAACGTCCTTCTTTATGCATCCGACTCGGACGCCGTTCAAAAGCAGCCCGTGAGTATTGCACTCCTGGAACGTCTGTTGCTTGCGGGAACAGGAGCGCTCAGCGTACAAGTCCTGATGGAGTTCTACTCCAACGCGACGCGAAAGTTCCGGATGACCAGTCTCGAAGCGGAAACCGTTATCGAGGGCCTTGCGAAGTGGCGGATACACCGCCCGGACCACTCTTCTGTTATGGAGGCCATCCATCTGCAGCGCCGTTACAATCTGGCCTGGTTTGACTCTATGATCCTTAACAGCGCCCTCGAAACCGGTTCCACGGTTCTGTGGACGGAGGACTTCAGCGATGGCCAGCGCTTTGGTGGTCTGGTCGTTCGCAATCCCTACAAGAACTCCAGAATCGTTTGATTCGCTTCGTGGTACAGTAACAACACCGAGGCGAAGAAAAGACGAATGTCGGAGTCCTTATCTCTGCTGTTTCCCGAGTTGCCGGCGTTGCCTGCGCGCGCGGGGCATAAAGGCGAATTAACTCCGGTTGTGAACAAGTTCGAACGGATGGCGCTCGATCCGGACAGCCCGATTCGCGCGATCCGGCGGACTGCGGCGCGGCCTGGCGAGTATGCGGGATTTCCGGAACAGGTGAATCCGAAGTTGCGGGAAGTGCTGGCCTCGCGCGGGATCGACAAGCTGTACACGCATCAGGCCCTGGCCTGCGCCAAGGTGCAGGGCGGCGAGAATGTCGTGATCGTGACGCCGACCGCGAGCGGCAAAACGCTTTGCTACAACCTGCCGGTGCTGGACCGTTTGACCGCAGAGCCGGGCGCGCGCGCGATGTATCTTTTCCCGACCAAGGCTCTGGCGGAAGATCAGCTGGATGAGCTGAATGGACTGATCGAAGACATGGGGTCCGATCTGTGCGCGTTCACATATGACGGCGATACCCCGCAGGATGCGCGGCGGGCGATCCGGCAGCGCGCCAATATTGTGCTGACGAATCCGGACATGCTGCATACGGGGATTTTGCCGCATCACACGAAGTGGGTGAAGCTGTTTGAAAACCTGCGGTACGTCGTGGTGGATGAGTTGCATTATTACCGGGGCGTTTACGGCAGCCATCTTGGCAATATCATGCGGCGGCTGAAGCGGCTGTGTGAGTTTTACGGATCGAAGCCTCAGTTTGTGGCGTGTTCGGCGACGATTGCGAATCCGAGGGAACTGGCGGAGACGCTGATGGAATCGCCGTTCGGATTGATCGATCAGAATGGCGCGCCCGCGGGAGAGAAGGTTTTCGTTTGCTACAACCCGCCGGTGGTGAATCGGCAATTGGGAATCCGGCGAAGTTACATCAACGAATCGCGGCGCATTGCGCAGGAGTTGCTGGATCATCAGCAGCAGACGCTCGTGTTTGCGAATAACCGGTTAGCTACGGAGTTGTTGGTTACGTATTTGAAAGATGCCTGCGATAAGGGGCGGCTGCCGACGGAATCGGTGCGCGGTTATCGCGGTGGATATTTGCCAAGGGAGCGCCGGGAGATCGAGCAGCGGCTGCGATCGGGCGATATCCGCGCGGTGGTGGCGACGAATGCGCTGGAGCTGGGCATCGATGTGGGATCGCTCGATGCGGTGGTGATGGCGGGGTATCCGGGGACCATTGCTTCGACGTGGCAGCGGGCGGGGCGG
>JAICJH010000013.1 GCA_025928545.1 Bryobacteraceae bacterium | reverse complement strand
CCGTCGTCTGTGCGGGGGCCGGTGCTTTTCTTTGCGTTGGCGCGGTTGGCGTCGAGTTGTTTTTGCGAGGTCATATTGCTCTCATGAGTACGGAATAGCATGGAGGGCAATGGATGACGGGGTTAAAAATGGTGGGTTTTGTGGTTAAGTGCTTTGGAATGAGGCGCAAAATAGTTGAAATTTTGTTGTGACTCTAAATCGGCGAAAACCAATAATGGCCGCCGATGCACGCCGGTGCACGCCGATAAGACAAAAAGGCAGGAATCCGGGGTTGACCCGAATTCCTGCCTTTTTGGTTTCGCTTTGGTTTGAAACTACTTCTGCGACGGGCTGTCGTCCGCCTTCAGGTCGCCGAGAGCGTACTGGATGCCGGCGCGATAGTGTTCGAGCATCGGCGTCATCGCGTAGATCTTCTCGTCATGCCCATGGGCTTCATAGAACATGCGGCCCTTGCCTTCGGGCCGGATGTAGCTGAGCGCGAAGTCGTGGTCCGTACGCGGTGAACCTTCTTTTGCACGGTCTTCGGGACTCATCTTGTCGTAATCGATGCTGGTGAGCACGTGGAGGTTCTTACGCGAGAATGAATCCTGCGCGAAGGTGTAGGTTTCATCGTGAATATCGAATTCCTGCCCGTGGAACATTGCCGTCAGCGGGCTCTTCGGGTCATCGATTTTAGTTGTGATCAGCTGGGGATAGACCCAGTGGAATTTGAAAATACCGCCGATCAGCGTGTTGAATTCCGGCCACAGCGGGGCTCCAGAGCCACCGCCGGGCGCACCACCCGGAGCTCCGCCGCGTCCCGAGCCGCCACGTCCGCCCGCGCCGCCGCGTCCGCCCGAACCACCACGGCCACCGCCGAACCCACCTCCGAAACCACCGCCTGCCGGCGGGGGAGCGATCGATGCCGAATATCCCGTCACGAACTCGGCTTTGGCAATCTTGCCCGCCTTCGCTGTGTCGAGCTTATCGAACCAGGCATCGGCCACGGCGGACATTTCAGCCTTCGTCATCTTGCCGTCGCCGTCCTTGTCGCCGTCTTTCATAATCGCCGTCGCGAAGGTCACGCCATCGCCAGCCAGGCCGCTGCACGTCCCTCCGTGATAGGAGTCGGTCGCCGCATGGACGCCCATGATGCCTTTGCCGCCGCGGATGAAGTCCAGCAGCGCCGCACGACGGGCGGCCGTCGCCGCGGCGTCCTTCGGATCGTCAAGGAAACAGCCGGTCGTGCTGTCGAGGACGATGGCGTCATACTTCTTCAGATTCTCGGTGTTGATGTCGGCGGCATCGTAGGTGAGGTCCGTCGTCCACAATTTGCCGCCCTTGCCAAGTTCATCAACGGTGATCGCGGCGAGCGGGATGGAGGAGTGAACGAAACCGTTGGCCGCACCGAGGACCAGAACCCTGCGGGCTTTCTGGGGCTTGGCACCCGCCGTCTTCGGCAGAGCGGCCTTCATGTTGTCGATGTCCTGCTCTTTGGCGAAACGAAATATGGGCTGAAGCACAGGGGCAAGCCGCTGCTCGACGACCGATCCCGCTTTCGCCTTATCGGCGGCGGCGTACCAGCCGTCGAATGTCGCCTTGAATTCAGCGCGCGTTACCGAACCGTCCTTATCCTTGTCGACGGCGTTGAAAACAAGCTCGCCTGTGCTCGGACCACGTCCGAAACCACCGCGTCCAGCCGCGCCGGATGCGCCGGCGGGAGCCTGCGCGTTCAATAAACTCATCGCGATTGCGAGGAAACCCACCGCGCCCGCAGCTACTACCGTTCTGCTTAGAAATCTGGACTTCATAAACTCTCCTGTGCCGTGGAATAGTCTATCGCATTCTGTATACAATTTGTTCAACAAAAAAGGGGGCGGGACCGAAGCCCCGCCCCCTTTCCTTGCTGACATGGCAGGTTACCTGCTATTTGGCCGAAGGGCTGTCGTCCGCCTTGAGATCGCCGATGACGTACTGGACTCCGGCGCGAATATGCTCAAGCATCGGCGTCGTGGCATAGACGCGAGCGCTATGCCCGTGACCCTCATAAAACACCCGGCCTTTGCCTTCTGCCCGAATATAACTGAGCGCGTAGTCCTGATCGGTGCGAGGGTTGCTCTCTTTCTTTTTATCCGTGTCGCTCATCTTGTCGTAATCGATGCTGGTCAGAACGTGGACGTTTTTGCGAGAGAACGAATCCTGGTTGAAGGTATAGGTTTCGTCGTGGATTTCGAACTCCTGGCCGTGGAACATCGCGGTCAGCGGGCTCTTCGGGTCGTCAATCTTCGTGGTGATCAGCTGCGGATCGCTCCAGTGAAACTTGAAGAAGCCGCCAATCAGCTTGTTGAATTCCGGCCACTGCTGGAGCGCTGCCTCGCCGGATGGCTGGGGCGGGCGGACCGGGGCTGGAAGGACGGCGGGCGTCAGGCGCGCCGTGAAGTCGGCCTGGCTGATTTTGCCTGCCTTATCGGTATCGAGCTTGTCGTACCAGGCATCGGCCAGCGCAGCCAGCTCCTGGCGGCTGACCTTCTTATCGGAATTCGCGTCACCCTGGGCCACAAACTGCGCGGCGAGGACGTGGGCGGTATCGGCGCGTGGTGTTGCTTCAGCGGTTTTGGCCTGCGCTGCGCAATCCCAATGATAGGAATCGGTGGCGGCGTGGATGCCTGCGACGCCTTTACCGCTTCTCACGAAGTCGAGAAAAGCGGCGCGGCGCGCGTTGGTTGCGGCTGTGTCGGCATCGTCGAGAAAGCAGGCGGTAGTGCTATCGAGGAAAATCGCATCATATTGCTTCAGGTTGGCGGGTGTAATGTCGGCCAGACTGTAGCTGATGGTTGTGGACCAGAGGTCGCCCTTGTTACCGAGAGCTTCGATCGTTTTTGCCGTGAGGGGAATCGAAGCATGGACGAAGCCTCCCGCGCCGGTGTGCGCGAACACGAGCACTTTACGGGCACGCGCGGGTTTGGCGCCTGGATTTGTGGGGAGCGCCGCCATCATGGCGTCGACTTCGGCCTGCTGGGGCGTCATGGGGATGGAATTTCCCCAGGTATCGAAGCCGCCCGTGGTGGGTGCGATCGGGAATACCGCGGTGAGGGCCTTCAGGAGCTGATCGCCTGAGGCAGAACCCGCCTTCGCGGAGTCGGCACTGGTGAACCAGGCGTCGAGGGTCGCTTTCATCTCGGGACGAGTCAGCGAACCGTCCTTATCTGAATCGAGAGCGGCAAAGAGAGTCTGGGCAATACCACCGCCGCGTCCACCACCACCGCCACGTCCTCCGAAACCGCCGCGGCCGGAACCGCCACCAGCCGGCGGCTGTGCATTGACTAAACCGATGGCAGTTGCGAGCAAGATCGCTCCGCCTGTTGCTAATACCTTCTTTGCTGTAAATCCGGACATCATTGAGTCTCCTTATAGAATTCTTAAATCGCGGGCGCTAAGCGGGCGACTGCGCAGCCTTGCCGTTCACCTTTACATCGGTGAGAGTCAGCCCTTTTACATTTTCGACCACGTCCGGCGTCGCGACATTATCGAAGCTACAGCGCTCGAAGTGAATGTTGTTCATGGGCGAGTCGGGGAAGCCGCGCAACTGCAAGGCGAATTTCGACTTCTGGCTGGTCACATCGCGAATATCGATATTGCGAACAAGGGGGTGTTCGGGGCCTTTTGCGCCTTCCTGGTAGTAGAAATCCACCTGGAGGATGGCATCCGACACCTGGCCAATCGTGATATTGCGGAAATAGACGTTTTCAATCACGCCTCCGCGCATGGCGTTCGTTTTGAAGCGCAAGGCTTCGTTCAGATTCGGGCTGTTCAAGCGGCAATTCTCAACAAAGACATTGCGGATGTCACCGGACACCTCACTGCCTAAGGTCAAGCCGCCATGACCGTCTTTCATTTCGCAATTGCGGATGATCACGTTCTCCGTCGGTTTCGCCACCCGCCGGCCATCCGCGTTGCGACCGGATTTAATGGCAATGCAATCATCACCCGTGCTGAAGCTGCAGTTATCGATCAGCACGTCAATGCAGGAATCGGGATCGCAGCCGTCGTTATTGGGGCCATGGCTGTCGATCTTCACATTCCGCACCGTGACGTTGGTGCAATAGAGAGGGCTGACTTCCCACATGGGGGAGTTGAGAATTGTCACGCCTTCAATCAGGATATTTTTCGAGCGCGTGGGCTGAATGAAAACAGGACGGAGGTAATGGCCTTCGCCGAACACGCGCTGGGCGACGGGCACGCCCCGGTTTCCCATGTCCGTCAAAGTGGCGCGACCATCCGGCGGGGTGACGCCTTCCGGCTGACCCCAGCGCTTTGCGGTGGTCCACGACCACCAGTTGGCGCGAGTGCATTGACCGTCGAGCGTACCTTCACCGGTCACGCCAAGGTTTTCCTGGCCATCGGCATAGATGAACGGAGAGTAGTTCATCAGTTCGGTGCCTTCAAAGCGAGTGAAGACGACGGGCAGATATTTTTTGGGATCGGCAATGAACCGGAGTGTGGCGCCCGCGGAGATGTAGAGATTGATGTTGCTCTTCAGGTGAACGGCACCCGTGTTGAAAATGCCTGGGGGAATCACGACGCGTCCCCCGCCGGCGCGATTGCACGCGTCGATGGCTTTTGCAATGGCATCGCTGGAATCGGAATCGGCCGCGGTAGTAGCTCCGTATTTCGTGATGCCGAAATCCCGCTTCGCGAAGACCGGTGGTTTGATACGTGCCAGAATTTTGGGAACCTGATCCCATGCGGCGGCCTGTGAGGGCGCCGCGAAGGCGTCGCGTCCGGCGGCCAGGAGCGCGGCGGCAGCGGCGGCGGAAAGAAATTCACGTCTGCGGGTTGGGGTCATTGGATAATCCGTTCACAGGACGCGGTTCATGCCGGGCTCTGCGTCCAGATCGATTGTATCCGCTCAGGCCGGACGCTGATATGTACCGGGTACGGCCCGGAAGGCTATGGCGATGCGATTCCAGGAGTTAATGGCTACCGCCGCCAGCGTGAGCATGGCGAGTTCGCTCTCATCAAATTCCCCGCGGGCGTGCCGGTAGACTTCGTCCGGAACCTGGTCGCGTGAGACCAGGGTGATGGCTTCGGCCCATTCGAGGGCGGCACGTTCGCGATCCGTGTAATACGGGGCTTCGCGCCAGGCGCTGAGGCCGTACAGGCGCTGCTCGGTTTCGCCTTCGGCGCGCGCGTCTTTACTGTGCATGTCGAGGCAGTATGCGCAGCCATTCAGCTGCGAGACCCGCATGCGAATCAGCTCCAGAAGATTCGTTTCGAGGCCTCCTTTTCGAATGCTTTGTTCGAGCGCGTAGAGCGAATGGAGCGCTTCTTTAGGCACTACTTTCTGGTAGTCGAGCCGTGGTTCCAACTGTTCCTCCTCGTTTCCATGATTCATTCTAATTCCTTCGGAGAGCATAAGAACGGCGTAAATACGGTAGACTGTGACTGGAATGACGTATCGTTTTCAAGCAGCGGCTTTTGGCCTTTTCGCCCTCCTTCTGGCTGGTTTGGTGTATGCGCAGGCTCCCCCGGCAGTTCCGGGGACGGCGCGTACCGCCAAGGGAATTCCTCCCAGGGCTAACGCGAATGAGTATCTGGCACATGCCCAGGTTGGGAAGGTCACGATGGGCGCCGAGTTCGATGAGCACTCGGTGCCGACTCCGGACGCTATCCTTTCGACCGAGGATTACGTGGCGGTGGAGGTTGGCATTTTCGGCGCGGCCGATGCGCATCTGGTGGTTTCATCGAGCGATTTTTCTCTTCGGATCAATGGTAAGAAGGGTGGCTTGCCTGCCGAGCAGTTTGCGGCTGTTTTCAGAAATCTGCGGGATCCTTCCTGGACGCCTCCCGAGGCTAAGAAAGAAAAAGAGGAGAAATCCAAAGCAGGCGGACTGGGTGGCGGCGGAGAGCAGGATTCGACGCCGGTGGTGATCCACATTCCACCGGAGATGGAACGGGCGATGCAGCTGAAGGTTCAGAATGCGGCGCTGCCGGAAGGCGACCGCGCATTGCCTGTGGCAGGTTTGGTTTTCTTCCGCTATGGTGGAGCGCGCAAGGGTATTCACACGGTGGAATTGTTATATGAAGGGCCCGCTGGTAAAGCTACGATTCCGCTGCAGCCATAGGTGGTTGTGAGAGTACTCGGCTGACGACGGATTCGGTTCGCGCGGTTTGTGGGTTTGGGTTTCGGCCGGGTGGTGCAAGACCGCTCGCTTGCGCGCGCGGCTCCGAAAGAGCCAGCCTACTAGGGTTCCGCGTAGACGCTGTTGACGAATCCCGCGGCGTTCGTATTTGGCCAATCGGGATGTTTGGTTTTCAAATTCGCACTGATTTGTTTGCCCGCGTCAGCCGCGGCCACTCCTTGTTTTTTCAGCGCAAGAGCCTGCGTGCGCATGTCTGAAATCAGCTCGCGCTCGGCGGTAACGAGAGATCCATCGCCGGGAGCGCTATGATCCGGCATGACGTGCGCTGCATTCAGTGCGACTACCTTATCGAGAACCGCCAGCCACGTTGCGGGGGTGCCTCCATCGCCAAAAATATTGGGCATGGTTTTGTTCTGCACTACATCGCCTGAAATCAGCGTACGGTCAGGTTCCACGAAAGTCAGCTCGTCGCCTTTGGTGTGGGCTTCGCCGAACCAAAGCAGGCGCGCCGTTACACCGCCCAGGTCGAGTCTGGCTTCGCGATCGAAGAGAATGTCCGGCGATTGAAGTGCGACTCCCGAGAGGAGTTCTTTGTTTTCAGCCGACCGCCCAGCGAACATATCGATCATTTCCTGGCCGTGTTTTTCCATTTCCTGCTGCTGGATCACATCGCGAAGCAGGATCGTTCCGGGGGGAAAGCCAGGTGCTCCCGCGGCGTGTTCGGGATGGAAGTGCGTGGTGGTCAGGAACAATTTGGTGTTGGCGGGAGCCAGTTTGGCGGCGACGCGCGCGATTGTAGCGCCGTTCTTCGGTCCGAGGCCAGTATCGACAACGAGGGTTGCACGGCTGCCAACGACGATTGCGATGTTCGGGTTTCCTTCGATCATCCAGACATGATCGGAGATTTTGGTCGTCGTTTCCGGGAGCATCGTCGGCCCCCTTTGGGCCTGGGCGCGGATGGAGACGGGTGCCAGGGCGGCCGCGGCCAGGAGGAAACAGGAGACTCGTTGTGCGAGGTTCATCGCGTCCTATGTTATCGAAAATCGCCGGCCGATTGCAGTGGGGCCGTCAGCGGTATTGCGTTTGCAGGTGGTAAGCGGGACGAAAGCCTCATGAACATACTCGACATCCTGGTCGGCAAGCCTATCAGGACAAGTGAGGAACGAGCGGAACAGATCGGCCCCGCGGAGGGTGTTCCGATCTTCGGGCTGGATAGTTTGAGCTCTGCCGCTTACGGACCGGAAGCCGCGCTGAGTCTCCTGATGCCGCTGGGCCTGGCGGGTATTCACTACATCCTGCCGGTCAGTGCCGCCATCATTACGCTGCTGGTGGTTGTTTATTGTTCGTACAGGCAGACGATTGGCGCGTATCCGTCGGGGGGCGGATCGTTCACGGTGGCGCGTTTGAATCTTGGGCCGTCGGCCGGATTGCTGGCGGCTGCCGCGCTGATGGCCGACTACATTCTCACCGCTGCGGTGGGCATTTCGGCGGGAGTCGGTGCCCTGGTTTCCGCAGTGCCGTCATTGCTGCCGCACACTGTTGCTCTCTGCATGGCGATTCTGATAGCGGTGACGATTTTGAATCTGCGTGGAATTCACCAGGCGGGAGTGATTTTTGCGGTGCCGACGTATCTTTTTCTGGGGACGCTGCTGATCACAATCGGCGCGGGGATACTGCGCGCGGCGACGAGCGGCGGACATCCGTCACCGGTGGTTCCGATTCCACCTCCGCCCGCGGTAACTGCCGCCATGAGCTACTGGCTGCTGCTGAAAGTGTTCGCGAGCGGGTGCTCGGCAATTACCGGGGTGGAAGCGGTGAGCAACGGAGTGCTTGCATTCCGCGAATCGGCGGTGGATAACGCGCGGCGCACGCTCACGATTATTATTTTCCTGCTGGCGATTCTGCTGGCCGGGATTTCCTGGCTGGTGAACGTGTACGGAATCGCGGCGACAAATCCGGGACAGCACGGATATCAGAGTGTTCTTTCCATGCTGACTTCGGCGGTGTTCGGAAAAGGCGCTTTCTACTATCTGACGATGGGGTCCGTCCTGGTCGTGTTGTCGCTTTCGGCCAACACAGCCTTCGCGGATTTTCCGCGGTTGTGCCGGGCGATTGCGGAGAATAACTATCTGCCTCATGCGTTCGCCTATCGCGGGCGGAGGTTGGTCTACACGTATGGCATCGTAATCCTGGCGCTGTTGTGCGCCGGCCTTCTGGTGCTTTTCGGCGGCGTCACGGACCGATTGATTCCGCTATACGCGGTGGGCGCGTTTCTGGCGTTTACTCTTTCGCAATCCGGCATGGTGGTGCACTGGCACAAACACCGCGGTCCGGGCTGGGGGCCCAAGGCGGTGGTCAACGCAGCAGGCGCGTTCGCTACGGGGATCACCGTTGTTGTCATTCTGGTAGCCAAATTCGCCGAAGGCGCGTGGATTACGCTGCTCTTCATTCCGTTGACAATCGCTTTGTTCGTCGCGATCCACAGGCACTATCATGCGGTGGAGACGCTGACTGCATGCAAGGCCCCGGTGCGAGTGGCCGGTCTCAACGAGCATCCAATTGTTGTTGTGCCGGTGGAACGCTGGAGCGATATCACGCGGTGTGGAATTGAGTTTGCCGCGCGGCTTTCGCCGGAGGTGATCGCCGTTCATGTCGAAACGTCGGAACGCGCCGACTCGCTCGGGGAAGAGTGGAAGCTTTACGTGGAGAAGCCGTTTCTCGATTCGGGCCGGAAGCCGCCGAGGCTGCAGATGGTGCCGTCGCCATACCGGTTTGTCATCGTGCCCATCGTTCAGTACATCCTGGATGTTTCAAACACCAACGCGGGGCGGACAATCATCGTCGTCCTGCCGGAATTGGTAGAGGGAAAGTGGTACGAATACTTCCTGCACAATCAGCGCGCGCGACTGGTGGAGTGGGTGTTAATTGCGCGTGGCAATGAGCGCATATTCACGGTCACCGCGCCGTGGTACGCGGGGCATCGGAAATGAAGCGGACTCAGGGCCGGAGTTCGGACGCTACTTCTTTGCCCTGGGAGATGGCGTGGGTCCACGCGGCGCGTCTCTCGCGTCGCGAGAAGTTCATGCCGGTCCGGTAAAGGCGATCGAGCCCGGTTCCCACGACCCAGGTGCCGGCATACGCGATGGCCGCTTTGGGAATTAAACCGCCTCCCAGCGGAATCTTGCCGACGAGTTCGCGTGCCACAGCGCGCCAGCCGAAAGCTCCAGCCGCGATAGCCGCAATCGAGGCCTTCTGCTCGCTGTAGCCGATGGGGTGATCGTAAACGGCTGCCATCATCAACGCCATACGGATCTGATTCATGGTGAGGAAGGCGGTGTCGGTTGCAAATTCACCCACCGCCCAGGGCAGTTCGATGAAATTCGGAACGACATTGGGAAGGGCTGTTACCAGAGCCAGCATGGCATTTTCGCGGGCTATTCGGGTGACAAGTCGCCTGGCAACGGCTTCCCGAAAAACCGGGAACGTGCGGGCCAGCGCCAGCTCGATGGGTTGATTTTCGGAAACAATGGAATCGACGAGGGCAACATCGCTCCCGCCGGGATCGCCGCCAACGGGATCGAAAAGAAAACCGTTGCGGGGCAAGCCTACGCCGGGTTCACAGAGGAGAATATCGAAATCCTTCTGAGGTTGATCCAGCCGGTAGACCATTCGCAACGCTCTTTCGCGTACGGCCGAATTCAGCTGGGGCGGAACCAGAAACTCTTCCATGTCGCGATAGACGTTTTCGCTGTTCGCCAGCAGTCCGATCGTGAGTTCCTGCGCTGCCGCCTCACGGACTTCGTGGGCATTCAGGCCGGCGTAGATTTTCCGGATGTCTTTTAATACATTCAGCGACATCGAACCTCCGGTTCCATGTTAACGCCAGAGAGCTTGCACGTGCATCGCCAGCGCCCTGGACGAAAGGGCGAGCCGGTTGAAATGCAGGGTTTGGCGGTGAATCGCGGGCAATTTGCCGAGAGCAAACTCAGTGCCTCAGGTCCACCCGATCAGCCGCTTTCGGCACTCACGCGATGGCTGGCGACGTGCTTTCAAAAAAGCCATCATGGCAAGTTTCATGAGCGGATACGGCAAAATCGCAGCGTGTGCAGCGGGAGCGGCGGCCGGCATGACTTTGGTCGGCGCTGCAAGGACGCGGGCACGCCAAAAAAAGCTGGCAGGCCGGGTGGTTTTGATCACCGGCGGTTCCCGCGGTCTGGGGCTGGCTTTGGCCCGTGAATTTGCCTCGCGCGGGTGCCGGCTGGCTTTATGCGCACGTGACGTGGATGAACTGGAGCGAGCGCGACTGGCGCTGGCGGCTGCGGGAACTGAAGTTATCGTCTCCCCGTGCGACATTTCGAACAGGGACAGTGTGGCGGCCATGATCGAAGACATCAGGCGACATTATGGCCGTATCGACATGTTGATCAATAATGCCGGCGAGATCATGGTTTCGCCATTTGAGAATCTGGATGTGGCGGACTTTGAGCGTTCGATGGCGGTGATGTTCTGGGGTCCTCTTTATGTGACGCTCGCGGCGCTGCCGGCGATGCAGACGCGCGGCGAGGGCACTATTGTGAACGTCACATCCATCGGCGGTAAAGTGAGCGTGCCGCACCTGCTGACTTACAGTTGTGCGAAGGCCGCGGCAGTGGCTTTCAGCGACGGTCTGCGGGACGAGGTTCGGCGTTTCGGTATTCAGGTAACGACGGTGATTCCCGGATTGATGCGAACCGGCTCTTACGTAAACGCCAACCTGAAGGGCGACCACGTAGCAGAAGCGAGTTGGTTCGGCGCGGCGGCCAGTCTGCCCCTGCTGACGCTGAGCGCGGAAGCCGCGGCACGGCGCACTGTCAATGCGGTTTGCGCAGGTAGATCGGAAATTGTGCTGGGGCTACCGGCGCAGGTTCTCGCCTGGGCAGAAACACTCTTGCCGGGTTTGACAGCCGGAACGCTGCGCCTGACGAATGCATTATTGCCGAAGGGCGATGCCGCCGACCATTCAATACAGGTTGGGACGGATGTCGAGAGCCGGCACGGCTCGCTGTATCGTCTGATGACGGTTCTGGGTAAAAGAGCCGGGCAGCGATTAAACCAGCCTGTTTGATTACAGGGCGGTCAGGTGTTTTCCGAAATTGTAAGGTGACCACGCCTGGCGTATTCTTCCCCATGCGTTGTGCAGAACCGGGTCTCTTCTTCCGAGCCATCGTCGCGAAGTTTGAGCAGGTGGTACGCAACGGCCTCCTGGCATCCGGCGATTCCGCACGATTCGATCTCATCGCCGGGAATCACTTTGGTTATGACGGCCTGCATGCGACACACTGTGGCAATTGCCGTGCCAATCGATACGGCTCACTCACCCCTGGGGGGCGGGACCTGCGAGCCCGAGCCCCCAACTGTTCCCCGGCCTGGATTGTCAGGAACGCCGGGAGTATTCAACCCGCCTTTTTGCTCCGCCGGGGTAGAGCCCGGCTGCCGCTCGCCGGGCTGATCGCTTTCGCTCCTGTGCCCGCAAGCTCCACTGCTCAGGACGGCCATGGCAAGGAAGAGCCACCGGCGTTTCATGCGTGGGCTCCATCGCCTGGTGTGAGGACCACCTTGATGCAGTTGTCCTTTTTATCGCGGAAGGTACGGAAGGCCTCCGGCGCCTCGTCGAGCGACATCCGATGGGTGATTACAAACGATGGATCAATGTCGCCGTCCATGATTCGCTTCATGAGGGGAGCCAGATAGCGATGCACGTGCGTCTGTCCGGATTTTATGGTGATGCTGCGATTCATGATGGAGCCGAAAGGGATCTTATCCAGAAACCCGCCGTAGACGCCCGCGACCGAAACGGTGCCGCCATTTTTGCACGCCATAATTGCCTGGCGCAGCGGCGCGGGACGGCCAGTCTCCAGCATGAGTATTTGCTTGATTTTGTCGTAAGTGTGCATCGCGCCCACTGAGTGAGATTCCATGCCCACAGCCTCGATACAGGCATCGGGACCTCGTCCCCCGGTCTTCTCGCGAAGAGCATCGAGGACATCGAGCTGTTCATAGTCGATAATCTCCGCTCCCTGGCGGCGGGCCATGCCTAAACGTTCGGGAACGCGGTCAATCGCAATCACCCGTTCCGCGCCGAGCATCAGAGCGCTGCTGATGGCAAACTGACCGACGGGACCGCAACCCCATACGGCAATCGTATCTCCGGGTTTGATGTTGCAGGCCTCGGCGGCCATATAGCCGGTGGGGAGGATGTCTGAGAGAAACAGTACCCGCTCGTCGCCGAGTCCTTCGGGAACCTTGATCGGGCCGGAATCGGCGAAAGGAACGCGCGCGTATTCCGCCTGCCCTCCGGCATAGCCGCCCAGCAGATGGGAATATCCGAAAATGCCGCATGGGGAGTGTCCCCACAGCTTTTCGGCAAGAAGGGCGTTCGGATTGGAATTCTCGCAGAGAGAGAACAAACCTTCCTGACAGGGTAAACAGTTGCCGCACGCGATCGGGAACGGCACTACCACGCGGTCGCCCACCTTTAGGTTGGTTACGCGATTTCCGGTTTCGACGATCTCTCCCATGAACTCGTGGCCGAGAATATCGCCCTTGTGCATGGACGGAATATAGCCGTCGTACAGGTGCAGATCGGAGCCGCAGATAGCGGTGGAGGTGATCCGGACAATAGCATCGCGGGGATTGAGGATCTTCGGATCGGGCACTGTCTCGACACGAACATCATGCGTGCCATACCAGCAGTTGGCTTTCATATCTTCTCCTTGTCGATATAAGGGAGCAGTTTTGCTGCCTGGGTATTCGAGCGGACAAACGAACGACCGGCGGAGCGATCAGACCCGGGCGAGACGATCCAGCCTGGTTGCTCCCTGACTGCCGCCGGCGGATTGCCCCTCGGTGGTCGCGATTTCGCCGGCTTCGAGAAGTTGTTTGAAGCCGAGCAATTCCTTGCGAAGGGCCATGCCGGGATCTTTGCCGGGCAACATCCCGAGCAGCAGACCAGTGGCACTGGCGGGCAGATCGTGGGTCATGAAGACGCGGACGATGGTCCCCTTTCCCGCCCGCGCAGGCTGAAACCGTACGCGCCCGGACATGTTCACGTCGCCCTGCACAGAGCGCCACGCGATCTGCTCATTGGGGATATCTTCGGTTACTTCGGCATCCCACGAGTATTCTTTGCCGGCAATTGGTTTGGTAATCCAGTGGGAGCGATTGGCGCCTGTTACCCGCACCGACCTCAGATGCCGCATGAATTCCGGAAGGCGCTCGAAGTCGTGCCATAGCCTGTAGCATTCTTCCGGGGTGCGGTTGATCTGCACGCTGGCGATACGGCGTACTCCCTCGGCGTCCTGCCGCGAGAGCCTGGTGGCGCAGACGACATCGAGCGCGGTCACACCAGCGACGGCTGCCATGGCGCACGCCACCCGCGAACGTTTTGCGCGGGGGTTCATGCCGGCGACGGCCAGCGATGCAATATCTACCACATCTCCGCCGGTTCTTGCCCATAGCCACCCCTTCATGCGGCGCGTTGCCAGGATGCCGATGCCCGCACTCAACTCGCGCACTCCCATCGTCCGCATGCGTGAAGTGTTGGGCCGGATCCCGATGTATCGGGAAAGAGCGTCCGGAGCGACCAGTTGCGTGACCCCAAGGCCGACGCTGAACCAACCCAGGCACTTGGCAAGTGTGTCAGTTGTTTTAAGGGGCAGGAGCTGTGAGGTTGCTGAAGCGGAAGTTGTCATGCCGCGAAATCAGCATTTTTGCGGCCTGGGTGAAGGGAAGGACAAACAGCTCAACGACAGCTTGTATCCCGGTGGGCTTCACTAATTGTCATTGGTTTAACCAACGGCTACCGGTCCGGCATTTCAGATGACCGCTCATCAGCGATTTCGCCTTTTGCAGTTTTGTACCGGCCTTCCAGACCGTGATCGGACGCATACAACCTGCCGCTACATACACTGCAGAGTGGATTCTGTTGTTGGCGATGAGATGTGAGGGTGCCGCAAAGCGTGCAGGGCTTCATGAAAGTTCCGAGGGCAACTATCGGGCCAAACTTTGGCGGAAGCCAGGCTGAGAGTCAGCGCCACGTGACGCTTTCGTGTCATCGAACACGCGGGTCGCGCATAGCTGCGAGGGGACAAACTTTGAAGTGGGCGAAGCGATTGCAGACTGGCGCGCGTATTCCCTACAGGCATTTACGCGCGGGGCTAATTTCATGATCAACGATTTCCGCTTCCGCGGGTGTCAAATTGTCAAAGCCGTTCCGCGCGTGGGTAGACGCCGACTCGTTGAGTAACCGATAGATATATGCTCGCGAGATATTCAGACTGCGGGCAGCCATGGCTTTATTTCCCTGATGGGTCGCAAGAGCCTTCATTGCCAGCTTGACTTTGTAATCCTTGAGCAGCCTCTCGAATTTTCCGGCTTGTACGATGTCAACCTCTTCCACCTCGGCGTCCCAGTTGCGGATGGAATCGGGTAAATCACCGGGCAGTATCTCATCCGATTCTGCCCGGATAATGGATGCCTGAATGGCGTTCTCCAGTTCGCGCACGTTGCCGGGCCACTCGTACTCCCTCAGAATCTGCAGAGCGGTGGGATGGATGCGGGCGATGTACTTGTCATACATTTCGGAATAGATGTTTACGAAATGGGTGGCAAGCGCTGCAACGTCATCCCTTCGTTCGGACAGCGAAGGAGAATGGATTGTCATGACGTTGACCCGATAGAAAAGGTCCAGGCGGAACGAACCATCCGCCACCATGCGTTGCAAATTCCGGTGGGTAGCAAAGATGAGCCTGGCTTTCAAAGGGATGCTCCTCGCACTCCCGAGCCGGCAGAACTCCCTTTGCTGAATAATCCGGAGCAACTTTACCTGGGTCTGTGGGCTGAGTTCGCCGATTTCATCCAGAAACAACGTCCCGCCGCCAGCCTGTTCGAAATACCCGCAGTGAGTGCCTGTGCTGCCGGTGAAAGCGCCCTTCTCGTGTCCGAAAAGCTCCGACTCAATGAGGGTTTCAGGGATGGCTCCGCATGATACGGGGATAAACGGCTGGTTTTTTCTGGCGCCTACATTATGAATCGCACGGGCGATCAATTCCTTACCCGTTCCGCTTTCCCCGGTCACCAGCACAGACGCGTTGAGATTCGCCACGCGATCGATCAGCTCACAAACATGGCGCATTGCGGCACTCGAGCCAACCAGGCCATGGTAGACGGGTTGCGCCGCGAGCGGTGAGGGTTGTCTCGCGGAATCTTTCAGACGCCTCTTCATTCCGGTCACTTCGCAGGCGCGCTGAAGAGCGGTTTTCAACTCGCGGAGGGCCGGGGGTTTCCTGCAATGACTATGCGCGCCGGCACCCACCAGTTCTATGGCGGCCGCCCGCGAACGATCATCCGCGATCAAGACCACGGAGATCTCGCGGTCGACAGCGGCGCGAAGGATTTCGCGTTTGTCGTGGCCGATAACATCCAAATCCATATCGAGCAACACGGCATCGATTGTCTGCCGATTTATCGTGTCGGGTAAGTCCGCAGGATCTAATGAACTCAGCTCGTAGTCTTTGCCTAAAGCGGGGCCGAGGAGAAAGTTCAGACTCGGGTCTTGGGATAGTAGCGCTACCTGATGCGTCATAGTTTTAGAAAACCCAGAGTTTTCGGTGTCGGGACCTTATGGCAAAAAGAGAAGGGCACATTCTTCGCACGCCGTTTCAACGGACGGGATTTAACACGCTGCCGCCCTGGCTGCCTTGTTGTGCAGCCATCGATGTCGTTCGAACGCTTCGCGAGCGTGTTCCACCTCAATGCCGGCGCGTTCTGCAATACTCTTGTGGAGTATATATATCGTTTTGGTGCATGCGTTTTGCGAAAGGCTGGTGTGCAGCGTGCGCTCCCGCACTAATCTGTCGTATTCCGCCGACAAGCTGCTGCAAGCCTGGCAAACGGCCGATAAGTGCGTCGGCAGCGGTATGTTTCGCAATGATCGTGCGGTGCAATCCAAGGGGCTTGACAATTCGTTGTCCGTCTGAACACCCCCGTTGTTACAAGCAACCATGTCTCAAATTCTATAGAGACCGAATACAACGACACCCCAGGCAAAAAGCTAGTTAAATAGAAAACCTGTGCCGATCATGACAATGACACTCCAGTGAAATCGATAATGGGTACGAGAATCCGTGATGAATAATTCAGTTGCTTGCGGACGCTAATTTTAAGCCCCAAACGATTGCGATTAAACGCACTCCATGATTCGTGACACATGTTACTAACTAAAACGTGCGAAATATTATGCAGACACCTTTTTGACCCGCAACCGCCGGCGGAGCCGCATTCCGCTGGGTTGCGTGATTTCGCAGGGTTAGCTCGGCTGACTTGGAATTATGAGGAGTACTTCCACTTCTGCGGGTACCCCATCGCGACTCGCAGGCCGAAACGTCCACTGCCGCAGGGATTCCATCAGCAGATCCTTCCGCCCGAGGTCGTTCGGAAACACGAGCGCGAGTTGCTCGAAACGTCCTGCGACGGACAGAATTCCGCGGACAATAACGTACTCACGACTTGAGATTCCAATATCGTTGGGTCGGACGATAACGTACGGGAACGGCGCATTGATCGGCTGAGCGTGTCCTTTTACCTGGTTCTTCTGCTCTTCCGATTTGGGCAGGCAGTATTCGAGAATCCATTTCTTAGGCAGCCCCACGCCGAGAAAAACACTGTAAACAATCTTGCCGCTCAGCGCCCCCTCGCTTTCCGTATAAGGAGCAGCGAGGGACGGACCGGCGACCACCACACTGAATGTGCCGTCTTTGGGGAGCGTCACGCGCGTGGTTCCTGCAATCGGCAGATCCGCCAGTTGCCCTCCGCCGCCAGGCTCGCCATGGGCCACCAGTGAGGTGCCGGATGAAGCAGCGGCTGTCGTCGCACCGCCATTACTTACCGCGAGAGTGGACAAGTTGCCGTCATTCGATCCGCTCCCCTGGCCGGCGGGCGTTTTGGATGGCGACATCGCGGCACCAGACCCACGATCATCCTGAGCACCCGACTTCCCGAGCCCGCCGGACCCGGATGCGGCTACCTGGTTCGCAGCCGGGATGGCCACGGTCCGCGCCGAAACCACAGGCGAATCCGGCAAAGATATCAACGCAGCGACATTGGCCGGGCCAGCCTCCATCACAGGAAGCTGCTGCGGATCGTTTGAACGATGCGCAACAGGTCCACGCGCCGCGGGTGCCACAAAGGGGCGGGTCGGCAGGATGGTGTGAGTTTTTAGAAGGGCGTCAACTTTCAAATCGGCAGTATTGTTGTGATTGTCCGGATTGGATAGATCCGAAGTATCCGGCACTTGCACCACAGGAGTGACTTTCTTCGTGGCCATCGGCACGAGCGGATGTTGCCATAACATCACGGTTGGCAGGGGGATCTCCGAAGCCAGCCTAAGATCGGGCGGCACGACAGGCTGTATGAGAGTCTGTGGAGCGCGATCGCGGCGCGGAAGTGGCGGAAGAACTGCGTGGCTGCCTGAATCGGCACGTTCAGCCAGCTTGCTTGACTGGGCGGAATCTGCTTGCCGCGCAGAATTCAGCGGTGCGGGCAAAGCACTCTTCATGGTGGACACCCCACGACTGCTCGCGATGTCCGCTGAATGTTCGGGGCGCCTGGGCCGAACGTCGTCCATATTCAACACCAGGACCGTGTACTCCTGGTCCGCGGGCGGGGTTCTTCTCTCCGAGGGCCCTGAGGAAGGACCCAGTGTCAGGGCGAGAAAAGAAGCAACGTGGAACATTGCCGATATGCCGAACCCGACAGGGCGGCGGGGAGATTTGGATGTAATGTGCAGCATAGGCGTCGGTGCAGACTCACGCTTAGCTGCAACCGATGGACCTAACAGGCTTCGGGGAGACTATGGAAGCGACTTCTTAAAGCGCGCGGCACGGTATCGACCTGTAGCGTTTTCAGGGGCTTGCCGCGCCGCAATAGATGCTTTCAAATGATTGAATAACCTCACGTCGCGTGCAGCCCTGTGTCAACGGGGGCAAACGTTTGTCAACAATGGTCTACAGCTGGCTGCGGCGCGCCCACCCAAGTAACTGAAAAACCGCTTACGTTCTTCGGCTGGCACTATGCTCAAGCAGCAGGGATGCGTTTGGAAACAGAAACAGTCGAAGCGGACCTACAGGGAATCGCAACGGAATCGGGTCGCGGCGAGGTGCCCGACATCGCAAAACCAAAAAGCAGGACTTTCCTGAATCTTCTGCTCGTTGTTTTGGTGCTGGGAGTGTTCGCGTCGAACTCGCTTCGTTGGTCTCAAGCGGGCCAGGACCCGGATTTTTGGTGGCATCTCCGGACAGGCGAGTGGGTCCTGCACAACAACGCGGTTCCCGCTACAGACCCTTACGCATGGACGACGGCGGGGAAGCCATGGGTCGCTTACCACTGGCTGTTCGACGTACTGCTGGTGAAGGTATTCGCCACCTGGGGACAGCACGGCATTACGGGACTCATCACCGTACTGAGCGTAGCGACGATGTTTGTCCTCGCAGTCATTCTCAGCAGATACACAAATCTGATTCGCGCTCTGATTCTTGCCGGAGCTGCCGAGGCGGCGATGTTCGCCCTGCGCACGCCGCGACCGTGGCTGTTCACGATTCTGTTTTTCACGCTGGAACTCTGGCTACTCCTCGAGGCTTGCGAACGACGGCGGCCCGCATGGCTAATACCCATCGTGCCGTTAGTGGCCCTGTGGGCCAATATCCACGTCCAGTTCATCTATGGACTCGGCCTCGCGGGTCTCTTCGCGATTCAGCAAACACTGCCCGCCGGGTCAAAATATTCCTTCGCAGTAGATCCCAGGGGGCGGAAATTGCCGGGCCTCTGGCTCTGGTCTCTGCTGGCAAGCTGTTTGATCGCTACTTTGGCAAATCCATACGGATGGCGGATCTGGACTGTTGTGATGGAGGATGTGAGGGAGCATGTTTCCGCTGCCGTGATACAGGAAGGGCAGGCGCTGGGGTTTCGCGATTTCACATGCTGGATCGTTCTGGCTTTCGTGTGCGGTGCCTGCTTCGCGATGGGTACGCTGCGCCAAAGGCCCGCGTTTTTGCTGATTCTGCTGCCGATATCCTGCTGGTTCGGCTTTCGTGAGCAAAGGGAGCTATGGTTCCCCGTGATCTCGTCAGCGCTGATTCTGGCTTACAGATCGCGCCAGGGCGAAAGCGGCCGCCACGAAGTGTCGCGCTCTCAATGGGCATTTGCAGCAATAGCCGTGCTGCTGATTACGTTTGCGGAGATTCGATCGGGTGGAAGATCCGAAGCCGATTTAGAACGAGGTGTAGTCGAACATTATCCTGTTGCCGCCGCCGGCTTTATTCAGGCTCATGGCGCTTCCGGCCCGATATATAACGGGTTCGGCTGGGGTGGGTATCTCATCTGGCGGCTAAGAGACAAGCCTGTGTCGATCGACGGGAGGGCGAATCTCCATGGGGATGAGCGAGTGCTTCGATCCGCACGCACCATGTTTGCCGCGAAGGCGTGGCGGGCAGACGACGAACTCAGGAAGGCAGGAACAATTATCCTGGAAGACGATTCTCCGCTGGCTTCGGTTCTTCGATCCGATGCAGGGTACCGCCTTCTGTACGAGGACAAAGTTGCTGCCGTGTTCGAGCCTAAGTGACGCGCGCCGACGTGAATGCCTGGTCCCCCTACTCTTTCGCGGCGTGGCCGCGAGGAGGCGAGAGGGGCTATGTTGAGTAGCGACGCAGCGCCATCGACTACGTGCGCCACTCACCCAACTGCCGGGCGTGCTGCGAGCGTGCGGCGCACCGTCGCCGGTACGATCCTGTCGTTTCCAGCAGTTCTGATCGGGTTGCTGATCCTGCTGACTGTGATGACCGTGCAGGCGCGGTTCGGCGATCCCGATATGTGGTGGCACCTGAAAGCGGGTGAAACGATCTGGAAAACGCAGTCGATTCCACACGTCGATTCCTATTCCTTTACGGCGGCGGGGAAGCTGTGGGTCGCGCAGGAATGGCTGTCCGAACTTACAATGTATGGCTCGTACCGTTTGGGTGGGTACTCCGGCCTCACGATTTGGGCATGCGTTATCGGATCACTGATCCTGATTGCGGGATATTTGCTCTGCAGACAATATGCGGGTAACCCAAGCCTGGCCTTCGGCGGCGCCATGGGAATCTGGTGCTTCGGAACGATCGGGCTGACAGCGCGGCCCCACATGATCGGATACCTGCTGCTCGTGTGTGAGCTTCTGATCCTGCGTCTGGGCCGCACCCGAACACCGCGTTGGTTTCTTGCGCTTCCGCTTCTCTTTGCGTTATGGATCAACTGTCATAGCTCATTTGTGTTTGGAATCGCCGCGGCCGTTATCGCGCTGGTCGCGTGGGCCGTGCCGTTGCGTGCAGGGTTGCTGGAATCCCCACAGGCCGGTCGCGAAGTCGTCTTCTGGCTTTCCCTCTCCATCGCGCTCTCCGGAATCGCGTTACTTGTGAATCCGGTTGGACCGCGCCTCATTTGGTATCCGTTCGAAGTGATGCTCCACCAGCCATTGAACATCGGCTCGGTCGCTGAGTGGCAGCCGGCGCCGTTCAGCGATATTCGTGCGTGGTTGCTGCTTGCCGCGGCGGCATCTGTGCTTCTTCTGCCGCTCTTAGTCAGGATTCGCATTCAGGCCGATGAACTTGCTTTGGTGGCCGTTGCATTTGTACTCGCGGCACAGCACGAGCGTATGTTATTCCTCTTCGGTATTGTGACGATGCCGGTGCTTTGCAGACTGGCGTCCAGCGTCTGGAGCCCGGAACCTCACAGGCGGGAGCATCCCGTATTGAATGGAATTCTGCTGAGCGCTGTCGCATTCGCGACTGCATCCGGCTTTCCGAAGGCACGCGACATCGCGATCCAGGCAGAGCAGCGAGCGCCTGTCAAGGCAACAGCTTTCATCCGCAACTCCGCAATTCCCGGACCCATTCTCAACGAGTACGTGTTCGGCGGTTACCTGATCTGGGCGTTGCCGGAGCGTCGCGTTTTCATAGATGGAAGAGCCGATGTATACGAGCCCGCGGGAGTATTTGCCGAATATGGCCGTTGGGCGACAGTGCAGGAAGATCCGCATCTGTTGCTGCGCAAATACGGGATCCGTCTTTGTCTGCTATCGAAGAGTCATCCGATGACACAAGTTATGAGACTGCTTCCGGATTGGACAACAGTCTATAGCGATGAAGTCGCGGTAGTCTTTGCGAGACAGAACTAGCTCCTGAAATCGCTTGCACGCGCCGGACTCAGCATCGGCGCATAGTATTTGAGCAGTGTGCCGAACCGCGGCTTGCGGTTATTGCTCAGGAGAAGGATACCGCGAGACACGGGGGGGATTTACGTCGGGCTCAACCAGCCACGCAGTTCTGTCTTTGAAGTGCGTTAGTAATTCCCGATTGTCGGCGGCATCCATCTCGCGCGCCCAGATCACACGCGAGCCTTCGATGTCCGGGCCGTTATAGACCCACTCGGGGTACAGGTGATCCGGAACGTATCTGACGACGGCCAGTTGACGTCCGGGTTGCTGTTCCAATTGGGAGGCGATGCGCGCGCGTTCAAGTCCTATTGGACCGGAGCCATACCACGATTGCGTGGAGCGGGCATCATCCGGAAGACTGAGATGGCCGGTCACGCGAATGATAACGAGCGCGACGCAAAGCACCGGGACGGCGCGCACGAGCATGAGTCCCGGGCCGCCCCACTGACGCAGATGGCGCGCACATTGAAGCAGAATCAGATACAACAAAGCGACCGCGGGAGCTGCGTAGTGCGGAATAAACCACGTCTCAACCGCCAGGCCCGCAGCAAACACGAGTGCCATGATAACGGCAGGGCGGATGCGTTTGTCGCGCAAGACCCACGGCAGCGCAAACAACAGAGGCGCCATCGCGAAATTCACGTAGAAAATTTCCGCACCGGTAAGCTTCAGCAGCGCTACCCTGGCAAAACCCTTTATAGAAGACCTTTCACGGAAAAACCAGTTCGGCTCCGCCTGCGGACTCTGCCCGGCGTAATAGTTCCGCATGGCGAGATGCCTGTAGGCGGGCACCGGCCGCGGGGACTGCCACAGGAAATGAGGCGCCACGGAATAAGTCTCGCGGTTGATTGTATAAGGCAGTGTGAAGACATTTCCATACAGCCGGTAATCGTAATACCCCATGAATACAAGCGTGGAGATCAGAAGCGCAGCCGCGGGAAGGAGCCTGCGGAGAACGATGACAGGCGCGGGGTGACTACGTCTCCAGAACGACCAGGCAATCAGGCCTGCTGCGGCAGCGGAAACCAGCAAGCCTTCATAAGGACGGCTGTTTGCGAGGATCGCCATTCCGAGAGCCATCCAGAAAAAATCGAGGGCGCGGAAATGGCGTTGAATTCGCGGCAAGGCGCCGAGGACGAGAGCGCCACCGAACGCGGCAACGGCGCCGCCCGTATAGGTTTCGATCCAGTAACTGAACAGCGCGAGCCGAAGACCCGCGAGTAACCCTCCCAGGAGAGCCCACCCCGACGGCAACCAGCCCTGAAGGGCCCAGCAAATGCCGGCGCACATAAGCCCACAACTCGCGAGGACTCCAAACCAGGGATGCCCCGCGAGAATTTTCCCCGCTGCCATTATCATGCCCTGCGCGGGAAAGTACATGGACATATACGTGGGAACCAGCGTAATATGAAAACTTTCAAAATGCGTCCACAACGGCGGAGTGGGGTTTGTCAGGTGTCCGGCGGCGAAGGTATCAGCGGCGAGCAGGAAACTGAAATCATCCTGTATCCAGGGTTTGGGGATGGGGTGCAGCGGCAAGAGCAGAATGCGGATCAGACATGGCGTCACGCCGCAAACGAAAACGGAAAGGGCACGCTTTGCCGCCAGCCGTGAGAAGAATCGTTCAAGACCTGAAAAGAGACGGGCCCCGAGTTCGGGAAAGCAGAATGCGAGCACAATCGCAATTGTCGTCAGGCCCAGTTCGACGACCAGTGGAGTAAGTCCGCTTGAAGTGGTACCCGGCGTTGGCATTCGGAGAATCGAGTATTGGGTGGGGATGGCGAGGAGGACAAGCTAAAGCATGCTTACGGAGACTCATTCTCCCCGCCGCCGGATTTCAACCGATAGTTGTGTTGATCGCAGTGGAAACCGAGCTCATGGCGTTGTTAATGCCATTCGCCAAAGTAGTCATTCCGACAGTAATGCCGAGTACGACCAGCGAAATTACCGCTGCATACTCAACAAGGTCCTGTCCGTTCTCATCCAGAAGCGCTTTCAAAAACATTTGTGGGCGGAGCAGCCCTTTGAGCAGGAAGTTCGACATTGATTGGTCCTTTCGATGAAGATGTGTGAGAGCGGATCATCCTTCGGTCCGCCCTCATTCACGGGCGACGTTCATCCGATAGTGGTGTTGATTTTGGTGCTGACCGAAGCCATCGCGTTGTTGATGCCGTTCGCGAGGGTCGTCATGCCGGCGGTAATGCCGAGGACTACCAGGGAAATAACGGCCGCGTATTCGACGAGGTCCTGTCCATGTTCTTCCTTGATCGCGTTCAGAAGCATTCTACTTTTTACGGCCAGTTTCAGAAGATTATCCCGCATTTGAAAACCTTTCCTCTTTTGTGTGTGAATTCGCTTACCAGAGATAAGCACTTTTAGCAAGGCAGGTGGAAAGCCAAACACGACACTGTCTTCGCAGAAGAATTGTGACCGAGACCTGTGCGGAGCCGGAAAATCAAGCAAACCTGTGAACTTAGACTCCGGAACGCGTGCACGTTGGGAGTGCAATACACGGAAGTTGCTCCATATTCGCGAAGTGGAAAGTTCACAACTGAGCAAGATTTTGTCTACCCGGGTTGACGTGCAAGTACGGAAAGTTGACAACACCGGTTGCGGCAGTTGGAAAAAACATATCGCAAGAGCCTGAGCGTCGCAGCCGTTGCCGCACAGGAACGGAGTGCCGCCAATGTCGTCCGTAATTTGCGTATTTTAGGCTTTCGAACAAGAACTCCGACACCCAGGTCGCGGACAAACGCACCGAGAGTTTCGACGATGGAGAGTCGAAGATGTCCGACAGAAATTAAATGCGGAAGAGAGGAAGCTCCTTCGTGCCGCGAAAATTTTGAAAGGCTCCTTCGGCGCGGCTCAACGATCTGCTGCATATGGGACCTTGTGTGCGAAGACGCGTGCGGCTATAAGAAGGACACCGCACGGCGAAGTGGAAGTTCAAGCGAGCAGTTCGCAGGAGGCGGCTTCCTCCTTGTACACGGTCATATTTTCGGAGAATTCAACGACTGGGATCCACCAGACGATCGGCTGTGTCATCAGTGCTGAATCGCCCGAGGATAATAGTGTGAACACGCACCGCAGGCCAATATTTAGAGGCATCCGCGCGTATCTCTGCACAGGGGTCGGGCTACTCGTAATACGCGGTAAATCGCTTACGGGTCTCTAGAGGGCATTAGCGACATATCGTTTTCATAGGCACCGTTTATAAGACGTGTCGCGAAATGCGATGTCAACCTCGTAATACATCGGAGAGGCTTTGTTTACGGAAGTTGACAGTCGTCCGACGAACTTCAGTTTCGTAACGCGATGATATCGCGGTACTGGCGGATGTTTTTCCGAAAGGGGTTCGGATTGCCTTACCAGTAGCGCGACGTGATCATACGCGGTCGGACGCGCTCAGCAAAAACATGAACTCTCCAGCTTTGTGGTGCACGATGATTGTCATGCTGGTCGCAACTGTGACAGACCTTCACAGCCGGCGAGTCCCGAATTGGCTCGTGTTCCCCTTTATTGGGGCGGGATTAACTTTCCGAACTTTTCACGAAGGATGGGGAGGATTCGCACAGAGCAGTTTGGGGATTTTGCTGGCAGCGGTGCTGATGGGTTTCTTTTATGTGCTTGGTGGAATGGGGATGGGCGACGTCAAGTTGGCCGTAGGGCTGGGCGCATGGGTGGGCCCCGGTCAGTTGGCTATGGCCCTGGCATTTATGGGGCTCGTGGGCGGAGTCATGGCCCTTGGTTGGGCACTCTGGGGCGGCTTTCTGAATGAGACCCTGACAGGCGCTGGCGAACTCATTTTCGACCTGAAAAAGCGCGGACTCCGCCCCCACGAAACGCTGGTCGTTACCAATCCATCCGCCCGCAGAATGCCATATGTGCCGGCGATCGCGATAGGCGCCATTCTTTCATTCTTAGCGCGCAGGTGAGAAGTACAAAAACATGAAATCAGCCGACCGCATTGACCGAGATGAAGTGACGATGACCACCTCCACGCGTGAAACCGACTCGTTCAGCATGGGCACGCTTTCCCTTTTATTGATCGGGCCTGAAGAAAAGCGACGAACCGCGGTGGCGCGGGCCTTCGCAGGCTCACAAGCGACAATTTCCTGCGAACTCTCGTACTATCCTTCGCCCGACGACTTGCCGGGGCTGCTTGCCGCCGGATACGACGCCGTGATTATCGACCTTGACTGTAATCCGGAGCAGGCCTTCGAGGTAATTGAAAACCTCTGTGGGCACAATAGCTCAATCACGGTTATGGTTCACTCCGGCAAGTCGGATCCGACCATGCTGGTTCATTGCATGCGCGCCGGCGCTCGTGAATTCCTGACCGAGCCGGTACTGCCCGGCGCCGCGAGTGAGGCTCTTATCCGTGCCGCGGTGCGTCGCGATGAAGGGCGAAGGCAAAGAACAGCAGCCGGTAAGTTGTTGGTGTTCGCGGGCGCGAAGGGTGGCTGCGGTGTGACAACTATCGCCAGCAACTTCGCAGTCAGCCTCGCTGCTCATGAAAAAGTGCTGCTTGTCGACCTCGATCTGATGCTGGGAGATGTCGCGTTGACGCTTGGAATCCGGCCGGGGTTCACGGTGCTCGACGCGTTTGACAACCTCAACAGACTGGATTCCGATTTCCTGATGGGGCTCACCGCGAAACACGACTCGGGCCTGGTGGTGCTGGGTGCGCCCGATCAGATTCCCGCGCTTCAGCCTTCCGGCAACGGGCTGGATCGATTGCTTCGAGTGGCACGGGAAGAGTTTGCTTATGTTGTGGTGGATGCAGGGTCCTGTCCCATCAAGACCTGTGAGTCGCTCTTTGAAATGGCGACGACAGTTTATCTGGTGAGCCAGGTGAGTGTGGCCGATCTGCGCAGTGCAAACCGCTTCGTCATGCGCTTCTTTAACGGACCTGACCGGGAAAAACTCAACATCGTATTGAATCGATACGACTCCCGCAATCTGGACATCGACGACGAAGCGGTGGCGAAGGCACTCCTGCAGCCGGCGAAATGGCGGGTGCCCAGCGATTTCGTGGCCGCCCAGCGGGCGCAAAATACGGGTGTACCGCTTTCCACCCAAAAAAGTGCGCTGGCGCGCTCCATCCACGACATGGCGGCCGCAGCCTCCGGTCGCGTGGCGGCCTGCACAAAGAAGAAAAAATTTGGCCTTTTTGGCCGCTCAGAGCCGGATGTACTCGCGGGATTAAAACAATGGAAAAACTGAATCTGGAGCAGCTTAAGGCGGAGCTGCATCGCACTCTCATCTCACGCCTGGATCTTGAAAAACTGGCAGCCGTTCAGAACGGTAAAGCTAAGCAGGCGGTCACCGGGCTCGTCCAAAGTATCCTGGCCGACGAAAAACAGCCGCTCAGCGCCGCGGAAAAAGAAAAGATCCAGAACGATCTTCTGGATGAGGTGTTCGGTCTCGGGCCCCTCGAGTCGCTGCTGCGCGACCCGATGATATCGGACATTCTGGTCAACAACAGGAACATGGTCTACGTCGAGAAAGGCGGCAGGCTTCAAAAGACGGATGTGGTGTTTCGGGACGACCGGCACATCATGCAGATCATCGATCGCATTGTGTCGAGGATAGGGCGAAGAGTGGATGAGATGTCGCCGATGGTGGACGCGAGACTGCCGGACGGATCACGCGTCAATGCCATCATTCCGCCGCTTGCGCTGGACGGACCAACGCTTTCGATTCGCCGCTTTGGCACAGGGCCTCTTTCAGCGGAGGCTCTGGTGGAGTTGAAGAGCGTCTCGCCGGAAATGCTCAAGCTGCTTGCCGCGGCGGTGCGGGCGCGAATCAGCATCCTGGTTTCAGGAGGCACCGGCGCAGGCAAGACCACTTTCCTGAATATGCTGTCGCAGTATATCCCGCAGCACGAGCGCCTGGTCACGATCGAAGACGCAGCCGAACTGCAGCTGGCTCAGGAGAATGTCGTTCGGCTTGAAACACGGCCGCCCAACGTGGAAGGTAACGGCGCGGTGCGCCAGAGACAACTGCTGATCAACAGCCTTCGCATGAGGCCGGATCGCATCATCGTGGGCGAAGTACGCGGCGAAGAAGCGATCGACATGCTTCAGGCGATGAATACGGGCCACGAAGGTTCCATGACGACCATCCACGCGAACAGCACGCGGGATGCGCTCTCCCGGCTTGAGTCGATGGTCGCCATGAGCAGCATGAATATGCCGGAGCGAACGGTCCGTCATCAGATTACATCGGCCATTACCATCGTCGTGCAGTGCTCAAGGTTAAGCGATGGAAGCCGCAAGGTGATGAGCATTTCGGAAATTACCGGGATGGACGAAAACGTCATCAGCATGCAGGAAATATTCAGCTTCGAGCGAAAAGGTATTGGTCCTGACGGTAATGTGATCGGCACGTTTCGTCCCAGTGGAATCCGGCCGAAATTCCTCGAGAAGCTCCGGGTTGCGGGCATTCAGATGCCCGGTTCTATGTTCGAAATGTCGATGGCGGTGAACTGAGCATCGGGAGAAAATATGCTGATCGCCATAATCGTTTTTTTCGGCGTCTTCGCAGCGGTGGCCCTCACAATAGCGGCGAGCGGAGTTGGCGCCTCCGAGCAGCTCAAACGGACGATGGCGCGGCTCGACGCGCTGTTGATCGTGGAACGGCCAAACCAGGATGAGGCAATCGATCTTGAAAAACGGGAGCTATTGAGTTCTATCCCGCTTCTGAACAGGATTCTTCTGGGCCTTACTATTGCACCGCAACTTCGGCGACTTCTCTATCAGGCGAATGTCAAAGGCACGCCGGGGGCGTTTCTTATGGGTGCACTGACGCTGTGGATGCTGACCGCGTATGTCATCTATCTGCGAACGGGAGCGGTGTTGATTGCGATCGTCGCGGGCCTGATCCCCGCCTCCCTCCCTTTCCTGTATATCCTTCGGCGCCGCGCCGCGCGCTTTCTGAAATTCGAGGAAGGACTGCCCGCTGCGCTGGATCTTATGGTGAATGGTCTCCGTGGCGGCCACAGCCTGGTCTCTGTACTCGGACTGGTCGGTCAGGAAGGGCGCGATCCCATCGGTCCCGAATTCCGCATCTGCTTCGACGAACAGAACTACGGGCTCGACCTGCGTCTCGCACTTGAGAATCTGGCGGCCCGAGTGCCCATTCAGGATGTTCGCATCGTCATGACTGCGATTCTGATTCAGCGCGAGACAGGGGGTAACCTCGCCGAGATTCTGGAAAAATGCGCGTATCTAATTCGGGAACGGTTCCGGCTGAAAAAAGAAATACGCGTGAAAACAGCTCAGGGGCGTCTCACTGGCTGGATTCTTTCGTTGCTGCCCGTGGGTCTGGGTTTGCTGCTTTACCTGATCAAGCCTGACGTCATCGGTCTGCTCTGGACGCGTCCTTTGGGCGTAAAGATGCTCTACTTCGGTGCGATACAGATCATTCTCGGCGCTCTCATCGTGCGGAAAATTGTTGCTATTCGGGTCTGAACATTATGGAACTGGCCTTCATTGCATTTCTCTCGATATTCCTTTTGGTCGGCAGCGCGGGGGTTTTTCTCGCGTTGCGGGCCGGACTGGCAACCCGCCTTTCCGCCGCCATTACACCGGACGGAAAGACAGGAAGCTGGATCGACTGGCTGCGACCCCGGCACGCCGGGGAGTCGCTCCGCGCAGCCATTCAACCTTTTGACCGGGTATTGCCTAGGAGCCCGCAGGAAGTCTCGGTTGCCCAGAAGCGGCTGATTCGTGCAGGCTTTCGCGACGACGCTCACCTGCGAATTCTGTATGGTTCCAGGGTGCTTATTCCCATAGTTTTCGCGCTGCTGGTGCCGGCACTTGGCGTCACTGAATATTTCAGCCCCTTTATTGCCTACATCATGGCTCTGGCTCTGGGATATCTCGCTCCGGACTTTTGGCTCGCGCGCCGGATTTCCGCGCGACAAACTGAAATCCGCCTGAGCCTTCCGGATTTTCTCGATCTTATGGTGGTTTGCCTGGAAGCGGGACTGAGCATCGATCAGGCCCTGCACCGGACGGTTACCGAGTTGCGCTCGGCCCGGCCTGAAGTCAGCGATGAAATGGGTCTCGTCATCCTGGAGCAGCGCGCCGGGCGCGAGCGATCCGATGCGTGGCGAAATCTGGCGGAGAGAGTCGATATCGACGCAGTGCGAATGCTTGTTGCCGCCCTCATCCAGGCGGATCAGTTTGGCACCAGCATCGCGAAGACATTGCGTATCTATTCCGATGGACTGCGCGTCAAGCGCCGCCAGGAGGTGGAGGAAAAAGCCGCTAAAACAGCGGTGAAGCTGGTGTTCCCGCTGGTATTTTTTATATTTCCCGCGCTGTTCGTGGTGGCGCTCGGGCCTTCGCTGCTCGTCATGGCGGATGCTGTCGAGAAATTTCTGAAATAGTGCAGTAAGTGGACGCAAAACATTTCGGCTGTCCGAAAGAAAGGAGAGAGACATGGACAACGTAACCCTCATCCGTCTGGTTGCAGGTATCTTATTCGTAATTATTTTGGTTGGCCTGATTCAACGTCGCCGCAATCGGGTATGACCGCAGGTGCGGACTTACGAATTCCGGCCCGCCCCGCTTCCAGGGTGGGCCGGTTCCAGCGGCGAATTGCCTGTTTGTGTTGACGAATGGAAATTCAAAATGATATGAGAACTCGCGCCGACCACCGATACACACAGTGCCGCTATTGCGTTTTCAATAAGACGCGGGAGTCGTTCCTCGCCCTGAATGTTGTCCGGGCGGATACGCATCTTGCACGACTAAAAGGGCTGCTTGGAACAGTGCGTCTGAATTCCGGTCAGGGAGTGTGGGTCACGCCATCACAGGGCGTTCACACCATCGGAATGCGGTTTGCGATCGATCTGGTGTATCTGAACGAAAAGCATGAGATTGTCGACTTAATCGAGTCCTTTGGCACGTTCAGGATCGGTCCTCTGCGGATGCGCTGTGCGAGTGTGCTCCAACTGCCAACCCGCACAATTTATTATTCACAGACCCAGATCGGCGATGAATTGCTGATCTGCTCACCGGAAGAGATAGAGCAGTATCTGCAGCAGAACGCCGTCGAGGAAAACGAGATGTCGGGGCCGCTTGAGTCGGCGGGTTGAGAAAAATGCAGATGACACCTGAGTTCGGCACGAACGATTGCGGGGGACGATTGGTAACGGCCGCAGGCCCGCGGCAGGAGGAGCGCAACAGCAGGCGTGGCCAGGCGATTCTCGAGCTCGCACTCACTACGCCACTGCTGCTTCTGCTGATCGTTCTCACCATCAATTTCGGCGGCTGGCTGTATGCGTGGACTCAGGTGGGAAATGCGGCTCGCGCGGTGGCGAATTATTCCGTTTTGGGGCCGGCTTCAGCCGGTGCACCGGCAACTCCGAATGCAAATGCTATTACGACGCTGATTGCGAGCGACCTTGCAGCTCTGCCGAACTACAGTTCAACAAACCCGGGCGTTGAAGTGTGCTGGAACAACAACGGAGCAGTCACCTCGATTACTGGCGCCTGTTCCTCGCCGTCCGCAGATCCCGAAGCCGCCTCGTTTACGGCGGTTTCGGTTGATTTGACGTATACGTATACACCATTTATTACGGCTTTCGATATCCCGACACTCGGCATCCATCTTCCGGCGATGCTCACGTCGATACACAGGCGAATCGTCATGAGGTTCATATGACTCCTGGAAGGTCGGGCTGCATAAACGATATGCGGGGCAGATCGTTTGTCTGCCCGGGTGGTGTCAGCGGCGCGCACGGCCTGGCGGCCACGCGCGCAAGATGCGGCCAGACCCTGGTGGAGTTTGCCGCCTCCGCTGTGATCGCAGTGGTCCTGTTGCTGTCCGTCGTCGAGTTCGGCAGGATGGTTCTGGTATATACGACCATCAATAACGCTGCCCGCATCGGTGTCAGGTTTGCCATGGTGCATGGCTCCGACAATGCGACCACCACTTCAGCCATCCAGTCAGTAGTCAACAATTACCTGAGCGCGGCAGCTATTGATACTTCCACAGCGACCATTACCGTGGCTTACCCCGGTTACACCGCCCTCGGGTGCGCCGCCAGCGGAACGGGCCCTGGTTGCCCGGTGAAAGTGACCGTGACGTATCCCTATCAGGCGATGATTCCCTATTTGCCCATCAGCGTCACACTGGGCAGCCAGAGTGAGGGAGTCATCACTTTCTAACAAAATGTCGACCAGAAACAGAAGAAGCGAATCCGGACAGACCGTGCTTATGGTGGTGGTGTCTCTCAGCGTCTTTCTCATGGGAGCGCTTGGACTCGCGGTTGACGGCTCGCATCTATACGTTCAGCGGCAGTTGGCCCAGGCAGCGGCGGATGCGGGCGCCCAGGCTGGCATCATGAGTATCTTCAACGGGACGAATGGGAGCGGCAGTCATTCGTTCGGCGTGGGAACAGGTTCGCCATACACGTATACCTGCACCGCCTCCGACGCCGCTACGCCTTGTTTTTATGCGGAAACTCTGAATGGCTTCAATACCGCCAGCGATACGGTTTCCTATACTGCCAACCCGTCCGGAGTTACCCTGAGTACTCTCAGCCCGACCTATACGGTCAACGTGCTCCAGGTAACTGTGCGACGGAGCGTGCCCGCAACCCTGATGACGCTTCTGGGGTGGAACACGATTCCGGTTTCGGCGACTGGAATTGCAGCGATTGTTTATGTGGATTCGCCGATTCCGATCATTGTGACCCATCCGACCTTGCCCGGCGCATTCAGTCTTGGCGGCAGCGGCAGCACCAACAAGATTAAAGTCTGCGGCGGCCCTCCGCAAAGCATTCAGGTTAATTCATCAAGCGGATCGGCTGTATCATGGACCGGCAATCCGGTCGTCGATCTGTCGCAGGCAGGTCCCGCCGATCCCGGCGACTGCTCGACAGGAACAGGTGCTTCGTTCGGCGTTACGGGCGGCCCCACCAGCGGTAGCACAATCGCTTCACTTGGATCGACCGGATTTTATTTTGACCCTTCACCAATTATTCAGGATCCACTGAGCGGCGTTGCTGCTCCAGTCGATCCAACGACTGCCGGCGGGCCGCTGAATCCGGCTTGGGTTCCATTGGCTCAGGGGCTGAACGGGTGTCCTGCCACGGCGTCTGTTCCATGCCAACTGTACTTTCCGGGCAAATACACCAGCGACATTCTTCTGAGCGCCGCGGGAGGCGGTAAGAAATATGGCGTCTTCGCGCCGGGTATTTATTACATGTATGGCGCGAATTTTACTGCGGCTTCGAACGGAAATATGTACTTCGCCACAGGTCTGATCGACAGTGTGGCAACCACCACGCCCAATGCCACGACCGCCTGCTGCGGAACGGGCACCGGTTGGGGGGCGGCTGGGAATACGCCGGCTAACGCTGGAATAATGATCTACATGACGGGCGCAGGCTCGCCCGCGGCAACTGGTGCAATCACAGTTAGCTCCAACAGCGTTGTCAATTTGGTGGGTTCCCCTAATAGCTCTTCATATAAAGGCATCCTCTTCTTTGCCGACAGGAATGCCGCTTCGAAGACTCACTCGCTCGATGGCGGCGGCGGCCTGACGCTCACTGGAACCATCTACACGAACAGTTCCCGGAACGACACTGTGTATCAGACGCTCCACTTCCAGGGAAACGCCGGCAGCAGCACCGTACTCACGGGCGAAATCATTACCAGCGTTCTTGAACTGCAGGGCACGCCCGGAATTGTCATGAACCTGAACAGCCTGGTGTCTTACAAGCTGAACAAAGTCGCCCTGATTCAATAGTTATTTGCCGGCGCCCCTCCGCGCGTCAAATCTTCCACACTCCAATAATCGCTCCATTCCTATGCGGGGCTGTCAGTCTTCACAGCCAATTCTGCCCCGCGTCATTCTCTCCAGCCTGCACAGCGCGGCCGCGATTATCCCCACCTGCTCGCCCAATTGGAGATTTAGAACACTGCTACTCGGGCAAGGTTGCGCTGAGGCTTTGCAGGAAGTGTAAACCGCATGAGATTAAGCGCGCGATCATGTCAACCCTCGTGGACATTACTTTTTGGGGAAGTCTGCAACTGCTTGAAGCAGCGCAACATGATCGGCTACACACGCACGGCGACCAAATTGCCAACTGAGGGATGTACGTCTCTGAATTTTTCTGAAAGGCGATGTAGCAATGAACCGTAAAGTCTCCCAAATATTATTAATTGCTTTCCTGATAGCGGCTTTCTCGAGCTATTTGGTGTACCGGCTGGTTGGAAAACAAATGCACTCGCCGCAGCAGCCGTTGACAACCCGCATTGTCGTCGCCAGCCACGACCTGGAGATTGGTTCCGTCATCAAAGACGTGGATCTTTCGACTGCGGAATGGGTGGGCCCCTTGCCAAAAGCCGCGATGACAAAGAAGGAAGCCATCCTCGGCCGTGGCGTGGTCTCATCGCTCTACCAGGGCGAGCCCATCGTGGAAACCCGCCTGGCGGCCTCCGGTGCCGGAGGTGGTATGGCTGCGACAATCCCTCCCGGCATGCGGGCCTGCGCAGTCCGGGTAAACGAAGTAGTCGGCGTAGCCGGATTCGTAGTGCCCGGTATGCGCGTCGATGTGATTATTTCGGGTATCGAACCAGGCGGCGCGGCTGCCCAGGGGCCTAAAGTGAAGACCCTCCTTCAGAACATTCAGGTTCTCTCGGCCGGCACGAACATCCAGAAAGATAACGAGGGGAAGCCCGTACAGGTTCCCGTAGTCAATCTTCTGGTGACGCCCGAGCAGGCCGAGATTCTGAGCTTGGCGAGCAATGAGACCAGGATTCAGCTGGTCCTGCGCAATCCTCTCGATAACGAAACAACAAAGACAACCGGAGTGGCGATGGCGGGGCTTTTCTCCGGGCCAGCTGCCCCCAAAGTCGAAAAGACGATTACCCGCAAGCTGCTGGCTGTAGCACCCGCGCCCGCACCCATGCCTGTGTCAGTTCCTGTGGCTGAAAAACCAGCCGAGCCGCAGGTTTATTTGGTGCAGATCATGAATGGCTCCAAACGCAGTGAAGAGAAATTCAGCGCAACTGAGAACGAAGCCAGATAATTCCCGTAGTTCCCCCGAAGACCGATAGGAGAAAAAGCATTATGACGGACGTGCGTAATACCGTTGCAGGACGCGCTTTCACTTTGGTGCTGTCTGTTTGTCTGGCTTTCCAGGCTGACGGACAGGCCCCCCCGGCTCAGACCGAAGCTCCCAACGACTTGTTCGTGAATGTCGGAAAGTCGTTGGTCGTGGATAGCGCGAAACCGATCGAGCGCGTCTCTGTTGGTCTGGGAGAAATTGCGGAAGCCACCGCTGTTGGCCCACGCGAGATTCTCCTCAACGGCAAAGCTCCCGGCCAAACCAGCCTGATCGTGTGGCAGCAGGGTGGAGACAAGTTGTTTTTCGACGTCTCCGTGCAGCCGAGTCATTTCAACTCCGATGCGAGACTTGAAGCGTTGCGCCGGGAAATCAATCGCGAACTCCCCGGTCAGAAGATCGATCCCGCGATCGATAACGATCTGATTTTCCTGCGCGGCTCGGTCAAAGACCTCACTAGCGCCGACCGAGCCATGGCCATCGCCTCAGCGATCGGAAAGGCGGTTAACCTGCTCTACGTGGACGTCCCGGCGGGAGAAGCGCAGATTCTGTTGAAGGTTAAATTTGCCAGCGTCGATCGCAGCAAGAGTGATCAGCTTGGCATGAACCTGTTCAGCCTTGGCGCCACGAATACTATAGGTTCCGCGACTACCGGACAGTTCCCGTCGGTTCCTCCTTTCAACTTTCAGGGCTTTACGACAAAAGGAAACCTCAACACTCCGGCGGTTGTTCAGAACTACTCGCTCTCGAGCGCCCTCAATCTGTTCTTTTTCCGTCCGGACCTGGACCTTGGGGCGACCATTCAGGCTCTTCAGTCGAATAATCTGCTGGAGGTCCTGGCCGAGCCAAACGTTCTCACCGAGGATGGCAAGCAAGCCAGCTTTTTGGCCGGTGGCGAATTTCCCTATCCTGTTGTCCAGGGTGGCACAAGCGGAACAAGTACGGCAATTTCCATCCAGTTTCGGCAATTCGGAGTGCGTCTGAATTTCATTCCGAAAATCACGCCACGCGGCACGATCCATCTTCAGGTCGCGCCCGAGGTGAGCGCGCTCGATTACACCAACGGTGTCACGCTGCAGGGGTTCACAGTTCCCGGCGTCTCCGTGCGGAATGTAAACACTGAAGTGGAACTGGCTGAAGGGCAGAGTTTCGCAATCGGCGGTCTGCTGGACAATCGCGAGACACAGCAGCTTCAAAAGGTTCCTTTTATTGGGGACATACCAATCCTGGGTAAGTTCTTTCAATCCAGACAGAAGACGAAATCGAATACCGAACTGATGGTAATCGTAACGCCTCAGATCGTGCATCCGATTCCGGCCGGACAGCCCACGCCCGAGATCAAGTTCCCCGTGCCGCTCCTCGAATCGAACGCAGGCAAGGATGGTGCAACGCCCGGCGCTCCGGCGACAGTGGCCCAGGCTGCGCCGCCTCCGGCGAATATTCCTGTCGAAAACCTCCTGAGGAGCATGCAGCAACGCCCACTCGTAATTCAAGGTACGACCGGTATGTTCGGCGGGGCGAGTTCGCTTTCCGGAGGCGGGGCAACTGCTCCCGCTCCGGCTTCCCCTCCCGCAGCCCCTACACCGGGACCTGCGCCTCAATAAAAACACGGATGAACTTATTGGCGGACAGCAATGCGCAAAGAACTCGTAATCTTCATAATCGTAGTTGTGGTCGGGATGCTGGTAGCGTATAACCGGTTTGGTTCGGCGCCCCTCATCTTTCAGTCCATTCGCGGAGTGGCTGGCGTCCCGGACGCGCCGGCGCCTGAATTGCAACCGGTCCATCTGCAAGCCCGCCAGGTTGTGGATCGTGAGCCTTCGCTGACCAGGCAACGAAAACAGGGGAACGACGAGCCGCTCCCCGTGTTCTCAGTCCTTCCTTCACGGCGGGTGATCGGAGCGACTGATTGCTGCAGGCTCACAGAACTGCCGTTTCCTATCCCGGAGACTATGAAGACCGGATCGAGCGCTGCAGAAGTTCGCGCAGTTTACGGGGAACCGGCACTTGAGGTCACGACCACCGCTCACGGACGCGTCGTCGACAAGTACTACTATTTCAGCGCGGAACGGGATCATCTCACTTTGGCGAATATTGAAAATGGAAAGCTTGTGTCCGCCGAAAGCCTGCCCAGTCCTTATTTCCATGGACCAGTTGCGAAAACAAGGCGTTAACAACGGTCGTGAGTTCGGAACCTCGGACTGGCGTCTCCAACGACGCAAGTTCTTCTTCAGTCCTCGTCAGGAGAGGGTACGGGTTCTCCCCACTTCCCACTGACTTCGATCAGCGGCTGGTATCAATTGTTTACTGAGTTCTGCCGCCCACAGTAGCGTCAGGACCGCTCCCTCAGCAGGAAACGCGATTGATTCCTCCAGCAGGGTCTTGATCCGGTCGGCCCCGTCTGAAGAAAACCACATATTGGCATCCACTCTCTGCATACCGGCTGCAACAGGTTTGCCTGCGAAGAGTCGGCCCGCCAGCGATGCGGCCACAGGCAGATTATGCATGGGAAGTTCGGCTGTCAGGTTATTGCTTGTGGCAAACCAGACGGCCCTACCCGCGCGGCTCCAGACCATGGCACAAGGTTCTCTCGTCAAGGCCAGAAACCGCCGCGTTGCCGATACCACGCTGGTCTCAAGCTCATTTGCTACCAGCGAAATCCTCGAAAGCGAGGGCCGGGTGAGATCGAATCGCCTGCGGACAAGTTTCCGAGGTAACAGCAAGCCAGCCGCGAATTCATTGGCTTCGATTTCCGCCGAAGCCATGTCGGATGAAAAGCAATCGAAGAGCCCAGCCGGACACATCATTTCCGCCCTGCAATGATTCGGAATCAGGTAATGGCCAATTTCATGGGCAATGGCGAAGCGTTTTCGGATATTGTCTCGCAGCGAGTTCACGCCGATGATTCCGATCCCTTCGTTTTCACCGCGAACCAGCACTCCGTCGAAGCCACGAAATCTCTTTTCACGCACGCGCAACCCCAAAGAACTGCAGAGATCTTCGAGGTTGGGCTTACCGGAAATCCTGAGACTATCCAGCAGAAGGTCGGCAAGATGCGCCGCCGGCCCCTCGTGCCATTCCCCCTCGCCGGTCATCCCAAGTTCACCGGCCAGTTCGGCGATGCTCCGGCGATCGACTTCGCTCATTTCTTCGTCACGGGAATTCCCAGCCTGGCCCTGATCTTCGGCTGCAACCGGTCGTCCGGGCGGCACCGTCGTATTCGGGCCCGCGCCGGCCCGGGCCTGGGAGTCGCCGTCGCCGCGGTGCCGAATTTCGTTGCGCTGGCGACAAGCGAGCAAGTGCCCAGGAGTGGTCAACCTGCGCCGCTGATAACTATTCGCCGCCTGCAGGGACAATGTGTCGATTTGGGCGGTTGGATCCTCGGCGGGCGCGACAGCGACGTATATCAAATCGAGTTCTTCGTCGTCCAGTTCTTCGATAGCTCCGAAGAGTCCCGTCACGAGTGCGGCTTCGGCACTCATTTTCACTTGTTTCTTTTTGCCGGCCATAAGAACCTCGCCACCTCGACGTTATTGAGCAGCCTGCGTTTTAGGTTCACAACGTGGCGAACCGGCTTATCCAGAATCTCGGCCAGCTGCTGATTGACGTTGTGCTCACCTGACGTCTGTTCAGCGGCTGCTATCAAATCCTTCAGTTCCCGATCGTCGCCCACCGCATCGCAAATCTTTGTCCGTAAATCTGCAAATTGCACTTCGGCATCCAAAGAACCTGCCGCGACGGGCGAGTGCCCGCTGGAGGTGTCGTCGATAGAGCCCCCCAACTTCCGGTCGCGCCGCAAGTGCGTTCGCGCTTTCTTCCACAAAACTCCGGTCAGAAATTTATCAATCGTGCCCCGCGCCGGATCCCACCCGAGGCCATTGGGGGAATCGAGGAATGCGGAAAACGTTTCATGGGCCAGATCCTGAGCGGAAAATCCCATGTTGAACGTCTGCGGCGCGTCGCGGACCACAGCTTCGGCCGCGACCCTCAGTATCTTATAGAGCCGCTCAAAATCCATGTCGTCCCAACGGCTCACAAGTTCGATATCTCACGCTGCTTGGGTCCGACGACCGGCAGGCGCAGGTTGGAGATATATCCAGACGAAAGTTTACGCAGAAAATTTTCCATTTGACGTAAAAAGTCGTTCCGCCAATCGAATACAAGTAGATAGTGAAATTTCTCACGGCGGGAAACCCCGCCGGGTACTCGTGCGCACCTGGAACAGGTCGCGGCATCAGGCTGCTGTAATTCAAACTATCTGAAAACTAAGGAGTAAGCTCATTGCACATCGCGAGCCTTTTTTTTAAAAATAAAATGCTATCAAAAATCACATTTGCAATAACGATATTGATGATTTGTCACAGTCTGCAGGGGGCAACCCTCTTCGTTTCAACGTCGGGAAGCGACTATAACCCGGGGACACAATCAGCTCCTCTAGCGACGATTCAACGTGGAGTCGACCTTGCCAAGCCCGGCGATACGGTCTCAGTGGCAAACGGAACCTATGGCCCCAATGGGCACTATACGTGCGGAACTCAATGCAGCCAAAACGGCTATGCGGCTCCCGTAACATTTCGCAACTCCGGGACGGCGTCCGCACCCATATCTATAGTCGCGCAAAATAAATGGGGAGCCGTGCTCGATTGCCAGTTGCCTTACGGGTATTCCGGCGATGGAACAGACGGCGTGCAGGCGTGCGACGCCTATTTCGACTTTCAAGGTACGGCTTCGTACATTACGATTTCCGGCTTCGACATACAGCGCGCCTATTGGGTGGGGGCGATGCTGAATTCGACCAACAGCCATATCGTCTTTTATGGCAACCATTTTCATCACATCGGTAATCGCGTTTATAACGTCCCCGCAGGGACTTCCAGTTATGGGATTGTGGGCGTTTTTGCGGGGACGGGATCGAGTTATATTACTTGGGATCGTAACGAATTCAATAACATAGGGCGGCTTCCTCACACCAGCTCAATCGTCTCTGACGACTATAGTCATGATCATGGACTCTATATCTACAACGGCCCCTACACGATCACAGATAACGTTTTCTATGGACAGGCTGCCGGGTGGAACGTTCAGACGTCGCCCGGGTCGCACGATATTACGATCGCGAACAACACTTTGGTCGGAGGGGCAAACCCACAGAAAGACGGCTGCATGATCCTTTGGGGGCAGAACACAACAGTCACCATTCAGAACAATATCTTCTTCAAAGGGCGGAATTATGCGATCGACAATTATGCCAGCTCACAAAGCGGCACATTCATCGATCACAATATCGTGTACGGTTCTCCGTACGGCGTGATCGGAAACACCGGCGGCATTACCCTGACGAATAACCGGCTCAACACCGACCCTCTCTTTGCGGGCGCATCTTCGAATGATTATCATCTGTTATCCGGGAGCCCCGCGATTGACACAGGGGCTGCGGTATCCGTCTCCAACGATTTCGACGGAAACCTGCGACCCTTAGGCGCCGCTTTCGATGTCGGCGCTTATGAATTCGCCGGTGCGACCCTGACCGTCCCGGTCGCCCCGAGCGCTTTGGCCGGTGCCGCTCTTTCCTCCAGTTCGGTGAATCTGACCTGGATTGATAACTCCGATGCCACTGCGGTTTTGATTGAGAGATCGCCGGATAACAATATCTTCACCCAAGTGGCCAGTTTGGCCGGAAGTTCGACCTCCTGGTCCGACAACGGGCTGGCTGCCAGTACAACCTATTACTATCGCGTTCGCGCCCAAAACTCGGCCGGTGCATCCGGGTACTCCAATATCGCCAGCGTCCTCACCGCTGTCGCCAGTGTTGGCTCCGTGGGTGGCACGGTGGCGCCACCTCCGACGAACGTCGCGGCGGGGCAAAGTTCGGTTTCTCCCAGCACTCAGATCAACGTTTATTGGAACGACTACTCCAGCGGACTAACCGGCTTTGCCGTGTTCCGGTCGCTCGATGGCGTAAACTTCACCCAAATCGCAACGGTCGGAGCGGCCGCCAGAGAATACGACAATTCCGGTCTGACTCCGAAAACGAAGTACTTTTACTACGTGACCGCGATAAATGCCGCAGGTTCGTCGGCACCTTCGAACATCGATTCCACAATTACCGCATCCACAACCAAGTATCGACACTAAGCCGTTCGCGCCGGCGCGGCGAGGGCGGGATCACCGGTTTCGAAGCCAATTCGAGACCGGCTTCGGCCCCCGTCGTTCGCACATTTCAGGCTGCCGCGGATACGATGACGGAGAAGCCGGAGCGAGGCAATTTGCCGCTCACCAGGTCTACCACCGGAAGCCGACAGGATTGAATTCGCTCCAGTAAAGCACCATCCGGCTTCTGCGCAATCACTAGCAGTTCCGACCAGGTCAACAGATCGTCCAGACTCCTCATCAGCCGTCCGATATGCGGAATGGTCTGTAAGGCAAATGCCCGATTAGCGCCATGAATATTGCCGAGCTCGACGTGCGGATCGAAAACGCGAATTCTCCTGCCTTTGCCGATCAGCGCTTCCAGCAAACCAAGGACCGGGCTCTCCCGCACATCGTCCGTATCCTCCTTGAAAGCTAACCCAACGATACCTATCCTGATATCTCCCCACTCCAGCACGGCCTCTGTGGAACGCTTGAGATGTTCCGCGTTACTCGACAGCGCAGACGTCAACAGCGGCACTTCAACATTCGTTTGTCGTGCCCGCGACGACAATGCGCGCAGGTCTTTCGGCAGACAAGACCCACCGAAAGCGAAGCCGGGCCTGAGATAAGCGGCTGATGAATTGAGTTTCGAGTCCTGGCAAAGCGTCGCCATCACTTCGACTCCATCCACGTGCATGGAATCGCTGAGGGCGCCGATTTCGTTGGCGAACGCGATCTTGACTGCGTGGAAAGCATTGCAGGCATACTTGATCATCTCCGCGGTCCGCAGGGCGACGAGGCGTGGGGGGACGCCGAGCTTATGATAGATACCCGCCACCGTGCGCACTGCCTCGGGATCGCGGCCCCCGACAACAATGAGGCCGGGGTCCATGAAATCCTTCACTGCGATTCCTTCGCGCAGGAACTCGGGATTGGATACCACCGCGCAAGACGTACCCGCGAGTATCGGGCTGACAATTTCCTCGCACGTTCCAGGCGCGACGGTGCTGCGCACCACCACTATGAGAGGCCTGGAACGGCCAGCCGCACAGGACGCGATCTCCGCCACGGCGCGCCGCAACTGCGTCAGGTCCGGATCGCCACATCTGAGCGAAGGCGTGCCAACGCAGATGAGAGCGATCTCTGCGTCTGCCAGTGCCTCGGCGGGATCCGACGACGCAGTCAAACGGCCGGCCGCAACATTCGCCGCGAGCAGATCGTCCAGACCAGGCTCATAAAATGGAGCCTTTCCGGCGCGAATCACGGCCACCTTCGACAGATCGCGGTCCAGTCCAACGACTGTATGGCCCAGGTTTGCGAGGCAAGCCGCGGAAACACATCCCACGTAGCCGGTTCCGAAAACTGCAATTCTTTGGGGTGTCATATCGTTACCTTGGTTGTTTCGGGAGACGCTTGTCACTCACATTCGGCCATTGACACAGATCAGGCCGTCACATCCGCGGGATATTTCCGCATACCCCGGAGTGTTGCCGGATCGAGATGAATCCGCGTCTCGAAGTGGACGGGGCATCTGCCCGACCACCGGCCGACTAGTGTGCTGTTCGGGATGGCAATATTAAATTCCGAACGGTATGTTGATTCGACCGTCTCCGCCGACATCAGCGGATCGAAGGCTATGGCGGGGTTTGCACCCGGCGCTACGTGAAAGAAGATCTCCACATCGTGATAGCCGCGGCCTTCCAACGCATCCTTGACGATCAGCGTCTGGTTGACAACTTCCAGACGGCGGCGATGCGTAACGCCCGGACGAAGCCGGTGGTAGCCGTCGTGGGCCGCTTCCACGAAGGAATGGCCATCGGTGTGAAGGTCGAACGGCATCGCCCGACGCGCAACGCGGAAGGCACTCCACATTTCAGACTGGTCAGTTCCGTCAATACGCAACGTGTTGTGCGCGGACGTGCCGACCTCGTACGCGCGAACAGGACCTGGATCGTAAGTGGAAGTCCCCGAATTCACCAGCACGCGCCGGCCATTAAACGATGCTTCGAAAGAGAGCGTATCGGCGTGCCCATGCCCGGGCTGATAGTCGGGTCCGAGTGGCGCTGCGTCGAAGATGACCGAGATGGGCCCGTCATTGATCCTCCTATAGCCGCTGTCTCCCAGAGGCAGGCGCGTCCGAACAATGCCAACGCGGCGGGCATAATTCAGCAGGGCGTCCCGATCGGCGGCAATTCCGAGCGCGGAATCGTTGAAGAAGGCAATCTGTCCGTCGGGATGCACCATCTGATCCAGCCATCCCAGCATCCGCGAAACACGGAGGAAAAGATTGGGAACGCAGAATGGGAATTCCCTCCTGAGATTGGCCAGATCGAGCAAATCTTCGAGAACCAGGCTGTGATACATGGGCGAGCGCTCTACATGTGCGCCGTCCAGGAGGATCTGCTTTGGTAGCTGTTCGTTCAGAATCCGGTTGCCGGTCGCCAGCCAGCGATTGGCATCCGGCCCCGAAAGCACTGCTCCGGCAAAAATCAGCGCCTTTGCATTGACCAGCAGGTGATTCGCAAGTAGCCGCCATTCCAGACGTTTCTCGAGCCATGCGGCCTGTGTGGCGATGCTCGAATATACCGCCGCGCCCGGACGCGCGCCTCCCAATATCCATTTGCACCAGTTGGCGATTCGGCGCGATGTCGGATAAGGATCCCAGCCGATCCCTGTCGCTGGAGGATTTTCGGCAATCCAGCGCCGAACCAGCGAGTCATCGACGTGCTCGAAATAGTGCAGGTTATACAGCCAAAGCTTCGGCGCCGCGTTGTCGTTCCACGAGGCTATTTCACGCTCCTGATTGAGGAAGCGGAAGCGGTTGTGCCCTGTCTGCGCAGGAGGCTTCGTAATCGGAGGCAACCATTCTCCTGTGGATTGCCGTAGTTCGGCGTGTCCGGCTCCGTTCCGGAAGGTCGGGGCCGGACACAAGTATGAATAAATCTGAATGGGCTCGAGGTGTCGCACGGTGCGAGCGTAGAGCATTAGCTTTTTCAGCGGCGTGGCGCCGTCTCGCCGTCGATTGACTGAAAGGCTGAGTGTGTCTGGCATTGGTCGCATTTGACTAAATGGAGAAAGAGCGCACTGGCCGCTCATGATCTCGGCAATTGTCGGCTCAATCGCGGGCGGCAAAGAGTTTTGTTACGATGTTTTTCCTGCGCATCACTTCATTGCGGACAGGCTTTCTGTGAGTCCGTATCGGGCCGGGTTGCGGACCGGGCGTTTCGATTTCGCCGGAATATGCTTCCCGTCGCACGGAGCACGAGACGTATCCACATTACGAAAAAGGGAACTGGATCGTCTCTGGTCAGCCAGGCCATCTCCTTCTTTCCCCCGAGCGACTTCCAGACCGCCTTCGGTGAAAGCGCGCCTCGCCGCATGTAACCCACACATGCGAACAGGTCATGAGATTCCACGAGCAGCGTGTGACCCTCCACGGGCTCTCTTTGCTTCACTTCTCGTCCCGTGAGATCCAGGTGGAGAGCGCGGGCGACATCCAGATGAGCCCGATCTTCGAACATACGGAAATTGGCTCCGATGCGGGGATTGAAATCGAGGAGCTTATACTGACCATCGCGTCTGTCGAGTCGATAGTCGAGATCCATGATTCCCGCGTAATCCAGCAGATCGAGGAAATCGTGAGTCTGGCGGAGTAGCGCCTGATTCGGCATGCAAACGCCGAGAGTTGTGGGGCCGGCTAACGGAGGCCATGATCGCAGCTTTCTTCCGGTGAATGATACCCGGCAGTTGGTTTCCGGATTGCGGTAGCCATGAAAAACCCAATCCTCCGAGCCCTCGGCTATATACTCCTGAAACATCAGATTCGGACTTCCTCCGTTTTGGGCAAGCTTGTACACTTCGATGAGTTCCGCTGAGGAATGAACAATGGAAGTGCTGCGCACTCCTGGAGGCAGACGACCTAACTGAGTCGCCTTGACCACTATTGGAAAAGTCGCGGTATCCAGAAAAGCCTTGACGTCCGTCATCGAGTCGGGGAATACCGTTTCCGGACACGGCATGCCGTTTTCTTTCGACAGACGATAGAGTTCCCTTTTGTTACTCAGGCGGCGCGGAAGCGTGGGCTCGAGCCTCGGTAAGATACATGAGCCTGTTAGTTCCGTCTGATGTTCCGCCAGAAATACTGCCGCCGCATCGTCGGTCGGTATCAAAACAGGGCGACGGCCCAATTTTCCGGCGATCGCATCAAGATCCGCCACCACCGATTCCTGAGTGACAGGTGACCGTCGCCAGCAAAAAGACGCGGCGATAAACCTCGACAGCGCCAGCGGCGTGCACCGATCCTCAACAATCGCGTACACAGGAACGCCCATTCGGCCGAGACTGCGGGCGATTGCGACCGAGCCGTGGTGAATCACGTACTGGCCGAATCTGACAATGAGGACCGGAACCGACACGTCGAACCCGGTGGATTTGACGGCCAGCGCCTCAGTACTGGTGCACATGGATTCCCTGTAGCCTAATTCGAAGCTGCGGCAGCGCGCCCGTTCGGCACGGTCGAATATCTCTCCCGGACTGCCTGAATACGGCGGGAGATGATGAGCGCCGTTTGACGGGCGCCATCGAGGAATCGCATCGAAGGTCCAAAGTCATAAGCACTGGCCAGACCGGTGAAATACAACCCTGGGACGGTTGATTCGAAGTGGGATGAAAGAACAGGTCGCCCGTTTTCAGCCCGGATATTGTCTTTGACGAGAGCGTTCAGGAAAGGTAGTTGTCGAATGTCGTACTGATACCCTGTGGCGGCAATCACATGGTCGGTCAGGATCTCCGAAATACCCTGATCCGCGCCGGAGACAGTTAATGCTATGCGACCATCACGCGCCGTCGCATTCCGGATAACGGCGCCACATTTGATCTGGATCTTGCCCTCCACTCGGTTCTTCAGCCAGCACGCTCCCGCCGCGTCTAAAACAGAGTGGGCTTTCCGGATGCGGATATCCCGCGGGAAATAGCGGAACATCTTCGGCAGGTTGCTGTAAAACCACAGTTGCGTTCCTTCCCCGAGGTTAGATACCGGATACCGCAACCGGCGATAGAGCGGGCGGGTGCCCAACGCTGGTGCAGAATTCCACTGGAGTGAGGGCTTTCTGACAACGACGCGTGCCTGAGCGCCAGCTTCGGCGAGCAATGCAGCAATCTCAAGGGCCGATTGACCCCCGCCGATTACCGTCACATCCCGATCTCGAAATATGCCGAGGTCGCGATGCTCGCTGCAGTGCGATCGCAGCCGTTCGGACAATGGCCGGAGCACGGGCGGCACGTACGCCGTGTGCTCAAGGCCAGTCGCGATAACCACGTTCCGGGCCGTCAGTCGGTCGCCGTTTTCAAACTCCAGATCGAACCCACCCTCCAATCGTGAAAGCTTAGAAAGATATACTTCCTCGACCGCCGGTAAAAGTTGGCGCTGGAATGCCAGGGCATACCGGGTAAAAGTCTCGATCGGAACCGGCAGCCCGTGATCCTGGTATGGCAAATTGTTTTCGGCACAATAGCGGCCGAGTGTGTACTGGCCCGAGGGGTCGCTGAGGTTGGATGCCCGCCCATCGGATTTGAGGAACATTCCGACAGGCATCTGGTTCAGCCAGCGGTGCATAGGCCGCCCAAAGATCCTGAAGCTGGAGCCGGATGCCCTCAGATGCGCGCCAATCGATAGCCCGAAAGGTCCGGCGCCGACGATAACGGTATCGACGCGATTTTCGTTATTCATGAGAATGTCCCCCGAGTCCGATTGCCGGGGAATACGACTTGAAGCGGCCTCTGGCGCCTCGCGATGGAACACCCGATTTGAGCAGCGTGGAGAATAACTCTTCATACGCGGTGACCATGCTCCGGACACCAAACAATTGCGCACGTTCGCGGCCAGCCAACCCCATTTCCCTGCGCATGGCCGGATCGCCCGCCAACAAGCTCAGAGCTTCTGTCAACACGACCGGATCGCCGGGTGGCACAAGAATACCGGTCCTGCGATGCTCGACTGCTTCGGAAACAGAGCCCACATCGGTTGCGACCACCGGCAGACCCGCGGCCATGGCTTCAATCACGGCGAGGGGAAGCCCCTCCCAATCCGACGACAGTGCAAACACATCGGCGGCGGCGAGGATTTCGGGAATATCGTCGCGCATGCCCAACAGGTGAACACGCTCCCGACCTTCGAGAAGCGGCCGCAGGTCGCCCTCGCCCGCGAACAGGAGTTGCGCATTCGGTATACGCGCCACGGCTCTGGCGAGTCCGACCGGATTCTTCTGCGGGACGAGACGCCCCGTGGAGACTATAAGAATTTCGTCGTCGCGGAAGCCGTTGGCCCGCCGCCAGGCGTTTCGGGCATCTGGTCTGCAGAACCGGGCTGTATCGATGCCGTTCGCTATGGTCGCCGCCGGAGCAAAGCCGTACATGCCGGTAAACGACTTCGCTACCGCACGGCCAACGGCGATCGGCAGGACACCACGCCTGTACATGTAGCGGTGAATTAAGCGCCCGAACCAATTCACCTCCGCGCTGGCGATATTGTGCACTGTATGGGCCATGATCGGCCCGGAGATATGCAGCAGATAGCGCAGCACGTAGCAGTGGGAATGAATGACGTGGGGCCGGAATCGGCGCACTATTTGTTCGAGCCTGAAAAACATTGCTGGATCGAATCCGCCATGTTTGCCAAGATGCCAGATCTGCACGCCCTTCTTCTCCAGGCTGGCCTCAAGCCCCTGCGGCTGTGGATCGTACAGCGAGACAACCGCGGCTTCGAAGCGGGAAGGGTCAAATCCCGAAGCGAGATACGAGACTACATTCTCCGCACCCGCCGGCGACAGACTCGAGACGATTTCCAGGATTCTTGTTCTCATTGCGAATTAACGGCCGCTTCCCTGACACATCACTTTCACGCCCGGACAGGGGTCGCCGTCGGACTTGCCCCCGATTTTGCGCACGAGCGATCGTACGCGGCCCGCGATTGCCGGCCCGTGCAGGCCATAAGAGCAGATATCGATGACTTCGAAATGCGCCGATTCGTTGTATGTGTGCGGACCCATATATCCATCGGGAAGCCATGCATCGGGGGGCTCACCAACCAACTGTTCGGAATACCTGAATTCGTCGATGGCGTCGATACGCATGAACTTGATTCCGCAGCCGTACCACCGGCTGCAGTCCTGCGCGGGACGAATAATACTTTCGCCGTCCATGAGCAGCCTTCCCGCCGGCCGGGCCGAAGACAGATCCGTCTTTACCGGGTTTCCGGGGTGGGGCCGAAAACGATCATGGATGGTGGGCGCGTGGAAAAGGTGAAGTTCATCGTATTGTCCGCGAACGCCGGTACTGGATCCGCCCGAGAAAATCCAATGCCTGCCGTTGATGACGGCGTGCGTCGGGTCCTGAAATGCAAAGCCGCTCATCAGAATTTTCTCAAGCTTCCACTCCCATGGAAAACGGACCGCCCGGTAGAGTTCAAGGCGCATTGCGGCTCCGGTTTCCGGAATCATGTAATGCTCCCCGTCAATTTTAAGTACCTGGGGATAGGAAACATGGTAGGGAGGCTGCAGGATTGGCCGTGTTTCGATTACCTTCCCGTTCTCATCGAGTTCGCAACAAATAAGCCTGGCCATCCGGGTGAGATAGCGATAGTCTTCGAGGAACAGAAACGTCTTTCGTTCGTGTTCGACGATGAAAGGATCACCGTAAAAGTGACCGTAAGGCGCGGTAAGCAGACTGAAATGTCCAGCCGACTGCGATGGTCCGCACGATTGATAATTGCGGGTTCTGATGCCCACGTGCCACCGGTAGGCGCAAAACCACTTCAACGGGCGCGTCCTCGCCCACGCATTTGTATGCCGAGTTCTCATTGAAATTCAGTATTCCCGTCCGGAAAAGGATGCGCAGGTCATTGAAGCGCGGCTGCCGGTTGGGCGGCCGAACTCTTGCGAGCCGGCGAGGGAACAACAGCGCGGCCCTCCATGAAGAGGTTCTCCAGTTGCGCGGAAATACATGTGATATTCCGCGTCTCCGCCACCCTGCTGCGGCCGCGTTGCCCGATCGCCCTGGCCAACTCCTCATCCTGAAGAATCTTTTGTAAGGCGGAAGCCAGAGCCGTCGGGTTCCCGGGAGCTACAAGCATTCCTGTGCCAGGCGGAACAAGCTCCGGGATTCCGCCGGTGTTGGTGGCAATTACAGGCACCCCATAACTCATGGCCTCGACCAGGGCAACTGGAACGCCTTCGTGGCACCCATCACCCAAATCGACGCTGGCCAGAGCCACTGCCCAAATCATGCCTTTCGCGTAAAAATCGAGAAGGTCGCGATGACTGATGGTTCCGAGAAAGCTGATGCTCTCACCCAGGTCCAGGCGAGTGACCTGCCGGCGCAACTCTCGCTCCAAATGGCCAGATCCCGCAAACCAGAGACGGGCGACCACGCCACGATCGCTGAGAATCTTCCAGGCTTCGATGAGGAACCTGTGTCCTTTTACTTCCAGCAGGTCGGCCGGACACAGCACGATCTTGTCTGCCGAAGCTGCGGCGGAAAGCTCAGCCGGAACAGCAACCCCCATGGGCACCACTTGCAAATTGTTGTCCCCGACCCCCCGGGCGATCAGCATCCTGCGGCCTTCATTTGCGATTGCCCGAACGGCGGTTGCCGATCGGGCCTTTTCCTTCAGGAGATTATTGCCAACGATATCCGATCTGTGGGCCGTAAAACTCCACGGAATGCCGGACAAGCCGCTCCCGATCATCGCCATCGTCGCGGTAGTTCCGGCCCAATGGCAGTGGATGTGATCGGCCTTCCATTCCGCAGCAATACCAGCCAGCCACAGACCTTTCGGCGCTACCGCGAGATTGCGAAGAAAAGTCCTCGGGCTGGAACTATGGAGCAAACATTTCAGACTGGCGGCTGACTCCCGCGGCTTCCGTGCGAAAGCCCGCGCGGCTCCGAACAAAACCCGCCAGGAACAGAGGCGCTCGCGCCTGGAAAACGGCACAAGCCACGTCGCGTGCGGCCCGGGTTTACCGGGAGACCGGGGCACGATCAGCACTTCATGTCTCCGCAGCAGCTCGGCGATTTCACCAATGACGAAGGTCTCCGCATTTCCAAAAGGCATGCAGGCGGTTATGTAGAGAATTCTCATAGCCGATCCGTGCGAGCGGTATGGCTATCCGGAATACTGAGGTTCGTGAGCCTTTCGATTTCATTCCCCAGTTCATCGTGAACAGAGACCAGTACCTGCGTGTCGCGCGTCCAGTGCCGCCAGTCCGTACCCGCCTTCGCGGCGCATTGCAACGCCCACGTCGCCCTGCCCATTCGCTTCAGAATTGCCACGTATTCGAAATCCTGTTCTCCCTCGCGTATCCATTTCAGCCGCATGGAAGCAAGGGGGAAACCGGTGCCCGCGGAATCGCCGGGGTATAGCAGCATACCTTCGCCTGGGTAGTAGTTTCCGGCGATGGTGTAACCGCGAAGATCGTCGAATGGCGCCGCGGTCCAGAGATCTACCCGCCAATAAAGGATGCCGCTCAATTCCATGCTTTGGGCCAGAAATCCTGGCAGAATGCGATAGTTGATCGGCGCGAAGTCAATCTCCCATTTGGGTGAATAAGGTTCCTGCACGAGCGCCGTATAAGCCCAGATCTTCCCACCTCTCGCCCTGGCGGCTGCGATACCGGCGGAGTCGGAATCCCACATCTTGGGCAGGAGAGCCCATATATCAACGCCGGACCGGCTCGTTCCAGTGCCGTCCGAAAAAAGTGCGGCCACCGGAGCCACGGTCACCAGGTTCTGGATGCGGCCCGATGCCGTATGCATAGCGGCAGCCCACTGCCGGACCCTATCGAAAACCTGCGGGCAGGAATCGATCTCATCGGCGGAGTAGATGTGAAAATCGAGATCCTGGGGATAGAGCTTCATTGCCGCCGCGATTTGGTCGGGCCGGGGCGCCTGATCCATGCTGCAATCTGTCTTGTTGAAATTGCTCCAGAATCTGAGCCCTGTGGTGTTCAGGCCGAACTCCGCTGCAAGATGCGCCGCGTCCGCCGGATTCACCGACTCCGGCATGAGGCCGTGTTCGAGCAGTAACTCATGCACGCGTCGATCGCTCAATGACGGCTCATGCATTCCAAAACTCGACTGAAGCGTCGGCTTCAGCGGCAGAACGAAATTCCAGATGTGTAAAGCTACCCTGATCTTCGACAGTTGCGGGCCTGCCGCGACACCGATCACCCCGCTGTAGTCTCCCGGCGCGGCTTCACGCGGGACCTGGATGTCCACCCAAATGGGTTGGTTTGTTTCCGCCGGAACTTCAATTTGCGAACCAGAAAGTGTGGTGCGGCTGTGCGGATCTCCGGGACCGGAAAGCGGAATCAGTGCGTCCGGATACCAGCCTTTTCCGAGCGGGCGATTACCCCATCCGGGATCCGGGCTTGGGCTGGAAACGTGAACGTAACGCTCGCGAAACAACGTGAGGTTCCTGTTCGGGATGGTGCCGCCTCCCTGTTTGCTCAGATCCGAAACCTCAAATGTGACACCGGTAAGCGCGGACTTACCCGCAGCCAGGACAATCTGAAACGCGGCATACTCGCCGCGCGCCGCCCGAAGACTTACATTGGTCTGAACGCGCGGGCTGTCCTGAAGTCCGATTCTCTCCATCGAGGGGAGCACAAACGCGGCCCAGTTTTCACGCGCCGCCGTATGGCCCGGCGACGCCACCTCGAGATACAGCAGTGCCGAGAGTCCCGCCAGCGCGAAGCCGGGAGTCAGCCGGTTCTTCAGGTCAGGCATGTGCGGTTTCGGCTCCGATTTCAGGCCGGCTAACGGCAGAACGGTTTTGTTCTCCGATATACTCGGGCACGAGCCCGAGAAGGTGCATCTTGACTTCATCGGGATCCCCGGCTGCGATCAACACCTGCAGTTCTTTCAGCCAGGACGAAATCACGTGGCGTTCCGGCGGCGCCGAGCGGAAGATCTTCACCTTCTGGTGATAGGTGGGGAGCATGTCCTCCGAATCCATGCTGAGTTCTTCGAAGAGTTTTTCGCCTGGCCGAAGGCCGATGTATTCGATCCGAATATCCTCGCCCGGGTTTAGACCAGCGAGCTGGATCATGTTGTGCGCCAGATCCGTGATACGGACCGGCTCCCCCATGTCGAGCACGAAAATCTCTCCGCCCGCCCCCATCGAATAGGCCTGCAGAACCAGTTGGACGGCTTCCGAGATACTCATGAAGTAGCGCCGCATATCGGGGTGGGTGACCGTCACCGGCCCCCCCGCTGCGATCTGCTTCTTGAAGATGTTAACGACGCTTCCATTGCTTGCCAGCACATTGCCGAAACGGACGGAGACAAATGCACCGGACGGCCGCCCCCCGGTCAGCGGCATGGAGGAAACAATGAGCTCGCAAACGCGTTTTGTGACACCCATGATGCTGCTCGGGTTCACCGCTTTATCGGAAGAAATCATCAGCAGATTACCGACCTGATTTTCCTGGGCCGCGCGGGCCACATTCCAGGTTCCGATCACGTTGTTTTCGGCCGCTTCCACAATATGAGCCTCCATGAGCGGCACATGCTTGTAGGCGGCTGCATGGAATACCGCTTCCACCTGATTACGCGCCATCGCCTCATGGACGCGGCCGTAGCGAACGATATCTCCGATTTCGGTTACCAGCTCGAGAGCGGGAAACTGCACCCGCAGTTCCAGCGCCAGCAGGAACATTTCGCTTTCTGCCTGGTCGAACACAACTAACCGGCGCGGCTTGAACCGTGCCAGTTGCCGGCACAACTCAGAACCGATCGAGCCGCAGCCGCCTGTCACCATGACGCTCCTGCCGGTAACATGTTCGCCGATCGCTTCCTCGGAAACGTGCACGGGTTCTCGTCCCAGCAGATCGTTAACAGCGACCTCCCGTATTTGCCGTGTGAGATTACCGTTCTTCAGCAACTCACCGAAGCCGGGCACTATCCTGAATGGAACGCCTGCCGACCGGCAATTCGAGATTACGGTCTTCATCGCATTACCGGAGACGGACGGCATGGCGATGACGATCTCCGATACGGGCTTATTACGCCTCGCCAGCCATAATACGAGACGGGCGGCATCACGACCGTTTCCAATCACGGGAATACCGGCGATGAAAGTTGTTTGTTTGCCGGGGTCGTCATCCAGAAATCCAACGGCGCGATACCCAAGGCTTCGATTGGAATGGAGTTCCCTCAGCAGCGTCAGGCCGGCCGAGCCGGCACCGTAGATCAGGATCGACTTGTGGGGCGACAACCCGGCCGCTCCCGTTGTCAGCTCGCGATAGATGCGGTGGCTGAACAACACATATGCCATCGCAACAAAAAAGACGGCAGCGTCAAGCACGTAGACGGATCGCGGGAATGCCGGTCTGGCAAAAGATAAGACCGTCAGGCACGCGATGACGGATGCCAGGGACGAATCGAGGAAGAGGCGGAGGAGTTCGGGTACGCTTGCGATACTTCGGAGGTCGTGACGCCGCGCCCACAGGCAGAATACGACCGCTTTCACGCCCACGAAAATCTCCGGAGCATGGTGCAAATCCCGGAGCTCCGAAGGGGGAATCGAGAAGTCGAATCGCAACAGGAACGCGGCCGGGAGCGACAGCGCGGCTGCCGCGACCGAACAGAGCCAATAAATGTGTCGCCTGATCATGACGCCCGGCGCATGAACCACAGATCACTTACCATTTCTGCCGGAATGACAGTATGTGCCATCAGGATCGACCGTACGGTGCGGGCGACGTATTCAGCTTCCCTTTCGGTCATCGCCGGATACAACGGCAGACTTACGAGTCTGGGATACAGAGCGAGCGACGCAGGACACTGGTTCTGCGGAAGATTGGCGAACTGCCGGAAAAACGGATGCAGCTGAATGGGAATGAAATGAACGCTGGCCCCGACTCGCCGCTCTTTGAGCGCCTGTATGAACGCGCCCCGATCGATGCTCAATCGCGCGGGATTGAGCCGGATTGGATACAGGTGCCACGAGTGGCGCGCGTCCGGAGGTGCCTCGGCCGGCAGTTCGACTTCATCCATGCCTGAGAGAATGTCCGAGTAAATCCGCGCGTATTTTCGCCGAGTCTCGATGAACTGTTCCTGCTTCCTTAATTGAGGAATGCCCAGCGAGGACTGAAAGTCGCTCAGATTGTACTTGAAGCCGCACTCCTCGACTTCGTAGTACCAACTGCCTTTTTCGGTGTAACGATTCCAGGCATCCCGGCTGATTCCGTGCAGGCACAAACACTTCATCCGCGCATACAGGTCAGGATCCGGCGTAGTCACCATGCCGCCCTCAGCCGTGGTGAGATTCTTTGTCGCGTAGAAGCTGAACGCTACGGCGTCGCTCCCTTCTGACGGATTTGTGCCGGCGGCGCCGATTGGCATCCCGTCGTAAATAGTCCCGATGGCGTGAGCGGCGTCCTCTACAACGCGTAGATTATTGGCGCGCGCAATTTTCCAGATCCGTTTCATTTCGCAGGGAAGGCCGCCCAGATGCACCGGGACGATAGCCCGAGTACGGCTGGTGATGCGGGATTGGATCGAATCCGGATCGATGTTGCCGTCCGGCCCGATATCCGCCAGTACCGGTGTCGCTCCCGTGTGCATGATTGCCGTAACCGTCGCGCAGAAGGTCAGCGGCGTCGTTATGACTTCGTCGCCGGGCCCGATTTCAAGGGCGGCAAGCGCCAGATGGAGAGCGGCTGTGCAGGAATTGACGGCTAACGCGTACGGTGAGTGAACATAAGCGCCGAATTCCTTTTCGAACTGCGCCGTCTTCGGACCGGTTGTGAGCCAGCCCGACCGGAGGGTATCCAGTGTCTCGGAAATCTCTTCTTCCCCGATGCTTGGGCGGCTGAAACTGATGAACTTCATTTCGTCCACGTCAATGTCCCTCCATATGAGAACTGCTTCACGATGTCGTGCTGATTCAATTCGCCGGATTGGAAGACGTGCTTCAATGTCAGCAACATCAGCCGTGCGTCGGTTCGTTTCGACCGGGTCTGCGCATAATGCGCGCTGATCGCGAGCTTCCGGGGCAGCACGCACTCCCTATAGAACGTCTCCACGTCATCCCGGGTGGCGAGCAGTCGCTCCTCGTGGCGAAACACCAAAGAGGCGAGGTCCGTGATTCCTGGCTTAAAAGCAAGAACCGCGCGCCAGCGTGCATCGGATAGATCCACGTACTGCGGAATTTCCGGACGAGGTCCTATCAGATTCATGTCACCCCGAAAGACGTTCCAGAGTTGTGGCAATTCATCGAGTTTGAAGTCCCTCAGTAGTTGCCCGGTCTTAGTGATTCGCGAATCGCCCCCCGCCGTGATACTCCTGCCCAATTCCGACGATTTCATGCTGCGGAATTTCAGAAGAAAGAATGGCTTGCCATTCTGCCCGATTCGCTTCTGCCGGAACAGTATCGGACCACCGTCTTCGCGGTAAATAGCCAATGCGCAAACTGCCAGTAACGGGGATAGGGCTACGAGACCCAGTCCACTGATGACGCGTCCACTCAGGTTAAATTCCATAGATGCAGTTAAGGGATTCTTCCCGGCGCTCAATGGCGCGAACTTCAAGTTGGTAATGACAACCTACTTAATCGATGCGACCACTTCTCTTTCATGCGATCGCGGCGAACCCACATCCACCCAGGCGGGCGAATCGAGTTCCCGGAGCCAGTTATCGACAATAGTTGCCCAACTGTATTTGGTCTGGACGACTTCTCTTCCATTGGCGCCGAGCGTAAGGCGCCGCCCGGGATCGCGGGCCAATGCAAGCATCGCTTGTGCGAGCGCGGCTGCGTCTTCGGGCGGAGTAGCGATCCCGCATTGGTTTTCGACGAGCAGATCCGCCGCCTCACCGGCCCCTGAATAGATAACCGGAACTCCGCAGCTCAGAGCGGGGAAGACCTTTGACAGCCGCATGCCTTTCGCCACCGGCAAATCACGCAGAGTAGCTATGGCCGCATAGGCAATTGAGTACACATCAGCTGAGTTCTCGTAAGGCACGGTTCCGAAGATGATGTTGCCGAGACCTTTTTCCGCGGCCAAAGTGCGAAGGCGCTCGCGTTCGGGGCCGTCGCCTACCATTACGATTCTGATATCCGGGACCGCCTTCAGTATTTCTGCAGCGCCGATCAACGTGTCCAGACCGTGATAGAAAGCGTGGGTTCCCACATAAACAAACGTTTTCTTGCCCCAAAGGTTCCAGCGATCGAGGTATTCAGGATTGGGCTCACGCGGCCGAAGGAGGCCTGTGTCGGCACCGTTCGGGAGAAACGTGATGCGGTCAGCGGACAAGCCGCGTGACTCGAAATGCCTCATGAAGCCATGAGTCACGGTCGATACCCTCCACGCTTTCTTCAGCAGCAGCGTCTCGAGCCGCGCAGCCAGACTGAGGAGGAAAGGCCGCCGGATAAATCCGAGTTCACGCGCCACGTCGACCTGGAGATCCGGAACATTGTAGATGTAAGGCACGCGGCGCAAATATTTCATGGCCAACGCAATAATTCCCAGCGGCAAAGGCTGTGCCTCAACGAACAGGACATCGGGACGCGGTCCGAATAACGCGGGGCCAAGGGCTGCTATCGAAAAGCTGCAGTAATTCAGAAACCGGGCAGTGAACGCCTTGCCTGTTGCGGCATATACCCATCCCCTTCGAACATCGACGCCGTCTATAGTTTCGCGGTGATAAGAGCGCCCGCGATACTGATCGAAAATGCGGCCCGCGGGATAGTTCGGCATAGCTGTCAGAACGGCAACGTCTTTGCCATGGGCACGCAATTCCTTCACCAGCGAGCGGAGGCGGATTTGAGGTGCGCCCGTTTCCGGTGCATAGTATTGCGTCAAGATCAGCCACTTGCGCAGGGCTCCCGCGTCTCGTCGCGGATCTGCAGCGGCCGTATGCGTCAGAGGTTTGTTCAATGTGCAACTCCGGGATGCATGCATAACTCGCGCACGGGGCGCGCGATATCCAACTCACGAACGCGGCGCCGAGCCGGTGTCAGAGCAGCGGACTGAGCTATCAGTAAACCAAAGAGAAACCACGTCGGCTTGCGATGTTCCCACGTCACCGATGAAACCGCAATTCCCCATGTCAGCAGAAGGAATATCCAGGTGGTACGCCACGGCCGGGGCAGCGAAAACGCCGCGCTCCAAAGCGCTGCCAGAAATACGGTGAATAACACCATTCCGATTGCGCCGAGTTCCACAAGAACCGACAAGTAGGAATTGTGCGCGACATAAGCAATATCGAGTTGTCTGAAGACGCTGGCCTCAAACGCACCTGCTCCAACTCCCGCGACGGGGTGCTCCCTGTATGCATCGAGTCCGGCGCTCCATATGTCAGTGCGTTTCGTCAGAGTGCCGGACGCAAGCTCGGAGGGTATTGATTCTACGCGCTGCCATGTTGCGGGAGGCAAGGCCGCGATGCCTGTCAGGAGCAGCGCAATCAGGGCGGTCGCCCCCGCAACTTTCGATACGGTACTGAAACGCCGCAGGCTGAATGGAACCAGGAGCAACGCGATCATGGAAGCCAGGAACGACCCACGCGAGCCCGTGAGCAGAATCGCGACCATAAAAGTTGGAATCGACACAAGCCACAGAATCTGAGACCGTTTGGCGATCGAGAGCAGATGCGACGCCATACAGATCCCGAGAGCCAGAACGATTCCGAGTTCATTTTCGTTGCTCCCTGCCGCGGTGTAGCGACCGTCGGAGAGGCCAAGGTTGGTTCCAGTCCCGGTGGCGAAAGAATAGAGAGTGCTTGCCGCTGCGACCCAGGTTCCCAGCACGTATGCCGCGAAAAGAGAGCGTTGGCGGCCGGTCGAATCGGCGAACTCCCATATCAGCCAGACCATGAACAGAAGTTGGACATAGGACGCGACCCGAATCCGCGTCAGTTCCGGAGCTATGCTCCAGCCGTAACTCACTCCCGCCCACGCAACCAGGGCAGCGGCGAGGTAATGAAGCGAAGCTGGCCTGCGCATTTTGCCACGGTTCAGGCATGCCAGGAGCCCCAGCGCGGCGGCTACCAATCCAACAACATGACTCAGGGCAAGATCCACCGGGATTACGATCTCTTCTTCCCATGGCACGCAGAAAATAAATATCCAGAGCAGAACGAATGTGACGCGGCGCAGATCAATCTGCCAGAGCTTTGCGTAGCGGGATTTTGTCGTCATTTCGCCTGGAACTCCCGGCTCACGCCGCCTCAGAGGTACTGGCCGCCCTGGTCCGCCATTCGAAGGGTGTGGCGGCGGAGTCCCTGCTCACTCGAAACAGAATCAGACTACTCAGGCTAAGCGTTACCACGGAGGAGAGCAGCCATGCTTCCGCAGCGCCCTGAATGCCGCGGGCAGGCACAAGCCACCAGCAGAAGAGTGCCGTGGCTACGGCGGCGCAAAGCAGAATCGGAATCTGAGACGTCAGCACCCTTGCCGCTGTGAGCGCGTAGCCTTGTCCTGTGATCATGTAACTGAGGGCTCCGGCTATCATGAGGCGCGTGAATACGTGTGTGTCTGCCGCGTACTCCGGCCGGAAGACCTTGGTCAGAATGTATTTTCCGGCGATCATCGCGACGGCCACGCCACACAGTCCGAGCGCCGCCGACGTGCCGAGCAGGCGCAGAGACAGCACTCGGTACTCGCGTCGTTCACCTTTCGCGACAGCTCTGGCAATGGCGACAAAGCTGGAATTCGCGAGTGCCGACATAATCAGGTTTCCGGCTCCTGCGAGCGACGCGATCGCGGAAAAAATTCCGAGCTCCCGCGTCCCCAGATCAGCCTCAATGAAGTATCGCGGGATATTCATGCTGAATGCGGCAATGGCGGAGATGACTCCCAGTGGCAGTGCGCTTCGCAGCATTCCGGAAACAGATTCGCGGCGGAGTGCCGGTCGTTGGGGGCCGGTAATATTCGCTGCCATCCTCGCGTCAAACAAAAAAAGGATCAGTCCGCGCCCCGCCGCAAGACCCAACGCCGCCCATAAAAGGCTGTGCGTGGCGTACATGGCAACTGTCAGCAGCACCAGGCAGAGCGGTCCTTTCAGCATCAGCGATAAGCCCACTCTGTCCAGCCGATCGTGCTTTTGCAGTAACCCAAAATAGGTTTCGCTCATCCAGTCGAATGCGAGAGAGATCCCGAGCAGGCATGTTACGCCGGCTGCGGACAGCGAATATCCCGTCCAGATTGCCAGAAAGGCTACCGCCAGCATTGCCGCTGCCAGAGACATCGCCCTGAAACCAACATATTCCCGAAATGCATACTTGTTGTCGATATCGGAGGCGACAAGATTGCGACCCTGGCAATTTGCAAACGTAAGAAATGGTGTTGAAATGGCCAGGCCGAACGCATAGCCGCCTACGTCATTCGGCGAACCTGTCTTCGCCAGCACCACCACAAAGGCCCACTGGCAGAGCGAATACGTGAGATTGCCGCACAGCAGCCAGGAAAAACCCTTGCCGGACGCTCCGGTAACTTTCGACGTTTGCATGGGCGTATTCCCGGCCCCTCAGCGAGCTTCGGCTAAGCAGGTACTTGCCTGTAGTTGTCGTATCGTTTTCGCACTGTCGTGTAATTCATGATTGAGCCGACAATGCGCGTGCCGTCCTCCGCGAAATTGGCACATGAGGAGTTGAGCTCGGTGCGAGTTCCTTTGGCTGAATGGATAACCATAATCACGCCGTCCGATTGCCTGCCGAGTATTCGTGCATCCGAGAACAGCGCCGCAGGCGGAGTGTCGATCAGAACATAATCGAATTCTTTTCTCGCTCGCGCCAGAAAGGACGACATTCGCGGCGAGTAGAGAAGAGGGGTAATCGACGCGACCCCCGGCCCGCTGGTAAGCGTGAACAGGCCAGGCACATTGGTCGGACGGATGAATTTATCAAAGTCCAGTTCCCCGACGGGGTCGGTGCCTGCCAGCAAAGTCGAAAGCCCCCTATCGTTGCACTGGCCGAAGATATCGTGAATCCGCGGCCGGCGGAGATCCGCGTCGATCAGGAGCGCGCGTCCATTCGTTTCCGCCAGCGCAATGCCCAGATTGCTGACGGCGGTCGTCTTGCCCTCCTGTGGCTGAGCGCTCGTGACCGTCAACACAAGATGGTTTCGGCGGTCCAGGACAGGCGAGAACACGATGGACGCAATAACCTCGCGAAACGCTTCCGTCAGCACCGATGGCTGTTCGAACCACGTCACCAGTTCGACGCCGAAATTGACCCGCTCGCCCTGCGATCCGGGCAGAGACAAGCGGCGCCGCGCCGCGTTTCCCGCAAATGGAATTCTGCCCAGTTCGCGCAATGGCACATCGCATGCCTCCACTTCCGGGGCCTCATATACGTCGCGACGCCGGAACAGTACGATGCCGGCTGAAAACATCAAGCCTACTGAAAATCCAACTGAACTGTTCAGCGGCAGATTTGGAGAATGCGGCTTCGCCGGCGGTCTCGCGGGATCGATCACCCTTACCGTGGCAGCCCGCATGGCCGATGTGACATCGGATTCTTTTGCTTTCTGAATCAGCGAATTGTACAGAAGCTCGGTGCTGTCCAGATCTCGCTTCAGGACGTTGTAGCGGAATTCGGCGGATGTCTGATCCGTCAATACCCGTTTGTTGGCGTTGTAAGTTTCCGCCAACGATGCTTCCAGGCGGCGAGCGGCGTCGTATTGGGCGCGCATCCGGGAGATGATCCGCTGCCGCTCCGTCTTGATCGCCGCCTCAAGTTGCGCCACATGGGCATCTGATTCCATGACCTTGTAGTGATCCGGCGTATACAGAGATTTGAGCTGTGTGAGTTGCCCCTGGGTAGTTGCCAATTCCGCTTCATACCCGCGGAGCAGACCATTGTCGGCATTGGCCGGCAGGGCTTCCGGGTCGTTGGACACCGCTGCTTCATAGCTCGATTGCGCCGCAGCGCGCGCCGCATGCGCTTTTGCCAGTTCATCCTGAACCTCGCGGACCTGCGCCTCCGACAGCAGGCCCTGGTTGGCGGAATAAAGCAGCCCTGAAGATCGGGCGAACGACTGCAGCTTACTATTGCCTTTGGTAAGTTTTTGCTTGAGGTCCGAGATCTGGGAAGCCAGCCATTCGCTATCGTCCTGGCTGGCCTGCAGCCTTCCCTCCCTGCTCATCGCCACATATTCCGAAACCACCGTGTTCGCCCCTCGTGCCGCCAGGTCAGGGTTCGGAGCATCGAAGAACACCTCGATCACCATTGTCTTGAGCGAGGTCCGAACCGTGAGAGCGCGCTGCACAGCGCGGATCTGCAGATCTTCCGGCGAAGGTGCGGACCCGCCTCCTTCGAAGATCGCGATCAGGTCCCTCAAACGCCCCCAATGCAGCAGCGCATTCGGTTGATCGTCCGTTTTAAGCCCGAGTTTCACTGCGACACGCCTGGCCAGCGTCTCGCTCTCGATGACCTTCAATTCGTTCTGCAGATATGTATCGCCACTCGCCTCGACCCCGGTTGAAAGCATCTCCGGGAGATTGGGGAAACGTTCGTTGATTGCTTCCAGCCGGATTGTCGTTCCGGCGCGATAGACGGGCGTGGAGAAGTACGAAACCGCGAGCATTGACGCAATTCCGCAAAACGCTCCCGCGAGAAGGAGTGCCTTCGAGTGCCAGAGCTTGGAGAACAATTCGTCGAGTCGGATGGCATCGATGCGGGATTGCCCCGTCTGCTCGGGTTGATTTGAGCTCCGGTGCCAGTCGGCCTCCCAACCAGGTCGCGGGCGGGTCGGGTCAGTTCGATAAGTGTAGCCGGAACCGCGCGGGTGGCTTAGTGCGTTCAATTCGTCGTTCATGCTGAATTCCTGATGTCGAGCGTTACGGGGGACTCATAGTGGAACCCGCGTTGGAAGCGCACAAGCGATTCCGGTCACGCAGGCAGTCGTGCGGAGGTAAGTCGTCGGGTATTCCCGCGGCGACTCACGACTACCGTTGCCGGATACGGCAGGCGGGAGCGCCGAGCCGAGGCCTCGGCACGACCCTCGCGAATTCCACTACGAGTCGTCAGTAACGCCCATATATGACAACTCCTGTCGCTGCCTGAATCACTGCATCCAGAGTTCTCGCTCCGGCGCTCTTCGCCTTGTTATTCGGCACGAAAAGCACATCGTCCGCATGAAGAAACATATCCTCCGATTTGCCGGCCAGCATTGTTTCCAGGTTTACAGGGATATCCTGATGGCCCCCGCCCGAGGTGCGTCTGATGATCCGCGCTTTCTTCGGCGCAGCGGTCCTGTCCAGTCCTTCCGCCATTGACAACGCCTGCAGCACAGAGAGACCGTCGCGGCCCGTCATCGTGAAACCACCCGGTTTTCTCACCTCCCCGACAACATAGGCAATTTCCGCGGGTGGCACTGAGATCACATCGTCGGGCTTGATGATGACGTTCACGGCCGGGCTGTTGCCGCGGACGAAATCGTCGAGATAGATATTGGCCACGGTGAAAGCACCGGTGGCGTCTTTCGTGGCGGAAGGTAAAGGCAGGGGTCCCCACGCGTCACGGCGGGTGATTCTCAGGCTCTGGCCGGCGTCACGGCGCAATCCCCCCGCCATGGAAAGCAATTCCGAGAGCGTCTTTTCGCCTTCCAGCTGGTAGACGCCTGGATTGTTTACCGCACCCAGCACTGAGACCGGCTGGCTGTGACTCTCCACAACATTGAGAGCAACTTCCGGGTTGCGGATGTATTTCGCAAGCCGGGCAGTGACATCCTTTTCAGCTTCCGCCACGGTAAGACCCGCCAGAGTCACCCTGCCGACGAAGGGAAGAGTGACTTGGCCGTCGCCATCTATGCGGATGGGAGACGTCGGGAACTCCTCGGCATTGAGGCAGCGAAGAGTCACCCTGTCATTGGGCCCGAGTACGTACGAGTCTCCCTGCGTGCTCGCGGCAGGGCCTGCGGCGGACGCAGCCCGAAAAGAAATATACAGGACGACCAGCAGATATTTCCAACTCATGATGAAGTCCCTTTTTCGGATGCAGGACGCGAACGGAATGGCTTGCGCGGCGTTTGTATCGTTTCCTTCAGTGTTCGCCGAAATGGAATCAGGCGGTCATAGCCCTTGAAATCCCATATTCCAGTCCCAGGCCTCGCCGGGCTGGAGGGTTCTCGATCCGGCGAACCCAGTCGCGATCCAGCTCAACCATCACGGCTCGTTGCAGCAACTCAACCGATACGATGAGTCTGTAACCCTTTCCACCGTCGACCGCGATTCCCTCCACTCCGGCGAGCGGACCCTTCTCAATCAGGATTCTTGTCCCGGCTGCCACTCTCGGCCAGGGAGTGGCCCGCAAACCCGAGCGAGTCACTCTTTGCAGAGCCAGAACTTCCTCATCCGGTACGGACACAGGGCTCTTGCCCGCGCAGACAATTGAAAGCACTCCGACCGTCATCAAAATCGGCAGAAGCCGGTCGGATGCATTGAAGCGGCAAAACAAATAGCCGGGGAAGAGGAGCCTCTCGGATTGCTTCAGCCGGTCCGACCATTGGCGCGATTGCAGACAGGTCGGGAGAAAAACTTCGTATCCTTTTTCGCTGAGTCCTGTCGCAGCGGTCTTCGATAGCTGCGTGCGGACTTGCAGCGCATACCAGGCAGGTCCGGAATTCGGGTTATCCATCTTTTGTTACTCCTCCGCTGATCGCCTATTTGGCTTTGAGACCGGGATTCGGGCAGGCTGCCGCCACTGGAGCCCCGGGTCCATTCCATTCCTGCTTGATTCGCAAACGACGCAATGCGGCGGCTCCCGGATTAATCAGGACCCCAGCGCACCGCTACCCTCTCATCGATTCCGTTCGTGTTTCGATGCCCTCTGAACCGGCGCCGCACGGCGAGGTAGATTCAGAATATCCGCAGGCTATTTTGGTGTCACCTGTAATTATTTACAGAGCTGAAAATTGAATCCATCCAAACGTGCGAAGTGTTACCGCGCGAATTACATGTTTTATGCGATCAAAAATCAGAGGGTGCGTTATCACCCCTGTTTTCTTGCGGCCTCCGCCTCAAACAGGCTCTCCGAGCTTTCCCGCCCACGGTGAACAGCATGAACTTCACCATACTCACGATGTGGCTGGAAGTTATACCAGCTGTATTGCGATAAAGGTTCCGATAGTTTTGCGTCATGGGGACTCAAAATATTAACTGTTGGCATGGCGATCGCGCGGATTCTGAACCAAGCTTTGTGTTGGGATCTGAAACGACCATCGACACCAGTTCACCTGTTCAGTTGAGCGGAACACTTCAGGGCCGCGAAACGGTTTGGTTAGAAAGCGCGCACAAAAGCTTGACGCCCTACCCGTCCGGCAGTGTGCGATTCAGCTCCCGCGATGCCTCAAACATCATTGGCGACTCAACTCCGATGTTTAATCCGGCACTCCAGACGCTCACAGAAACGCCTTTGTGTATGGCAGCGCACTCCGTGGGTTCGACCAGACCGCGAGTGCTGTTGGCGGATTGCCATGCCGTCATGTTGGTGGGTATCACCGCAGCACTGCAGAAACACTACGATATTGCGGGCGCGGTCGGCGACGGACGCGCTCTCGTCGCGGCAGCGCTGGCGAACCCGCCGGATGCGATTGTCCTCGATATTGAAATGCCGTTGCTGAACGGGATCGATGCCGCTTGTTTGATTAAGGGAAGGCTGCCCGCGGTCAAGCTTCTGTTCTTCACACTCCACGCGGGGCGCGCATTTATGGCGGCCGGGATGCGGGCGGGTGCCAGTGGCTATTTGTTAAAGACCGCCACCAGCGACGAGCTTCTGCGGGCACTCCGGGAGATTCTGGACGGCAAGATACACATTTCCGCCGAGGTGGCGGCCCCGGCGGTGGAGCGTCCGGATGCTCGCCCCCCGGCGGCAGGTCATTTCGAACTCACCGAGCGCGAATGCGAGGTCCTGCAACTGATTGCCGAAGGCCACGCCACCAAGGAGATAGCACACCTTCTGATGATTACGGCGAGAACCGTGACGTTCCATCGCGAGCGAATCAAACAGAAACTCGGCCTGTTCACAACTGCGGAATTGACCAAATATGCGCTTGGAAGAGGGTTATTGGTCTGACTTCGGCCACCGCCGCACGCGCAATGCCACGGTTGGCCTTGGCTATACGTACATAGCAGTGGCCTTCATGAACACCCGATCCCCGTATTCCGTCAAGCGTGATCGGAGAGTCGGCTCGAACTCCGCGGCACTCAAAGGACGGCCAAAAAGATAGCCCTGCATGTAAGGGCAACCCAGCGAGACCAGAGCATCGCGTTGGGCTTCCGTTTCAACGCCTTCAGCTACCATGCTGAGCCCCAGGGCATTCGCCACGCCGAGCATTGCCTGCACAATCCGATATGCCGCCTGATCGGTCGCAAGCGAAAGCACGAACGAATGGTCCAGCTTGATCGTGTCCAGTTGTAGCCGGTAGAGCGAACTGAGCGACGAATAACCCGTGCCGAAGTCGTCGATGGACAATCGGATACCGGCGGAACGCAATTCTTCCAACTGCAATCTCGCATCGGCGCTCCCGCTCATGAGTTGATTCTCCGTCAGTTCGATCTCGAGACATTCCGGTGGCACTCCGTATCGGTCAAGATAGCCACGAACAGTGTTGCTGAACTCTCGCGACTCGAATTGCATCGGCGAAACGTTGATCGCCACCGAGACCCATCCCAGACCTTCCCTTTGCCACTCTGCGATTTGCCTGCAGACTTCCCCCAGCACCCAGTGTCCGATGGGTACGATGAGACCCCTGGCTTCTGCAACAGGAATGAAGATCCCTGGAGGAATGTCGCGCAGCTTGGGATGGCTCAGCCGCAACAACGCTTCACATCCGGCGAAGCTGCCATCCCGGGCCACCTTGGGTTGATAGTGGAGTTCGAACAGATCTTCCTGTAGTGCGCGCCGCAACGCGAGATCGATGCGTTCCGTATCCAGATCGTTGCTGGTGGCGCTGAATTCCTGGACCCGGTTTCTGCCGCAATGTTTCGCACAGTACATTGCGGCGTCCGCCTGGCGCTGCAATTCGTCGATATCCGTGGAATCCGCCGGGAACACGGCTATTCCTATGCTGGCAGTTAATTCCAGCCGCTCGAATTGCGACATTAAAGGTTCACGAATGGCATCCAGCAGCCGCGCGGCCGTTACGGCCGCTTCTCTTGGGTCCGCAATACCCTCCAGCAGGACGTTGAATTCATCGCCACCGATTCTCGCCAGCGTGTCGCCGCTACGCAGAGCATGCTTCATGCGCGCCGCAATCTCCCGCAGCACGGCATCGCCACCGCCGTGTCCCAGGCGGTCGTTGATCGCCTTGAAATGATCGACATCGATGTAAATCAGCGCTAGTTGCCGATTCAGCGCATGGGCGTTTCTCATCGCCTTGCGCAGCTGAGCCTGGAACAGTATTCGGTTCGGGAGATTTGTCAGGCTGTCGTGGTGAGCCTGAAACCGGAGATCCTCATAGAGGCGTTTGTGTTCCGTGGCAAGCTGGGCGAGTGGTGCGGCAACCGCCAATATGTCGTTGCCCGCAGCAAGGAGCCCGGTGTTCGGCACGTCCTGGTAAAAGAGAAGAATGGCCCCCGTGACTCCGCCCGGATTGCCAATCGGGCAAGAGCGAATCGCAAGAGGTAACTGCCCGGGCAGATGGGAAATGAACTTGTTCCAGACGAGGCAGGACGGGACTTTTTCGAACATACACGACTGCTGCCATACCTCCCTGGGAATTGCGTCCGGGGCGAGAAGCGCGTCGAGCGCCTGTGACGAGAAATTGCATGATCCGCCTATGCTGATTCCGTCCGAATTGCGCAGGATCAACGCACAAGCCGCATTGGGCACCTGTTCGGCTATCAATCCGGCAATGGCGTCAAGAACGGATCGCAGAGGCTGATTGGACAACAGGATTTCCAGAATGTGATTGCGGTTCTTCTCGCGCGCACGTTCCGATTCGAGGGCTTCGGTTCGTTGTTGTACCGCCGAGCGAAGTTCCCGTTCTCGTCTGACATGATCGAGATCGCGCAGCCGCCAGAACACCAGGGCGCCGGCCGCCAATAAAGCCGCCCCGAACCACGGAAACCAATGTGCCATCCAGAAAGGGCCTGTAATGACCACCGGCAGCGATGTCACTGTATTCGACCAGCGGCCATCCCATGTGCCGGCCGAGACTTCCATTTGGTATTCGCCGGGCGGCAGCCGCGAATAGCGCGCTTCCCAATCGGCCGTCTCCGTCCAAAGCGTATCGAATCCCGCCAATCGGTAACGGAATCGAACGTCTTTACCGCGCCTGAAAACAGGAGCGCCGAAATCGAACTGCAATTCCGCGCTTCGATAATCGATTCGCGAGGTACGGTCATTCGAAATGCGCTGACCGGCAGCGTGGAAATCGGCAATGGACGCGGTCGGCGGCGCAATCACCGGTATATCTCCGAGCCGCTCACCCGCAGTCAGATGATGGGACAAGCCGCGCGACGTGCCAAGCCAGACGGTGCCGTCGCTATCCGCAACGAAGGCATTGCGGCTTGTGCCGTTCCAGCTCAGCCCGTCCTCCCGTGTGTATTGCGTCCAGTGCCCATTAACGAGCAGGTAAACACCGGCGCCCGTGCCCCGCCACAGGCTACCGGCGCGGTCGAAGCCCAGCGCCACCGTCTGGCCCATCGCTTCCGCGTTACCCGAAAAAACCAACTTGCTTACCCTGAGAGCATCGCCAACACCCGAAATTCTATAGAGGTCATTTGAATCGAAATAAGAAATCCAGATGGACCCGTCCGGCCCTTCGGCGAAGCATTGGGAGCCTCTGTCCGGCAAATGGAGCATGCGATCGGGGTTGGTCCACCGGCTCCCGTTCCAAAGCCCGAGCCCTTCCGAGGAAACTGCCCACGACCGTCCCAGGCGATCGACAATGATTCTGAACACCAGAATTCCTTCGGTCTCACGCTCCAGCGGCGTTTTCTTCCAGCTCCAGCGATTGTCCTGTTTCGTGCCGCAGTAGATTCCACCCTTGCCTCCGACCCAAACACACCCTTTCGGGTCGACGGCTATCGCAAGAATGCTGGTCATCGTCAGCCCTTCCTGCATCGCCGACTCGATCCGGGTATTGTTCGGCTCGATTCGGCCTGCTCCATGCGCGAGCGTGCCTACCCAGACGGTGCCATCCGGCGCGGACGCAACCGCGCGGACCGGGCCCTCACCGCCCAGAGTCTTGATAGGAAGCACGCTGACCCTGCCGTCAATCAGAGCAGCCAGACCGGACCCACTCCCGATAAATAATCTGTTTCTCCGGTCTTTAGCCAGAGCAAGAATTTCGTCGCTCGGGAGGCCTTCTTCCGTCGTCCAGTTTTCCCATTCCCCGGAGCCGCGGCGGCGTGCTAAACCGGCGCCATGCGTCGCGATCCATAAAGATCCTTCCCGATCCTCCAGCGCAGCCATGGTGGAATTCATCGGCAAACCGTCTTTTAACCCCAGCAAAGACCAGCGGTGCCCGTTCCATTGGGCCAGTCCCTGAATAGTCGGCGCCATCATTGCGCCCCGACTGTTAAGCGAAAGTGCCCCATTCAGATTGGCGTACGGCAATCCGGCGTCGCGTGGAACGAATGTGTCCTTGCCCGGTTCCAGTACCAATAAGCGCGTAGCGCTGCGCACCCAGACGGCGCCGGACGGATCCAGCTTGAGAGCACCCCATCGGTCCGGACTGACGCTGTAACAATTGCTTCCCGATCCATTCCAGGAACAGACCGAATTCTGCAGAGCGTACCAAATGTTTTCGCCTGAACCTGCCGCGACACTCCAAACCTGCTTTCCTTCGGTTCCCGGCACGATGCCGTTGTTGCGATCCGAAAGCCACAGTAATCCTTCGCGGGCGCCTACATACAGTCTTCCGGCACCATCCTCCGCGACAACTTGGCCGCTTGCCGTGGAATACTTCCGTCGCATGTCTACGCGAACAAAGCGGTCGCCAACCAACTGGCCCAACCCGCTCTGAGTGATGCTCAGGATCGTCCCGTCGTGGCGCTCAAATACGTCCTGCACGACAGCGGAAGGAAGCCCCTGGTCTACCCCGTAGCGCCGAAACCGGTGCCCATCGAAATGAAAGATTCCGTAGGTAGTAGCCACCCACAGGTATCCATCGCGAGCCTGTAATATCGCGTTAACATTTAGTTCGGTGAGGCCATCGCTGTCGGAATATGTCCGGAAACTGGACTTGTGTGCGGCAGCCAGGCAGGCCAGCAGGAGCATGGGGACTGCGACGCGAACGATCAGGCGGCCGACACGAATCACAATGCTCAACAGTATCCTCCGACTTTGATGGATGTTCGCCGATTCCCCCCGACCGCTCCCGGATGGCCGACGAGTCTTCAATCCAAGTATGCGGATTCGTGACAACCGGCACAATGCACCTTTTGTTGCTGGCGTCCGTATAACGTTAGTTAATACCGGCGGTGATCAGACTCGCGGCCACTTCCAGTTGCGGATCTCCGGCCGATCGATCCCGTGCTCAAACGCATAGGATATCTGTTCGCAGATCTGATCCTTCAGCCATTCCTTAACGTGCGCGCCGGAGACCTGTAATTCCGGCACCCGGTCAATCGCATCAATCGCCAGGCTGAACCGGTCCACCTGATTCCGGATGGCGAGCTCGAAAGGTGTATTGATGTTCCCTTTCTCCTTATAGCCGCGCACATGAAGATTGTCATGGTTCGTGCGCCGGTAAGCCAGCTTGTGAATCAGCCACGGATAGCTATGGAAATTAAAAATGATGGGCTTGCTGGTCGTGAACAATGAATCGAAGTCGCGGTCCGGCAATCCATGCGGATGTTCGCTCGAAGGCTGTAGCTTAAACAAATCCACCACATTCACGAACCGGATCTTCAATGCCGGGAATCGTTCGCGCAGAATAGCAACAGCCGCCAGTGATTCCATCGTCGCAACGTCGCCTGCGCTTGCCATCACAAGGTCCGGCTCTCCGCCGTCATCGTTGCTCGCGAAATCCCAGATCCCGATACCCTTCGAACAGTGTTTGACCGCGGCATCCATGTCGAGATACTGCAGGTGCGGCTGTTTGTCTGCCACAATCACATTAAAATAATCGGTGCTTCGCAGGCAGTGATCCGCAACGCTCAGCAGGCAATTTGCGTCCGGCGGCAGATAGATGCGCGTAATCTCCGGACTCTTATTGGTTACGATGTCCAGGAAACCGGGATCCTGATGAGTAAAGCCATTATGGTCCTGCCTCCAGACGGTCGACGTGACCAGCAGGTTCGCGGATGCGATCGGCGCCCTCCAGCTCAGCCCTTTGCTTTTCTCCAGCCATTTCGCATGCTGATTGAACATCGAATCGATGATGTGGACGAACGCTTCGTAGGTAGAGAAGAAGCCATGCCGTCCTGTTAGTACGTAGCCTTCGAGCCAGCCCTCCAGAGTGTGCTCACTCAGCATTTCCATCACCCGCCCGTCCGGCGCCAGATCGCCGCCATCCGCATCTTCCGGCCTTGCTTCCGCCAACCAGGTCTTCCCGGTGGCTTCATAGATCGCCTGGAGCTTATTCGAAGCCGTCTCATCCGGACCGAACACACGAAAGCTCGTCGGGTTCTCGCGCATGACATCGCGAAGGAACTGGGCCATAATGTGCGTCGGCGGTGCTTCCGTATTCCCTGGCTTTGACACCGCTATGGCGTACTTCCGGAAATCGGGTAATCGCAGCGGCTTCCGCAGCACTCCGCCATTGCCATGAGGATTCGCACTCATGCGGCGCGCGCCGGAAGGCGGTAACTCTCTCAATTCAGGAATCAGCCGCCCATTCGCGTCGAACAATTCCTCCGGCTTATAGCTCCGCATCCATTCTTCCACAATCCGCAGATGTTCCGGATTCGTCGCCACCTCCAGCACCGGCACCTGATGAGCTCGCCAGGTGCCCTCCACCTTATGTCCATCCAGTTGCTTGGGCCCGGTCCACCCTTTAGGAGTGCGAAGGATAACCATGGGCCAGCGCGGACGTTCCGTGAATCCGTCGCGCCGCGACTTCTCCTGGATCGAACGGATTTCCTGAATACAGCGCTCCAGCGTAGCCGCCATCAACTGATGCATCGTCGCCGGGTCGTCACCCTCAACAAAATATGGATTCCACCCATACCCGCGGAACATCTGTTCCAGTTCGCCGGGCGGAATGCGCGCGAGAATCGTCGGATTCGCAATCTTGTAGCCGTTCAGATGCAGGATCGGGAGCACCGCGCCGTCGCGTATCGGATTCAGGAACTTGTTGGAATGCCACGAAGTCGCCAGCGGCCCTGTCTCCGCCTCGCCGTCTCCCACCACCACCGACACAATAAGATCCGGATTGTCGAACGCCCCGCCGAAAGCATGCGACACGCTGTACCCCAGTTCACCGCCTTCGTGAATCGATCCCGGCGTTTCCGGCGTACAATGGCTTCCGATGCCGCCCGGAAACGAGAACTGCCGGAAGAACTTCCGCATCCCTTCTTCGTCTTCGCTTATATCCGGATAGATTTCCGAGTATGTGCCTTCCAGATACGCGTTGGAAAGTACCGCTGGTGCGCCGTGCCCAGGGCCTGAAATATATATCATGTCCAGGTCGTACTTCCGGATCAGCCGGTTCAGATGCACCCAGGTGAAGGACTGCCCGGGCGACGATCCCCAATGCCCCAGCAGTCTCTCTTTGACTTGTTCTACGCTCAATGGCTGCCGCAGCAGCGGATTGTCTCGCAAATAGATCATACCGGCGCTCAGATAATTGCACGCGCGCCAATAAGCGTCTATCTTGCCCAATTCTTCCGGTGAGAGTGGCTTGGCTTCCATGCTTGCACCTGCTTCGATTCTAAATCCGTTCCGCTGCGAGTCTTCAGCGCACCACCGTGACGTCTGCCCGCACTTCATTCGTATCGATGGCAGCGTCCGCCAACTTTCGGAACGCTTCGAAATCGCACGGAAATCCTTCCGTCGTCGCGCTGCACCCCGGCACGAACACCGGAACCTTCATCGGCGGTTGCTGCACGGGCGATACCGAATCGCGGATCTGCCGCATCGTTTGACCCATGACCGAAAGCCGCACAGTCCGCCGCCCCGCATCATCGCGCCAGATTTCGAACATCATGGCCGCTCCCGGCGGCGTTGCCTTGGGCGGGAAGCCGTCCAGTATCCAGGCCAGGCTGAGCATTGTGGCAAAGTGGCCGAAATCGGAATCGTGGCCCATTACGAACAATCCTTTATCCGTAGGGTTGCCCATTGCGCCTTCCAGCGCATGCCCGGAGACTTCCTGCTGCATCGATCGCAATATGTGCGACATCAGGTTGCTGCCCCGTGCCCGCGCGATCACGGGGTTGTCCCACACCATATCCGTGAAAGCCTGCTGCAAGATGAGGAGCGCCGGCAGATTCGACTCATTGAGCCGCCCCCAGCCGGTTTCCGCCGGCGGATAACCCTGCTCGTACTCCAGCAGCAGCGCGTCCGTCACGTAATTGTCGTTCGTCAGCGGCCCGATCGCGCGTGCATAGCGGTCTCCTTTGGGCGGATCCGGCATCAGCATCGTCTTTTTCGGAGCCGGTCCGTTGCCCGTGAGGATCTTTTGCACGATCGCCACGTCGCTCGCGTGCGACTGCAGAATCTTCGTGGGGTCGCCGCCCGTCCGGCCTTCAAGCGCAGCACCTGCCACTTCGGGATCCACCACGCCCGCCGCGGAAGCGCCCAGGAACATTGGGTCGGCAGTTCCGGCCGGCGCAGCATGAATCGGAACATTGCATTGTGGAAACATGGTGGTGGCAATAGCACGCGCGCTTTCCACATCGCGCTGAATGCCATCGGCGCGAAAGTAAAACTTCGAAGCCTCCTCGCATCCGGGAGTGCCGGCGATCAGGCCATTCCGCACAAGATATTGCCGGTTCCATTCTCCTGTCATCTTCATTTCCGTGACGCCGTGCGGAGTCATGTAGCCGACTGGCGCCTCCAGCGCGCGCCACGGCTGGGAAGAGTAATCGCGCAACCCCTCCAGCGAGAGCAGAGGAGAGCGAACTCCGTGGCGACCCAAAACCGCGACATATTCCAGCTTTAAGCCCGCAGGGGGCTGCGCAGCCAGACGAAAGGGGACAATCGACAGTTGCGCGAGAAAAAACAAAGTAATCATCTTCCGCATACTTCGATTCTGACGCAGGCCATCCTGTTTCCCGCCGGATAGAGCTTTTCTGAGCTGGGCTATCATAGGCGGAGCATGACGCGCGCGCAAAAGCTGATGGCTGCGGGTTCCCTGATAGCCGTTTACTTTCTCGCGCTCACCTGGCGGGGTCTCGGCGCCTGGTTCACCGGCGACGACCTTACCAATATCCAGTTCCTTCACGGTTTCGGCCAACGTCCGTTCGCAATGCTCCTGGTTCACTGCGCCGTTGTCATCACGCCCGAGTACCGGCCGCTCGGAGGAGCCGTCTATCGGATTTTGTACGCTTTGTTTGGCCTGGAACCGCTTCCGTTCCGCCTCTTTTGCTACGCGCTCCTGTTGCTGAATCTCTTCCTCGCGGGCCTCTTCGTTTTTGTCCTCACCGGATCCCGCATCAACGCACTGCTCGCTGCGCTGATTTTTGCCGTCCACACCTCGATGGGTGGCTTGTACTTCAACACGGGCACGCTATACGACATCCTCTGTTTCACCTTCGGCGTGGCATCGCTCATCTTGTACGTCCATGTGCGTCTCAATGGCGCTGTTCTCGCCGGGCGGCGCTTCATACTATTCCTGATCCTGTACGGCCTGGCGCTCGACAGCAAGGAGATGGCCATCGCCTGGCCCGCACTTTTGATCTCATATGAGCTCGTGTTTCACCGTGCCGCGGAAAGTCGCCGCGGGCGCTTCCTGCCGATCGCAACCATCTCGGTGGTGGCCGCGCTCTACGGGCTGGTCAAGACCCAGGTCCCCAACCAGATGAGCATGACGCCCGCCTACGTTCCGCACTTGTCCTTACCCTACATGGCCGAACAGTTGAATCATTATTATTGGCTTCTCCTCTGGAACCGTCCTGTTCAGACCATACCTTTGCTCGTATCGCTGGCGGCCTTGCTGGCGTTGGCGATCGCGCTTCGCAGCCGAGCCATGGTGTTCGGACTTCTGTTCGCCAACCTCGCTCTTCTGCCGCTCGCCGTAATTCCCGGCCGCTCCGGCTTTGCCTTGTATATTCCTTATCTTGGTTGGGCGCTGTACGCGGGCACTTTTCTTTCGCTGCTGATTTCCCGGCTTCCCGCACGGCGGGATTTTGCGGCAGCCGCCTGTTTCATCCTGTTGCTCGGAGGTCTTTACATCGGCCAGCGCAATGCCGCCGCGCATATGGGGGATGACCTCATCGCACAGGAGAAGATCCTGCGATCCATCTACGACGGCGTGACCGCCGCGAAACCCGATCTGGCCCCCGGCAGTCGCATTCTCATAGCTGACGATCCTTTCGGGCCGGTGAACTGGACCTCGCTCTTTCTGATTCGCCTCGCGTGGCACGATGCAACACTCTGGGTCGACCGCCCTTCTCAACTCAATGCGGCGTTCGATCCCGCCGATCTCTCCATCTACTCCGCGGTCGTTCATGCCGCCACATCTCCGGTCCGGGTTTCGCCGGGCGTCCCGCTGATCCGTGAGCCCGAAACCGTCGTCCGCGTTGTTCCCGCCAGCGTGAGCCGCGGTGGCGCAGTCTCAGTTGAGGCTGTGGGATTTCCTGGCTGCAGTCTCGATGTGGAGTACAGAATGCCGGACGATGAACTGGCTCGATCGGGTTTATGGAAGAACTGGTGTACGCTCGACGCCCTGGGAAAATGTCGCGCGAGCGTTGATCGCGATGCGGAGCGAGGCATCGTGCAGATACGTCGTATCAGGCCTTGCGGCAACACATGGCATCGCGCAAATGCTTCATTTGAGATTCTGCCCTGACCAACAAAAAGGGCCCCGCCGAAACGGGGCCCTAAGGTTGATCGGTTGTGCTGCCGGAGCTACTTCTTTTTCTTCGCGGCGGCCTTCTTCTTCGGTGCTGCTTTCTTTTTAGTTGCCATTTGAATGTTCTCCTATCGAAATTTGCGATCTCAGAAAAAATCGCAGCGTGATTCATATATAGAGTTACTGGAGGAAAAAGTCAAGCAAAAAATGCACACGGGTTCGATCGCGTACCTGAACTCGCCTCGGGTGAATTGCCGAATCGGTCATCCGAAGAGCACGCCGCGACGTATAACAAAGTGTGAACTGCGCCGCTATAGTGCCGATGCGAGTGTCTTGCCGCTACCACTTCGCGCCGCATTCGCGCTATTCTCATCGAAGCGGACTCATGATTTTTCCCGGCCTTATCCTCGCACTCGAACTCAGTGGACAACATGACGAAGAGCTCGCGCGCCGTCTCCAGCGCCGTGAGCCGGAGGCGATGAAAGATCTTTACGATCGCTTCGGCAGGCTTGCGTATTCGGTGGTTCTCGCGATCGTGCGCGATTCTTCCACGGCCGAAGATCTGGTGCAGGAGACATTCCTTCGCGTGTGGAACCGCATCCAGGCTTTCGAGCCCGGCCGCGGCGCTTTAGGGCCATGGCTGCTCGCTATTGCGCGAAACCGCGCCATAGATCACGTCCGGTCCTCTTCCTCACGGATGGATCGCAATGCTTTCGAGCTCGACGTCCGAGAGCATCCCTCGCTCTTCATCGATATGCAGCGCGAGGTGGAGAACACAGACCACGCCAGGGTGATTCGGGCCGCAATCAAAAAACTGACTCCCAATCAGCAAAAAGTGATCGAGCTTGCTTACTACGAAGGGCTGTCGCAGACCGAAATGGCGGAACGCATGGGTCAGCCGCTGGGAACCATCAAGACCTGGGTGCGGGCAGCGCTCGGCGTCCTTCGGCAGGAACTGGGACAGGCGGTGGCCGCATGACATGTGAAGAATTGCGGGGCGAGTACGGCGCGTGGGCTCTTGGTATTGCGGAAGATCCGGAGCGATCCGAAATTGCCGCGCATCTGGCTCGTGAATGCCCCGAGTGCGTCGCGGGAGTCCGCAGTGCGATGGCGACAACCGCCGCCATGTCCCGCGCAATCGCGGGCGCGGAGCCGTCGAAGCAACTGCGAAAGCGCGTGATCGGCATGGTGGCGCCCGCTCCCCGGCCGGTATTCGTCTTTTTGCCGTGGGTAGCCTCGGCGTTACTTGCGATCGCGCTGCTCTCAGTTGCGATTACCGGGAGAAAACCGAACTCCGCACCGCCGGATCAGGACACAACAAAGCTGGCCCAGGCTCTTTCCATCCTCAATGATCCTGTTGCCAAAGACGTCACCTTCGGCGATCCCGCCGCTCGTGGTCGAGTATTCGTCAGCCCGAACGGCGTTGTGCTGATTGCCGCCCACCTGCCGAAGCTCGAAGCCAATCGCACATTCGAATTATGGGTCCTCCCTGCGACCGGCAATCCGGTTCCCGCCGGCACCTTCCACGGAGAAACGATCTCGAATTCATCAAGCGCGGTGTACGTTTATCAGGGGTCGACCGCGAACGCTGCCGCGGTTGCCGTTACGATCGAACCGGAAGGCGGGTCGCCGCAGCCGACGACCACACCTTTTATCGTCTCTAAGCTCTGATCCTGCCGGGCAGTGTGCCACGATAGTTTCGTGGACCTTCTCGATATCAGTGAAAAAGGTGGGCTGCGTGGCGGAGTCCAGCAGACTTCCGACCGCCGCCTCTTCATGCAGTTTCTCGCCTTTGACGGCTCCGGTGTAACCGGGGGCGATACCGCCGCCCTGATCGCAGCCCTCGAAGATTCCGGCCTGAACGGCGTCTTATATGAGGATGCGAACGATCCTTACGGCGTCGGCCTCCTCACCTGGAGCGAGACGCCGGACTTTTTCGTTTCCAAAGTCCGCCCGCTCTTTTCCCGCGAATTCCGCCACAGCGGCGCCTTTCACGGACTGACCCTCAAGCCCGAATACACAATGATGGGTCGCACCTACGCCCTCGGTCATGAGCCCGACCTGGAAGACTGGCTGCTGAACCGCTCGCCGAAATCGGTTACCGACCCGGCATGGCCGTGGGCAATCTGGTATCCGCTGCGCCGCAAAGGCGAGTTCAACGCCCTGCCGCCGGAAGATCAGACGGCTATCCTTCGTGAGCACGGCAAGATCGGCCACAGCTTCGGCACCGCTGGTCTCGCCATGGACGTGCGCCTGGCTTGTTTCGGCATCGATAAGAATGATAACGATTTCGTCATCGGCCTTATCGGCAGGGAACTCTTCCCGCTCTCCGCCTGCGTGCAGGCTATGCGCAAGACGCGTCAGACCTCGAGCCTGATGGAACACATGGGACCTTTCTTTATAGGTAAGGCCGTCTGGCAAAAGAACCACGTCGCTTAATCTGGACGCACATCAGTAATTGAGCCAAACTCCGCTCCTTGTTATAGAATGGGCGGACATGTTGAGAAAGACCCCTGTTCAAGTGCTCCTCGCGGGAGTGGCGATGCTGGCCGTAATCGCCTTTACTGCATCTGCCCAGAATCCGGCCGGAGCTTCCGGTGGACGCGGTGGTTCGGGGCGCGGTGGTCGCGGCGGCTCCGGCAGAGGTCCGGCCGTCAACAACGATCTTGGCTATACCGATACTCCTCTGGTTCCCGGCCAGCAATGGCACGTACACGATCCGGCCCGTCCTCATCCTCCCGTCGTCACGCCGGGAGCAAACCTCGGTGACGCACCTTCCGATGCCATCGTTCTCTTCGATGGTAAAGATCTCTCGCACTGGCTTCCTGCCACACAGGTGATGCCCGCGGGTCCCGTCGGTAAACCAGGGACGCCGGGGTGGAAGGTTGAGAACGGCTATATGGAAGTCGCCCTCGGCGCCGGCGACATCATGACGAAGGAAAAGTTCGGCGACGTTCAGCTGCATGTCGTGTTCGCCAATCCCGAAGTAATTCGCGGCACCAGCCAGAATCGCGGCAACAGCGGCATCTTCCTCCAGGGTCGTTATGAGATCCAGGTGCTCGACGGCTGGAACAATCCGACCTACGCCGATGGGCAGATCGGAGCGATTTACGGGCAGTGGCCGCCACTGGCGAATCCCGCCCGCAAGCCCGGCGAGTGGCAGACCTACGACATTATTTTCGAAGCCCCGAAGATGAACGGCGATACAGTCGTGAAGCCGGCCTATGTCACCGTGCTGCTCAACGGCGTTCTGATGCACGTCCATAAAGAACTGCTCGGACCTACCGTGCACCGCGCCGCCGCGAAATATATTGCGCAGCCGGACGAGGATTCGCTGCTGCTCCAGAACCACAACACCCTCGTCCGCTACAAGTACATCTGGGCGCGCAAGCTGGGCGCTTATGACACGCCTGAAAAGAAGTAGCAGTTTTCTCCTGATTGCTGCCGCGGCACTCGCTCAAACGGGCGGCGATCTCGGCTACACCGATACCCCGCTCGTGCCGGGGCAGAAATGGCACGTGCACGATCCCGCGCGCCCCCATCCTCCGGTTGTGATGCCCGGCGCGACAACGGCTACTCCGCCCTCCGACGCAATCGTGCTGTTCGATGGCACGGATCTCTCGCACTGGCTGCCCGCGACACAGACGATGCCGACCGGCGTCACCATCCGTCCAGGTCCGCCTGTATGGAAGGTCGGGAACGGCTATCTGGAAATTGTCCCCGGAACAGGCGACCTCGCCACCAAAGAAAAGTTCGGCGACGTGCAGGTCCATGTCGAATTCGCCCTGCCCACCACAACCACGGGCAGCCGCGTGGATCGCGGCAACAGCGGAATCTTCCTTCAGGGCCGCTACGAACTCCAGATTTTCGACGAAAGGCAGAACCCGATCTACGCTGACGGGCAAATCGGTGCGATCTACGGCCAGTGGCCGCCGCTCGCATTCGCCGGTCGCAAACCGGGGGACTGGCAGACTTACGACATCGTCTTCGAAGCGCCCGTCATAGACGGCGACAACGTTCTGAAACCCGCGTACGTCACAGCGCTCTTAAATGGTGTCCTCGTGCAAAATCACACCCAGTTGCTCGGGCCCACCGTCTACCGCGCCGCGGCAAAATATATTGCGCAACCTTCGGAAGATGCAATCGTCCTCCAGGGGCATAACTCAGCCGTGCGCTTCCGGAATATCTGGGCGCGCAAACCGGGCTCTTACGACACGCCGGAGAAGAAATAACTGCGCGCGGGAAGAAATCGGCCTCCTGCTTCGTCCCACGGACATGAAAGAAGGAGGCTACATGCCACGACTCTCAGTCCAAAAGTCCATTCTTGCCGTCGCTCTTGTCGCGCCATTATTCGGAGCCGGATTAATCCAACCGGATTCAACGGTCACCGTCCATGAGTGGGGAACATTCACTTCTGTGGCCGGCGAACACGGCGAATCCGTTGTTTGGGCGCCCCTGACGGCTACTTCCGATCTCCCGTGTTTCGTTCACACCCTTGGTAACGGGCTCGGCAAATACATGCCGGGCCTCGTCCGAATGGAGACGCCGGTGGACTATTTCTATACGCAGACGCCCACGAAGATATCGGTCCATGTGGGCTTCCCCTCGGGAACGATCACAGAATGGTATCCGAAAGCCAGCAGCCCGGATACTTACGGCGCCATCGATTGGGCCGACCTGAATATCCTGCCCGGCGCGAGCCTGAAGTTGCCCTCCTCCAAAGGCGAGAGCCGCTATTACGCTGCCCGCGCGACCGATTCAGCGATGGTCCAGTCCGGCGGCGAAAATGAAAAGCTGCTTTTCTATCGCGGCATGGCGAACTTCAAGGTTCCGGTGGAACCCGCCTACACAGCCGACGGCCTTCGCATCCGCAACACGGGGACTGAGCCGATTTCCCTCGCGATCCTCTTCGAAAATCAGAACGGACGCGTCGGTTATCGGATCACGCGCGATTTTAAAGGCGAGGTTTTGGTGAAGTCGCCCGAACTAAACGGCACTGTGGAGGTGCTGCGGCGCGACCTGATCGCGGAACTGGAGCACGCCGGCATGTATCCGAAGGAAGCTGTCGCGATGCTCGAGACCTGGAAGGATTCGTGGTTCGAGGAAGGTATGCGCGTGATTTATCTGACGCCGCGCGCAACTGTAGATAACATCCTTCCGCTGAAGATCGCTCCCGCGCCGCGGGACGTGCAACGCGCATTTGTCGGCCGCGTGGAAATCCTGTCTCCCGCAACTGAACAGAAAATCCGCACGGCGATGGGAGCATCGGATACGGCCGGACTCCAGAAGATGGGACGGTTTCTGCAGCCCTTCGTGACGGAGATGAAAGATCGCCATGTCTTGACGGATTCGCGTCTGGAAGCCGACTATGTTCAACAGATAGCGGGGAGGATCGGGAGCGGTCCGGCCCAGTGTGTGCAATAACTGTCGTTAGGCGTGCCCGACCGCGAAATCGACGCCGGTACCCTCGAATCCTGTCGCCGCGGCGATCGGGACGCCTTTCGTGTGCTTTACGAGGCTTATAAGGACAAGGTGTATTCGATCTGTCTTTACTTCTTCCACGGCGACACGGCTGAAGCCGCCGATGTCACGCAGGAGGTTTTCCTGAAACTGTTCGCCGGCATCGCGGGCTTTCGCGGCGATGCCGGCTTCTCCACATGGCTCTATCGGCTGGTTCAGAATGCGTGCCTCGATGCCTCAAGACGAAAGGCAGCGCGGGCGCGATTACCCGGTCGGGATGATCGGCTGCCGGCTATCCAGGAACAGAATCTTCTGGAGGCAATGGACTCCAGAGCGATTCAGAACGCCGTATCCACTCTGCCTCCGAAGTTCCGCCTTCCGATCCTGCTTCGCTACTTCGAAGATTTTTCATACGAGGAAATGTCGACAACCCTCAATTGCTCGATGGGGACGGTCGCGTCCAGGCTGAACCGCGGACACAAACTGCTCGCGGGTCTGCTCGCACCCCTGCGCGGTCGCGTGGCGGCTGGAGGGCGCGATGTCTGAGCGGCGGGAAGACATTTTGAAGGGCCTCCCTGTGCTGAAGGCGCCGGATGCGATTTGGATTTCGATTGAATCCGCTCTCGACAGGCCAATATCGCCCAGGGAACGGCGGCCCTGGTGGCCTCGATGGACCTTTGCCCTCGCTGCGGCCGTAGTCCTGGCCGGGGTCGCTTTGTACTGGCGCGCGTCGCATCGCACTCACTGGGAAGTGGTCCGCACTGTAGGCTCGCAGCAACGCAGGGAAATGATTGGCGCGGGCGACTGGCTCCAGACTGACGCTTCCTCCACCGCCGAGATCCGGGTCGGCACCATTGGCACCTTGAAGATTTCACCGGAGACCCGCCTGCGCGTGCTGACGACGAAGCCTGACGAGCACCGCCTGTCGCTTCAGCACGGTGAGATTTCGGCGACAATCTCCGCGCCGCCGAAGTTGTTCTTCGTCGAGACGAAATCGGCGACCGCGGTCGATCTAGGCTGTCAGTACGACATGAGAGTTGACGACGAGGGCAACGGCTTGCTCAAAGTGACGCTCGGCTGGGTTGCTTTCGACTGGCGCGGGCGCGAATCTCTGGTTCCGGCCGGAGCCAGTTGCCGGACGCACGCGAGCCTGGGTCCGGGTACGCCGTTCTTCGACGATGCGCCCGCGCGCCTGAAGACGGCGCTCGATCAGTTCGATTTCTCGAATGGTGGCGAGGCGTCTCTGCGCACGATTCTCGACGCCTCACGAGTTCGCGACACCCTCACCTTGTGGCATCTGCTTGCGCGCGTGCCGGAACAACTACGCCCGCTCGTGTACGACCGGATGGTCTCTTTCGCTGCACCTCCCCCAACGGTATTGCGGGATAAGGCGCTGGCGCTCGACCCGCAGACTCTCAAAATGTGGAAAGATGAATTAGCATGGACCTGGTAAAACACACAAGACTTCTCGCCCTCGCCTTCGTTTCCTCCTCTCTGTTCGCGCAGGGACTCTCCATCACGGTCGGCAACGCTGTTGCCGGGCAAACTCCCATGATGAAGAGCGCCCTGTTTGTTTTCCGCGTGAATGGCTGTGCGGATTTATCGAAGCTGCAGGTGTCGGCCAGCAACGAAGCCATGCCTGGCGGCACACGCCGCAGCACGCAACTGCAACCGGTCAGCCTGCCCAACCAGCCCGGTGTTTACGGGATACAATATCCTGGCGATGCCGGCGGCACACTCCTGATTGCGATTACCGCGAATTGCCAGAATGAAGCAGCCGGGGCGCTCGTCCCGATCGCCGGACGCGGCTTTGTCCGCGAGAGCACCCAGTTGCTGACCCATGCTCCCTCACAGGCGGAAATAGAAACTGCACTCAAATCTGTCGCGCATTGAGCCCCGTTGCGTATATAATGCACTCCATGCTGTGGAGATCATGCATCTGTTTCGCGCTTGTCTTATTCGGGGCGATGCCCGCCGCCCTGGCGCAAAAAGCGAAGGCGCAGAACGTCCCTGAGCTGCCGTTCGAATCGGTGCCCAACTTCCTGAAACTGCCGCCGGGATTGTACCTGGGCGAGGCGATGGGTGTGGCAACAAATTCCAAAGGCCACATTTTCGTCTACACACGCAGTGCGAATACGCGGCTCTTCGAATTCGATCCCACTGGCATCTTCCTGCGTGAATGGGGCATCGGCAGCTACGGTTTCGAGTTCGCTCACTCGGTTCGCGTCGACCCGCAGGACAACGTCTGGGTCGTGGATGAAGGTTCGAACATGGTTATCAAGTTCAACCCGGCGGGCCACGTCGTGATGGTCCTCGGCCACAGGCCTGAAGCCGTCGCTGGCGCCTTGGCGACGACCAATGGGCCCGCGCCGCCGCCCGGAAAGTACACGTTCAGCCGCCCCACCGATGTCGCATGGGATGCACAGGGCAACATTTTTGTGTCCGACGGCTATGGCAACAATCGCGTCGTGAAATACGACAAGAACGGCCGCTTCCTCAAACAGGTTGGCAGCGAAAAGGCCGGCTCCGGCAAAGACCAGTTCAATTTGCCGCACGGAATCGCTGTGGATGCGAAGGGCGATGTTTACGTCGCTGACCGTACGAACCACCGGATGCAGGTTCTGGATAACGATCTGAATCCGAAGACGATTTATGACAATATCGGCGATTCCTGGTCCGTGTGCGTCTCGCCGGGTCCGCATCAGTATCTGTTTACTTCGAACTCGAATCCAAACGGGAATGCACCCGGAACCTGGGACACGACCGGAGAGATTTACAAGATGGAGCTGGACGGCACCATCGTCGGCAAGTTTGGCCATCCCAGCAAACAATTGGGCGGCTTTCAGGTGACACACATGATGGATTGCCGGAATCCGAACGAGATTCTGATCGCGGAAATCGAATCGTGGCGCGTGCAGAAGCTGATTTTCAAAACGCCGGGTGAGCCGGTAGCGAAGACCGTGGCCAAACCGGCGGCGAAATAAGAGACCCTCATGAGACACATCACAAAAGCTGTTCTCACTGCTTCTTTTCTTGCCGGCGCCCTGATGGTGGCGCAGAGTTCCGTTCCCGAGATCTCCTTCACCTCGAACGCTGAGCCAGTGAAATTCCCGCTCAATATTTCGCTCGGAGAGGCTGCTGGCGTTGCCACCGATTCCAAAGGCAACGTCTTCGTCTACACGCGCACAGGTCATCCCACCATCACGATCGGGACGGCTCGGCCATTCGCCCACGGCGGGTCGCGGCTGTTCGAATTCAACAAGCTGGGAACATTTGTCCGCGAAATCGGACAGGATTCCTACGGCTTCATGGTGGCGCAGCAGGTCCGCGTCGACCCGCAGGACAACATCTGGGTGGTCGACCAGATGTCGACCATGGTGATCAAGTTCGATCCAAATGGCCGCGTGCAACTCCTGCTGGGCCGCAAGGCGGAAGCCGAGCGCGTTCCGGCGGCGCCGTTAAATGCGGCAGCGGGCGCCGGGCGCGGCGGCGGATTGCCTGGTGCCGGCGCGCAGAGCGACCTCTTCAGCCGTCCGACGGACGTGGCATGGGATGCCGCCGGCAACATCTATGTAGCCGATGGCCTCGGCAATGCGAGAATTGCGAAATTCGATAAGAACGGCAAATTCATCCGCTCGTGGGGTTCGCGCGGAACCGCGACCGGGCAGTTCAATACCGTGGCCGGGATCGCTGTCGACGCGAAGGGCAACGTATATGCGGCCGATCCGGGCAACAAGCGGATTCAGGTCTTCGATGGCGACGGCATGTACAAAAGCCAGATCGCCAATATAGGTGCGCCACAGGCAGTCTGCATTTCTCCGGGTGCGCATCAGTATTTGTTTGCGTCGAACTCAAATCCGGTGAACGATATAGATTCCGGCGGCGAGATCTACAAGCTGGAACTGGATGGAACCGCGCTCGGCAAGTTCGGCAAAGCCGGCAAACTTCCGAAGGAATTTGGCACGGTCAACGCGATCGATTGCCGCGGCGGCAACGAACTCTTTGTGGGCGAACTTGGCAACTGGCGCCTCCAGAAGCTCACGTTGAACGCCAAATAAGAGGGATGCAGCCTCAGCCCAAACGCTGGCTCATGATCAGCCTCGCGTTCTGGGCGACGGTGATCAACTATCTCGACCGGCAAACGCTTTCCGTAGCTGCGCCGGTGCTGCGCGAGCAATTCCACATGAGCAATGTGGATTACTCTCGCGTCGTCTTCGCTTTCCTGCTCGCGTACACGATCATGAACGGCGTCTCCGGGCCGCTGATCGACAGGCTTGGAACTCGTCTCGGCTACGCGCTCTGCATCGCATGGTGGAGCGGGGCTGCCGTGCTGCACGCGTTTGCGCGCGGCGCCTTGAGTCTGGGCGCATTTCGTTTTCTGCTCGGTATGGGCGAAGCAGGCAACTGGCCCGGCGGCGTCAAAGTGGTCGCCGAATGGTTCCCAACACGCGAGCGCGCCATGGCCTGCGGAATCTTCAACAGCGGATCGTCCGTGGGCGCAATTCTGGCCCCGCCGATTGTCGCCTTCATTTTGCTGAATATGGGCTGGCGCGCGGCTTTCCTCGGAGTCGGTGCCGTGGGCTTTATCTGGTTGCTGTTCTGGTGGCCGATCTATCGAACCCCCGCGCCTTCGGGCGAGGCCATGGTCGCCGCGGCTCCGGTTATGGCAATGCCGGTTTGGGAAATGCTCCGGGTTCGCTTTGTCTGGACCTTCCTTCTCGCCAAGATCTTCATGGATCCGGTTTGGTACTTCTATATTTTTTGGTTTCCTGAATACCTGAAAAATGCCCGGCATTTCGATATGGCGAAAATCGGCAAGTTTGCCTGGATTCCCTTCGTCGTGGCAGGCGTGGGAAACTTCGCCGGCGGCGGTCTGTCCGCGTGGTTGCTCCGGCGCAATGTTTCGGTGACGCTGGCCCGCAAAGGTTCGGTCACTTTCTTCGCGGTGCTCATGATGTCGGCCATCCCCGCGGTGCTGGTAAACAGCGCCTGGCTTTCCATCGGGTTTGTGTCGATCGCGATGGCCGGCTACACCGGATGTGTCGCCAACATGCTGGCCATGCCCGGCGACGTGTTTCCGCAGAGTGCGGTCGCGTCGGTCTTTGGCCTCGCCAGCATGGGGTCCGGCTTTGGCGGAATGATTTTCACCTTAATCACCGGCTGGGTCGTAGACCACTATTCCTACACACCGGTGTTTATCGGCTTCGCGTTCGTCCCTCTGGTTTGCGCGCTGGTCATGTGGAGTCTGATGGGGCCGCTCCGAGCCGCTGACATCGCGGCCCGTGACCCCCACCCAATTCCTTACTGAAGATAGAACCCGTACAAACTATCCCCCGCGCCCACCACCACGTATTGTTTCCCGTCAAGCGCAAAGGTCTCCGGGGAATTCGTAGTCACGCCAGTGGCGGCGTGCCACAGAATCTTCCCCGTCTTCGCGTCGAATGCAATAAAGTTTCCCGCCGGATCCCCGCTGAACAGCACTCCGCCCGCTGTCGATATGGATCCGCCGTAGCCGCCGATCCACCCCATCCCCGCGTACTTATGCTGCCACTTCACTTCGCCCGTCCGGTAATCCATCGCCAGCATCGAACTCTCGTTGAACCACGTATGGTGCTCCTGCGTTCGCCCAAAGCCCGTCGGATCGTTCGGATCCCGCGCCACATAAAAAATGCTCGCGTTGTTCGTCGCGTTGTAGTAGAGCAGTCCCGTGTCCGGGTTGAAGGAGGGCGCCGGATAATTCACCACCCCGTCCGAAGTCGGAAATACCAGGGTTCCATCCGGCGACGGTTCCTTCGCCGGATCGGGGATCAGCACGCCATTGCTGTCCACTCCTTTGAAGGCGTTCACATCCGGAAAGATCGCCTTCGTGAGCAGATTCTTGCCCGTCGCGCGATCCAGCAAAAAGTAATATCCGTTGCGGTTCGGTTGTGCCAGCAACTTGCGGGGTTGCCCATTGATCGTTCCATCTATCAGAACAGGCACTTCCGTCCCATCCCAATCATGCGTATCGTGAGGCGAAAACTGAAAATACCAGGCCATCTTCCCCGTATCCGGATTCAGCGCCACCACGGAATCCGTATAAAGGTTTGACCCCGGCCGCCCGCGCCCGTTGTACGTCGGCGTCGGCTGGCCTGTCGGGACATAGAGCAGGTTCAGCTCCGGATCGTACGTTGGCGGTTGCCAGATTCCGCCCGACCCGTGTTCTGCCGCCTCTGCGCTGGGCCACGTTGCCAGCGCCGGATCGCCCGCACTGGGCGTCGTCGTCCACTTCCACTGAACGTCGCCCGTTTCCGGATCCAGTGCTTCAATCCAGCCGCGTCCAGGCCCTCGGTCTCCTCCCACGCCCACCAGAATGTGATTGCGGATTGCGATTGGCGCTGTTGTCGAAAAATCGCCCGCACCGTCTGTCACCAGATCTTTGTGCCAACGCTCCTGGCCCGTTGCCGCATTCAGCGACACGATTCGGTTATCGCCGGTCTCCATGTACAGCCATCCGCCATACATGCCCATGCCGCGGTTCCCGATTACGCCGGGTCCGCGCCAGTAATAGTGCCAGAGCTGCTGGCCCGTTCGCGCATCCACCGCGTATGCGTGTCCCGGCGTCGAAAGATAAAGGATGCCATCCACCATCAGCGGAATCGCCTTGATGACCGGACCGCGTCCGGCAACCGTCGCCGCTCCTCCGCGGCCCGGCGTAGCTGGCGCTATGTCGCCGCCCAGTATCGCGCCGTCGTTTGTGCCCGGCGTGTGATAAATCCAGGCCAGCGTAAGGCCATGAACATTCGCGGCGGTGATTTGCTTGAGAGTGCTGAAGTGCCTGCCCGAGTAATCGCCGTGATAGGTCGGCCACGCGTCCGTCGCCGGCTTCGTCAGCAGCGCGGGGTTGAGTGGCCCCTGCGCCAGAACCATGCTGGCCACACCCGCGGCCGCAAGTATCGACAGGATTTTGTTCATTCTGATTTTCATTTGAGTGTCACCAGATAGGCCGTTAAATCGTGCATAGTCTTGTCCGTCAGCTTGGGCAGCATATCGATGTGCGCCTGCAACGGATCGGTCACCACCACCTTGGGAACGTCGCCATCCCGCGTGAACGTATGGCGAACGCCATCCTTGTCTTTCAAAGTGATGATGAAATCGGAGATGGCGAGAACGTCGCCGGCGTATTTCGTGCCATCGGCCAGCGTCACGGTCGCGTTGCGCGGGCGTTCCGGCTTTGCGCCCTGTGGCGCCACAACGACGCCGCCCGCCGGATAACCTCCATTGCCGCGCGGATAAACCATCCGCCCCTGCAGCACAGTGGAATTCATGCGCGATCCGGCACCTTGCAGGTCGCCGGTCACAGAGTGGCAGGTGTTGCACTTGCCCGCTCCGTTGAAAAATGCCTGACCGGCTTTCGGATCGCCGCTGATTTCGGCGATTACCGATCCGCGCCCCCCGCCGCGTCCACCGGACGCCCCCGCCGCCGCGGGCGGTTGCTGCGCCACGCCGGGCAGGCAACTCAAAAACAGCGCCAACGGCGCCAGTTTGCCGTATCGACCCATGTTTATCACCTTTGGCGAATCCTTATATATACAGGCTCGCCCACCATCTGAATGTGAGTTATATCACATTTAGATGGAAATGTGAGTGACAAGATTCTTCAGAAATCTAGTCTCTCCCTATCTGTTTGATACAGCTGACGTTATCCGAGATCGTCAGCCAATTCCGTCTCTTCCGGGATCCGGTTTCCCTTGACTCGAGTGCTATTGTCCAATCGAGTGCCGTGACAACTCCGTCGGGCGACCCATGTTCTTTGCCAACTGAATTCAACCAGAACCGACCAAATGGGTCGGTTTTTTCGAATGGATAATCCGGAGTTCGTTTTGTAAAATCGCAATCCAGAGCCGGGCAGGCCAGCGGTCGCCCCAACTCTCCGGCTACCCCGCACCAAACGGGTTCGATTTTTCGAATTCATTTCTTACCCGCCGCGGGCGCGCCGCCTTTCCCAACTGGCCCGCCTCCATCCTTTACAATCAAGCTGAGCCGTCTTTCAGCTTCCCGCCACACCCAACAATATGGACCGCGCCCTCTCCTCCCACGTCATCGTCAATCACCGGCTGACCACCTCCTGGCTGGGCAAGGTCGAACGTGCCGGAATTTCCGCCATCGAACTCTTCTGCGCCAAACAGCATCTCGACTGGCGCAACTCCTCCCAGATCGCCGACCTCGGCGCCTGGTTTGGCGATTCTGAGCTCAAGCTCCACTCCCTCCACTCCCCCATGTACACCGACGAGTACTGGGGCAGGTCTGGCCCCGACACTCATATCAACATCACCGAACACAAAAAGGCCGATCGCATCAAGTGGGTCGATGAAGTAAAACGCGCGCTCGAAGTCGCCGAAACCGTGCCTTTCCGTTACCTCATTCAGCACCTCGGCGTCAACGATCAGGAGTTTTCCGAGCGCACCGTCGATGCCGCCTTTTCCTCGCTCGACGAGCTCAACGTCTTCGCCCGTCAGCGCGGCGTCGAAATCCTGCTCGAAAACATTCGTAATGAGCTGGCCTCCGCCGAGCGCCTCCGCCAGTTCAACGACATGACCCACCTCAACATGAACTTCGTGTTCGATGCCGGTCATGCCCACATCGTCGCCGGAGTGGAACATGAATTCGAAATCATGGCGCCTCGCATCCGCTCGCTTCACCTGCACGACAACAACGGCACAGACGACCAGCACCTTTTCCCTCAGTCCAAAGGGGGAACCATTGACTGGAAGCGAACCATGGAACTGCTGAAATCCCGGCCAGGCCAGTATCCGCTGCTTCTCGAACTCCGCGAAGTTCCCGAAATGGAACACCCGCTCGACGAAGTGGTCAAAGTCTTTGACAATCTGGAGGCACTTTGAGTAACCCCGGCACCCCCCGGCGCATTACCATCGCCGACGCATCCAAATATGTAGATCAGACGGTCGAGATTCCCGGCTGGCTCTACAACATCCGCAAGTCCGGCAAAATCGTGTTCCCCATCCTGCGCGATGGCACCGGCCTCATGCAGTGCGTGGCTGTCAAAAGCAATCTCCCGGAAGAACTGTTCGAAACCCTGAAGCACCTGACGCAGGAATCCTCCCTCATCATTCGCGGCCGCATTCGGGCCGAATCCCGCGCCCCCGGCGGCTATGAAATGGATGTTGAATCCGCAGACATCCTGCAAAAGGTTTCCGAGGCAGACCCCTACCCCATCACCCCGAAAGACCACGGCGTTGATTTCCTGATGGACCACCGCCATCTCTGGCTCCGCTCCCAGCGCCAGCACGCCATCATTCGGGTGCGCCACGAAATTATCAGCGCGGTCCGCAACTATTTCGATTCCCACGGCTTCACTCTGGTCGATACGCCCATCTTCACGCCGGCCGCCTGCGAAGGCACCACCACCCTCTTCGAAGTGAACTACTTCGACGACGAAAAAGCTTATCTCTCGCAGTCTGGCCAGCTTTATAGCGAGGCTACTGCCATGGCTTTCGGCAAAGTCTACTGCTTCGGCCCCACCTTCCGCGCCGAGAAATCCAAAACCCGCCGCCACCTCACCGAATTCTGGATGGTGGAACCGGAGATGGCCTTCGCCGATCTGGAAGAAGTGAAGCGCGTCGCCGAGGAGATGATCCTCTATATCGTGGGCCGCGTCCTCGAAAACCGCCGCGAGGAACTTAAGGTTCTGGAGCGTGACGTCACGAAACTGGAAGCGATACAAGGCCCGTTCCCGCGCCTCAGTTATGACGATGCGGTGAAAAACCTCCAGGAACACGGCTCCGAAATCCAGTGGGGAGGCGATCTCGGTGGTGGCGACGAAACCATCCTGACCCAGCAGTTCGACCGCCCCATCATGGTCGATCGGTTCCCGATGGCCATCAAAGCTTTCTACATGCAGCCCGATCCCGAAAGGCCCGAAGTGGCCATGGGAGTGGACGTCCTTGCGCCCGAAGGCTACGGCGAAATCATCGGAGGTGGACAGCGTATCCACGATCCGGAACTGCTTCTCAGGCGAATCGACGAACACGGCCTGCCGCGCGAAGCCTTTAATTGGTACATCGATCTCCGCAAGTACGGCACGGTGCCGCACGGAGGCTTCGGCATGGGCATTGAACGCTGTGTCGCCTGGATCTGCGGCCTGGAGCATGTCCGCGAAACCATAGCTTTTCCCAGAATGCTCTACCGCCTGCGCCCATAATCATGCATCAATCGCGAATAGCCATCATCGGGGCTCCCCTCGATCTCGGTCAGGGCCGCCGCGGTGTAGACATGGGACCAAGCGCCGTACGCGTAGCGGGCCTCGGCGCCAAGCTTTCCGCATTGGGCTACACCGTAACCGATCTGGGTAACGTGGCCGTAGCCCAGGCCGAAAGCCTCACCGATCCCGGCTCGTACAACGCCAGATACGTAACCCACATCGCCGAATGTTGCGACAAGCTGGCAAAACTGGTGTCGGCTTCGCTGGCTGGAGGGCACACCCCGCTTGTCCTCGGTGGCGATCACTCCATAGCCGTGGGCACCGTAGCGGGAATAGCGGACCACCTCCGGACTGCAAACGAAAAGACGGGCCTGCTCTGGGTTGATGCCCACGCCGATATGAACACGCCCGATTCCAGCCCCAGCGGCAACGTTCACGGCATGCCTTTGGCCTGCTGCTTAGGCCACGGCCCCGCCGAACTGGTAAATCTCCTCGGCTTCACCCCGAAAGTCGATCCGAAGAACGTAGCTCTCGTAGGAATCCGGGATGTGGACCAACTCGAACGGGGCCAACTGAAAGACATCGGTGTTCACGCCTTTACCATGCGCGATATCGATGAACGCGGCATGCGCGATGTCATGCGCGATGCAATTGCCATCGCGAACCGCGATACCGCTGGCTACCACCTGTCCCTCGATCTCGATTTTGTCGACCCCGAACATGCCCCCGGAGTGGGCACGCCGGTTCGGGGCGGAGCCACTTACCGCGAAGCGCACTTAGCCATGGAAATGATCTGCGATTCCGGCCGCATGCTCTCCATGGAGGTAGTCGAAGTAAATCCAGTCATCGACCAGTTCAATCGCACCGCCGAACTTGCGGTAGAACTGATCTTATCTGCTCTCGGAAAGAAGATTCTCTGAAATATGAAGACGCGCGTAGCTTTGGTGTACGGCGGCCGCAGTGGCGAACACGAGATTTCGCTGCGCTCCGCCGAATCCGTGATAGCGGCAATGAATCCCGATCGCTATGAGATCGTGAAGTTCCTGATCGACAAAGAAGGCCACTGGTCGCCGAGCCCCATCCAGCCGGAGCCCGGCGCGAATCCCGGTATCGATGTCGTGTTCCCCGTTCTTCACGGAACCTTCGGTGAAGATGGCACGATGCAGGGTCTTTTCGAACTTGCGGACTTGCCCTACGTCGGCGCAAACGTCCTCGCTTCATCGCTTTCGATGGACAAAGACGTCATGAAACGCGTGTGCCGCGAGCAGGGGCTTCCCGTAGTCGACTGGATCGTGATGGAGCGCGATGCCAACGGCGTTGTCGCCGAAGAGGCAGCCGCGAGGCTGCCATTCCCGATCTTTGTCAAACCGGCCAATCTCGGATCTTCGGTCGGTATTTCCAAAGCGCACGATCTCGAAGAACTCCGCGCCGCGCTGAAGACTGCCGCCGAATTCGATCGCAAAATCGTCGTGGAACGCGGCATCGAAGGCCGCGAATTCGAATGCGCCGTTCTGGGAAATGAACACCCCGCGGCGGCCGTCCCGTGCGAGATCCTGCCCTCGCGTGAATTCTACGATTACGAGGACAAGTACGAACTGAACCTGGCTCGCACCGAGCTTCCGGCCAATCTGCCACCCGCGGAAATCGAGGAGATGCGCCGTCTTGCAGTCGAATGTTTCAAAGCCGTTGGTTGTGAAGGTATGGGCCGGGTCGATTTCCTGCGGGAAACTTCTACCGGCAAACTCTACATCAACGAGATCAATACGATTCCAGGCTTTACCTCGATCAGCATGTATCCGAAGATGTGGGAGTATACCGGAATCCCCTACACCGAACTGATCGACCGGCTGATCGAAATGGCGCTCGAGCGCCACGAACAGAAGAAAGCCACCCGCTTTACCCGCTAGATAATCGGAAGGCCTTGACTACTTTGCCGAAGCGCCCGTGACCGCGCGAATCATACCGTCGCTCTTGCTGATGATGTAGAGTTCGCCACTGGCATCGGCCCAGAAGTGAATATCGGAGCGGCCCCCTTCGGGAACCTTGGCGAAGCCTGGCAATCCCGGCAAAGTACCGCCCCGCGCGTGATATGCGGCTTCCGTAATCGGAGCCATCGAGGCGTAAATTTCACTGGCGCCGCCCGGTTTTGCCCAGCGGATTTTCATTGGATGTACTTCGCCGGTTGGAATGCCGGCCGGTGTTTTCGATTTGGCGGCGTCGCGCGCCAGCATATCTTTGTAATCAACGTACCAGACATTGCCGGTCGAAATATCGCCGAAAATATACTTGCCCTGCAGCGCCGGGATGGCTTTACCGCGATAAACGTAGCCGCTCGAAACGGCGTCGCCGCCCCCTTTGATATGCGCGTATTGAATCACCGGATACGTCGGAGTAACCAGTCCGTCAGTCTCGGTTCCATTCAACTGAACTGAAATTTTGTCATCGGCCGGCAAATCGGCGAGCTTGTTGCCGGTTTCGAGAGCCTGGTTGCCTTCGCGGAGCGAGTAGCCGTAATTCGCGCCCTTGTGAATAACGTCCACCATTTCCCACGTGTTCAGGCCGATGACGCTCGCCAGCAGATGACTGTCGCGCGGATTGGCCGGATCCACATCCCAGGTCAGGCGCGTCGGATTGCGCAGCCCGTAAGCCCAGATTTCGCCTCGTACGCCAGACTTCGACTTCCCCGTAAACGGATTGTCGTTGGGAATTCGATAGCGCCCGTTCTGGCTGATGGTGCTGGAATCCTTCTTGTCGTTGAGATCGGGGATGATTCGGAGAATTTTACCGACCATTGTGTCCAAGCGCTGCGGGTTGGAGCGCATCTCCGTATTTTTCGATTCGCCCGAACCGCCATCGCCGCACGCGATATACATCACGCGCCAATCGGGATCGCCGGGGCGCGCGGTTGGATTGAACATCAGATCGCCCATTGGATGGATCTGGGTGTTCATGCGAAGCCGGAGCAATTCGCGGGCGGTGCCTTCGAAAGTGGTGTTCGAGGTATTGGTATCGGTCCATTCAATGACGACAGCTTCGCGGACGGTAGGTCCGGGCGTCTGGATCGCGGGCGTGAGTTCGTAGGCTGTGGGTTTATCGAGATGAAGGCCGGGGAAGTTGGTGTTGTCCGGCATGGCGGAGCCCGGCGCTTCGGGATCTTCGAGGTGGATGGTATAAAACCTGCCGTTGTGCGCGTAGTCGGGATCGAAGGTGAAGCAGATGAAGCCGTTGGCGAAGCCGCTCTCTGTTGGAAGCCGGCGAAAGAGTCCGGGCTGGCCATCGCGCCCGTTGAAATTCAGATAGGTGGTGAACTTTCCGCTCTGCTTATCCAGGATGTAGAGCGGCCCGTTCAGGTCGTTGACAAAGATCCGGTTCTTGGCGCCACCGGGTTCTTCGCGCATGAAGTTGGCTCTGGCGAGAAGGCCCATCACCTGACCTTTTCCATCCACTTTGCCGGTCATCGGCATCGTGGCGAAGTCGCGAATTTCAAGCGTAATTTCAGGCGCGGCGGCGGCCCCGGCAAACCCGGAGAAGGTTAGGCAGGCGAGCAGGGGCAGAAACAAAAAGCGCATGTGGAGATTGTACTCCCGTGCGGCAGCACGGCGGCTAATCCTGCGGCGGCTTGGGCGGGTGACTGCGATTCATCAGGATCTTCAGCGCAAACGGCACTTCATCGGGATGAATGGTGCACCAGGTGACAATTCTTTCGAATTTCGTCAGGTCGTCGGCGATAGACGCGATTTCTATCAGATCTTCTTCCACCAGCGCGGGATCTCTCATAGTGACGGTTTCAGGTTATCATTTGATCGGGCAAAAGAGGACCGGATGCCGGAATTACCGGATGTCGAGACGTATCTTTGGGCGGTGGAAAAGCGGATTGCGGGACAATCGCTGACGAAGATTCGGATTGCCAGCCCTTTTCTGCTGCGAAGCGTTACTCCGCCGCCTGCCGCGTTTGAGGGGAAGAAGGTGCTCTCGCTTCGCCGGGTGGGGAAGCGGATCGCAGTCGAATTTGAAGGCGACTTGTGGCTGGTGCTGCACCTCATGATCGCTGGCCGGCTGCACTGGAAGGAGCCAGGAATCAAGCTGAGCGGAAAGAATCGGCTGGCCGCTTTCGATTTCCCGGAGGGGTCGCTCTTACTGACCGAGGCTGGGTCCATGCGGCGCGCATCGCTCCAGTTCTTCGGCAGTGAAGCGGAAATGCTGGCGGTGGATCCTGGCGGAGCGGATGTTTTTCAGATCACGGAAGCGACCTTCCGGGACCTCATGACCAGGGAGAATCACACCCTGAAGCGGGCGCTCACCGATCCGCGAATTCTCAGCGGCATAGGGAACGCGTATTCGGACGAAATCCTGCACGCCGCGAAACTCTCGCCGATTCAACTCACGAATAAAGTGACGCCGGAGGAGTGGTCTCGGCTTTTCCACGAGACGCGCGCTGTTCTGCGGTTCTGGATCGACAAATTGCGAGCCGAAGCGGGCAGCGGTTTCCCGGAAAAGGTGACGGCATTCCGAAGCGACATGGCGGTGCACGGGCGATACGGACTGCCATGTCCGGTGTGCGGCCGCCCCGTCCAGAGAATCCGTTATTCCGGAAACGAAACAAACTATTGCACGGAATGTCAGACGGGCGGAAAGCTGCTGGCGGATCGCGGACTTTCGCGCTTGTTGGGGAAAGACTGGCCTAAGTCCCTCGAAGAATTAGAGTCGCTCAAGCGCCATTGATTGACTCACATGTGCGTCTTGTTACCTTCGGCGCTATAGTATTGGCCATGAAGCTAATGAGGCCGAAACAGGTGCTGCTTCGTACGATGCGCTCGATCGCCACGGCGGGCGGGATTGGCGCGATAGCGGCTGTGTTGCTTGGGCTCAAACTGGGCAGCGACACGGCTGCGGCGATCATATTCATGCTCGCGATTCTCTGCGCCGCCATCTGGTGGGGCCTGCCGGAGGCGATTGCTGGAGCCCTGACGGCCACGGCGGTGCTGGATTACTACTTCGTGCCGCCGGTCGGTTCATTCGAGATAGATCACATTGACGACTGGATCGATCTGATTGCGTTTCTTGCAACCGCTGTGCTGGCGAGCGAACTTTCCGCCCGTACCAAGAGGAGCCAGGCCGAGGCGATTTCGCGCCAGAAGGAACTGGAGGTGTCCAACCACCGGCTGGAAGACGAGCGCCACCGCGCCGAAGGTCTGCTCCTGAACATACTTCCCGCCGAGGTAGCTCACGAACTGCAGTTTAAGGGTCTCGTGAGTCCGAAATACTTCGAAGATGTGACGGTCATGTTCACGGACTTCGTCGGTTTCACGACGTCAGCCGAGAAACTGGCAGCAGAGGATCTGGTGTCGCTGCTCAACGAATACTTCACGGCCTTCGATGAAATCACAAAACGCCATGGCCTGGAGAAGATGAAAACCGTGGGTGACAGTTACATGTGCATCGGCGGGATGCCGGTTCGTCATCCGTCGCATCCGGTGGACACGGTGTTAGCCGCGCTGGAGATGGTGCGTTTCGTTGCCGAAAAGCCGCCAGGGAATGTGCCCGTCGACTGGGCCATGCGGGTGGGGATCCATACCGGTCCGGTGGTGGCGGGGGTGGTGGGCACTCTGAAGTTCGCATTCGACATCTGGGGCGATACCGTAAATTTCAGCTCGCGCATGGAATCGAGCGGCGTTGCCAACCGGGTGAATATTTCGGAACGGACTTATTCGCGCGTTAAGGATTTCTTCGAATGCGAGCCCAGAGGGAAGATTCTTACAAAAGATAAACGCGAAGTCGATATGTATCTGGTGAAGGGCATACTACCGAGGCTGGCGGTCCCCGCGGAGTTCGCGCGCCGCTACGATGTGTACTTCCAGAAGAGCCCGCCCGCGGACCGCCCCGCGGCTCCGGACGTGAAGTTTGCGGCTGCTCGATAACATTCTCTTTCACAGAATCGCGCCGCTACAGGTCCGATACCTGGAGCCGCTCAACTATCGGCGCGCCTACGGTCTGGCTCGGGCGGCACTGGGGCAGATGGAGCGGGATTTCGTCGTGGGTCCGCCCGTCACCGTGCATCTTTCCAATCCGCAATTGATGACAGGCGTGTGGAGCGCCGCCCGCGAATGCCTTGCGGCGGGCCGCGGACGCCGATCTCTGGGAGAAGTTGTGGCGGCGGCCGTGTCGCGACTGAATACGTGCCCGTATTGTCTGGACATCCATTCTTCGATGCTGCACAGCCACGGATTTCCGGATGAAACCGAAGCCGCGCCGATCAGAGATTGGGGCGCCGCAACGCTGAGGCCGGGATCGGAGATTTTGGCCATACCGCCGTTTGCCGCACATGAACTTCCGTTGATGGCCGGGACAGCTCTCTGCTTTCACTACTTGAATCGGATGGCCAACGTGTTTCTGGAAGGCTCGCCGTTGTTGGTGAGTGGCGACGGGTGGATGAAAGACGTAGTCACGCGCGTTTCCGGAAGAGTGTTGCGTGGGCGGCTTGCCAACCAGATCATCGTTCCCGGCGATTTTCTGAATGCCGCGCCGGATGTTCCGCTGCCGGCTGAATTCGCCTGGGCTGCTCCGGATCCTCATATCGCGGGTGGATTTCTGCGATTGATTGCGGCGGCGGGAGAGGCCGGCATCGAAAGCGTCGATGCGCGGGTGCGCGAAACGATTGAAGAGCATGTCGGGCGCTGGCGCGGCGAGACGCCGGAACTCGGCCGTGCATGGCTCGAAGAAGCTGTCGCCCGCCTGGGCCCGGATCTGCGGCCAGCGGCCCGGCTCGCGCTGATGACGGCACGCGCTTCCTGGCAAGTAGACGAAGGGCTGGTGAGCGATTTCCGGTCTCACCAGCCGCTCGATCGCGACCTGATTAATCTGACGTCATGGGCCAGTTGTGTGGCGATGCGCCGGATTGCTTCGTGGATCAGTGGCGGCTAAACAGCGCGGCTCAGCACTCTGTTCAGGCGCTGCACGAACACTCCGGGATTTTCCACCGGGACGCCCTCAATCAGAAGCGCCTGTTCGAGCAGGAGCCAGGCCGCGTCACCCACCAGGGCATCATCGGTCGCCGCTTCGAGCTTCTTCACGATCTCGTGATCGGGGTTGATCTCGAGAACGGGTTTGATGTCCGGCAGCTTCTGGCCCATCGCCTTCATCATCTGCTGCATCTTGAGCGATGGCTCATCTTCGTCCAGTACGACGCAGGAGGGGCTGTCGGCCAGTCGCATTGACGCGCGTACATCCTTTACGCTTGCGCCCAGCACCGCCTTGATTTTTTCCAGCAGCGGTTTGACGGCATCGCTCTTCCCGGAATCGGACTCATCCTTGAAGTCCTCGCTGGTAGAAGTCTTGTTAACGGCCTTGAGTTCGATGTCCTGGTACTTGTCAACGCCGGAGAACACGATCTCATCGATTTCGTCGTCGAGGATGATCACTTCGATATCTTTCCGGCGATAAATCTCCAGCAACGGCGACGTCCGCAACAGAGCTTCCGCGCCGCCCATGATGTAGTACATGCCTTTTTGGTCTTCCTGCATACGGGACTTCACGTCAGCCAGACTGGTCCAGCCTTCGACTTTGGTGGACTTTACGCGGATCAGATCCAGCAGTGTTTCGCGATTCAGGAAATCGCCGTAGAGACCTTCTTTCAGCGGGCGATTGAACTGGTCGATGAACTTCAGATACTCTTCCGGCTTGCCGGATGCAATCGCTTTCAGTTCCGACAAAACCTTCTTGACGCTGGCGGTGCGGATGTTACTCAGAATCTTGTTCTGCTGAAGGATTTCGCGGCTGACATTGAGCGGCAGGTCTTCGCTGTCGATAATCCCGCGCAGGAATCGCAGGTAGCCGGGCATCAGTTCTTTCGCATCGTCGGTGATAAAGACGCGCTTCACGAAAAGCTTGACGCCAGGCCGGTAATCCGCCTGGTACATATCCATGGGGGCGTGCGACGGCACGAAGAACAGGGTGGTGTATTCCGAAGTACCTTCCGCTTTGGTGTGAAACCAAAAGAGCGGATCTTCCGGATCGCCCGAAATGGTCTTGTACATTTCGCGGTAATCTTCGTCCTTCAACTCGCTTTTGGGGCGAGTCCACATGGCGCTGGCGGAGTTAATCTGCTCCGTAGTACGCTTTTGGACGGACTTCTTTTCTTCGGGATCCCACTCGTGCTTGTCGGCGGTCAGGAAGATCGGGAATGCAATGTGGTTGGAATATTTCTTGACTATTTCGCGGAGCTTGTAGCTGTTGGCGTATTCCTTGCCCTCTTCGTTGAAGTGCAGGGTGACCGTGGTGCCGGCAACGGTACGTTCGGCGGGCTCGATTTCGAAGCCGGTCTTGCCATCGCTGGTCCACTTCCAGGCCTCGTCTTCGCCAGCCTTGCGCGATATGACCACCACTTTGTCGGCCACCATGAACGCGCTGTAAAAGCCGACTCCGAACTGGCCGATGAGATTGGAATCGCGCCGGGCATCGCCTGAAAGACCGGCGAGGAAGTTCTTTGTGCCGGACCGCGCGATCGTCCCCAGATGGGCCACGAGATCGTCGTGGTTCATGCCAACGCCGGTATCTGCGACCGTGAGGGTGCTTTCCTTTTCGTCGAGTTCCAGATCGATCCGGGGATCGAATGTGAGCGACTTGTAAGGCTCCGTGGTCAGGTTCAGATACTTCAGCTTGTCCAGGGCATCTGAAGAATTTGAAACCAGTTCGCGAAGAAAGATTTCGCGATGCGAATACAGCGAATGAATAATCAACTGAAGCAGTTGATTGACTTCAGTTTGAAATTCCAGTTTTTCCATAAACAACCAGTTTACGAAGGGGTAATGCGGCGTCGACGGTCTATTGTTTCGGGTCGATGGTTGCGGTGATCACTTCCACGCGATTCGCGGGTGCTTCGCCGTTTAATTCCAGCTTGTCGAACGCATCGAGAACCTCCATGCCTTCGATAATCCTGCCGAACGCCGAGTATTGGCCATCGAGATGCGGCGCCGCCCCCAACATGAGGAAGAACGAGGTGGACGCCGAATCTGGGTCATCGCCGCGAGCCATGGAGACGATTCCGCGCTCATGCTTCACGTCATCGCGAAATTCGCCTTTGAGATTGTGAACCCAACGGTCGCCAGGCTGTTCAGCGGGCTGGCCCGCGCCAGTCCGGCGCGCGTCACCCATGCCGCCTTGCGCGACGAAGCCTTTGACGATACGGTGAAACGCCGTTCCGTTAAACCAGCCGGTTTCGGTGAGCATGAGAAAGTTGCGAACATGATTCGGGGCCCATTCGGGTTTCATTTCAATGCGGATCGTGCCGAGTGTGGTCTTCATGGTGACGGTGCGGTGCAATTCGCTCACAGGGGTATCCGCAAACGGCTCGGTCTTCTTTGGTTCGATGGTGACTTTCCGGATTATTACCGGCGTCGCGGTCATCTGATCCGGCCCGGCCGGCACGCGCGAAATGGCCTCTACAACGGCCATGCCTTCGGTAACGCGGCCAAACACCGAATACTTGCCATCGAGCGCGGGTTGGGGTGACACACACACGAAGAACTGAGCGCCGTCGCTATCGGGCTTGTTCGGAATGCTGACGGTGGAGATGATTCCGCGTTCGTGTTTCACGTCACTGAATTCGGAGGCCAGAAGGCTGAGGCCGCCGGTGCCCCAAAGATTGCGGGGTGTTTTGGGATCTTTGAGAAGCGGATCGCCGCCCTGAATCAGGCCGTTGGCGAAGACACGGAAGAAGGCGCTGCCATCGTAGTAGTTCTGGCGAGCAAGCCGGATGAATTGATCGACATGTTTGGGCGCTTTTTCCGGCATGAACTCGAAGCGGAAAGTGCCGAGATCGGTGGCGACTACGGCTTCCAGGCCGGTGGCCGGTGTCGATTGGGCGAAGGCCGCACCGCAGATTAGTGAGAGGATGGCAAGACGACGAACCAGTCGCATCGCTTCCATCTTAATCTCCGCCCCACTCACCGATGCCAAAATGCGCGGACAGCCTGAAAAATCACGGCCCGAACTGAAACATTTTCATGCTATTATGTTTTTTTCAGGAAAGGCGGCCCGTGCGCAAGTTAGCCGTGGTCAATATGAAAGGTGGGGTCGGCAAAACTGCCACCGCCATCCATATTGCCGCCGGTTTGGCGACGCGGGGTCAACGCGTGCTGCTTCTGGATGCGGACCCTCAGGGCAACATCGGGCACACGCTGCGCCTGCGCCCAGTCCATACTTTTGAAGAACTGATGACGGGCGAAGCTTCGCTTGCCGACGTTGCATTGCGTGACGTCCGGCCGGGCCTGGACGTGGTGGTTTCCACCCCGGCGGCCTTCTCACTGGAACGACGGCTGGCGGGTGAAGCGCAGCGTGAAACAATTCTGACGCGCCGTCTGAAGGGCTGTCTGCAATACGATGCGGTTGTGATCGACACGTCGCCCGCGATGAATCTCCTCACGTATAACGCGTTGTTGTTTGCGGAGGGACTTGTCATTCCGGTGGGGATGGATCTCATGGCAGTCATTGGCGCGCGGCAGACGCTGGACGGAGTTCTTCAGGTTCGGGAACTCTGGCCGGAAAGGCGGCTCGACATACTCGCCGTACTGCCGACTTCAGTTCACAGGGGAAATCACGCGACCCGCGCCACGATGGAAGCGTTGGAACGCGACCCGGCGGTGGGCAAATATGTTTTCCAGCCGGGCATTCGCCAGTGCATCGATCTGAGTTACGCGACTGCCAGCCATCAGACGATTTGGGAATACGCCCCGCGGAGCCGCGCGGCTGAAGACTACATGAAATTGCTCGACCATATTGTCCTGGGCTCCGCGGAAAACAAAACATCGGGAGATCATTATGCCGCCGAAGAAAGATCCGCAGCACCGGCACTTGAAAGAAGCGCCGCGAGCCCGGCATAAAGCCAAGCCAACGTTCGATCTTCCCGCCGCCGGCGTGCCCGAGGTTACCGCTACGCCGGGCTGGGCGTTTCGCGCCGACGAAGCGCCGCCGGTGCAGAGCGAGGCGGAAGCGCCGCGGGCACGGCATAAAACGAAACCAAAGTTCGATTTACCCGCTGAGTCCGGGGTGGCCGAGGTTTCGGCCGCGGTGGGTTGGGTGTATCGCGCCGACGAACCCGCACCGCCGGTGCACAGCAACGTTCCGGCAGCGTTTCACCTGATCACGGAAGCGCCGCCTGTAATTCAGGACGCGGAGCACGATTTCAGAGATAATCCATTGCTAACGGTCGGGATGGGATTCTATCTGATCGGACTTGGCACGGTGAATTTCGTTTCATTGGCGGTGCACGGGTTCTTTGTGGCGCCGCTGCGATTCGCGCAGGGATTGCTAACCTCAGATTGATGCGATTGCGGGCGGGCCGGGTTGAAAACAAAGTCATAATAGTTACGGGTGCGGCACAAGGCATCGGCTTTGCCTGTGCCAGCAGGCTGGCGGAAGAAGGCGCTTCCGTAGTTCTTTCCGACATACGTGAAGCTGAAGGTGAAGCCGCCGCTGCCCGTATCGAAGCCGCGGGAGGCGTCGCGCGATTCGTTCGCGCCGACGTCAGGAGCGAAGCCGATTGCTCCAGGCTCATGGATGAGGCCGTCGGCAGTTACGGACGCCTGGATGGTCTGGTGAACAACGCCGGCTGGTTCCCGCGCGCAACGCTGGAAGAGACCACGACGGACCTTTGGGAAAGCATCCAGCAGGTGAATCTGCGGGGTCCCTTCTACTGTTGCAAGTACGCTGCGCCACATATGAGGGCTGCGGGCGGAGGCAGCATTGTGAACGTCGGCTCGCTGAACGGCATTCAGGGTCTGCCGAATCTGGTTGCTTACGCGGCGGCTAAGGGCGGACTGCTGTCGATGACGCGAACGCTGGCCGGGGCGCTCGCGAAGGATCGAATCCGCGTCAATTACCTGATTCCCGGCTGGGTGTTGAGTGAGGGCGAAATTGCGCTGCACACGAAGGCGGGCGTCAGCCTCGAGAGTCTCAGGAAGACGGGCGAATCGCTCCCGCTGGGCAGGCACCAGACTGCCGACGATTCAGCGTATGCGGCTCTATATCTGCTGTCCGATGAAGCTGCGCAGGTCACAGCGGCGATTCTCAATGTGGATGCGGGCGGGAGCACCCTGCCGATTCAGCCCGGCGCCCCTTACGTTTGACGTGCGGCTGCCAAAAAACTAATGCCCGCCGGTGCACATCAATAAGGATTAGGGCAGAATAGAGGCAGATGCCCACTACACGCAGAGATCAGCTGGCGCTATTGCTCCCGGCGCTGGCGGCCGTTGCAGCCAGTCGCGCGCAGGGTGCGGACCTGCCGTCGCTTAAATCCGTCACTTACCGATTTGAAGATCTGCCGGCTAAAGCGAACGGCAAGAATGTATCGCACGCGATCTTCGATGGCTTGTTGCATTCCGGCTTCCGGATCGAGGCGCATGAAACGGAACTCGGTCCAGGCCAGGAGCCGCATCCGCCGCACCGTCATCCGCACGAGGAAATGATGATGATTTGCGACGGCGAACTGGATTTTACCGTCAACGGAAAGACTACGCGGCTGGGGCCGGGAGGCCTTGGTTTTGCAGGGTCGAACGATGAACACGGCGTGAAGAACCCTTCCAGCACGACGCGATCGCGCTACTTCGTGGTTGCCTTCGGACCCGCCACGTAACGGCGCACATGCCATCCGAACAACAGACTACGGTTCAGACAACGGTTGCCTGCAACGGATGCACAGAGTGCTGCCGCAGCGGGCAGGGTCTTTTTCTTCAACCCGAGAATGGCGACGATGTGAAAGCCTACCGGCACAAGGCGATGACGGACCGGGAGACCGGGAGCGTGGTGTTCCTGCTTGCTACCAAACCCAATGGCCACTGCGTCTATCTTGGCGCCACCGGCTGTAAGATTTACGGCCGGCGCCCTCTGCTTTGCCGGAGTTTCGACTGCCGGAAACACTACCTCATGCTTCCCAGGCAGGACAGGGACAATCTGGTGAAGCTGGGGTACTCTTCACGGGCGGTATTCAGTGCCGGACGAAAGCGACTGAAGAGCCTGAGTTCCGGGGAGCAAAAGGAATGTCTGGATAAGCGCGAAGAATTCTTTTCGTGAGAGCCCTGTCACCGTCGGGCTGAGAACCTCGCATTAAGCAGTGATTGAGAACTCAGCTTTCAATCCGATCAGTTCGTACACTTCGACTCCGACAGTCTTCCCCTTCACGACAATGGGCCCCAGACCGCGTACGGTCGCCCGGTTGTCGAGTTCGTGAAGGGTCGCCTCGCTGATCACGATGTGAGTTTTGAATTCCTTGTTCGAACTCTCCAGGCGCGCAGCCAGATTGACGCCATCGCCGATAGCGGTGAAATCCACTTTCTTGCCAGTTCCGACATTGCCGAAGATCACAATATCGGTGTGAATGCCCACGCCGATATCGAGAGGCGGCCGGCCGGTCGCGACCCAGTGCTTGTTCAGCTCCGCGAGACGCTGCATCATTTCGAGACCGGCCTGAGCCGCCAGCAGGGCGTTGGGACGGTCGGGTGTGAACGCGCCCCAATGGGCCATGATGCCATCGCCGATGAACTTGTCGACAATACCGTCGTAGCGGAAGATAATATCCGTCATCGCTTCCAGATATTCATTCAGTTGGGTCAGCAGCTCGACGGGGTCGGTCTTTTCGGTGAGTGTGGTGAAGCTGCGGACATCGGAAAAGAGGATCGTAAGCTTCTTCTTCTCACCTTTGAAATTAAACTCCCCCAGGTGATCCATCACGTAGCTGACGAGCTGCGGCGAGACGTAGCGCTCCAGCGTTCCACGGGTGCGCGACAATTCGCGATCCACCGTGATGTAGCGGTAACCGGTATTGCCCGTGAAGGAGAGTGCCGCGCCAAGAAGCGGGGCCGACATGGGAAGCCACAAAGAATGTCCATAAGCGATGAAGCATGCGGCTGTGTAGACCAGCATGACGCCGAGGGCTACGGCGAGGGGCGCGACAATGGACCGGTATTGCAGCACCGCCCAGGCCGGCAATGCGCAGAGCAGGAAAAGAAGCGGGAGGGCGCCCTGCCACGGAACGCGGCGCACGGCTTGATTGTGCAGCAGGTTATCGATCGCGGTGGCGAGCACGAACATGCCGGGCGCGGTTTCGGAAACAGCGGTGGGGCGCACCTCATAACTGCCTGCCGCGCTTGCTCCCACAATCACGATCTTGTTGCGGAATTCTTCGGCCGGGTGGCGGGTAACGCCGTCATCGCACTGCCTTGGGTAGATGGAGCAGATCATTTCCCAGAGCGGAACCTCGCGATAAGAAGTCAGCGTATCCCCATGCCACCGGATCACGTAGTTTCCCAAACGGTCAACCGGCAGACGGATGGGGCCGGCACTGAATTCGCCGCCTTCGAACTTCGGTTTCGCAGTGACGCCGCGCAAGCGTAACGCGGCTGCGAGCCACACCGTAGCCCAGTCACGCTGGTCGTAGCGCATGGTGAGGGGGAGGCGGCGGGTAATGCCGTCCGGATCGGCGGCGGCCAGGTTTGAGCCGGTGGTGGCAACAGCGGCTTCCAATACTTTATCCGGCGCGTCCAGGGACCAGTCGGCATGGCCAAGCGCGGACCCCCGGGGCGGACTTTCAAGTTGAACAGCGGCACTGGCCGGAGGCGTGAACGCGTCCGTTTCGGCATCGATCTTTCCGGAAACAAACGCGAATGGCAGCAGAACATTTCCCGCCTCTCGCAATACCGTGGCGAACTTCGTATCGGCGTCGGGTTCGGAGCCGCTGAAAAGAATGTCGAACAAAACCAGTCTGGGCTTGCCAGGATTCAGATAGCGGACGAGTTCTGTCCAGACCTGGCGGGTCCAGGGCCAGCGGCCGAGTTTTCCTGTAAGGGAACTGTAGCTGGCGTTATCGATATCGATGATGACGATGTCGCGGTCGCCAGGCGGATCGACAGTCCGTTTGGCGCGGACGTCGGAACTGCGGTTCTCCAGCCAGGCGAGCGAACCGGCGTTATCCATCAGAGCGATCGCCACGACGAGAGCGGCGGTCAGGATGAACACTCCCCGCCGCAGCCGTTGGCGAGTTTGCGGGCTATAGGTCAATTCAATATCGCAGCCTGAAACCGGGCTTCAAGAGTCTTACCGGAATTGCCGGCCTTATCGACAAACGGCTTCAGGTGCGCGATGCGGGAATCGAAAGACGGATGGGTAGACAGCATCTGGCCGAACATCTTTTTGTTCTCCGGCTTTGCGCTGGCATCGCGCATGGCTGTGAGGAACTGGAGTAACCCGCCAGCGGCATAGCCAGCCTTCTCGGCCATCTGCTCGCCCTGTTCGTCTGCGCCATCTTCTTTATCGCGGCTGAGGCTGGTATTGAAAAGGTCCTTCACGAAAGCGTCGGCCTTGACGGAAGCAAGGGCGTCGGCCTTGCCACTGGCGTTGGCTTCTTCCATCGCCCATGCGGAGGTCTTCTTGGCCCGGATTTCGCGCTCCAGATCCCGCTCAGCGCAGTGTTTGATTTCGTGGCCGAGGGCGCCTGCCAGCTGGGCTTCATTTGTCATGCCGCTGAGCGCGGCGCGGGTAATAAAAATGTAGCCGCCGGGCAGGGCATAGGCTCCGGCGATATCCGAATCGAGAATCCCGAATCGCCAGGGTAGTTTCCGTGACGCGTATTGCGCGACGGCCTGTCCAACGAGATTGACGTAGCGCACGATTTTCGGGTCTTCCACGAGGCCGAACACCGCGACCATCTTCGCCGCTCCGGCCTCGCCGATATCCTGCTCTTCCTGCGCGGTCCAGGGCTGGAATGTTTCGTTGGCCTTGGTGATCTTCTCTTTAGCTTTGTTCATGATGCTGCCGAACTGCGCGCTGGCGGAAAGGGCCAGGGCGAGCGTGGCTGTGACGGCAAGGCAGAAGGACTTCATCGCTTGTTCAGCCCCCCTTCTTTTACGAAAGCATCGAGATCCGCGGGGGCAGGGGCAAGTTCGGCCATTTTTTTCACTTTCGCCTGATGGTCGGCTGTTGGCGTGGTGGCCAGCACTTTATCGCTTACCTTGCCGGAAGGGTCGATACCGTTGAAACCAAGAGTCGCGGATTCCTTCTTCTTTTCGGATGAGTGAGTGCCGAGCTTACCGCCGAACAGGGGCGCAGGCTCTTCTTTTTTCGGCGGAGGGGCTTCTTTTTGCTCTTTGGTGGTGTCCTGTTTTTTCTGGGACGAGTCCTTTTGTTGCTGCGCGTCTTGTGCGAGGCCGCTACAGCAAACGATCAACAAAGCGACAGCTGCGTTCCGCAAAACCATCGAATCCCTCTCTTGAAACGATTATGTGTCAGGTTGTTGCTGGCAATCGTCATGCCAAAGGGCGATATCGCACTTGTGTAGTTCCCCTCAGGCGATGCTGAACAAGCAATTCATGGTACCCAATGCACGCTCCTGATGGAGGAGCCCCTGGTCTGCCGTCTGCCAATGATTTGCGCCCCCGGGACGCGCAGTTTGCGCCAGAGAGCGCATTTCGCGGGTCAGAGGCGCGAGATTATTTCGCCCGGCGGGACTGGAAGAAGAGCGCGAAGGCGACACCGAAGCAGGCGCCGGCAGCAATCAGACGCAGGACGTCCACCATGTGGAAATTTGCAAAGCGTGGATTACGGGCGACGTTCATCAGAGCGATCGCGCCCGCCACTACCAGAATGGCAGGACTAGTCTGTTTCACCGCTAGAGAGTTTATCAGGGTTAGGATGTCCGCTCCCTTGCGGTCACGGCTCAGAAACGGCTGGCTCGGAAACGACCGGCTTGGAAACTCGCGGATTGGCCCACTCTTTCGCTGCGCGGTGGCATATACTGGCTGGCAATGAGTGGAACGAAATCGGATGGGTCCAGCCTGCCTTCGCGCAGGGCGGTACTGAAGACTGCGCTGGCGGCGCAAGCTGCTGCGGCGGCTCCGCAGGTGCGGGAAGCGGCAAGCGGGACATCGGCGCAACCCAATATTGTCGTCATTTTCTCGGACCAGTTTCGCTGGGACTGCATCGGGGCAGCCGGGCAGAATCCGATGAATCTCACGCCCAATCTTGATGAGATGGCGCGGCGCGGCACGATCTTCAATTCCGCAATCTGCAGCCAGCCGGTCTGCGCGCCGGCACGGGCCAGTATCCTTACGGGCCAGTATCCGAGCACGCACGGTGTCTGGAAGAACGGCATCGCCATCAAGCCGGATGCGATCACGCTTGCCACCACTCTGCGGGATGCCGGTTATACGGCGAACCATATCGGCAAGTGGCATCTGGGCAAGAATGCGGTGCAGGGTCCGGTGGCTCGCGAGGAGCGGGGCGGATTCCTGGATTTGTGGCAATCGTCGAATGTTCTGGAAATTACGTCGCATCCCTACGAGGGAGATCTTTTCGATAACGACGGCAAGGCGATGCATTTTTCGAACATCTATCGCACCGATTTCATGACGGATCTGGCGCAGAAGTTCCTGCGGTCCGCAAAGTCGCCGTTCCTGCTGACGTTGTCGTATCTGGAGGTGCATCATCAGAACGACATCGATGCATTCGTGCCACCGAAGGATTACGAGGGACGGTACAAGGATTTCTGGGTACCTCCGGATCTGCGTCCTCTGCCGGGCAGCTGGCCGCATCAACTGGCCGATTACTACGCGTGTGTCGCAAAGATGGACGAAACGGTCGGCACAATCCGCAAGACGCTTGCCGAGACCGGGCTGGATAAGAATACGATCGTGATGTTCATCAGCGATCACGGCTGCCACTTCAAGACGCGCAATTCGGAATACAAGCGGTCGCCGCATGAAAGTTCGATACATGTGCCGTTGATTTTCGAAGGGCCGGGGTTCAATCGCGGGCTCGCGATACCGGAGCTTGTAAGCCATGTGGATCTGGCGCCGACCTTGCTATCGGCCGCGGGGCTGAAAGTTCCGGCATCCATGCAGGGCCGGAGTTTTCTCCCGCTGCTGGAGCGCAGAACCGCGGATTGGCGCAACGAAGCTTATTTCGAAATGAGCGAATTCATGACAGCGCGCGGTCTGCGGACGCCGCAATATACGTACGCCGCCGCAGCGCCGAAGTTGCCCGGCTGGACCGCAGTGCCGCGCGCGGACCGGTATGTGGAATACATGATGTACGATCTGCACGCCGACCCTTACCAGCATGTAAACCTGGCCGGAAGGGCTACGCATACGAAACAGGCTGCGGAGTTACGCGCCAGGCTGGCCGAACGGATTTTCGAAGCCGGAAATGTACGGGCGGCCATCGATCCGTGCCAGTTTCCTTATTCTTAAACCGACAAGAATCAGAAAGTCATGTCCGATTTCATTCATCAGTTCGTACCAGGAAAACTGGGGTGCACGGTACTCGTGCTGCACGGCCAGGGCGGCGACGAAAACGATTTGCTGCCGGTAGCGCGCGCGCTGGCGCCGGGGGCGGCGTTTCTCAGCCCGCGAGGCAAGGCTCTCGAAAATGGAGCGACGCGATTCTTTGCACGCGTATCCCAGGATGTTTTCGACGAGACAGAGGTGCGGACCCGCACTGCCGAGCTGGCGGAGTGGGTGGGCGCGGCGGCTGCCCGGTACGGTTTGGACCAGACGAAGATCTATGCATTAGGATTTTCGAACGGCGCGAGCATTGCGGCCTCGACGATGCTGCTTCATCCGGGCGTGCTGGCCGGAGGGCTGCTGCTGCGGCCGCGGTCAATCATCGAACCCGCCGAGCTGCCCGACGTCAATGGCGCGCCTGTCCTGGTTATTGGCGCCGCCGGCGATGAAAAGATGCCCGCGGGTGCGAGCGAACATCTGGCGCGTTTACTCGGAAGGGCAGGCGCTGCCGTGGAGATGGCCATGCTGGATGCAGGGCACGATCTGACGCCGCAGGATTTCTCGGTGGGGAAGAGCTGGTTTTCGAAAGTGTTGAATCCGGGACAGAAATAAACTCAGGTTTATTTCGAGACCGGTGAACGCTGGCTGGCCCGCATACTGAGATGGTCTTTCAGGATGCAGCGGTCCATCACCACTTCGAGGCCGGCGGCCCGGGCTTTGGCAGCGGCTTCTTCGTGGATGACGCCCTCCTGCATCCAAACGCATTTCGCATGGATGCGGATCGCGGCGTCTACGATTTCCGGAACAAACTCGGGACGGCGGAAGACATCCACGATATCGACCGGCTGGGGAATATCATCGAGCGAGGAGTATGCGTGTTCACCGAGGACTTCGGTTTCGGCCGGATTTACGGGGATAATTTTGTAGCCGACCGACTGCATGTATTCCGAAACGCCGTAGCTGGGCCGCGAGCGGTGGCTCGAAAGGCCGACCACCGCAATGGTCTTCGCGTGCTTCAATAATTCGCGCCCGTCCGACATTTATCGCCCTGTCCGCTTTCCTTCACTGCCGGTGGTTGCCAGCCGCATGAGTTTCGATACTTCCTCGGGTGTCAAATACCGGAACTGGCCTTTTTCGAGAGGGCCGAGTTCCACGTTTCCGATTCGGACTCTTCGCAATTTTTCAACCAATCGCCCGAAGTGCTTAAACATGGTGCGGATCTGCTGGTTGCGGCCTTCGATCAGCTTGACCTCATACCAGGGATTATCCCCGCGCCGGATCATTTTGATGGCGGCCGGGGCCGTGCGGCGGCCGCTCAGGGGGACACCCGTACGAAACCGTTCTTCTTCTTCGGTGCTGAGCCCGCCGTTGACTTTGACCAGGTAAGTCTTGGTCACGTGGCTTTTTGCCGAGGTGATGAGGTTGGCAAATTCACCGTCGTTGGTGAGCAGGATCAGGCCGTCGCTGTGGTAGTCGAGACGGCCCACCGGATAGACGCGCTCTTTTACGCCAGGCAGCAGATCGAGCACCGTGGTGCGGCGCTGCGGATCGCTGGCCGTGCTCACCACGCAATCGGGTTTATAGAGCGCAATGTAGACGTGGCGCGCCGGTTCGCGGATCAGTTTGCCATCGACCTTGATGTGATCGCGTTCGATATCGGCTTTGGTGCCGAGTTCGGTGATGACTTTGCCGTTGACCGCGACACGGCCTTCGAGAATTAATTGCTCGGCTTTGCGGCGGGAGGTCACACCCGCTCCGGAAAGGATTTTTTGTAAACGTTCTTCGGGCACTATTGGTGTTCTGCTTCCGCATCCGGCGCAGCGGTGGTTTCGGGTGTTTCGGTTTCGGGCGTTTCGGTTTCGGCTGTTTCGGCCTCGGCTGTTTCGCTTTCGGCTGTTTCGGAAATGGCTTCGGAATCGGTCTGATCCAGCGGCGGCATTTCGATAAGATTTGCCTGCACGGGACCCGCGGGTTCACCGCCGGCGAGGCTGCCGATCTCCTGGAATTCCTTGAGGGTTGGCAATTCCTGGAGGTTCTTCAAACCGAACTGAACGAGAAATTCTTTGGTCGTTTTATAGAGGATTGGCTTGCCGATGACCTGCTTGCGGCCGGCTGCGGCGATGAGCTTGCGATCCAGCAGAGTCTTGAGGACGCCGGCACCCTGCACACCACGGATATCCATAATTTCGGGCGCCGTGATGGGCTGCTTATAGGCGATTACGGCAAGAGTTTCGAGGGCCGGCAACGAGAGCTTGATGGGCGGATTGAGATTTTTGACGAAGCGGCGGACGGCATCGTGGTGCTCGGGTTTCGTGGTCATGCGGAAACCGCCGGCCACTTCGCGGATGGTCAGACCGCGCTCGGGGCGGTCGTATTCGGCACAGAGTTGCTCGAGAAGTTGAGAAATACGCTCGCGCGGCTGCTCGGTGGCCTCGGCGATCTGGTCGAGCGTGAGCGGTTCGTCGGTCACATAGATGATGGCTTCGAGCACAGCCAGAAGCTGTGCATCCGCGACGGAGACTTCGGCCGCGGGCTCTTCGGAGTTTTCGCCGCCGAGAATTTCTTCGGCCGAGAAGGTCACCGCTACGGTTTCGGGTTCGGCTTCAACTTCAACTTGCTCAGTGGCGACAGCAGCGGTTTCGGCTTCGACGCCGCCCGGAGTTTCAGGGTCGCGCGTTTCCGGCGATTCGGCCGGTTGTTCTGTATCGGAATGCGACATTAGATCGTGTTATATGTCCTTGTTATATTCGCGCCGCCGCGCCTTTAAAGGTCGCGTGCGGTCACGGTTCGGAACGGGAAGATCCGGCTACTTATAATCTTCTTCCAGGGTAATCACCGGCTGCTGGAACGCCTCTTCGAAGCGCTCACCCCTGCCGAGCGCGATTTCCCCGAACAGATCCTTCTGAAGAATTTGCACTGCCTGCATTTTTACCATTTCGAGGACTGCCAGAAACAGGCAGATCATGGCGCGGCGGGTCCTCTGCTGTTCCATCACCTGGAGGATGAAGACCGGTTTGTCTCTTCTCGCATCCCGCAGCAGGGTTCGTAGATGGGCCACCATGTCGCTCACCGACACCGATTCGTCGTTAATTTCGTAAATCGGGCGGCTTTGAAGTCGCTCCATCACGGCGCTGAGCGCTTTGACGAGATCGAACATGTCGACGGCAAGGCCAGGATCGTCGATTTCGGCGGCGAATTGCTTCATCTGGGGATTGGACCAGACGTTTTCCTCGATCATCCTCTTCTGCTGCAGCATTTCGGCGGCGTTTTTATAGCGTTCGTGTTCGAGGAGACGTTCGACCAATTCTTCGCGCGGGTCTTCCTCGGCTTCGCCTTCCTTCCGGAGAGCGGGATCGGTCGGCAAAAGCATCTTCGACTTGATGTGGATGAGGGTCGCCGCCATGAAGACGAACTCGGCGCTGATATCCAGATCCATCTCTCGGGCTTTCTGGAGGAATCCGAGATACTGCGCTGTAATGCTGGCAATAGGGATGTCACGGATATCGATCTGCTGCCGGCGAATGAGATCGAGCAGGAGATCGAGCGGTCCCTCGTAGTGTTCGAGGTGGAAATTGAGAGGCTGTGACGACACTGTTGACAATCCTTCATTGTACGGCTAACGGACAGGTGGTTGAGGGTGGGGGAGGCCGGTTGGCGGGTGGTTCAGGGGGCGGTCCAGCCGCTTGCCAGTTCATTCACCAGCAGGCCCATTTTGGGGTGGCTGGGCTCGAAATCGGCTTTCAACCCGTAATCTTCCAGAGTTTCGGTGGTGGTGGGGCCGATGGAGCCGATGCGAGCTGCACGCAACCCTTCCAGCACCGGCTCCGCAATGCCGTCGGTGGTGGCGATCTTCATCAGGTTGATGAACTGCATGGAAGTGGTAATGAGGACGATATCGAAATCGCGTTGAGCCAGGCGGGCTGCCGCCTCCCTGAGAGGCGCGATGTCTTCGGGCAGATCCCAGGTGTAGATTCTTACCTGGGTGACATGGCGGCCCTGCGCACGGAGGCCGTCAATCAGCTCCGTGTGCGACTTGCCATATTCCTGAAGGGCGAGCCTGGTCTCCGGCCGGGGTTTCATGGTGTCCAGAAGTTCACGCCAGGTGTTGGGTTCGGGAATCTGCACCTGAGGTACGAAGCCGATTTCCCGAATCGCGGCCGATGGCTTCGGGCCGCGCACAACCAGCGTGGTTTTTGCCAGGGCAGCTTTCAGATCGGCTTCGGCCAAGCGGGTAAGAAGGGTTTTCCAGAGGAGGCGCGTGCCGACGCCGGTGAGAAGAATGACGGCATCGAAATCGCCGGCAAGTAGACGCTGGCCGAAGTCGAAGGCTTCTTCATGCCCGCCGAGCTCGATTTCCCGCATGGAAGGGGCGACAAATGGATTTCCGCCCTGCTTGCGAATCAGAGTGGCCATTTCGATGGCGCGGCGACTTTCGAGAGATAGAACGCGGGCGCCGTCAAAAGCCATTTCCAATTATAGGGCGGGTTGGATTGCGGCATGAAAATGCCCGGACCCCCTCAGGAGAGCGTCCGGGCACTTTCGGCATTGCCTGGTAACCGCGCGGTCTTTTAGAACGAGAACTTCAGGCCTAACTGCATACCGCGACCGCCGCTTGCGCCGGTGATATACCCATAGTTCGCGTTGCTGACGTTTGTTTCCGGATTATTAAAGTGCGGATTGTTGAGTACACTGAACGCCTCCCCGCGAATTTCCACCTTGCTTTTCTCGTTGATGGCGATGACCTTGAAGACCGAGCCATCGAGGTTGTAGTAACCCGGGCCCGACGTAATGTTGCGGCCTGAGCTGCCAACACGGAAGACACCAGGCGACGGATTGTAGACAGGCTGCACGAACGAGGACTGCAGGAAGTAAGCGCTGCCACCCCGCGCAGGAGTATTAATACCGCCCAGAACCTGGTAAGGTCCCACCTGATCCGCCGTTGCCGGCGTCCCCGGAGTATTGAGGGTTCCACCATTTGCACCGAAGGTCAGCGGCGTACCGCTGAGGATGCTGAGAATGCCGTTCATCTGCCACCCTCCGAGAAGGCGCGCCGCGATCCCGTGATTCAGCATTTTCTTGCCAACTCCGAAGGGCAGCTCGTAAACATAGCTTTGAGTGAACGTGTGGGTGCGATCGAAGTCGGTACGAGCGTAACTCCGGCGCTGGTACGTATACGTCCACAAACCACCGTCGTCTCCGGTCTGATAAGACATTCCTTTTCCGAAGGTATAAGAGGTTGTGATGCCCAGCCCCCGGCTGAAGCGTCTGTTCATCTTTACCTGCAGCGCGTTGTAGTGCGTAGAGGCACCCACGAAGTAGATCGTAGTGTCCGCAGTGCGTCCGAACTGGGCTACCATTGGGCGGGAGTTGTTGCCGCCACCCAAGGTGGTTGGCAAATTCAGGTTGTATTGCACCACAGAATCGACGCCGTGATTTCCAACATAGGCGACGTCCAGCGTGAAATTTCCCGGCAGTGACTGTCCTATCGCCAGGTTCCACGATTGCACGCTGGGGTTCTTGAAGTTTTTGGGAATCACGAAGTCCGACTGTTTTGGATCCGGATTGGTGATAATGCCGTTCGAAGGAATAGTGGCGTATACCGGAACGGGAAATCCATTCTGGAATGTAGCCAGTGTCACTCCGTCGTCGAGAACAGCCACTCCGAAAGAAGTCGGGCTGTTGTATTGCTTATTCTGTTTGACCGGGTAGTTATACGCGTAGGTGTTATCGGGAAACGGGGTGTAGGTAATCCCGAAACCGGCTCGAATCACGGTCTTGCCGCTCAGCCGGTAAGCCGCGCCCACACGGGGAGCGTAATTCTTATAGCGGGTCTGCACCCCCAGATTCATTGGAATGTTGCCAATTCCGGCAAGTTCCAGAGTATTGTTCGTCGGGTTGTAGTTAGAAAAGCCGCCTGGGAAGCGTGGCGTGAATGGAGAGTAGAGTTCCCAACGAAGTCCGATATCTATGGTGAGTTTGCCTGTGGCCTGCCACTTGTCCTGCGCGAAAAGGAACAATTCGTTGCCACGAATCGCCGGGAAGTATCCAGCCGCCAGGTCACGCCCGGCAAAACTGGCTCGGTCAAGCAGAAAGCTGGCCATGTTATTCGCTGAACTGGTCTTTGGCTGGGACGTGCCGGAGGCCGGATTCAACGATGTCTGGTTCACATCGAAGTTATACTGGCCGCGCGGATTGACGGTTTGCGTCTGTAATAGATCGTCGCGAATGCGGCGATAGTCGGCACCCCATTTGATCGTGTGATTACCCAGGCTTTTCGTCCACGTATTGGAGATGCTGCCGTTCACTTCGGCCCGGCTCCACGGCATGCTGGCAGAATAGCCGACCAGCGGCGTGCTGAAACCGTTGATATTGATGGAGGGTATTCCGCTTGTCCATTGATCGATATTGGCGCCGGGAATACCGAGGGCCTGAGCTTCATTCTGGCCGAAGTCAGACGGCGTTGCATCGTTGTGATAGTGCGCAACTCCAATGCGGAATTCGGCAATCAACGTATTGGAGAAAATCCGGTTGTAATTGATACCGGTGCTGTAGGTCTTCTGGATACTTTGTCCCTGAAACGCCCCCTGTGCAAACCCTCCCGCGACATCGCCAAGAATCGGGGCTTGAAACACGACGGGGCGCGCGAAGCTGAACCTTCCGCTGAGGCGATTCTTATCCGACATATTGAAATCAATTTTGGTGTCGAAGGAATCTGTGTCCTTGGTAAACGGCAGCAGCGCGAAGTAATTGTTGCTGGGCGTCGTGTTGTTGATCTGTTGGTTGGGATCTGGTACGAGGCCGATAATTTTCGCCGAGATCACGTTGATCCGGTTCAGCGGAATAATATTTCCCGAGAACGGCGTCCGGCCGGTGCCATCGGGATTTCCGGTGCCGGGATCGTAAATAACCGTACCGGCCGAACTGAAATCTCCGGTTCGCCACGGGGTCGGTGGAATCGTGCCGGTATTTGAATTGGCTTCGTGGTCGAAGATCTTCAGGTAGTCTCCGAAGTAGAAGAGCTTATTCTTCCTGATAGCGCCGCCGACATTCCCACCCACGTAATTGTAGGCAAGGTGCCCAACCGACGTATCGAAGAAATTGCGGGCATTGAGCGCGCTGTTGCGCATGAACTCATAAGCGCCGCCGTGCAAATCATTCGTGCCGGATTTCAGAACGACGTTCGCATTCGCGCCCGAAGCTCGGCCAAGCTCGGCTTCGAAGTTGCTGGTGGAAACATCGACGATGCGAATGGCCTCGATTGGCGGCACCAGGATCTGCAACAGTCCGGTGCGCTCGTTGTCGTCGATACCTTCAATCTGATAACTGTTCCCCTGACGCATCTGCCCGTTCACTTCGGTTTGCAGGGAACTCGCGGCGTTGAAGAACTGCGAGTGCTGGAAGCTGGCGGGCGTCGTACCGGGGACCAGGTTCAAAAGACTTTGGAAATTCCGGTTTGTGCCGATGGGCAGATTGGCGGTTTGGGTTATTTCGATCTGGGAGCCCGTATCTGCCCTGTCTGTTTGCAGCGCCGGCGGTTCCCCCGTGACTTCAATCGTTTCAGAAACCGAGCCGGGCTGCACCTGCAGGTCGACACGAGGCGTCTGGTTCACCAGTACATCTACCCGTGGACGTACCTCGCGCTTGAAACCTTTCGCTTCCACATCTACCCTGTATGTGCCAGGCGCCAGATCGGAAAAGCTGTAGTTGCCGCTGTCGTTCGTGTTGGCGCTGCGGCTCGTTCCAGTATCAACTTCCTGAATCGTAACCTTGGCGTTCGGGACAACACCGCCGGATGAATCCGAAACGGTTCCCACCATACTGCCGTTCACTGCCTGGCCCCACGCCAGCACAGACATTCCCACCAGTGCCACTAAGGCACCTGCACAACGTCGTGTTTTTATCATTTGGTCCCCTCGAACCTTGATTGGATATTTCAGGCCATTCGCGACCCGTTGCCTCCTGTATACATCATTTCGTAAACGTGCGCAATGGATCTGGCCGCCCGTCCAGAAGGTGTTTACCCTTTTATCGGCACTTCGCGCTGTTGCAGATTAATGCGGCTTGGGGACGTAGCTCGGCCGTTGATTGCGCGGGCGGAGAGCACAGGCAGGCGCTGAAAGCTATGCGGGCATTACGATGCGACAAAAGGTGAAGGGCGGGAAGTCAACGCAGTTGGCTCTAGCTCGTTAATGGGGGCAAGCCGCCGCCTCTGACTGATAAAACTAACTTGCGAGGAAAAGTTTGATTAGATCAGAGGCGGTAATGGGCTTGCCTGACTATGAGATTACAGGCATCGAAGAAGTAGCGGGACGG
>JAICJH010000124.1 GCA_025928545.1 Bryobacteraceae bacterium | reverse complement strand
GGTGATCGGCTCGGGCAGAGGAAAATGATCACGCGAATTGTCCTTTGCTGGTCCGCATTCACGGCTTTGACCGGCGCCGCGACAAACTTCGCGACCCTCATAATTACCCGCTTCGCCTTCGGCGCGGCGGAAGCCGGTGCGTTTCCCGCCATTGCTCGTGCACTGTCCAACTGGTTTCCGACTACTGACCGCGGACGCGTAACCGGAATCATGTTTACAGGGGCGCGCTTAGGCGGGGCGCTGGCGCCTCCGCTTGCTACGCTCCTGGTCGGATATGTCGGCTGGCGTGTCACGTTCGTTATCTTCGGATTGATCGGGGTCGTGTGGACGCCATTTTTCCTGAAATCCTATCGCGACGATCCGGCTACCCACCCAGCAGTCAATGAGGCCGAACTCGAGTACATACGGCACGCAGGTATTCCAGCATCCCGGACCGCCATGGGTGAGGGAACACCATGGCGGCGTATTTTCCTGAGCTCCGACCTGTGGGCGCTGTTTTGGATGTATTTCGGCACGTCTTATGGCTTTTGGTTCTTTCTCACATGGCTTCCGACTTCGTTGATACGAGACTACGGGCTAACGCCACGCCGGGCAGGGTTGTACGCCGCTTTGCCGCTTGCAATGGGCGCCGTTACGACCGTTCTGGGAGGAGCTTTATCCGATCGCATCGTGCGCCTCACAGGAAGCCTTCGGACGGGGCGCAGGACAGTCGGACTCGGAGGGTTTCTGCTGGCCGGCGCCGGATTCGGGGCCGCCTCAATCAGCGGAACGCCGGAAGCTTCGGTACTGTGCCTGTCCTTGGGATCTGGCGCCATGGATTTGGCTGTGCCAGTCGCTTGGGCCGCATGTCTCGAAGTGGGCGGTAAGTTCGGCGGCACAACTACCGGGTTCATGAATTCGGCATCGAGTCTGTCGGCGCTGCTTTCGCCTATTGCGGCCGCCTGGTTATTTGAACGATCGGGTTCTTTCCACCTTATGTTTCTGAGTGCAATGGCAGTCTATTGGGTCACCGGGCTCTTGTGGCTCGCAATCGACCCCGCCCGGCAGATAACCTGACTCGTGCTTCACAGCTGTACACTTTGGAATTTCAACCGAAGATGAGTAATGAAACCTAAAACGTATCTGTATCAGCACTACACCTGGCCGGAACTGGGCGAGGTCGTGAAACGGCAGCCGGTCGTCGTCCTGCCTATCGGATCAGTTGAAGATCACGGTCCCCACCTTCCGCTTGACACCGATAATTTCGTGATCTGGAACATCTGCGAAGAGGCGGCGCGCCGCGCCGACGGAGACATTCTCCTCCTGCCGCAGATCCCTTACGGATTTGAAACACATCACCTCGATTTCCCGGGCACCATCGATATCCAGATGGAGCATCTTCTGCATTTTGTTCTGGACGTGACGAAAAGCGTTGCTCACCATGGATTCAAGCGCATTCTCATTGCCGACGGACATGGTTCGAATATGCCGATACTCGATCTCGTGGCCCGCCGGACAAACCTCGAGACCGGCAGCCTGTGCGCTGCGTTCATCTGGCCATCGCTTGCGCCTCAACAGATTCGGGGCATACGCGAATCCGGTCGCGGCGGCATGGCTCACGCTTGTGAACTCGAGACGTCGGTTTACCTGCATCTCGACGAGGCTCGCGTGCAGATGGATAAGGCCCGCAAGGACATGAAAATGCCCGAATCGGAGTTTATCTGGATGGACCTGATGGAAGGTTCGCCTGTTCTGCTGATGGACGAATGGACGCGGTTCAGCAAAAGTGGTGTGAGCGGGGATCCAACGCTTGCAACGCGAGAGAAAGGCGCGGTTGTATTCGAGGCGGTTGTTCAGGCGTTTCTCCGGCTTGTGCGGGAATTCAAGAATCGTCCCCGCGAGGAACGCACAGATCACCACAGGCAGTCCTGGTCGCCTGATCCCGGTCACGGCGAGTGAAAAGATTCAAGGATCGCCCGTGAGCATGCCTCAGCAGAACGCCATCCCTTTCTTTGGATCGGGCCGGCTTGCATCAATACACTGAGGAAATGAAGGTGACTGCTGACGAAGTATAAAACGCATGCCAAAGAATACGACCGATAAGCTAACGCAGACGGAGAGAGCGTATGCCGCTATCAAGAAGGCGATTCTCCAGGGTGACATCCAGGAAGGCGCGTTCCTGTCCGAGGCCGACGTGATGGCGAAGTTCCGCATCGGTCGAACGCCGTTTCGCGAGGCTTGTAACCGTCTGCTGCACGAAAATCTCTTGCAGGCCGTGCCACGCCGGGGTTATCTCGTCCCGGAAATCAGCTTCCAATCCGTACGCGACCTCTTTGAAGTTCGGTTGATCCTGGAAGCGGCGATCGGGGAGTTTGCAGCATTGCGGGCGACCGATCAGGAGATCCATGATCTTCGACGGCTGGCGGAGGAAGCGCCTACAAAATCGGCCCGGGAGAAGAACGATATCAGTCACTTCATAGTGGACGCCAACATACGATTCCACCTCCAGCTTGCGAAAGGCGCCCGAAACCGGAACTTACTCGAGTTGCTGACGCGCAATCTGGAAGCGGCGGAACGGTTGATGTATATCGAACTGCGATCTTCCAGATTTCGCGATCCAGAACTGCAGGCCGCTCACGGCCGGATTGTGGATGCATTGGAACGGCGGGATCCGAGAGCGGTCCGAGACGCACTCCTGGAGGATATTGTCGAGGCCCAGCAGGTGATCCTTGCCTTCGGAACGTCAGCCCGGCAGAATGCGCCGCTACATCAGGCAGGTGTGATCACGCCTGTCGCCTCGGCGCGAGACAGCGCCACAACAAGGACCTCCTCCGGGGGAAACCCGCCCCTTGCGTCGAGTCATCCTCGGCGGAAGTCCAGAGCATTAGCTTAGCTGGCGAGCGGGAAAAGAGGGCGAGTCAGGAAATCACGGTTGTCGAAAAGCAGGTACTGAGGAAGGATTGTTTTGAACGGTTGGTGGTTTCCCCCGGCGATTTCGCGCGAGGCCATTGGTTTCGATGTTCAGTTCATACGCACCTTCGTGGCCGCAATTATCATCTTTGTTGCCGCCCAATGTGCTCTGGTTGCAATCGTGTGGCGATATCGTCGCAGCCGGCGAACTGTAAGTCCAGGCCTCATCCCGGCGAGTAGCCGCCTCGAATACGTTTGGACTACGGCGACCGCCTGCTTGTTTTTAGGGTTGCTCTTTCTGGGTAGCCACGTCTGGGCAAGCGTGCAGTTCACACCTGCGCCGGCCGATTCGGAAGTCATCGAAGTACTGGGCAAACAATTCGCATGGAACTTTCGGTATCCTGGGCCGGACGGCCGCTTCGGTCGTATCGACATTCGCAGGATTGACGACGCGGGGGGCAACCCGTTTGGTCTGGACGAACGCGACCCCTTTGCGAAGGACGACATCACAAGTGCGAGTCTGCGAGTCCCGCTCGGGCGGCCTGTGAAGCTGATACTCACCTCGCGGGACGTGATTCACAGCTTCTTCGTCCGAGAGTTGCGCATCAAGCAGGATCTCGTCCCCGGCATGCGAATCCCCGTTCACTTTCAAGCTGACCTCCCTGGCACATATGAAGTGCCGTGCTCCGAGCTATGTGGTCTCGGACATTTTAAGATGGGCACTACGGTGACTGTAATGCCAGTCGCGGAATACGAAAGCTGGAAGCGGGGGCAGGCTCACTAAGTGCGACGCTATCTCTTCACTACCGATCACAGAATGGTCGGTCTCCAATACTTCTGGTTATCTCTCCTTGCCGTGCTCATCGGCCTCTTCCTGTCGCTGCTGATGCGTTTCCATTTGATCAACCCCAATGCGAAGGTGGGATGGTTCCAATTGCTATGGCCGACGGGCGCATCCGGCGGCGTGATGACGCCCGAGCTTTACCTCTCGCTCATGACCATGCATGGAACGATCATGGTCTTTTTTGTTCTGTCCGTAACGCCCCAAAGCGCGTTCGGGCACTACTTTCTGCCCCTGCAGATCGGAGCACGAAGGATGGCTTTCCCGTTACTCAGCGCCTTTTCCTTCTGGTTCACAGCGTGCGCATTTCTCGTCACAATGGCAGCCTTTTTCGTACACGGCGGGGCTCCGCTCTCCGGCTGGACGGCTTATCCGCCGCTTAGCTCTCTCGGAGAGGTTACCGGGCCGGGCGAAGGGCTCGGGCAGACATTGTGGATTTGCGGCATTGCGATCTTCTGTATCGGCGCCACGCTGGGTGCAATCAACTTCATTGCCACAACGCTCGACTTGCGTGAGCCTGGGCTGCGCTTGATGCAATTACCGCTCACCTGCTGGAACTGGCTCGTCACCGCAATTCTCAGCCTGCTCGGGTTTCCTGTCTTGTTCGCGGCCTGTATGCTTCTCCTGCTGGACCGCACCGCGGGTACGAGCTTTTTTGTGCCTGGCAATCTGGTGGTCAGCGACCGCGTCATTGCCCATCAGGGCGGCTCACCGCTGCTTTGGCAGCATCTGTTCTGGTTTTTCGGGCACCCGGAAGTTTACATTGCCATCCTGCCGGGAATGGGTCTGATCTCGGAAATTATCTCCACGTTCGCGCGCAAGCCGATATTTGGGTACAAAGTCATGGTGCTGGCCACCTTCGCCATCGGGTTCCTGGGTCTTCTGGTGTGGGGACATCACATGTTTACCAGCGGCATGAGCCCGTATTCTTCCATTGCGTTCTCTGTCCTCAGCATGACCATTGGTGTGCCATCCGCCACTAAAACTTTCAACTGGCTCGCGACGTTGTGGGGCGGACGCATCGAATTCACTACCGCGATGCTGTTTGCGCTTGGGTTCGTTTCGGTGTTCGTGACGGGTGGGCTAAGTGGAATCTTTATCGGTCAGCCTGTGCTCGATCTCTATTTCCACGACACTTACTTCGTGGTCGCGCATTTTCACCTGATCATGGGCGTGGCCGCGATATTCGGAATCTTTGCGGGCACGTTTTACTGGTTTCCGCGCATGTTCGGACGTATGTTGAACGAGACCTTGGGCCGGATTCACTTCTTCGGCACTTTCATCGGCGTGTATGCGCTCTTCGGGCCGATGCACATAGTGGGAATCGCCGGCAATCCACGCCGTTACTCAGACTTCACAAACTTTACTTTTCTGTCTCCGCTGCTCCCGTTGCATCGATTTATGACATGGGCGGCCTTCTTCACAGCAGCTGTTCAAGTTCTGTTTTTTGCCAACGTATTTTGGACCTTGTGGCGGGGCCCCAGAGCTGTAGCCGACCCCTGGTCGGCCGAAACCCACGAGTGGCAGGAAGTCGGAGCGCTCCAGTGACTGCCGTCGAGCAAAGCATTCCCGGCGAAGCGGCGAGCCTCGATAGAAGCGCTGTCACTGGACTAGTTTCATCCATTGCCGCCACGACGATGATGATGGCTGCCCTGACGAGCGCTTACATTGTGCGCCGGGGGCTCGGGAGCGATTGGGAACCCCTACAGCTGCCACTGGTTGTCCCCGGGGGCGTTCCGTTACTTATGTTCAGCAGTCTCTCGCTCGAGATCGGGCGCCGCGCTTACAGAGCAGGCCGCCATGCCGCGTTCGTGCGCGCATGGTTTACCGGTATCGTCCTCGGAGCCGTGTTCGTTTTAACACAGGTTCACGGTTGGCGGGAGATTAGCCGGGCGGGATTATCAATGGCGACAAGTCCGGCGGCGGCGTTTCTGTTTGTGATAAGCGGATTGTTCGTTGCCCTTGTGATTGCGACCTTGAGCGTACTCGTTTGGCGCGGGGTACGGATTCCCGCCGGCAATTCCGACGCCGCTCACACACGGCTTGCGATCGCGGCATATTACTGGCACTATCTCGATTGCGTCTGGATCTATCTGGTTGTTCTGTTTTACGTTCGGAGTTGACGATGCATCTCCTTCTAGCCCAGTGCGTCATGTGCTTCCGAACGGCCGCGTCCCAGCAATTGGAGCGTGCTCGCGTTCTGAACGATGGCATTCTGATGTTGGGGATCCCCTCGCTCTGTATCCTGGCTGGATTCGTTTACTGGGTTTATCGCCGTCGCTGAAGCGGGCGCTATATTCAGACCGAACCTGCCGTGCTTCCCAAAGTTGCCGTCTAGGCGCCCCCACCGGGTAAACGGCTAGTTTCGCTGGCGCAAATTGCATCCTGATCGCACGCTCGGCTTGACAGGATAATATACGAATCATATATTAAGTGATTCTCCGCAATCACCCGGAGAAAAGTTCCTGGTTGAGGGGTTTCTATGCCGTCCCGAATTACTTGGCTTTCCGTCGTGCTTTCTCTTGGTGCGCCATTG
>JAICJH010000077.1 GCA_025928545.1 Bryobacteraceae bacterium | reverse complement strand
GAGGTTGGGGGTAGCAGGCAAATACTCCTTGCCATACTTGCCGCCGACATAATCCCGGACTTCAGTCAAGGCATCGTCGGAAACGCGCACGGAATCGGTACGCATATAAGTGATGAGACCAACCAGCCCCTCATCGCCGATTGCGACGCCTTCGTACAGTTGTTGCGCCAGCATCATGGTGCGCTTCACGCTGAAACGGAGCTTGCGGGAAGAATCCTGCTGCAAGGTGGAAGTAATGAAGGGCGCCACGGGATTGCGGCGCTTTTCCTTCGTTCCGACCGATTTCACAACGAAGTGCTGGCCGTCGATATCTGCGACCAGCGCGTCTGAAGTCGCCTGATCGGAAACGACCGGGGCTTCGTCCCCGATCCGGGTCAGGCGCGCGTCGAAATATGGCGCCTTCTTCGCAGCCAGATCGGCGTCCAGTGTCCAGTATTCCTGTTTGACGAACGCGCGGATCTCACGTTCACGCTCCACAATTACCCGAACCGCCACGGTCTGGACGCGTCCGGCCGATAGTCCGCGACGGACCTTGTCCCAGAGCAGGGGAGAGATCTTGTAGCCCACCAGCCTGTCCAGAACGCGCCGCGCCTGCTGCGCATTTACAAGGTTGAGATTCACCAGCGTGGGCTTTTCCAGAGACTTCTGGATCGAAGCCTTTGTGATCTCGTTGAACATGAGCCGCATGAACTTCGGCCCTTCGCCTTTTTTCGGCTTCAGTTCTTCTTCGAGGTGCCAGCAGATCGCTTCACCTTCGCGATCAGGATCGGCTGCGAGATAGACAATATCGGCTTTTTTGGCGGCGTCGCGTAATTCCTGGACGAGCTTCTTCTTGCCCTCAATGACTTCGTACGTGGGTTTGAAGCCGTTTTCCACATCCACCGAAAGGTTCCTTTTGGGAAGATCCTTCACGTGGCCGATCGACGCCTTAACGACGTAATTCTTGCCGAGGTACTTGTTGATCGTCTTTGCCTTCGCCGGTGATTCGACGATTACGAGAGCTTTTGCCATAAAATTGCTTTCTCAGCATAAACCACTGAGTGTGTCCGCTGGACGCGGGGTGGACCCCCCGTACAACCCTGACGCTACCACACCTTAATAAAGCTGCGCCCGGGGAGTTGTTTCACCAGACCCTGAATCTCCATTTCAAACAGCGCCGCGATGATCTCCGAGGGGGAGACTTCCTCGCAGGCTTCGACGAGCGCATCCAGATGAACCGCGGCGTCTACCTTCAACTGCTGCAGAACGGCCCGGTTGATCTTTTGGGAGGGGTCTGCAACATGAGATGCAGGTGAGGTCCCGAAGGTTGCAGGAAGTGCGCCAAGTCCTTGATTCATAATGCGTTCCCTGCCAGCTTCAATGAGCCGCTGCCGGGCCTCGAGGGGCAATTCCGTCACCACGTCGTTCCAGTCCTGAATGAGTTTCGCGCCCTGTTTAATCAGCAGATTCGGCCCCCAGCTCATCTTTGAAGTAATGTTGCCGGGCACCGCGAAAACCTCCCGTCCCTGGTCGAGGGCCAATCTGGCTGTAATCGCCGAACCGCTGTATTGGGCCCCCTCTACCACCAGCAGGCCCGAACTAAGCCCGCTGATGATCCGGTTCCGGATCGGGAAATTCTGGGGGAAAGCCGTGGCGCCCATGGGGAACTCGGAAATGATGAGGCCTTTGGCGGCGATCTCGGCGGCCAGCTTTCGGTTTTCGGAGGGGTAAACGATATCGACCCCGCAGCCCAAAACCGCGATTGTGGCGCCTTCCGCGGCGAGCGTGGCCCGATGGGCCGCTGTATCGATGCCGCGCGCCATGCCGGAAACGATGGTGACGCCGGCTCGCGCCAGATCGCCTGCCAGCCGTTCCGCCGCGGCCACCCCGTAAGGCGTCGGATGGCGCGTTCCCACCACGCCGATGTTAACTGCCGATAACAGTTCGATCCGACCGCGGCAGAACAAAACAGGCGGGGGGTCGAACACGCGCCGCAGCAAATCCGGATAGCGGGCATCGCCCAGCGGAATCAGTTGAGCCCCGGCGTCCCGTATCAGTTGTTGCTGGGCCGCTGCGTCCTCAAAACTACAGCCGCTGGCGATGGAGCGCGCCAGTGCGCCGGGGACCCCGGCATCCTCCAGTTCAGCCGGGGTGGCATGGAAAATCGCCCGTATACCCCGGAAGCGTTCCAGCAAGACGGAGGAGCGACGCGCCCCCAGGCCAGGCATCATCCGGAGGGCGAGCCAACAGAGTTCTTCTTCATTGCTTAACGGGTTGTTAAGTGAGGTGAGGGTAACGGATGTGGCGGTCATGTCCTGATATAGTTGCTTTTTCTACCGCTTTTTCTCAAGAAAATGAATACTGCAAGCGCACTGGACCGGTTGGCAGCCCCGGTTCACGGAAATGCGGACTCCTGGCGGCAGGCTTTTACCGGCGCCTGGCCGTTCAAACACGTCTGTATCGATCACTTCTTCGAAGAGCAGTTCGCCGAACGTCTGCTGGCCGAATTCCCGAGTTTCGACAAGAATCTGGCCATCAACGAAGGCGGCACCACCGGCGGCAAATCCGTGAACACCAGGATTCGGGAGATCAGCCCGGCCTACCAGGAACTTTACGCCTTTATATCGTCAGAACCGTTCCTGGACTTTATGTCGGGCATTTCCGGCATTCCAGACCTGCAGCTGGACCCCAAAATGTTCGGCGGCGGCACCCACGAGAACCGCCACGGGCAGGAGCTCGACCCCCATATCGACTTTAATTACGCCGAGGATCACCAGATGCACCGGCGGCTCAACCTGATCGTCTATCTCAATAAAGACTGGAAGAGCGAATGGGGCGGCGCCATTGAAATCCACTCGAACCCGCGCCGGCCGGACGAAAACCAGATCCGGGCCTTCGACCCGCTCTTCAACCGGGCGGTTATGTTTGAAACCAACGAGATCTCCTGGCATGGTTTCCCGCGTATCGACCTGCCGGAAAACGAACGCCATCGCTCCAGAAAATCGATCTCGATTTACCTCTACACAAAGGACCGTCCCGAGGGAGAAATTGCGCCCTCCCACGGCACTTTCTACGTGCAGCGTCCTCTGCCGGCTCACATTGCCGCCGGCCACGTCACTACCGCCGAGGACGCTTTCGAGCTGAAATCTCTCCTCGTCCGCCGCGATCGCTGGATCGAACTTTACCAGAAAATGGAGATGGATAAGAACCGAACGATTGAGCAATTGGGCGCTTATTCCAGACAACTGGCGGCACGTGTGCGTGTTCCGGTGACCGGTTATGTGGTGCAGGAAGGTTCCACCGCGGGCGTATATGGGGACGGCTGGATCGCATCCGCCATGAAGGTGCAGCTGCGCGCCGTGGATCCTGTGACTTCGCTGACTCTGCGCGTCTACAGGCCGGAGGCTGCCGGCGGCGGGCGTGTCCGTATTCTGGTCGACGGCCGTGAAGTGGCCAATTCCATCATCGAGGCGGGTGCGAGCGACATACCCGCTGCATTTCGCCGGGACAGGGGCGAGTCGTTCACGCTGGAGATCCTTTTTGAAGCGGCGCAGAAGTGGTCGCCGCCCGATGACGATCGCGACCTGGCCCTGATGGCGATTGAAATGCGAATGGAACCTCCGGCGGCAACCGAGGCCGCGACAGGGCAGAAGAAGGGTGGGTTGTTTAAATGGTGACACCGGAATTGCCAACTCCCGAGGACTCAGCGCAGGAAATCGCGATTGCGCGCGGCGGTGAACGCCCGGTGTACGTCGCGCGCACACTGGCGGACGCGCAGCGTCTCGAAGAGGTATTTACGAAAGCCGGAATCGAATATGACGTGGAACCGGACACCTACCAGGGCGGCATCATTTTCCGCACTGCGCGTGTAGGCGCATTTTTCTACGTCGAGCCGGCCATACGCGAACAGGCTGCCACCATCATGCGGGATAACGGATTTCGGCCGGCTATTTCGTGAACCTACAGGTCCGCCCCCTCCGATTTGAATTCCGCGCTCAGGACCCTCTCTGGTTCCCGGCAGGGAAAGCCGCCAATATTTTCCGCGGCGCATTCGGTGAAATCTTCCGGCGCATTGCCTGCACGCCCGATTGCCCCGGCGCGAAACTCTGCCTCCGTTCACAGGATTGCGCTTATGCCCGTATGTTCGAGCCTCGCGCTACTGAGGGCCCCAGTGGGTTTCACGATAGCCCACGCCCGTTTGTCCTGCGCGCGGCGGCGCTCGATGAAAAACGCTTTGAACCGGGGGAGCGTTTCACGCTCGACATCAACACGTTCGACCCCTCGGTCGATGCCCTGAGTAGTTTCCGCGCGGCTTTCGAACAACTCGTCGTGCAGGGTCTTGGTCCTGGGCGACCAGGCGTCGAATTGATGGAAGCGAATGAATTGCCCCCAGTAGAACTGAGCCTGACGCCGCGTGCAGAACCGGTCAACAGAATCCGAATTCACTTCCTCACGCCGACAGAACTGAAAAGCGGCGGCGAGATCCTCCGGGCTCCCCACTTTGGCCCTTTGTTCAAACGCGCACGCGATCGCGTCGCAGGCATCATCAACCTGTACCAAATGCCCGGTGAACCGCTCGAACTCGATTTCCGCGCGCTGGGGGATCTTGCGGATTCCGTCCAGATGACGGAATCCAACATTCGCCAGGCAGAGTACGAACGGCGGAGTAGCCGGACAGGACAGACCCACAGTCTGGGCGGGTTCACCGGACACGCCGGTTATGAAGGCGAACTGGCCGCGTTCCTTCCGTTTCTGGAAGCCGCCGCATGGACCGGCGTAGGCCGCCTGACCGTCTGGGGGAACGGCGCCATCCGAACGGCGGCGCAAGCTAACTGCGCAGTGCCGACTCGCTGAAAACGGGACGCCCGCCCAAAGACTGGCGGAATCCCCAGAGAGCAAATGCGCTCGCCACGAGCACCACAATCAGCGAACTTTGCCCGTACCAGGCGCCGAAATCCGAGGTCAGGAACAGATTGAGGACTCCATCGACCATAAACAAAGTTGTCATGATGGCGAAGAAGCCCAGGCGCAGCATGACCAGTACCAGGATTCCGTAGGTCAATGCGAAAAAAATGATGCTCGCGACGGTTTCGGCCTTAGAGTTGAAATCCTCCTGCGCCATGTGGTTAAAAGTGAAGATAGCGACAAAGACGACGGCCGCCAGCCATTGCTTCCGCAACAGGATCCGCAATAAAAAGAGCAGCAGGAACAACTGCACCGCTCCCGACAGCGAGTCGAACAGATGGCTCGAGACCGAATATGCGGCTGTCCTTGCTCCCGTCAGATTCGAGACTGCAAAATCGGAGAAGTCGGGTTCCCCGATCTGAAGTGAAATCCAGTAGTAGCTGAGAAACAGCAGGCAGTAACCGATTCCGCACAGCGCGCCGAACAGGATGTCCCTGCCTACCAATGGGTCACGCCATCGCCCAGCCAGCAGGCGCGACCACGTAATCAACGTCTGAGGCCAGTAGCGACGGACCCATGGCTCCAGGGCCAGATAAACCAGCCAGAAGATCGCAAAAAGGAAAGCGGCCTTCCCGAGAACGTCAGCCGCCAGATCAAGCTCCTCGGTCGATGCAACATGGTGCGCCCCGATCAGCCAGCTCAGCAGACGAGCCACGGCGCAATACAACGCAATTCGAATGGCGCTGCGCGGATCGCTCCTTCCGGCCTTCCAGTTGTACCTCGCCACGATTGCCGCGGCCGCCAGGCAAAGCACCAGAATCACCAGAGTGAAAGTTGACGACACGCCTTTCGCCTCCGGCGTCCGGAACGGCTTCGTCCAGGGACCAGCAATCAGGAAATACACTACTCGCCCATGGAATGAGGCAGCCTCCACGCGAATGGGAAGATCCTTGCGACCCGGATACTGTCCGGTCCATGCCACGCGGAAATCGGTTGCCGCGAGCGGAGTCCACTGCGGATCCACTGGCTTAAGCGACGCCATGTCGATTCCGGCAGCCTGAAACAGCGGAGTCCAGTCCGCCGGGCCTTTCTGCGCCGGCTCCGGCTCGCGTTCCGGAGGTGTCGCGGCAAAAGCGCGCAACCGCCCATCGAGATCCAGGTGCAGTGCGAGCATTCCCGGCAGAGATGGAAACGGATCGCCTTCATCGACGAAGCCGCCTGAACCTGTCTGGGTTACCAGGGGGCGCGGACTTTCGCGATACCAGTATTCGAGTGGCGTCGGTGGTTGGGAAACCATGCGCATCAGCTCGCTGTTCGCGTGTTTCCGCCAGTACTCGACGAACTCATCCTTGCGATAAAACCCCGAGGCGGTATCGGCCGGCCGCTGCGTGTAGCCCAGGCTCTTTGCGATATCCCGGGCCTTTGACGCCAGTACTTCAGGCGGGTTTTCCATCGGGATATGGTTGACCAGGTGGAGGCTCGGCGTGCAGAGACAGAATACGATCAAGCCGACGGCGAATGCACCCAACGCAGCCAGGGCGTGTTTCGGGTTCAAGCCCTCGTTCGAGCCCGCAGCCGCCACAGCTTCCGGCGACGGCGTCTCGCCCTCGGCCAATGCCGCCGCCAGCGGATCGCCACCCGGCAACAAGGCGGCCAGCGCTAAAGCGGAAGCGGGGCGCTGTCGGGGATCGGCATCAAGACATCGCAGAATCGCCCGTTCAACCGTCTTATCCAGATCGGAGACGAACGCAGAGGGAGTCGTCACGCGGTTTTCGCGTCGCATCCTGGTGACTTCCGCGAGCGAGTCCGTTTTGAAGGGAAGGCTGCCCGTGAACATCTCGTAAAGCACCAGCCCCACCGCGTAAATATCGCTTTGTACCGAAACTTCCTTGCCGGAAAGCTGCTCAGGCGCCATGTACGCGGGCGTACCGTTGCGAATCTCCGCGCCCTCCATCTGGCTGCCGATACCGGCCAGACCAAAATCGGTGATCCGGAGTTCGCCCCGGGCGTCGATCATGATATTGGCTGGTTTGATGTCGCGGTGCAGAACTCCCTGCGCATGCGCCGCCGCAACCCCGGCGCAGATCTTCCGCGCAAACTCCGCCGCCTTATCCGGCGGCAGACGTCCGATCCTCCGCAGCAGGCTGCCGAGATCCTCGCCATCGATATACTCCATCGAGATGTAAGGCTGGCCCTCGATTTCCCCGATATCGTAGACCCGGCAGACGTTCTTATGTGAAATCTGCCGCGCAATTCGCACTTCATCGTAAAAGCGTTTCAGCAGATTAACGTTGCCGACCGCCGAGGGCGGCAGGAATTTCAGCGCGACGGCCTGGCCGAGCATGAGATCATCCGCACGGAACACTTCGCCCATGCCGCCCTTTCCCAGGCGCGACACGATGCGGTAGCGGCTGGCGAGCAGCATTCCGGGCGGAAAACGTTCCTCAATGTGCCCGAAACCGCTTGTGATATTCAATTGCCGGACCGGGATCGCCATGGTCTCAATGTTGTCCGGATCGGCCGGGCCGGCAGGCGTTCCGCACTGGGGGCAGAACCGCGCCGGCGGCGTCAAAATCTGAGAGCACGTGGCACAGCGTGACATGGCTGTTGTTCAGCATAAACCAGGCGCCCGGCGCCAGGGCAAGCCCTGAACGCAGTGGACTACAATAAAGGCATGTTTACAGTTGGAGGTCCGGAAATGGTGGCCATCGTACTGCTGGCACTGTTGCTGTTCGGGCCCAAGGAACTGCCCAAAATTGCCAGAACCATCGGCAAGGCGATGACCGAATTTCGCCGGGCGCAAAACGATCTGAAGTCGACCTTCAATCGTGAAATGGAAAATCTGGAAAGGGAATCGGGAGTAAAAGAAATCGTCGCCAGCAACTATCTTGCCCCGTCGTATAACTATGACGACTATAACGGCAACGATGGCGACGATTACGGCAACAACTACTACTCCGGTCACCATTCCGACACAACTACCGATGAAACCAACGCATCCGCAACAGAGGGCGTTGAGCATATGGCCGAACCCCTCCAGATAGAGGCTTCGGCTGATTCCGTCCCCCACGGACATGTGTACGATGCGGGCCCCGCCGAGGCTGTTCATGCCGACGCCGCACCCCTTCCATCGAGCCACAGCGAGGCCGGTCACGACCCGGTCCACACCTAAGAAAACGCATGGCATCCAACGTCGACCCGGGAGCGTCCACTCCTCCCGAGGAACATTCCCTATTTGATCGCCTGACCAATATCTTTGGCGGCTCCGGCGGAAATTTGCCCAAGCCGGATGAGGAAGAGGAAGAAGGCATGGTCCGGATGAGCTTCCTGGGCCATCTGGAAGAACTGCGCCACCGCATCATCATGGTCGTCTACGGCATGGCGGCGGCATTCTGTATTGCCCTGCTTTTCCGCAACGAGATGTGGGACCTGGTCAGCAAACCCGCTACCACCGCACTGACTCACCTGCACGTCGTTCCGCCAAGCCTGGTAATGATCTCCTCCATGGATTCGTTCCAGGTGATCTGGATGAAACTCCCCCTGCTTGCGGCGGTGTTTCTGGCCTCGCCGTGGGTGCTCTATCAGGTCTGGGCGTTCATAGCGCCAGGCCTGTACAAGCATGAGCGCCGCTGGGCCGTTCCTTTCGTCAGTTCCAGCGCCGGTCTGTTCATCATTGGCGGCCTTTTTGCCTATTTTGTGATCTTCCGATTCGGTCTGGAATTCCTGCTGAGCGTTGGCATCCAGGGCAATATCCGGCCGTCGCTGAGCGTCACCGAATATTTCGATTTGTTTGTCGATGTCATGCTGGCGGTTGGCATCGTTTTCGAGATCCCGGTTCTGCTGTTTCTGCTCACGCTGGTGCGGGTCGTCAACCCGCGCTTTCTGATCAAACACAGCCGTTACGCGATCCTCGCCATCGTGGTTCTCGCGGCGGTTATTACGCCGACCGGAGACGTGTTCAATCTGACGTTGTTCGCGACCCCGATGATCATTCTGTATTTCATCGGCATCTTCGCCAGCTATCTTTTGGTTCTGAAACGCGAAGACAAGAAGTTCCCGTGGGCGACGTTCCTGATGTGGTTCGTGATCGTGGTGGTGATAATGGCTGCGGTTACGTGGTTCGCCGCGAATCATTACGGCTACAAGTTTGTTTCTCACCCGCCGTTTCTTGTACGATGACAGTCTGTAAGAGTTGAGGGCAAATGGACCTGTATCGGATTATCGACGACCTGGTTGAGGAAAGAAACCGTGTGCAGCGAATCATCGATTCGCTGGAAAACGTCGACGTTGCGGCCGCGAAACCTGTGCGCGTGAAACGTGCGCGGCGCGGCCGCAAGTCGATGGATGCGGCGGCGCGCAAGAAGGTGTCTGAGCGGATGAAACTGTATTGGACGAACCGGAGAGCCTCGGCGTCGCAGTAGTGGCAATGAAGAGTTCGCGGCCCTTAGCGGCGCGGCAATAGCTCTACCGCTTGAAATACCAAAGCCAGAAATACTGCGATTCCGCGCCATGCCGGTAGCGCGGCTCGAATCCGCACGATTCCGCCATCTCGACCGCCTCGGCATCGGTAAACGGCACGCCAACCCACGTATCGTCTGCTTCAGTCTTCATGGCCGACCAACCCTGCACCTGGAACTTAAACAAGCCTCCGGGCCGCAGTACGCGCTGGACTTCCCGCACATAGCTCCGGATGACATCCCGGCTCGGTATGTGCTGGAAAACGATAAATGAAAACGCGAAATCCACCTGAATATCGCCGAGCACGGACAAATCCGAGCCGCTGTTCTGAAAAACATGCGCGTTCGGACAGTCGTGCAGCGACTGCTTCGCCTGGCGGATCATTTCGCCGCTGATATCCACTGCGTAAACTTCGCCGAAAACTTCCGACAGCGCGCGGGTGATACGTCCCGACCCGCACCCGATCTCGAGCACACGCATCTGCTTCGGATCTTTGCCCTGGCAGATGTTGATCATGTCGGTGAGAATTTCACGCCGCACATTCTCACGGCCGGATTCGAAATATTCCGCATCGCTCCACTCTGTTTTCTCGGTAGCCACGTAATGGCGGGCGTTTTCAAGAGCGCGCTGGTCCCACTCTTCCCGCATCTTTCTTGTTACTTCGCTGTTCACATCCGGCTCGACAGAGTGCATTTGTTATATTGTAAATGTTGCGCCCAAACGGGCGGGTAGCTCAGTTGGGAGAGCACCGCGTTCGCATCGCGGGGGTCGCGGGTTCGAATCCCGTCCCGTCCACCAATCACTTGTTTATTTTGTTTTCGTCCTGCGGCTGGTTCGCACGTCCCGCGGCCAGCATTGACCCCAGAATCTGATCGCCGATATCCGATACAGCCGCTGGCGAATGCGTCAGAAACAGCGTGCTGTTCTTGTCGCTCTCGCCGATTGCCTTCAGCGTGTCGAAGTATTGCGTCACCATTACCAACTGCATCACCTCTTTGGCAGACGCCTCCGCCACTACTTTCTGGAACTGCTCAATGGAAACCTGCAGACCTTCAATGATCGCCTTCCGCTGATTCGCGATACCTTGCCCCTGAAGCGCCTGACTTTCGGCCTGGGCTTCCGCCTTCTTCACCACAAGGATCTTTTCCGCCTCACCACGCGCGGTCGCCGCAACCTGCTCGCGCTGGGCCGCGTTGATATCGTTCATCGCCGATTTCACTTTGGCATCGGGAACGATGTCGGTCACCAGCACGTTCACGATCTCATACCCGAACCCCGCCATGTCGTTATCCAGTTCATGCTTCACTGCCGCGGCTATGCTCGACTGGCTGGCGAACACTTCGTCCAGCGTCATCCCGGGAACGTGCCCCAGAATCACCTGTTCCACATAGGACTTGATCTGCGCATTCGGGTCTGACAATTTGTAGAAAGCGTCATAAACTTTCTCGGGCCGGATGTGGTTCTGGACCGAAATCGGAATTGTCACGAACACGTTGTCTTTCGTTTTTGTCTCCACCGTCAGCGTGATCTGATTGACCCGCAGGCTCATCATTGCCGCCACTGAATCGATGTAAGGTGTCTTCCAGTTGAGCCCTGCTTCCGCAACGCGCAGGAAACGTCCGAAGCGAGTTACGATTGCGGCCTGCGCTGTGTTGACAGTAAAAAAGCTCCCCAGAATCGTCCCCAACGCAATCATGAAGAGAATGCCGAAAGCAATCCAATAGAGTGTGTCCATATGGACACTTATTGTACGGCGATAAGGTTCCCGGAAGGACTGCCGTCGGTCGGCAAGCTACTGGTCGATCCCGCGGATCGGCCCGCGAGTCCGCCAAACCATCTTGAATCCGGCAGGAAGCTCAAAGTGGTCTCCGTCCATAAAGAACGAAGCCACACCCGGCAACTCCCGGAGCGTGACCGACGTAGTGCGCGAAATTTGATGCTCGCTGACCCAGGTCCGTATTCCCGGCATTTTGTCCAGGGTCAGAAGGTCCGCATAAAACGGAGCTCGTCCGGCTCCGGCTTCAATATCCGTAAATTCCAGCCCAACAATAAAACGACTGCCCCGGTTTGAAATCTTCCCCTGATCGCGCTCCAGCCGCCGAATTCTGCCACCGACCAATGCGCCGTCATGTACAACGATCTTCCCCTTGTGAACCACATCGCCGACAACTTTGCCTTCAATCAGCTTGCCGACAGCGTCCTTATTCGAAACCGGAGTTGTCAGCCGCACCGTGACGCGCAGATCGGCCGGAAGTGTGATGTCCGCGGCCGGTGCCGCTGCCTCTGGCTTCGTCTCTGGAATCGCGTTGGCCGGTTCAACGTTAAAGCTAATGACGCTCTCGGCGGAATACGCCCGGCAATGTGTAAATTCCAGGTGATTGTAATCCGTCAAACCGTCACTGGTCATCAGCCACACGTCCGACTGCTGCGGCATCAGCGCTTCGGAATCGCCTATCCTCATCCGCGCGTAATCAACCGATGTCTTTTGCTCCGCCAGCGGAATATACGAAGGAATGTTGTCGGCATTCAACTCCATGCGGATCAGGTCGAGCGACTCCTCATCCACCCACATGGAGCCCTTCTCGCCGACGGAGCCCGAGCCGCCCTTAACTGTAACTTCAAACGCACCTGGCTGGCGCGGAAATTGAAAGTCATAACGTATCGCGGCGCGGCCTGCGTAGACCTCCTTCCCGTGATAATCGAAGTGCGCGCCACCCAGAACATTGTGCAGTCCTATCGCGAACTGGCCGAAACCGATCAGTCCGTCCCCTACGAACGCCGCCGGATTATTGACGTTCAGATTGCGCGCTCCAGGCGATCCGAACCACTCCTTGTGATCGCTGTAGATCACTTCGAGCCGGACCGTGTCAAGCTGCTTCATCTCACGCTGTGTCGGGCTGCCTGTGAAGCGGTTCATGGTCTGCAGGCAGGTGTAATTCGGCAGCCGCGCCATCTCTTCGCTAATATGCTGCTTGATCCGCGCCAGCACCACCACTTCAGGCGGCAGGTCCTGCGGCATGGCGGTAGCCGCAACGAACAAGGTGATCCCCGCGACTAGCCAGCTCTTCATTTGTGGTTACAGGTATCATAACTGAATGAAAGCTCACAGCGGAACCAGATCCATCAGTCGGCGCAACTGGTTGCTCTCCGGCGCCGCGTTGCCCGCCGCCCTCGCGCTCGATGCAGGCAAAGCCTCGTCCGCCTCTACACCGCCGCCCTACACCCTCTCGATCAACATCGAAATCATGTTTCCCCGCACCATGCCCAGGGCGGAACGCGTCCAGCGGGTAGCCGATCAGGGTTTCAAAGCCTACAGCTTCTGGTCGGCGTCGGAAGCCGAGCAGGATGCCATGCTCAAAGTGCAGCTACAGAACGGCATGAGATGCGCCAGCATCTCCGGCACAGGCACCATGGGGAGTTCAAGCGGGCTGACAAAGCCGGGGCTCGAAAAGCCTTATCTCGATGAAGTCGCGGAGCGCGCGAAAATTGCCGCAAAGTTCGGCGGCGCTCAGTCCATCATCTTCGTGGGCCGCACCCAGCCGGATGTTCCGTGGGAAACGCAGCGCGCGCAGATCGTCAGCGGGCTGAAGAAGGCGGGTGACATCGCCAAGGAAGCTGGTGTCGTGCTGGTGATGGAGCCGCTCAGCAGCAATGGACCGCAGGCCCGCATGGCCCTCGACACCGCCGCAGTGGCATTTCCGGTCATCGACGAAGTTGCGCACCCGAACGTCAAGGTCTGCTTCGACATGTACCATCTCCAGCTGATGGAAGGTAACATCGCCAGCCATCTTCGGCAGGGTCTTGCGAAGGGCTGGATCGCGTTGGTGCAGATCGGCGAAGTTCCCGGCCGCAAAGAACCCGGCACCGGAGAGATCGATTACGGGTATATCTTCCGCGTATTACGCGAGGTCAATTATCGCGGGTATCTGGATACCGAAATGGGGACCAGTACCACGCCGGAAGCCGCGATGCAGCTAACGCGGAAGATGTCTCTGGAAAACTGATTATTGGCGCCGGTAGGCTAATTCAACGAAGCCGTTCCGGTAACCGACGACATTCTTCAGCTGCCACCTTTGCTCGGCAAGGGAATCGCCGAATAAATGCAGTCCAGTTCCCAGTGTCACCGGCGCAATCATCAATCTGATTTCATCGGCCAGGCCCAGCTTCAGAAAACTCTGGCACAGGTTCGCTCCGCCCACGAGCCAGATATTTCGATAATGCGGTGTGAGGGTTTCCTTCACCAGCTTCGTGAGATCGCCTGAATAGAACTGAACGCTCTTCCTGGTGGATGGCAGCTTTCTGCTCGTCACCACAACCGTTGGCGTATCGCCATAAGGCCAGCCCAGTTCCAGCGCATGCTCGTATGTGCGGGAGCCCAGGACATAGCAGTCTATCGACTGGAGCACCTCGGCGCTGTTGTCGTCGGTGACGCCGTTTTCGTAAACGCTGTCCGGGCTGTCGAGCCAGGAAATACTGTTGTCTTTTCTGGCGATAAAACCATCCAGACTTGCAACTACGTGCAGCGTTACGGTCGATTCAGTTGACTCCGGCATCTCAACAGAATAACCTCTGCATCCGCGTCCATTCGCGGCTGCCGCGAGCCGGCGGGTTGCGGAAAAAAGCTGGTGGGTACCGCTTCCTCGCGGTCGCGGCTCGGTAAGTTGCTACTACTGTTTCCAGTCCAGCCTAGAGATCTTTCAACCGCTCCGTGGCATCGCCGAACTGATCGAGCTTAATGCCGAACCGGTCCATCAGCGAAAGGTACAGGCTGCACATCTTACGGTTATCGTCGCCGGCCTTGTAGTAATCGAGAGTGCGCCCGGTCTTCAGGGTCCCGCTCAAGCCGCCTGCCAGCACCAGCGGCAGTCTGCTGTTGTCGTGCCTGCGCCCGATCCACATATTCGAAAGGAACATGAGGCAGGAGTGATCGAGCACGGTCCCGTCGCCTTCCGGCATGCTGTCGAGCTTCTTGGCCAGATACGCCAGTTGGCTCAGATGGAACTGCGCGATCCGTTCATAGCCGTCGGAATTGTTGTTGTGCGATTCGCCATGGTGGCCGTCCGTCACATTCAGGAACGGGTAGTACATAGCCGAAAGATCGCGCGCCTGCAATAGGGTCGCAACCCGCGTCTTATCCGTCTGGAAGGCAATCGCGATGATGTCGCACATCAGGCGGGTGTGTTCGCGCAGATCGTCCGGCAAACCGTTGGCCGGGCGCTCCATCGAAAACAGCGGCTTGTTCTGTGCTTTGGCGGCGCCTTCCGCGCTGTCTTTGGTTTTGCGCATCGCTTCCACGCGCTTCTCAACTTCGCGCACGCTGCCCAGATACTCATCGAGCTTGCTCTTATCCGTGGAACTGATTTGTTTACTCAGGGCTTCCGCCCGGTCGCGAACACGGTCGAGAATACTCTGGTTGCGCAGGCTGCCCCGGTTCTCGAACAGGCTGTCGAATGCCAGTGACGGATACAGTTCCACCGGCACCGGCGAATCCGGCGTTTGCCATGAAACATGCGAACTGTAGGCCAGGGAATAGTTCGTTTCGTGATAGCCGGTCATGGGAGCTTCGCAAGCCAGCACCACGCTCGACTGGGGCGTCGCATCGCCGACGTGATTCGCGATCAGCTGATCGATCGAGATTCCCGACTTGATGATTGCGCCCTTCTGGATATGCGCGCCGGAAAGCAGGTTGCCTGTCATGGCGGGGTGAATGCCCTTGCCGGTGGCTTCCTTGTTGAACAGTCCGTCGATGTAAATGACCTTTTGCTTGATCGATTCGAGCGGCTGTAGTGTCTTGCTGAGCACCATATCGGCGCCCTGGCCAGTCGCGCTCCAGTGGTTCTCGTTGATGCCGTTGCCCATGAACAGCACGCCGAAACGCTTCGGGAAGGCGGAGGCGGGCGGCGTATCCGCAAAGGCGTGCAGAGATTCCAGGAAAGGCAGCGCCATGGTGACACCGGCCCCGCGCAGAACGGTTCTGCGCGTCATCGTGGACATTTTCTTATCGTTGGCTTTTCGCATCTCTTTACATGCCTCTCTTTGTTTCTGGCTGCCTGGCATCGCCTGCCTTGGTCACGGGCTCTGGAATTCTCTTATTGCGGAACTGCGGACTCACGACGATTGTGTCGATCAGCGAATCGAACTTGTAACCGCTGGACGAGAGCTTCGTCTTCATGGACGCAATCAATGGTTCATCGGGAAGTATCGGTGAGCGATCCAGCGCGTAAGCCAGCAGCTTCCGCGTCAGGCCATCCACGAAGCCGGGCAAGCGCCGGTCATTGATGTAAGTCTTCACGCCCTCGAAGCCAACCGCCGTCACGCCGCCTGGAAGATTGGCGCTGGCATCGATCGGCCGTCCACCCAGATCTTTGGTGCGAGCCTCGCCGGTCGGGCCGTATCCTTCCAGCGCCAGACCGAACACATCGAACTTCGCATGGCAGGATCCGCAAACCGGATTCGCGCGATGCTGTGCCAGAAGATCGCGAATCGGCAGGTCGGACTTGGCTTCATCCTTCGGCAATTCCGGAACCACGGGCGGGGGAGGCGGGATCACTTCGCCCAGCACCTTCGAAACCAGCCAATGTCCACGTTTCACCGGGCTGGTGCGCAAGCCGGGCGAGTTCTGCGTCAGGAATACCGCCATCGGGATCAGACCGCCCCGATGATATTTGTCGGCATCGTCCACGCGGATCCACGTATCGGCAGTAATCCCCGGTTTAACAAAAACCGGAGCAGGTGGAGGAGGCGGCTCGGCCGGTATAACGCCTCTCCCGCCAGCAGGCCGAACTTCCGGAGCTTTCACCGGAGCCAGTTCAAATTCGGGCAAATTCATTCCGTAAAATTTCGCCAATGCCGGATTCACAAACGTGTACTTGCCGAAAAGCATGTCGAGAACCGACCGGTCATGCTGGATCACGTCCTGAATGAAATGCACCGGTTCCTGAAACATCGCTTCACGCAGATCGTTTGTGAAGGCGGGGAAGCGCTCGCGGTCCACTCCGTTATGGTTTTCGAAACGGCGGAACTCAAGCCAGTTGCCGCCAAACTCGACAGCGAGACCCCGCGCCCGGTCGTCCTTCAGCATGCGATGCGTTTGAGCGAGCAGAACCGCCGGGTTCTGCAGATCTCCGGCCGCTGCGTGAGCCAGCAGTTCCCGATCCGGCATGCTGCTCCAGAGGAAATAGCTCAGCCGGCTGGCCAGCGCATAACCCGAGAGCGGCGCCCCTGCCGTGGAATTGAGCGCCGCGGGGATAATCTTCACGCCCGTTGCTGCCGCGGGTCGTGTGGCGGGTGCGCTCCGATCCGTTAAATCGATCCTGTAGCAGAAGTCCGGCGACATCAATACCGCGACAATCGAATCGCGGATCGCATCCTCATGAGAGAGGCCGTTCTTATTGCGCAACTCGTGGTAATACGCGATCATGTCGGCGCTTTCCGCTTTGGTCAGCGGCCGACGGTAGGCCTTCGCGGCGAACTTCAGAAGCGCATCCAGATGCTTCGGTTCGGCTTCGGCATGCAGCTTTTCAAGACCCCGCAGCGTGGCGTTGATGCGATCGAAGTGCTCGGTAATGGCGGCAGGAGCCAGAGGACTGTTGGCGGGTGACGCGGCGGCTTTCGCGAGGTAATCTTTCTTCAATCCCATGATGATGGGCTCGTCGGTGACTTCATGCCCGACAGGCCGGGGCGAACCGCCTTCATCGCCCTTGCCGGCAACCTCACCGCTCTGGTTGAAGTAATACTGGACCCAGGTTCGCGCCGTGTATTCGGCGATGAAGTCGAATTCCGTCCAGAGCTTCTCCAGTTCCTTCGTGGCTTTCTCGTCGAGGATCATCTCCCGCAGAGCGGTATCGTCGCGATAATAGCCCATCACGTTGTGATAGCCCGCGCTCAGCAAACGTCCTTTGTCCTGCGAATTATCGGGAAAGTATCGGCCGCGTTCCGAGACGTAAAAGCCGTCCGGAAATACATTGGCGAAACGTGCGAAGGCGGCTTCATACTCCGCGTGCTGAGCCGCCGGAACAAGCAAATCGGGATTGCTGAATCGCGACTTGCCGATCACCGCCGCCCAATGCGGAGCGCCATCCTGATGCAGGTCGGGAAATCGCGGAATCCTCGGATTCACCAACGGAACCGGATCTTCATTGTTGTGGAGAGCCTTCGGATCGAAGTCCCTGCGATGCGCCGCGAATTGCTGGAGCTTCCAGTCCATCAGGGCTTCGGAACCGCTTGGCAGGCCTTTCACGAGGGGAGCCGCATACTGCATACCGGTATCGAGGCGCAGGCGCACAACCCAGTCGCGCATCGCAATGAACTTCTCGCGTGCGGGCTCGGCTTTGTCCGCACCCGGAGCGGGCAGCTCATCAAACATCGTTTGCAGCTTCCTGATCGGGCCGACTTCTTTCTTTTTGGCTTCCGCCGATTCGCCCAGAATTCCCCAGACGAGGGGCAGATACTTCGGGCTCACTTTCGAATCGGCTGCAATTTTGGCCAGCGTCGCAGTCGGCTTGCCCAGAGCGGCCCGATGCTTGTAGCGCCAGGCTGCCTGGAAATAATCCGCGAAATCCGTCGGCTGGCTCAGGTAGAAATTCACGATGCGCTGGATTGTGTATTTATCTTTATCCGTTTCCACCAGCATCGGCGTCGATGCGAAATCGATACCGTCAGGAGTCAGCACTAGGTGATCGCCCACTTCGTGCGCAGCCTGAAGATACTTGTTCAGCAGCGAGGGAGACATGGTGAGCGATTCGCCGGAATTATCGAAGCCTGCCTGATTGGCGGGATCCACCGGAAACTCGCGGGTGGGCTGAATATCCACGCCGGTCAGATCGCGAATTGTGTAGTTGTACTCAGAGTTGCTGAGCCGGCGGGCAAGAACAGGCCCGGGATCGCCCGCATGCTTGCGTGCTTCATCCGTGCGCATTGCCTCGACCCAGGCGACGATCTTTTGCCGGTCGGCGTCGGAAGGCGCAGGCATTCCCGCAGGCGGCATTTGTCCGGAACTTAACTTATCGATGACGAGGGCCCAGCGGGGATGGTCGCGAACGACCATGTCCATCTTTGTGTAAGAGGAGAGATCGAATTGCGCCGCCGGCATGTTGCCGCTGTGGCATGCCACGCAATACTGCGCAACAAACGGGCGGACCACATGTTCAAATTGTTGATCCAGCGATACGTTAGCGGTGTTTGCAGGTTCCGCCACGGGCAAAGCTGTAACAGCGAGAGCGCAGGTTAATAAACGTATAAAAACAGGGAAAAGTCGACGTGGCATGTCAGATACTGTCAGCGTCGATTATACAGGGCTGAGTTGCCCGAAACAAGGGATGCGGCTCGCGCCTGGCTCAACCGCATCCCGCCGGAAACAGTCAGAAGTTATACTTCAAAGCCATTTGGATCTGCCGCATTGTGGCCGCGCCGGTGATCTGGCCAAAGTTGGAAGGCGGCGCGGCACCGGAACCACTCCACGACGCGTTCGGCGAGCCCAGTTCCACGTGATTCACTGCGTTGAACATTTCCATCCGGAACTGGAGCGCCTGTTTTTCGCGAATCTGGAAATCCTTGATTACCGAAAAGTCGAAGTTCACGCGCCTGGGTCCGCGCAGATTGTTGCGGCCGCAGTTACCGAACGTGCCGCCCAGCGGATTCGCGAACGCCGCCGGGTTGAGCCAGCCGCTCTGACTTGGATTGTTCAAAACCTGATTGACGCCCGCGTTGCAATTCAACCGATTGCTGTTCGGAGAGAACACGACGCCGGCCGAATCCCATCCGGAAGCGGTATCGATGACCGATCCGCTCTGGAGTGTTCCGATCGTGTTGATCTGCCAGCCGCCGACGACCTGGTTGGCAATTGCACTATTTTTCAGCAGGGCGCGGCCTCTGCCGAAGGGCAGGGCATAGCCGACAGTCGCAACGAAGCGGTGAGGAACGTTGAATGAAGAAACGGCATATTCGCAGGCGCGGCAGCGGGCGTTTTCCGCCGAAAAATCGTTGCCGGGTCCGCGAATGGCGCTGCCGTCATCCATCGATTTTGACCACGTGTAACTTAACAGCGTGCTGAGAGAGGTTCCGAAACGCTGGCTGAGTTTCGTGCCGAGGCCATTGTAGTTGGCGATGCCATCGTCCTTGAGAAACTGAATTCCGGCCGCGCCGAATTCCGGATACGGCATACGCGTAATTACAGCGCTGGTGCCGGGCAAAGGCTGGCCGGCGTTGATCAGGTTCGCAACCTTGCGGCTCTGGGAGCCGTTGTAGCCGACTTCCAGAGTAGAAGACTTGCCCAGCGTTCGCTGAACGTTCAGCAGGTAGGTAAGGCTGTAGGTGGTCGGAAGATCATAGTTGACGCCCCAGGTCAAACCAATCGGCAGCGTGACCGGCAGCGCCGAGGTATCGATGAAATTCGTATAGCCGAAAGTCGGCTTCCCGTAGGCGGTCTGTGTGACCTGTCCTGTGCGGCCACCGAGACCGCGGTTCAGATCGAAAACGGAATTCTTGCTTTCCTGCGAAAAGAACACGCCGAAGCCGGTGCGGAAAGACCATTTGTCCGAAGGGCTCCACGCGATACCGAGCCGGGGCGCGAAGTTGTTGTAATCGGTTTTGACCAGGCGGTCGCCCATGCGGCCGTCTCTCACGGTCTGCAATGCGGGCGAGCCAGCTACCGTAACTCCCGACAGCGTGGACCAATATGCCTGGTACTTGAACTGGAGGTCGTCGTAGAATCCGCCGCTGCCGGTACGAACATACACCGGGTGCTTCGACATGTCGGTGACGTTGGCCGTGCTGGCCAGAACGTCGTTCAACTGGACATTGACCTCGTGGCCGGAAACGTCGAGCAGAGGCTGTTCCACTTCCCAGCGGAGACCGGTAGTGATGGTCAGGTGAGAGGTGACGCGCCAGGTGTCGTCGATATAGCCCGCCCATTCGCTGTTGCGGAAATCCGCCTGGGCGAGTGCCACGGCGATGATGCTGTTGTTCATGTAGCCCAGCATCAGATCGGCGCCGGAATAACCACCGCTTTGTGCGCCGCTCGGGGATATCGTATTCGTGAACTGGCCGTTGAAGAAGAACTGGCCGCGGGGAAATTCGTTGCCCTGCTGCGGGAATTTGTTGTAGCGATATTCCGCACCCATCCGCAGTGAATGCTTGCCCATCACCCAGGAGAAATTATCCACGCCCTGGAAAACTTTGTCGTTGATTGTGAAAGGGCTGCTGGTGGCGTTGCCGAAACTGGTGAGATTATTGGAAAGGGAGATATTCGGAATTCCCCACGAATTCGGATCGGTGACTTTAACCGGAAGGCCGATTTCCGAATCCACGTCTTCTTTGCCGGCCAGCTGCTGGGCAATGATGTTGTAGAGCAGGTTGTAACCGAAGCGCGCTTCGTTGGCTTTCGTCGGTCCCAGAATACGCGTGTTGGAAATCACCACCTGCCGCGCTTTGTCGTAAGTGGAAGCGCCGTCGGTCGTCAGACCGGGGTTGACGGTATATTCTTCAGCCCAGTTAAAGCGTCCGAACCATTGCGACTTTGGGTTTTGGGTGTAATCGATGCGAGTCGTGGTCTGGTCTTTATCCACCGGAGTCGTGATCGAGTACTGGTAATTTCGGAGCGGTAAGCCCGTCGTGGCTGGTTGATTTGGCAGCGGGAAGAATTTGCTGACGAGCAGAACCGAATTCTTGTCGAAACGGCTTTGCGGAATCTGATTGCCGGCAAAAGGCAGCGAACTGATCGTCGGGAAAGTGCCGGAGCGCGTGAGTGGGTCCTGAAGAGAAGTCGGGACCTGGGAAAAATCGCCAGTGCGCATCGCCGCCGTCAGCGTGGTTGCAATAGCTGAATTATTGGTGGTCCGGGATTTAAAACCTTCGTAATTGAACATGAAGAACAGGTGATTCTTCCCGTTCACGATTTTGGGAATCTGGACGGGCCCGTCGATTGTGAAGCCGTACTGGTTCTGCCGGAACGGAGCATTGATCGGTGAGGGATTCGTGGCGCTGCGGGTACTCGACAGGAAATCATAGCTTCTGGCGTCCAGCTTGTTGTTTCGAAGGAAGTCGAACAATGTGCCGTGATAGTTGTTGGTGCCCGATCTCGTCGATACGTTTACCTGCCCGGCTTCACGGCCAAATTCGGCGGGATAAACACCGGACTGCACCTTGAATTCCTGAATGGCATCCACGGACGGCAGCATGATGTAGGTATTGAAGTCGACGTCGGTATTCGTGATGCCATCGAGCGTGTAGTTCGACCATGTGGCGCGCGCGCCGGAGAGCGACATAGTTAGATTCGAACGCGTTCCTCCGAGGCGGCCGGCGGCTTGCGCGGCTGGTGCGAAGCCGAAATTCACGTTGGGACTCAGCGCAACCAGACTGAAGAAGCTGCGGCCGTTCAGCGGCAGTTCCACGATCTTTTCCTGTTCGATGACCGTGCCCACTGTGGCGTTATCGGTGGTGAGAAGCTCGCTGTTTGCGCTCACCTCGACTGTTTGAGTAGCCTGGCCGACGGTCAAAGTGAAGTCGATGCGGGCTGTCTGCTGCACCTGCAGATCGATGTTCGACCGAACGGCGGCTTCAAAGCCGGTGGCTGTAACTCTGACCTGATAAGGCCCGGGAATCAGGCCGGGAAAGCTATAGATTCCAGAATCGTTGGTGGTCGTGGAACGCGAAACGTTGGTGCCGGTATTGGTAGCGGTGACATTCGCATTAGGTGCGACCGCTCCGCTTGGATCCTTCACTTCGCCGGTGATTTCACCGAATGTCTGCGCATAAACGCACGCCGAAGTCAGCAGTGCGAATGTGGCAATTCCGATCAGTCTTTTCATGTGCCCCCCTCAAAGCAAATTTGCCTGAGCCCGGTCGGAAGTCTATCAAGACCGGGGAGGGGTTCGCAAGTCCGTTCAGGGGAGCTTTTTGTAGCCGGCCGGTACGTCGAAGACGGAATCCGGCACGCTGGCGCTTGAGAACGCGCTGGCGTCCTCGGTGATCTCGATCAGGCTGTCACCGCCGCCACTGGGCGCAGCGGCGCCTCTGCCCATGGACCCCATTCTGCCCATTGCCTGCTGTGCCGCTGCCGCTGCCGGGCCGCCCTGTTTCGCCATTTCCTGCATTTGCGCCATCGCCGCCTGCATCTGAGCCTGTTGCGCGGGAGTCATCTGCGGCATCTGCGGCATTGCAACCGCGGCCGCTCCGCCAGCCGGCTTGACCCGAATAACCATTTCGACAACCATGCCGTTTAATTCCGACATCTTGCGCTGCATCTGGCCGATTGCCTTCTGCATGCTTTGGTTCCCGGCCCCCCCGGCCCCCATCATTGCTTCCCACGGAAAATTGGCCGCATTCTTCTGGAAGAAGTCGCGCATCTGGCTGGCGCCGGGAACATCCGGCGAAACCCAAAGATCCATTTCCGCCGTCATTTTCATGGCCTGCCCCCGGCCCATATCCATGTCCATATTCATCGTCATAACGGTTTCCGACGCATTAAAACCGTTGATCGTCTTTTTCTGGCCGGTGTCTTTCACATCGAAAGTCATGTTGGTATTACTCGCGCCCGCAGCTCCGGCCTCGCCGAACTTTTTCACGGAGTAGGTTTTCTGGGCGTGATTCAGAGTGGTGACCGTCTGCGCGCCAAAGTCGATGATGGTCGACACATCGCTGCTGCCGGTCAGCAGCTTCTGACCTTTGAGGTAATTCTTCGTTGTTCGGTCGGCTGCGGTGCCAGCCATGGCTGCCATGGAGCCTCCGGTGGTCTTCTGCGTCATCGTGTAACTGAAATCCGCGAATGCGGTCAGTCCGGTGGCGAGTGTCAGGGGCAATAAGGCTGTGGCTGCTTTGAACATCGAAATTTCCTCCTTAGGTATTTTAGCCCCTAACTGCGGAGAATTGGCAATAACACCACACTGCCGTCTTCCACTCCGAGTACAGGATGGAGCTGCTGTTTCTGCTCCCAGCGTTGCGGACGAAGTACGCGCACCACGGCGATTTCATCGCAGGCCTGAAATTTCGGGCAACGCAGACAGTCTTTCCAGGCTTTCAAAGGCAGTTCGCCGCGCTCGACAACGTGGAAACCGGCTTTGGCGAAGAAGCCATCCACGTATGTGAACGCGAAGACTGCGTCCAGACCGTAGAGCTTGGCTTCATAAACAAGAGCATCCACCATCAGGCGGCCGATGCCGTGTTTTTTGTGCGATTCGGCGATGGCGAGAGATCGTATCTCCCCCATCGTCGGAGAGTAGAAATGCAGGGCGCCGCAGCCTGCCAGCACCTTGCCGTCGTAGGCGACCATGAAGTCGCGCATGTTTTCGGAAAGCTCGAATTCGGTGCGCGAAAGCATGATGCCTTTGGCTGCATAACCGTTAATGAGATCGAGCAGGGCGGGGATGTCCTGCATCGAGGCTTTACGGACTTCGATGTCCTTGTTCGAAATAGTGGCGTGTTCCACCAGATCGGGTCTGAGAGCGCTGATCACTGGACGATCCTCGTTCCGACGAGCTCGCCGTTGAAAACACGGCCCACGATATCCGGATCCGAGCCGCGTACGATGCGAACTTCGGACACGCCGTGGGTCACGGCATTCATCGCCGCCTCCAGCTTTGCCTGCATGCCGCCGGTGGCAATTCCATCGGCTATCAGCTTTCTGCACGCCTCGATTGTGAGCAGCGGAAGGATTGTTTTCGAGGCATCGAGGACGCCCGGGACATCGGTTAGAAAAACCAGCCGATCTGCCTTCCACGCCGAAGCCACAGCTACTGCCATGGAATCGCCATTCACGTTGTATACCTGGCCGTCCGCACCACCTGCCACACAGGCAACTACCGGAAGATAGCCGGCTTCGGTCAGTGTGGCGAGCAGGCCGGGATCGGACGCGGTCACGCGACCCACGTAACCCAGTTCCGGATCGAGTTGATCGGCGACAGCCACGCCGGAATCGATTCCCGTCAGCCCTACCGCGCGCGCGCCCGCTGCACCGAGAGCCGCTGCCAGTTGCGTATTTACGCTGCCCGCCAGAACCTTGAGAACGGCGTCGATGGTTTCATCGGTCGTGACGCGCAGACCGCGCACAAAAGTGCTCTTCACACCGCGTTCTTCAAGGAAGCGCGTCATTTGCTTGCCGCCTCCGTGGACGACGGTGACGTGGATACCCCGTGAGATCGCCGCTATCTGGCGGGCCAGATCGTGCCGCGACGAGACGTCGTCGAGCAGGCTTCCGCCGATTTTGATCAGTGCCTTCATGGCGATTACAGGAGCCCCGCTGTTTCTTCGAGGCCGAGCGCCAGATTCAGATTCTGAATCGCCTGTCCGGCTGCGCCTTTGCCCAGATTATCGATTGCGCTGACCACGACGCAACGGCCGGAAGCCGGATCGGTGACGACGCCGATATCGCAGAAGTTAGTATGCGCGACCGCGTGAAGATCGGGCACGTGGCCGGCTTCATGGATACGGACAAATGGCTCGTTCGCATACTGCTTTTGATAGATATCAGCCACGATTTCAGCCGAGGTCATCGGTTTTGCGAGACGGAAGTAGATGGTTTCGAGGATGCCACGTTCAATGGGAATCAGCTGAGCCGTGAAGCTGAATTGCGGTTCTTCGAGGCCGCTGATCATCAGAACTTCGGGCACGTGGCGGTGTTTCAGGATCGAATAGGCCGAGAAGTTTTCCGTCACTTCGCAGAAGCTGTTCTTTAGAGTGGCCTTGCGGCCTGCACCGCTGACACCGCTTTTGGCGTCGCAAACGATGCCGGCTTTGAGGTCGATCAGTCCGGCTTCCACGAGCGGACGGATTGCCAGATTCGCCGCCGTTGGATAGCAGCCTGGATTGGCGATGAGCTTCGCCTTACTGGCTTTGGCGCGGTGAAATTCCGGGATGGAATAGACCGCGTCGGGCAACAGGCTGGTGGCCGTGTGTTCCTCTTTGTACCAGTGGAGATACTGTTCGGGCGAGGCCAGACGGAACGCGGCGCTGAGGTCGATGACAATCGCGCCCGCGGCGAGGAACTGCGGGGTGAGTTCCATCGAAACGTCATGCGGGGTCGCAAGGAGCACCGCTTTCAGGCCTTCGGCAGCGACCGACTCCGGGCCGGCATGGGCGCGGCGTATGGTGGACTTCCGGACGAGTTTCGCTCCGTCTCCCGCGTCCGCGCGGTGGGACAGGAGTACCGGCTCGCAATGCGGGTGACGAGACAAGATACGGATGGCTTCCGCACCGCTGTAACCGCTGAAGCCGACAATTCCGACAGGGTATTTCATTTGATTAAATATTCACTCGTATGTATAAATATACCATCAGGACAGGAGCAGTTCCAGATCTTCCCGGCGCAGGTTTTTGATCAGGGCATTGTCTTCCCCGATGATCGCGGCTGCCAGGTCCCTCTTGGTTTTCTGGAGTTCAAGCACCTTCTCCTCCACCGTGTCGCGGGCGATCAGCCGGTAAGCGAAGACCGGGCGCGTCTGGCCGATGCGATGGGCACGGTCTACCGCCTGCGCTTCAACTGCGGGATTCCACCAGGGGTCGAGCAGAAAGACGTACTCGGCCGCGGTCAGATTCAGGCCCAGGCCGCCGGCTTTCAGGCTGATCAGAAACAGAGGGCACGTGGGATCGTTCTGGAAACGCTCGACGCAGGACTGCCGGTCGCGGGTTTTGCCATCCAGGTACTCGTAGACAATCCCTTCGGCATCCAGTCTGTCCCGCAGGATCTTCAGGAAGCTGGTGAACTGGGAGAATACCAGCGCCTTGTGTCCGGAATCGAGGACTTCGCGGAGTTGTTCCAGCAGCGCCTCCAGCTTGGCGGCGGGTTCGGCCGAACGTTCTAAATCGATCAGGCCCGGATGGCAGGCGGCCTGGCGGAGGCGAAGCAGCGCCTCCAGGACCATGATTTTGGACTTGCCCAACCCTACGCTTTCGATGCGGCGCAGAAGCGTGTCGCGGTAGTGTTGCCGCAGTTCGTTGTAGAGTTCGCGCTGTGCCGGCTCCAGTTCGCAATAGATGGTTTGTTCCGTCTTTGCGGGGAGTTCTTTGGCCACCTGGTCTTTGGTGCGGCGCAGGATGAATGGGCGTAGCGCTCTGTTCAACAGGACTCGGGTTTCGTCGTCGATCTCGTGGCCTGCGCCCGTGACCAGCTTGAAGACGCTGGCGGTTCCCAGCATGCCGGGATTGAGGAATTCGAAGAGAGACCAGAGTTCACCCAGATGGTTTTCGACCGGCGTGCCGCTCAGGGCAAGCCGATGATTGGCACGCAGAAGGCGCGCGGCCTTGGCGGATTCCGTGCTGGCGTTCTTGATGGCCTGGGCTTCATCGAGTATCACGTAATCGAACTCGACATCTTTCAGCCTCACGGCATCGCGGCGCAGGGTTCCATAGGTGGTGAGGATCAGGTCGACTTCGGAGAAATCGGCTGCTACGCGGTTCAGCCCGGTGTAATTCAGGAGGCGCAGACCGGGGGTAAAGCGCTGGGCTTCCTGAGTCCAGTTGAACAGGAGGGAGCGAGGAACAACGACGAGCGAGGGTCCCTGCTTTTCGCCGCGAGATTTGCGGCGAGCCTCCAGCATTGCGAGGACCTGAGCGGTTTTGCCGACGCCCATGTCGTCGGCCAGACATCCGCCAAAGGAAAAGCGGCGCAGGAAGTCCATCCAGCCCACGCCCTCGCGCTGG